>NZ_JBDZDT010000001.1:0-728251 GCF_040049275.1 Aquabacter albus | reverse complement strand
CCATTCGGCCCGATCAGGGCGTGAATGGTGTGCCGGCGAATCCTTAGGTCGACGTTCTTGACCGCCGCAAAACCCTTGAATTCCTTCGTCAGTCCACTTGCTTCAACGATAAAGGGCACGTCCGAGAGCCCGTACTTTCTGGCCATCGTGGATATTCTTCCAGTTGTGGGAATGGAAGCGCGGATCACGCAATCGTCGAGCCCGCGTCCACCGTCCAGGCGGCGCCATTTACGTGGCCGGCTTCCTCTGACAAGAGGAAGGCGACGACGCCCGCCACGTCTTCGGGCCGCCCGTAAGCCGATGCGGCCTCAGCCCCCGCCCGCTTGATACCCCCGGCCTGCTGCGCCTGGGTATCCAGCGCATGGATCATGCGCGTCTCGATGGGACCCGGCAGCACCGCGTTCACCCGAATGCCCGTGCCCGCCACATCGAGGGCCGCGACCCGCGTGAGCCCGAGCACCGCATGCTTGGTGGCCACATAGCCGGCAAGGCCGGCGCGGCCCCTGATAGCGGACGTGGAGGCGGTGTTGACCACCGCCCCCGCGCCCCGCGTCCGCATGCGTGCGAGCACGTGCTTCAGGCCGAGGAACACGCCCTTGGCATTCACCGCCAGCAGCCGGTCGAATACATCCTCCGGATACTCGAAGATGGGGGCGACGACGCCCTCGATGCCGGCATTGTTGGCAAAGGCATGGATGGGGCCGAGGCGATCCTCGGTCTGCGCGACGAACCCCGCCACGTCTTCGCTGCGGGAAACATCGGCCTTCAGGAACAGGGCCCTGCGGCCGGTCTCCTCCACCAGCCGCTCGGTTTCCGCCCCAAGGCCCTCGTCCATGTCGACCACCGCCACATCCGCCCCGCCGGCCGCGAGGCGCAGGGCGATGGCGCGGCCGATGCCGCCGCCACCGCCCGTCACGAGCGCAACGCTCACAGCTTCACCAGGGAACAGCCGCCCTCGCTGAGGGGACGCCAGACCTGCTCGGCCGGGATCGTCTTGACCACGTTGTAATAGTCCCAGGGATATTTGGACTCGGCCGGGGTCTTCACCTGGAACAGATACATGGGGTGCAGCTTGCGGCCGTCCACGCGGATGCTGCCCTTGCGGAACAGCGGATCGTCCGTGGGCAGTTCCTTCATCTTGGCAACCACCGCCGCGCCATCGGTGCTGCTCCCCACCGCGCTCGCCGCGCGCAGATAGTGCAGCACGGAGGCATAGGCACCGGCATGAAGCGCGCTCGGATATCGCCCCTCATTGCGGGGCACGAAGCGCTTGGTCCAGGCGCGGGTGTCGTCGTTGAGGTCCCAGTAAAAGGCCTCGGTGAATTGCAGCCCCTGGGCCACCTTCAGGCCCAGCGAGTGCACGTCGGTGATATAGAGCACCGTTGCCACGAGCCGCTGGCCCCCAGCAGGGATGCCGAATTCCACGGCCTGCTTTATGGAATTTATGGTGTCGCCGCCCGCATTGATGAGGCCAACCACTTGTGCCTTGGAAGCCTGCGCCTGGAGCAGGAAGGAGGAGAAATCCTGCGTATTGAGCGGCGCGCGCACATTGCCGATGACCTTTCCGCCGGTGCGGGTCACCACATTCTTGACGTCCTGCTCCATGGCATGGCCGAAGGCATAGTCGGCGGTCAGCGTGAACCAGGTCTTGCCGCCGGATTCCACAACCGCGGTCGCCGCGCCCGTGGCCAGCGCATAGGTGTCGTAGGTCCAGTGGATGGTGTTGGGCGAGCAGGACTTGCCCGTGAGGTCGGAGGATGAGGGCCCCGAAGCCAGCATCACCTTGTTTTTCTCACGCACGATGTTGCCCACCGCCAGCGCGACCGCCGAATTGGGCACGTCCACGATGACGTCGACGCCATCCTGATCGATCCATTTGCGCGCGATGGAGGCCGCCACATCCGCCTTGTTCTGGTGGTCGGCGTGGAGCACTTCGATCTTCAGTGGCTTGCCCGCGGCGTTGAAGTCCTCCACCGCCATCTGGGTGGCCACGAGCGAGCCCTTGCCCGTCACGTCGGCATAGAGGCTCGACATGTCGGTGAGCACGCCGATCTTCAGCGGCTTGGCCTCCTGCGCGAAGGCCGGCGCACCGAGGACGAAGACCGCCGCCGCGCCCAGCCGGAGGGACCGGCGCGCCAGCGCGCCCGTCCATGATGCGGATGTGTGCGTGTTCATCTGAAAGGTTCCTCCCGTTTTGCTTTTTTCACTGGTCCCGATGCAGACCGTTCCTCAAGGAATGAGGCGCTTCAGCAGTCGTCGGTCCTCCACTGCGAAGCCGCCGCCATAGACGTCCGAGACCATGAACTGGGCCGACAGGATCTCCGGCTCCAGATCAGTGAGCGGATCGAACGCGCTCGGATGAAGGGTCATGGAAACCCGCCCCGGCACGGGGGCCGAATAGGCCAGCGGCGTGCGCCGGTAGACGATGTCCGCGTAGGCGGTTTCCAGGCGCTCGGGATGCGGCAGGCGGCGGACATGGATCTCGCCGCCCGGCTGCTCCGCCGCATCCACGAGACGCACCACGGGCGCGGCTGGATCGGGCGTGAAGGAGAAGTCCGCGAGCTGGACGCCACGGCGGTTGACCCATCCCTCGATCTTGCCGTCGGCGGCCTCGTCGAAGCGGAAGGTGCAGTCCTTCTTGGTGTAGCCGAACAGCTCACGGCCTGCGGCAATACCCATGGGATCGCTGCAATACATGTAGATATGGGTCTGCGTGAACAGATCCTCGTAGCGCACGGCGACGCTCACCATGAGGTCGAACATGCGCCCCTGGTGCAGCGAGAGGGTATGACCGGGAGAGGCCATGAAGCGGAAGGCGACGCGGTCGTTCACAAGTTCGAACGGCGTGTCCGCCAGAAGCGCGGCGACCTTCTTCTGGTCGACCCTCGTCATCA
Organism: Aquabacter albus; assembly: GCF_040049275.1. Classification (NCBI taxonomy): domain Bacteria; kingdom Pseudomonadati; phylum Pseudomonadota; class Alphaproteobacteria; order Hyphomicrobiales; family Xanthobacteraceae; genus Aquabacter; species Aquabacter albus. The sequence goes on along the minus strand of NZ_JBDZDT010000001.1, from coordinate 725,357 downwards.
CTTCGAGCGTGCGGAGCGCACATTCCCACTCCACCGGATAGGCCGGGGAATAAGGCGGATTCACTCCGCTATTGGGGTGCATCTTGTAGTCACCGAACATCTCAGTCTCTCCGTGTTTCGAAGGGCCGCCGCTGCGCAGGCCGCATCCTGAAGATTATGCGCGCCGGGCGAACTGCCGCTCGGGCGGGACATTTTGCGCAGGTGCCAGCAGCGCATGCGCGGCATTCGCAATATCGGTGACGCCGCAGAGCGCCATCGTCAGGTCGAGCTCCTTCTGAAGCAGCTCGAGGCAGTATGTGACGCCCTCTTCTCCCATGGCGCCGAGGCCGTAGAGGAAGGCACGCCCCACCAGCACGCCCTGCGCACCATGGGCGAGGGCCTTGAGCACGTCCTGCCCGGAGCGCACCCCGCCATCGAACAGAACCTCCGTGCGATCCCCCACCGCCTCCACGACGGCCGGCAGCATGGAGATGGTGGACGGCGCTCCGTCCAGCTGCCGCCCGCCATGGTTGGAGACCACGATGGCATCGGCGCCGGTGCTTGCCGCCATGCGGGCATCCTCCGGGTCGAGGATGCCCTTCAGGATCAGCTTGCGGTCCCACAGCTTGCGGACCCAGCGCACATCTTCCCAGCTCAGGCTCTGGTCGAACTGGCCGCTCACCCAATGGGCGAGCGAGGAGACGTCCTCGATGCCGCTCACATGGCCGACAATGTTCCGGAATGTGTGGCGCCTCGTGCCCAGCATGCCCAGGCACCAGCGCGGCTTGGTCGCGAGATTGACGAGGTTGCGCAGGGTCGGCTTGGGCGGCGTGGAGAGGCCGTTCTTGATGTCCTTGTGGCGCTGGCCCTGCACCTGGAGGTCGAGGGTCAGCACCAGCGCGGAGCAGTTGGCGTCTCGCGCGCGGCCGATCAGCCGCTCCATGAAGGCACGGTCCTTCATCATGTAGAGCTGGAACCAGAACGGCCGCGTTGTGTGGGCCGCCACGTCCTCGATGGAGCACACGCTCACCGTGGAGAGTGCGAACGGCACCCCGAAACGCTCGGCCGCCCGTGCGGCGAGGATTTCGCCGTCCGCCCACTGCATGCCGGCGAGCCCGGTCGGCGCCAGGGCGACCGGCATGGTCACCGCCTCCCCGACCATGCGCGAGGCCAGAGTGCGCTTCGAGATGTCGACACCCACGCGCTGCCTGAGCGGGATTTTTGCGAGGTCCTCGGAATTGGCCCTGTAGGTGCCCTCGGTCCAGGAGCCGCAATCCACATAGTCGTAGAACATGCGGGGCACCCGGCGTTCCGCGAGGCGGCGCAGGTCTTCGATGCTCGTGATGCTGGCGCGCCTGGGTGCCACTGTGCCGTCCGTATCGTTTCCGGGCCCGCTTCGGGCCGCCTTGGCGCCACCGTGCAGGGCTCTTACATTAAAACGTACTTTGCATCCAAAGTACGTTTTCTGTTAAAAGACATCCGTCTGCGTCTGTCAAGCGCCTGTATCCAGGCATGCGATCGGCTTGCCTCCGGCCCGCCGTCTCGGCTAGGCCGGACCAGACGGGAAAAGAGCAAAGCGGGTCATGAAGGACGCCAGGATCCCCATTCCAGCCTCAGGTGCGGAAGCGGCTTCGCTGCAGGAGCGGATCTATCTCCTCCTGAAGGGGATGATTGCGGACGGCCAGATCAAGGCCGGCGAGCGCCTGTTGGAAGCGGAGGTGGTGCGGGCCTTCGGCATTAGCCGATCGCCGGCGCGCCAGGCGCTGAACCGGCTGTGTGAAGACAGCCTAGTGGAGGAACTGCCCGGCCGCGGCTACAAGGTCGCGGGCTCCTCCAACGGCGAGGGAACCGGGCTGGCGGCGCTTGGTGCCGTTGACATCTCAGCGCCTCGGCAATGGGAGCGCATGTACAAGGAAGTGGAGCAGGAGCTGTTCGTCCGCACCCTGTTCGGCTCGGTGCGGGTGAACGAGATGCGCCTCGCAGAACACTTCAACGTCAGCCGCACGGTCACGCGCGATCTTCTGGCGCGCATGCACGGCGTGGGGCTCGTGTTGAAGGACAGCGCCGGCCACTGGATCGCCGAGAAAGTCACCCCGGACCGCATCCGCCATCTTTACGAGATGCGTTGCCTGCTGGAGCCGGCCGCGCTGAAGCAGGCGGCTCCGCTCGTGCCGAGGGAGGTGCTTGAAAGCATGCGGGACCACATCGTCACAGCCCGCCGAACGACGCCTCTAGACAGTGCCCAATTCGACCGTGCCGAAAGCGACATGCATATCGACATGCTCAGTCACTGTCCGAACGACGAACTCCTGCGTGCGCTGCGCAGAACCCACCTGCTGTTCGGCCCCACGCGCTATCTGTTCGATCCTTTCCTCGGCATCCCGATCGAGCTGATCGAAACCGCGCTAAAGGAGCATCTCGCCATCATCGAGTTCCTGCTCGCCGGAAAGCCGGGGAAGGCTGCGGACGCCTTGAAGGACCATCTTCAAGACGCCGTTGACCGTTGGCTCAAGCGATTCGAAATCACGACCCACATGACGCCGCAGCAACTGCCGGCCTATCTGACACCGAAGTGACCCCACATTCGGGCTCGCGTTCCTCCTAAGTCGCCAGCACGATGCTTCGCAGCCGCAATGAGCCGAAGCTCGGACTTGGCGAAGTGAGAGAAAATCCTCATGGACGCGCTCTTGGCGGAGGCTTGCATTACCTCACCGAATGCGAGCGCGATTCAGGTCACATAGGACGCAGCGGTGGGGTGAGGCGATGCGTCCGCCGTCGCGCTCACCCCGGAGGGGTCAGCCCGGCAGGCTCACCTCTGTCATCGCCTCGCTGACGGCCCACAGTCGCTCGGCCGAGGCGGTATCGACCGCATACGGCGCGACCCTGGAGGTGCGCCGGTCGCGTCCCTCCAGAGACATGACGATCTCGCCCTCCTGGAGTGGCGCGATGTCGGAATTAGTGCAGAACACCCCGCCCTTGCCGTCGAGCTGCGGGCTCACCGCGCACCAAATATGGGTCGCGGCACCCTGGGGGATCGACTTCGTGTCCCGCTCGGGATCGATCACGGGTTCGCCGTTCGCGTCGACATTGCCCATCTCCTTCAGCCGCGCGAGCGAGATGTGCTTGGCGAGCCCGGTGATGATGCCGCCGGGATGGAGCGAGAAAGCGCGAATGCCGAGATCTTGTCCCCGCCGGTCCAGCTCCACCGCGAACAGCACATTGGCGGTCTTCGATTGGCCGTAGGCGTTCCACGGATCATAGGCGCGGCGCACGTAATTGATGTCGTCCCAGACGATGTCGGAGAAGCGGTGGCCCATGGAGGAGACCGAGACCACCCGCGCTCCGCCCGCCCGCTTCAGTGCCGGCCACAGCCGCACCGTCAGTTGGAAATGGCCGAGATGGTTGGTGGAGAATTGCAGCTCGTTGCCGCGCCCATCCCGTGCCAGCTCGGGCAGTGCCATGATGCCAGCGCTGTTGACGAGCATATGCAGGGCGAGGCCCGACTGAACGATGCCGTGCGCGAAGGCATTGATGGAGGCGGGGTCGGTGAGGTCCATTGCCTGGACTTCGATCGCGCCGCCGACTTCGGCGACGGCATTGCGCGCGCGCTCCGCATCGCGGGCCGGCACGATGACGCGGGCGCCGGCAGAGGCGAGCGTGCGGGCTGCTTCCAGGCCGAGACCGGCATAGCCGCCGGTGACGATGGCGAGGCGGCCAGGGCTGTCGAACCGCCAATTGCCGTCGAACTGAAGCATCAAGAGCGGGCTCTAGCGGCTTTCCGCACGCGGGCGGGGCCGCGCGTGGGCGTATTCGATGCAATCACGTCGCCCAGGCTGTGAAGCTGGAGGGGCGGATGCGAGGGCAGCTTCACAGTGAGTTCAAGCTTGCCGCCGATCGCCTCGACGTAGCTGCGCAATGTCGATAGATACATATCGGCCTGCTTTTCGATCTTCGAGACCGAAGGCTGTTTGATGTTCAACGCACCGGCGACATCTTCCTGCGCTTTCCCCGCGATCTGTCGCAGCTCGCGCAGACCCTCGACTTCCCGCCGAAGCTCCTGGTAGCGGGCCTCGACCTGCTCCTGCTGGTCGCGGGGCAGCGAAGCGATAACGTCCGTGATGCTGCGTCCCATCAGGCTATCCCTTCCTTACGGATTTCACGTTTTCCAGATGGTCGGAAAACCGCTTGTCCGCCTTTGCGATAAGCTGCTTGTAAAAACGCTTCTGACTTCCGCCCGACTTGTCACCCGCTACAAGCAGGATTGCGTTACGCTCTGGGTCGAAGGCAAAGGCGGTTCGCCACTCGCCATCGGCCGCTGAAAAGCGCATCTCCTTCATGTTGGCATGCTTCGAGCCCTTCAGCGTATCGACGTAAGGTCGACCAAGTTGCGGCCCGAATTCGGCCAGCAGCTTTGCGAGGGCGAGCATTTCGATCTGTACCTCGTTCGCGAAAGTCTGAAACTCCGCCTCAAAGGCATCGTGCAGTCTGACGTTCCAATCCATATAGCTTCCAGGCTATGTTAAGTCAATAGTGGAGGCGGGCATCAATTGCCGCCCTCCGCCGCTTCGGCTTGGCGCAGCATGCCGCCAATGGATCGCCCAGTTTTCATGGTTACGATAGCTGAAGAGCAGCGCAGAATATCGACACTAATATGTAGATCGGGGGATCCCTCGATCATTGCGGCCTGCGTCTTCAATGCGGCGGCAACGACGTGAGCATCATTTGGGTCAGGGAGGTCGTCGCACACACACACAAGAACTTATTGAAATCGCTGACCAGCGCTTCTTCGAAGGCATTTTCCATGCTCTGCCGCGCCCGCGCCGCTCGGTCCGCGGCATCAACGACACCCTTACCCGCAAGCATCTTCTCGATGGCTCGTTGCGTTTCCGCCAACACCGGCGCGGACCAGCGGATACGGAAAAACTCCGCCTCCGCCAGCGTGAGCAACATGTTTCGCTTCAGCGCTCCGGCGAGCGTGCAAGCGTCTACGAACGCGGTGAAGCGGTTTGCAAACATGGATCAGAGATGGTCCCCATCCAGCTCGGCCAGCTCGGCCAGCTCCGCAAGCGCGTCGCTACGCTTAGCCGCCCGCTTCTTCTTGAAAGCGAACAAGTCGTCAGCCTTGATCCGCCGATGCCGGCCTACAGTCGTGTGAGCAATTTCGCCACGCTCCAAAAGCCCGATTAGGAAAGGGCGCGAGACATTGAGGATATCGGCGGCCTGCTGCGTCGTCAGCATTTTGCTAACCGGCACAAGCGTCACCGCATCGCCCCGGCCGACATGCCGCAGCAGCTCCATGAGCAAATTCGATAGAGCTGGCGTCAGCGTAATTTCGGCCGGCCGATTAGTGGCTTCATCAAGGACGCGCAGCTTCGCATCGCCGGCAGCATGGGCCGCCAGGATCGTTCGCAACTGATTTGCAGCTGCCTTCTCATTGTCTGAAGGAAGGCGGCCACCGAGTCCCTCTGCATATGCTGGCATGGTCATGGGGCTGTCTACGATATCGTCTGCTTCTACCCGATATTCGCAATAAACGCAACAAACGAACTAATCGAAGTGGGCGGAGGTTCCATCTCGGGCTCTACTCTTCCATGTCGTCATGATGCCTCGCATCAGTCTCGTCGCCTGCGCAACGCGCAGCCACTCCCATCCCCATTGCCGGAGAAAACATTGCATCGTGTCCACCGGACGCAGCACGATCCGGTATTCTTCGGTCCTGGCGCCGGCGTGCCGCCCACTTATCGGTTCGATAGCGCCACCAGTAGGTTTGGAGTGTTGTACGTGGGCGTCGCGCTGGACGGGGCACTTGCGGAAACGGTCCTGCGCAATCCGCAGCGGCACATGGTGGCGATGTCCGAGACTACGTCCAGGTCGGCGACAAGGCTCACCTGCGATCGCGATCTGCGCGTTGTGAACATGCATGGCCCAGGGCTCCAGGCTCTTGGAACCGACAACGCGATATCGACAGGGCCATATGCGCCGTGCGGGCTATGGGCCGATGCGCTCTGGGATCATCCGGATCAACCTGACGGGATCGCCTATCTCTCTCTCGGCACGATCCGAATGAGGTGTGCCTCGCGCTCTTCGAGCGGCAACCCATCGGCTTCACCATCAGCGAAACACGTCTGCTATCGGCGATGCTGAGCGAAGTCGCGGCGATCCTTGATCGGTATGGCAAATCGATCGCGTCCCACTGAGACGATTAAGGTACTTTCTGAGCGCATGCAGCGCCTCTATAGGATCGAAGAGGTCGATTGAAATCAGGCTAGGGGCTGACGATTTAACGCCTTCGGTCGCCCGCGAAGCTAAATTCTAAATTTGCGACAATAAGGTTCCCCAATGTGATGGCGTTTATGTCAGATCTTGAACCAGAATTTCGAGAGATCGCAAGGTAATTTATTCAAATTATCAGTCTGACCCCGAATTCCTCGTACCCAGGCTGCCTATTTCTACCTCAGGTATCTTTAAGATCTCGTCGAAGAGTTCCTGCGGGGTGTGATCTCCGTATTCCTCGTCTGTGGATGCTGGTGCGTGCCCCATCATATAGCGCCTCGCATCGCTGAGAAGTTTGTAACGCCGTGCGAGCGTTGCAAACCGATGGCGCCACGCGTGATTTGGCGCAATTCTCATGTCGTCAATGCCGACGTCTTCCCGGACCCAATCGGACAGATGTTGGCCGACGCGTTCAGAGGGCGGGGTCAAGCCGCGGTGGGCGCGCAGATTGTAAAACAGATGTCCGTCCGGACGCTTGGCGACCCAATCGAGAAAACCTGATCGTAAAATTGCGGGATGCAGTGCAATCCAACGCGCCTGATCTGTCTTTACCGTTCCTGCCTCGGGCGTGATATGCATCAAAGCTATCCCAGATTCTTCCTTGAGGTCTTCGCGTCGCAACTGGGCGATTTCGCCGACGCGCGCGCCCGTGTAGGCGCAAAGGAGCGGAATCCAGCGGCGCGCGGCTTGGCGGTGAGGGCTCAGTCTACGCGGTGGTTCAGCATGTGACGCTATGAGGATACGGACGGCTTCGCTGTTGCTAAAGCCCTTCTCGCGTTTCTTTCTCGCTTTCGGAACCTTAAGTTTCACATTAAGGACTGGGTTCGATAATATATATCCATTTACCGCGCCCCACGCGCAAACAGATTTAAGTGCCGCCAAGTATACATCTCGAACTGTTCGGTGAGAAAGTTTGGCGGCGATAAGCTCGTCTTTCCATACGATCACCCACGCTTGCGTTATTTCCGAAAACGCGGGGACCTTGGCATCAATTGCGGCCATGATCGGCCGCCACCTTTTCACGGTGCGGGGCTTCAGCTTGCTCTCAGTGGCGTAACGCTCAAACACTTTGCTTACGGACGTACTTGGTAGGGGCGAAGCGCCAGAGTTTGGCAAATTCAGTGACGGAAAGCGGTTGGCGTCTGGGTCGGGACGATAATCGCCATCCGATTCCCGCATAACCTGCCGATATGCTTGTAGGGTGGCTTTTCCGCCGGCAATCAGCAGCCGTCGCCTGCTCGGTTCATCGATCAGCAGCCCATGCTTAGACAGGATGCTGGAGATGTGATGGCCAATCACGGTGTCTAGAATCACCCACGCAGGCCGGTCATCATGTGGGTTGGGGCGGCAATATGGTGGTTCGGACTTAACGGCGTTTTCTACGAGGTACCACCAAATGAATGCCAGTGTGGGCACCGATAATCCAATTTCTCATGTCCCCGGGGTAGGTCGCGAAGATGGCTTGGTACACTTCGCCCGCAAGTGCCTCGACTTGGCGGTGGCTTAGCGACTGTACGCCCGTGCGCAGTTGCGCCCACCTTTTGTGGAGCTCGGCGAGTCGGGCTGTGTGCTCCGATTTGGCGGCCGCTTCGTCTTTGGTGCGCAGGCTCTGTTTGACCAGTTCGGTGCCAAACACCGACACGACGTCGCGCGGAACCTTCACGCGAAGGTAGAAAACGCCGGTCTTTGGGTGCTTCCAGGGCCGTGCCATCGCCAATGCCATGTGTACCACCTCGGTGTACCACCCGACACGTTGCCAAATCCTTGCGAGGCAAGGAATCTAGGGTTTTCAGGGCTTTTGGGATGGTGCTGCGAGAGAGGATTGAACTCTCGACCTCTCCATTACCAATGGAGTGCTCTACCACTGAGCTACCGCAGCGACCGGGTCCGGTCTGACGCCGAAGGTTCGGCAATCACCCGCATGGCGCGGGCGGAACCGGAAGGCGGTGGGGGGGGACCCACCGCAAGCGCGCCGTTCCTGCCACATGCGGGCGGAGGGCGCAAGCCTTCCCCGCCGCTTACCTTGCCCATGCGTCCCGCACATGGCCCGAACCATCCGCGTTATCCACACATGCGGTCCAGCCAGAAGAGACCAAAACCGCCCGAACTGACCTTGGCCGTTCCGCGCGCAGCCTGTCGCTCAGCCCGCATTCGAAGGGGGAGCCAAAGCGGGCCTGTAGGCTTCAATTGTCCTGGCGAGCCCCTCTTCCAGCGGCGTGCGGGCCCGCCAGCCGAATGCGCTAAGGGCCGCCGAGGTGTCGGCGGCCTCTTCGCGCTCCATGGGGCGCTCCTCGGCGCCGCCGAAGGAGAGGAGGTCGCGCCGGCCCATCATGTCTCCGATCATGCTCAGCAGCTCCCGCAGCGGGATGAGCCGGCCGCTGCCGATGTCGATGGACTGGGCACCGGCCCAGGGCGCCGCGCCGGCGCGGGCGAAAACCTCGGCCACATCCTCCACATAGACCCAGTCCAGCAGGCGGGCGCTGCTGGAGAGCTGCGCCGGCTCGCCCGCATGCAGCTTGCGGATGACATAGGGAATGACCTTGTAGTCCTTCTGGCCGGGGCCATAGGTCATCATCAGGCGCAGGACCGTCACGGGCAGGCCGTGCAGCGCTGCCGCCATGCGCGCATAGGCGCAGCCCGCCCATTTGGCCGCAGCATAGGGAGAGCAGGGAACCGCCTCGGATGCCGCCCCAGTGGGCTCCTCGAACGATCCCGCCATCACCATGCGCGTGCTGGTGTTGGCGGCCGCCAGCAGCACATGGATGGCGGCCATCAGATCGTTGCGGATGCTGTCGGGGATGAGGTGGAGCTCGCGCCCGCCGCGGCTGTCGCTCGTGAGGTGATAGATGAGATCGGGCCGCACATTGCCCACGAGGCGCACCACCTGCTCCTGGTCGCTGGCATCGCAGCGCTCCACGCGGATTGCGCCCGGTCGGGCTGCGGTGGCCCCGGCAAGCCCCGGCGCGGCGCTGCGCGATGCGGACACGACCTGCGCGCCGGCCCCGGCGAGCGTGCGCACCAGATGGGCGCCGATGAAGCCCGTTCCCCCGAACACCAGAATGCGCGCGTCACGCAGGGCGGAGAGGTCAGTCCGAGGCATGGCGCTGCCGGTCCCCCTGGTCCGCTTCCACGGCGGCAATGAGGCCATTTTCCTCCAGCGCCTCGGCGGCCTGGGCGAGAAGCGCGAACGGCATGTCTGAGCGCTCCGCGATATCGAGCAGGCTCCTCGTCCCGTCCGACTGATTGAGCAGCCAGAGCAGCGCGAGCTGGAAGTCCCTGGGGCTCTGGGCGCCGCCGATCGCCCCATAAAGGCCGCGCCGGCCGAGCTGCGGCTCGCCCTTTGGCGACAGGTTCACATAGGTCCGGTCCGCCTCGATGGTCTCGATGACCTGCAGCAGGAGATCGAGCGACCCTTCCAGCGCCTCGGCGGAGAGGAGCTGGGGATTGTCGGCCGAGGTATGGTACTGCGGAAATTCTCCCCATGTGCTTCGGCACAGATTGCCGACGGGAAGGCGGAAGCCCGGCGCATTGTATTGCCGTTCATCATAGCCATAGGGGAAGAAGTCGATGATGGACGCGTCCTGGTGATGATCGCGGAAGACGATGCCCATCACGCGGTCGATCAGCGCCGCCCCGCCGACGGTGCGCTTGTATTGGAATGCATGGGCATCGCCGATGCAGCTCAGCACCAGGCCCGCTTTTATGCGGCCGAGCCGCGCTTCGTTCCGCGCCAGCCAGGTGAGGGTGCCGATGGTGCTGGGCACGAAGAGGATACGGCAGCCATGGCGCAGCCGCCGGCCGGCAAGGGCCCGGCCGAGGAACGCCGCCACCGTCACCGAGGACAGATTGTCGTTGGCGAGCGAGGGGTGGCAGACATGCGCTGAAATGAGGATCTCCTCATCCGAGGCGCCGGGAATGAAGCATTCCCCATAGGTGAGGTGGCCGGGGGCCAGGGTCGTGTCGATCTCCACATCGTATTCGCCCTCGGCCAGCGCCGCGAGACGCCGATGCTCCAGGCAAAATCCCCAATCCGGCTTGTAATAGGCCGTGCGATAGGGAATGAGGCCCGGCTTCTCCGGCAAAGAGTGGAGGTGGGGGCGAAGCGCGGTAAGGCTCATGCGTTGCCGCACCGGGGTGCTGTAGCTCACCAGATGAAGATTGCTGTCGGCGAAATCCACCACCGTCTCGCCCGCGGCGGTGCGGATGGTCGCGCCGCGCACGTTCCATTCCGGCGGGACCACCCAGTCGAATACCGGCGTTCCGCTGGCGGTTTCCGTTACCTCGAGCGGGCAGATTTCGGCGAGGCGCGCCAGCGTCCGGCGCACGCCGTCCCCCGTCAGGCTGCGGCAGATGGGGAACAGGTCGCGCACCAGCGCAAGGATGTCCTGCCCGGTCATCGCCATCGGCTGGGTCGAAATCTGATCCACGGAGTTCGCCCCGATTGCTGTCCTGCGCGGGCGCGCGCAACCTGCCCTGAAGAATGAGCCAAGCGTGTCCGTGACGCTCGGGGCGCATCGGAGGGCGGCCGATCATCCTTTCTGATGAGGTTTGCGCGCAGGGGGCACGGCTTTCTCCGAACGGTCGCAGCGCGCGCCGCCAGCCGCTACGCCATCTCCGCCGGAGAGGATGAGGACGGGTCATCGAATGAATCCGCGCCGCAGCGGCACCCGAAGGCTTGCGGCCGATGAAACTTAGGACGAGCATTCCTGTTGTGCAGAAGCATCCTCCACTCGAAGAGGATCTGAAAACTGCAAATGGGAGGTCATCGCCATGATGGAAGCCCGCACCCTAAGCCAGGATCATTCACCCGGGAGAAGTCGCACGGGTCCGCGATGCGTCGCCATCGTGGGCCCGTTCCAGAGCGGCAAGACGACCCTTCTGGAAGCCATATTGGCCCGATTGGGCACCCTGCAGCGCCAGGGCAGCGTTGCCGCCGGAAACAGTGTCGGCGATGCGTGCGCGGAAGCACGGGCCCATCGCATCAGCGTCGAGCTGAATATCGCCGCCGCCGATTTCCTGGGCGAGGCCTATACGTTCATCGACTGCCCGGGTTCGATTGAGTTCCTGTCCGAAATGCAGCCCGTACTGCCGGTCGTGGATGCGGCCGTGGTGGTGTGCGACGCGGATGACAAGAAGATCCCGGCCCTTCAGGTCATCCTGCGGGAGCTGGAGGCGCAGGCCATCCCGCGGCTGCTGTTCCTCAACAAGATCGACGCCTCGACCCGGAGCATTGAAGAGGCCATCTCCCTGCTCCAGCCCGCCTCCGGCGTCCCCCTGCTGCCCCGGCACATGCCGATCCGCAGGAATGGCGCTGCGGTGGGGTTTGTCGATCTCGCGCTGGAGCGCGCCTTCCTCTACCAGGATCACGCGCCTTCCCGCGCGGTCGAGATCCCGGCCGATGCCGCCGCAGAGGAGAAGGAGGTGCGCTACGCCATGCTGGAGCGGCTCTCCGAGCATGACGACCGGCTGATGGAGGAATTGGTCGAGGAGATCGAGCCGGAGCGTGCGCGCGTCTTCGAGGATCTCGCCCACGAAATGTGTGACGGCCTGGCAGTGCCGGTGCTCATCGGCTCCGCCCTCAACGGCAATGGGGTGGGGCGCCTGATGAAGGCGCTGCGTCACGAGGTTCCAGGCGTTGCGGGCACCGCCCGGCGGCTGGGCGTCGCGGCGCAGGGGCTGCCCGTTGCCCAGGTGCTGAAGACACTTCATGTAGGCCAGGCCGGCAAGCTCTCCGTCGTCCGCGTGCTGAGCGGCGCACTCCAGGACGGGGCGAACGTGGCCAGCTCCTCGGGCCACGGCGGGCGCATCTCCGGCCTCGTCCGGCTGACGGGGCAGGCGAGCCAGAAGCTCAGCGAGGCGCAGGCCGGGGACGTGGTGGCGCTGGGGCGGCTTGATGCGGTGAATACCGGGGACACGCTGTCGCTCGGCCCTCTCGCCAAGGCGCTCGTGGCCCCGCCGCCGCCCCGGCCGGTCATGGCCTTTGCGATCCGGGCGCGGGAGCGCAAGGACGACGTGCGGCTCGGCGCCGCCATTCGTAAGCTGGTGGAGGAGGATCCCTCGCTCGCTCTGGCGAACGACCTGGAGCTTGGCGAAATGATCCTGCGCGGGCAGGGCGAACTGCATTTGCGGGTGGCGGTGGAGAAGCTCGTATCGCGGTTCGGCATCGAGATTTCCGCCCGGCCGCCCCAGGTAGGGTACCGCGAGACCATCCGCAAGCCCGTGACCGGGGTACGCGGCCGCCACAAGAAGCAGTCCGGCGGCCACGGCCAGTTCGGCGACATCGTGATCGATGTCGCGCCCTTGCCGCGCGGCGATGGGTTCGTGTTCGAGGACAAGATCACGGGCGGCGCCGTTCCGCGCCAGTACATCCCCTCGGTGGAAACCGGCGTCGTTTCGTCCCTCAAGAAGGGGCCGCTGGGCTTTCCCGTGGTGGACGTCCGCGTCACCCTCACGGACGGGTCCTACCATTCGGTGGATTCATCCGACATGGCATTCCAGCAGGCGGCCCGCATCGCCATGGCGGAGGCGTTGCCGCGCTGTGCGCCGGTGCTTCTCGAACCCGTATTGGCCATCAGCATCGCGGCTCCGTCCGAGGCCACCGCAAAGGTCAACGCGATCGTGTCGTCGCGGCGCGGCCAGATTCTCGGCTTCAATGGCCGGGAGGGCTGGACCGGCTGGGATGTGGTCGAGGCGCTGATCCCGGAAGCTGAGATGGCGGACCTGATCATCGAGCTGCGCTCGGTGACCGCCGGCGTCGGCACGTTCGATGCGAGCTTTCATCATCTGGCGGAGCTTGTGGGCCGGGAGGCCGAGCAGGTGGTGGCCGCCCGGCAGCAGGCGCCGACATAGGTCGGCCGCGAGTTATCGTCTCAGAGCCCGCGCTCTCGAAATCGCGCAGGCTCTGAGACGCGCGTGCCTTCATATGATGCGTTCATGACGCAGTGCGCTCGTTTTTTGCGCCTGCACAAGACTTGAGCGTTGCGCGGGAGGGGGCTAGCCTTCGGTCAGGACGCGAGAAGGGGACAGCGGGGCTCATGGCCAAAGCGCGGACGCAGACCATCGGCGCCGTTCGGCGCAAGTTCTCACCTTGGACCGATCCCGCCGCCACGCCCCTCATCCGCTTCGAAAACGTGGTGAAGCGTTTCGGCGAGTTCACCGCAGTCAACAATGTCAGCCTTGACATCTTCGAGCGAGAGTTCTTCGCCCTTCTCGGCCCCTCCGGCTGCGGCAAGACCACCCTCATGCGCATGCTCGCAGGCTTCGAGGAGCCCACCGAGGGCCGCATCACGCTGGCCGGCGAGGACCTTGCCGGCGTGCCGCCCTACAGGCGGCCGGTGAACATGATGTTCCAGTCCTACGCTCTGTTTCCGCACATGAGCGTCGAGGATAACATCGCCTTCGGCCCCAAGCAGGCGGGCATGCCGAAGGCGGAGATCAAGGCGCGCGTGGAAGAGATGCTGGCCCTGGTGAAGCTGGAGACCTTTGCCAAGCGCAAGCCGCACCAGCTCTCCGGCGGCCAGCGCCAGCGCGTGGCGCTCGCCCGTTCGGTGGCGACCCGCCCCAAGGTGCTTCTGCTGGACGAGCCGCTCGGCGCCCTCGACAAGAAGCTGCGCGAGGAAACACAGTTCGAGCTCATGGACCTGCAGATGGAGCTCGGCATGACCTTCCTGATCGTGACCCACGACCAGGAGGAGGCCATGACGGTGGCGGACCGCATCGCCGTGATGAACCATGGCGTGCTGGTGCAGGTGGACCCGCCCGCCACCCTTTATGAGCAGCCGGCCACTAAATATGTGGCGGACTTCATCGGCGACGTGAACATCATGGAGTGCAAGGTGGAAGGCTGCTTCGGCGGCGATCTGCGCCTCTCCACCCCCATCACGCCTCATCCCATCCAGATCGCCCAGGACAGCGACGCGAAGGTGGGCGACAGCGTCTGGCTTGCCATCCGCCCCGAGAAGATGCGCATCTCGCTCGACCCGCCCGACGCCGTCGCCGGCAATTGCTTCGAGGGCGAGATCTGGGACATCGGCTATCTCGGCGACCTCTCCATCTATCATGTGGAGCTGCCCTGCGGCACGCGCATCAAGGTCTCCCAGCCCAACCTCTCGCGCATGGTGGAGCGCCCCATCACCTGGGAGGACAAGGTCTATGTCACCTTCACGCCGCATGCCGGCGTGGTCCTCGGACAATAGGGGAGGGGGCCATGGCCTTGGCGGGAAGCAAGGGGATCGGGCGGATCGTGGTGATCCTCGTCCCCTATCTGTGGCTGCTGCTACTGTTCCTCGTGCCGTTCCTGATCGTGCTGAAGATCAGCCTGTCGCAGGACGTGCTCGCCCAGCCGCCTTATTCCCCGACCCTGGACCTTTCGCAGGGCTGGGCGGGCTTCAAGGATTTCATCTCCCAGCTCAATTTCGACAATTACGGGTACGTGCTGAGCTGGGACAACGAGTTCCTCAACGCCTACGGCTCCAGCCTCATCATCGCCTCCGTCTCCACCCTCCTGCTGCTTCTGGTGGGCTATCCCATCGCCTACGCCATGGCGCGGGCGCCGCGCTCCTTGCAGCCGACGCTGCTGATGCTGGTGATCCTGCCCTTCTGGACCTCGTTCCTGATCCGCGTCTATGCCTGGATCGGCATTCTCTCCCAGGACGGGCTGCTCAATCAGGCGCTGCTGTCGCTGGGGTGGATCGATGCCCCGCTGGAGATCCTGAACACCGATCTCGCGGTCTATATCGGCATCGTCTATTCCTATTTGCCCTTCATGGTGCTGCCGCTCTATTCGGCGCTGGAGAAGCAGGATCCGACCTTGCTGGAAGCCGCCGAGGATCTCGGCTGCCCGCCCATCCGGGCGTTCTGGCTCATCACCTTCCCGCTCTCCTTGCCGGGGGTGGCGGCGGGCGCGCTGCTCTGCTTCATCCCGGCGGTGGGCGAGTTCGTGATCCCGGACCTGCTGGGCGGCTCCGACACGCTGATGATCGGCAAGTCCCTCTGGACCGAATTCACGGTCAACCGCTCCTGGACCGCCTCATCGGCGGTGGCGGTGCTGCTGCTCATCGTGCTGGTGGTGCCCATCGTGATCTACCAGAACATCCAGGCGCGCCAGCTGGAGGCGGGGAAATGAACAGGGGACTGTCCTGGCTCAATGTCACCTCGCTGGTTCTGGGGTTCGCCTTTCTCTACATCCCCATCCTGTTGCTGGTGATCTATTCCTTCAACGGCTCGCGGCTCGTCACCGTCTGGGGCGGCTTTTCCACCCAATGGTATTGGTCGCTTCTGGAGAATGAGCAGCTTCTGGATGCCGCCTGGGTGACGCTGCGCGTCGCCTTCGTCTCCTCCCTTATCGCCACCGTGCTCGGCACCATGGCGGCCATCGCGCTCACCCGCTATGGGCGCTTCATCGGCCGCACCTTCTTCTCCGGCATGACCTATGCGCCGCTCGTAATGCCGGAGGTGATCACCGGCCTCTCGCTGCTGCTCCTGTTCGTGGCCATCGGCTTTGAGCGCGGCTTCTGGACCATCACGCTCGCCCACATCACCTTCACCATGTGCTTCGTGGCGGTGGTGGTGCAATCGCGCCTCGTCACCTTCGACCGCTCGCTGGAAGAAGCCGCGCTCGACCTCGGCTGCCCGCCCTTCAAGACCTTCTTCATCATCACTTTGCCGCTCATCCTGCCGGCGGTGGTCTCCGGCTTCATGCTGGCCTTCACCCTCTCCATGGACGACCTTGTCATCTCCTCCTTCACCACGGGACCGGGGGCGACGACGCTCCCCATGCGCATCTATTCGCAGGTGCGCATGGGCGTGACGCCGGAAATCAACGCCATCTGCACGGTGATGATCGGCATCGTGACCGTGATCGTGGTGTTCGCCTCCATTATGACCAAGCGCCAGGAGACCCTGCGGCGCCGGGAGGAACAGGCGGCCGCCGCCCAATAAGCGAGGCGTTTCTGCCTATCTTGATACCACCCAACACGAAGTTGAAGTGCCCAGTATGGGCAAGCGGCGTCCGCCTGTTTAGGATCGCTTTGGGCGTATCTCGGGTAGAATCAGTCTCTTCATGAAGTATAGGTCGGATATCAGCGGCCTCCGCGCGCTTGCGGTTGTGCCGGTGGTTCTATTTCACCTGAACGAGAATCTTATCCCCGGCGGGTATGTCGGCGTCGATATCTTCTTCGTCATCTCGGGCTATCTGATTACCTCCATCCTGGCGGCGGACCTCAGGGAAGGCCGCTTCAGCCTGCTGCGTTTCTATGACCGGCGCATCCGGCGCATCGTGCCGGCTTATTTCGCGGTGGCGCTCGTCACCGCCATCATTGCCATGGTGGTGATGCCGCCGGTGCTTCTGGAGGCCTATGGCGAATCCCTGAAATGGGCGTCCATCTTCCTGGCCAACCGCTATTTCCTGTCCGTCACCCATTATTTCGGGGCGGCGCCGGACGAACTCTTCCTGCTGCACACCTGGTCGCTCTCGGTGGAGGAGCAATTCTATCTGGTCTGGCCGCTTCTTTTGGCGGTGCTATTCCATCCGCGCCTCAGGCGGTGGCTGCCCTACATCGTCCTCGCCTTGATGGCGGTGTCGCTTTATGTGGCGACGCGCAATGCGGTGCTGCGGCCCATTGCCGGCTTCTACAATTCCAACGGCCGGTTCTGGGAATTGCTCATGGGCGCCGTGCTGGCGCTCGGCTTTCTGCCGCGCCTGCGCGACCGCAGGCTTGCCGAGGCCGTGGCGGCCGCCGGGCTTCTCATGATCGTGGCCGCGCTCGCGCTGTTCGGGCACGACAATGTGGTGTTCCCCGGCGTGAGCGCACTCCTGCCCACCGGCGGCGCGCTGCTGATCCTGTGGGCAGGGGAGGAGGGACGCCCGACATTGGTGGGCCGGCTCCTCTCCTTCGCGCCCTTCGCCGCCATCGGGCTCATCTCCTATTCGCTCTATCTCTGGCACTGGCCGATCATCGCCCTTCACCGCTACCTCACCTTCCATGGTCCGGGTTTCTGGGACGGGGTGGGGCTGTTTGCGGCCATGCTGGCGGTCTCGGCGCTCTCCTGGCGGTTCGTGGAGAACCCGTTCCGCCGGTATGGACCCTCCACCGCGCGGGTGGAATGGGCGACCGTCGGCGGCGGGGTGCTGGCGCTGGGCGGGCTGGTGGGGCTCGCCTCCATCATGATCCTCACCAATGGCTTGCCGGGCCGGGGGAGCGCCGCGTTCCTGAAGGCGGAAGCGACGGTGAACGAATTCTGGAAGGGGCGGGAGGCGTGCCTTCTCGGCCGGACCAAGGCGCCGGAAGTGGATTGCCGCTTCGGCGACCCGAGCCCGGATGCGCCGCTCTTTGTCCTGTGGGGGGATTCCCAGGGGGACCAGCACGGCCCCGCTCTGGATGCCCTGGGGCGTGCCGACGGCTTCAGCTTCCTCCAGATCACGCGGCCCGGCTGCGCGCCGCAGGCGCCGACCCCGGAGCTCGGCCCTCTGGCGAGCCGGGAATTGCAGGCCTGCAACGCGCTGCGCGCCGCCGCGCTGGACCGCATCCTCGGCGACCCGAAGGTGGCGCTCGTCATCATTGCGGGCCAGTGGACGAACGAGGTGTCCCTTAATTTCGCCATGGGGCAGCTGAGGGAGGCGGTGGACAAGATCACCGCCGCCGGCAAGCCGGTTGCTCTGGTGGGCCCCATCGGCAGCTTCGGCAATGGCGGCGGCCGCTGCATCGTCCGCACGCGCTTCATGGGGGTGGGCGATGGCGTCTGCGGCGAGACGCGCGCATGGTCGGACGTGATTTCAGGGCCGATGGAGCGCGAATTGCTCGCCCTCGCCAAGGACCGGCAGGACGTGACGGTCTTCCTGCCCCGCTCCCTCTTCTGCACGGCCGACACCTGCCAGCCCGCCGCCGACGGCGTGCCGCTCTTCTATGATGGCGGGCACCTCAACGTGACGGGCTCGCTTTTCATGACGAAGGCTTGGCAGGAAGTGCTGTCCGGGATGCGAGGGCGTGTGTTGAGGTGATAGGGTGGGCCTCAGCGGAAGCGGGGGCGCCGATGATCATCGCCGAGCGGGTTTTGAGGATGGAGATGCCGGACGGCGCAGTGGATGTGCCGATCCGGCTTTTCGCGCCGTTGCCGTTCGACAATCACTGGGCATGCCGATGGGAAATTCACTGGCCGGACGGTGTCGAAAGCTTTGAGGGCTGCGGTCTGGACAGCGTGCAGGCTCTCTACATCGCCATGCAGATGGTCGGCATCAATCTCTATCTGAGTGACCCTCACGAAGATGGACTGATGCACTGGGGAACATGGAAGGGCTATGGCTTTCCTGTCACCAGCAACATGAGGGACGAGCTTGCGGAGGACGATCTGCGCCTATGAGCCCTGATGCTCCCATGATCGCGGGCCGGACCCTCACGCTTGGAAAGCCAGATGGCGAGATTCAAATCCCCATCCGCATTTTTGCGCCGGCGAGCAAGGGCGGCGCATGGTGCTGCCGCTATGAAATCGACTGGCCCGAAGGCTCTCTTGTGAAGGAGGCGGAGGGCATCGACTCTGTCCAGGCGCTTCTGCATGCCATGCAGATGGTCGGCTTCCACATCTACCACAGCGACCACCACGACAGCGGCGCACTCTGGCTGAGCCCTGGGCGCAAGGGCTATTATTTCCCCGTCGTCGCCGAAATGCGGAACATGCTGGTCGGCGAAGACGTCGGATTTCTCTGACCTTTACCGCCCCTCCCGCACCCAGCTCAGCGCCAGAAGCCCCAGCAGCAGGAGCAGGCCGGACAGTCCCGCGAACACCGGGAACAGGCCGATGCCCGTCACCACGCTCACATCCCGCGTGCGCAGGCCCATCCAGTCCTCGCCGGCGAGGCGCTCGCCCGAGGAGACGGGCACGATGCGCGGCACGCCGCCGGAGAGGTCCGCCAGCCGCCACAGCCCGCCGCCCGTCGCGGTCGCGATGGGGGTGAGGACGTCGCGGGTGGAGGTCACCTCGGCGAATTCCTTGGGGTTCAGCGGGCCGATATTCACCAGCGCGTTGAGATTGCCATTGGCCGCCCGCCACAGGCCGAGCTGGTCGGCAGGGGTGGTGGCGCGCCACAGGCCCGGCTCGGCCTGGGTGAGGGTGAGCGTGCGCTCTGGCCCCGTGGGCGGCGTCACGCGGGCCACGGGCACGCTGTCGCCCATGGTCTGGCGCTCCACCACGAGGTCGCGGCCGGAGGTGGAGAGCTTCAGGCGCTCCTCCTCCAGGTCCGGCTCCTTCATGAGCCAGTGGGAGAGGCGGCGCAGCAGGTCGATATAGGGGCCGCCGCCCTCATAGCCCCGCGCCCACAGCCAGATATGATCGGAGAGCAGCAGCGCCACACGCCCTTCGCCCACCCGGTCCAGAAGCAGGACCGGCTTGTTGCCGGGGCCGGAGAGGACCGCCGTGCCCGAGCGCGCGTCGGCGTCGATGACGCGGAAGAAGCGGCTCCAGTGGGGCGGGTTCGCCTCCGAGCCGGGGAGCGCGCGGGTGACGGGGTGGCGCTTGCCCGGATCGGTGAGGCGGGCGTGGTAGGGCTCTTCCGTGGTGTTGCCCGTGGGCACGCCGGGCAGGATGTCCTCTAAGGGCGTGTTGTAGAGCGAGCCGGGGTCCACATAGTCCGTGCCCGCCGCCACCAGAACGGCGCCGCCGTTGCGCACATAGCGCACGATATTGTCGAAATAGATCTGCGGCAGCACACCCTGCTGGGAGTAGCGGTCGAAGATGATCAGGTCGAAATCGCGGATCTTGGTCTGGAACAGCTCGCGGGTGGGGAAAGCGATCAGCGAGAGTTCGTTGATGGGCGTGCCGTCCTGCTTCTCCGGCGGGCGCAGGATGGTGAAGTGGACGAGGTCCACGTTCGCATCGCTCTTCAAGAGGTTGCGCCACGTGCGCTCGCCCACGTTCGGCTCGCCGGAGACCAGCAGCACTCTGAGCTTGTCGCGCACGCCGTCGATGGAGACGGCGGTGCGGTTGTTGACGGGGGTCAGCTCGTCGGCGAGCGGCGGAGCCTCGATCTCGACGATGTTCTGGCCCGCATGGGCGATCTCCACCTCCACGCTGGCGCTCTGGCCGGCGGTGACGACGGGAGTGGCGATGGTCTCGCCGTCCCGGCGGATGGTGATGGGGATGCGGGCGCCGGCGGGGGCTCCCTCGTCGGTGACGCGGAAGGTGATGGTCTGCCTCTGGCCCACGATGCCGAAGCGCGGCGCCTTCTCCAGCGTCACGCGCCGGTCCCGCTCCCCGGCGCGGCCGGTGATGAGGCCGTGGACGGGCGCGGAGAATCCGAGGGCATTCGTGTCCGCCGGAGCATCGTGGACGCGCCCGTCGGTGATCATGATGGCGCCGGCCACCCGCTCGGGCGGCACGTCCGCAAGCCCTGCGGAGAGGGCGCCGAACAGGCGCGTGCCGTCGCTTTCGCCATCGCGGGCGTTGGCCTCGATGGTGCGCACCTCGATGCCGGGAATGCGGGAGAGCCGGTCGGCGACGGCCGCGCGGGCCGCCTCGGTTTGGGCGGTGCGGTCGCCGAAATCCTGGCTGGAGCTCTTGTCCACCACCACGGCCACCACGGAGGAGAGCGGCTCGCGCTCCTCGCGCGTCAGGGAGGGATTGGCCAGCGCGGCGAGGCCCGCCGCCAGCGCCAGCGCCCGGAACGCCGCGCCCCGCGTGCGGGAGGCGAGCAGCAGGCCCGCCAGCACGAGGGCGACAAGCGCCGCGCCCAGAAGGACGGGCAGCGGGACGAAGGGATCGAAGGCGAGGCCGTAATTCATGCGGCGTCCTTAAGGTGGGTAGCGCGACGGGCTCCCTCTCCCGCTTGCGGGGGAGGGCTGGGGAGGGGGCAGATGCGACCTCTCCATGTCCCTAGTCCTTTCCGGCCTTCGGCCGGCCCCCTCCCTAACCCTCCCCCGCAAGCGGGAGAGGGGATGGTGCCGCGCTCCGCGGAGAAGATCATCTCCCTCATTGCCCCAGCCGCTCCAGCAGCGCGGGCACGTGCACCTGATCCGCCTTGTAATTGCCCGTGAGCACGTACATGGCGATGTTCACCCCGGTGCGGAACGCAAGCTCGCGCTGCCGCGGCTCGCCGGGGGTGAGGGGCAGAAGCGGCTCTCCGGCCTCGCTCACCGCCCAGGCACCGGCGAGGTCGTTGCCGGTGATGATAACCGGGGAGACGCCGTCGCCCGCGCGGGCCGGGCGCTCCTCACCGTCATGGGCGGCGGGCAGCGCCTCCACCCAGGTGGTGCCGCCGGTGAACCGGCCGGGGAAATCCCGCAGCAGATAGAAGGCCTTGGTGAGAACGTGGTCGCGCGGCACCGGCTCCAGCTCGGGAATGTCGAGGGCGGAGAGGATCTCGCGCAGCCGCTGCGCGGCGGGGGTGAGCGGTGCGCCGGGGCCGCCCGCGCTCTCCAGCGCGTCGCGGGTGTCGAAGATGACCGTGCAGCCCTGCTTCATATAAGCGTCCACCCGCGCCAGAACGGCGGCGGGGGGCACGGGCGTGTTGGCCAGGATCGGCCAATAGAGGAGAGGGAAGAAGGACAGTTCGTCCCGCGCGATGTCGACCCCCATGGGCTCGCCCGCCTGGAGCGCGGTGCGCTGGCCGAGGAAGGTGGTGAGCCCGCCAAGGCCGGCGCGGGAGATGCCGTCCACCTCGCCATCGCCCGTGGTCACATAGGCAAGACGGGTCTGGGAGGTGGCCTTCAGGGCGAAGTCGTCGCCCGGCTTGGCCTGCGTCTGGGCGTGCGCCGGCAAAGGCGTACCCACGAGCGCGCCGGTCGCGAGCACAGCGGCCAGCAGGAGTGCCGCCGCCTTGGCCCGGCGATGGCCGAGGCGCGAGAGGCCGCCGGCCAGGAACAGCACGGCCAGCGCATCCAGCAGCAGCAGGCCCATGGCGGCGGCCAGAACCGGGCCGCGCAGGTCGCGCGGCTCGCTGGCTTTCAGCGGCTCGGTGGTGCCGGCCAGGGGGGACAGATCGAGGGGGGCGAGGCGGTCGTCGGGCATGAGGGCATTCACCGCCACGAGGCCGTCCGGTGGGCCATAGAAGCCGGGCGGATGCTCGGCGTCGGCGCGGCCGGTGAAGCCGGCGGGCAGGGGACGGGCCAGCGGGCCGGCGGGATGGAAGGCGCCGAAGCCGTCCAGGAGGTGGGCGGGCGGGATGGCGGCCTGCGGAGACCGCACGGCGGCGCTTCCGGCCGGCCCCTCCTCGGTGGCGGCGGTGGTGTCTGCAAGGGCGAGCACGCGGCGCAGCATCTCAACGAATGTGCCTGAAAGCGGCAGGTTCGACCAGGAGGTGTCTGCGGTGACGTGGAACAGCACCACCATGCCCTTGCCGCGCTTGGCGCCGGTGACCAGCGGCGTGCCGTCCTTCAGCGTCGCCCAGGTGCGTTCGCCCAATGCGCCGTCCGGCTCCGCCAGCACCTGCCGGTTCACCATCACGTCGTTGGGCAAGGTGAGGTCGCGGAACGGCCCTTCGGCGGTGAGGCTGCCCAGCGGCTGGGGCGTATCCCAGGAGAGCGAGCCGCCGAGCACCCGCCCGCCACGGCGCAGGCGCACGGGCAGGAGGTCGTCCTGCGCATTGGCGAGGCGCGGGCCGGCAAAGCGCACGAGCACGCCGCCCTCCTCCACATACTTCACCAGCCGCTGGCGGGTGGCGGGCGGGATGGTGCCCACGTCGGTCAGCACGATCACGGGCACGCGCTGCTCGATGAAGCGGGCGATGGCCTCGCTGGGCGCGCCGCTTTCCGCAAGGCGGATATCGGCGAACGGGCCGAGCGCACGGGAGAGGTAATAGGTGGGCGCCAGCAGCGGCTGGCCGGTGTCGGAGGAGGCGCCCGAGACGACGCCCACCGCGCGGCGGCGCCAGCGCTTGTCGAGGAGCTGCACGGCGCCCGCCGAGCGTTCGCCGACGATTTCGAGGCGCGCGATCTCGTTGCGGATCTCCACGGGCAAGTCGAAGCGGGCTTCGGTCTCAGTGGCGCCGGAATCGAAGGCGAACGGCGCCTCGCCGAGGCTGAGGCCCTTCAGATCCTTCGCCTCCACCCGGCCCGCGCGGCCGGCGCCGGTGTCGGGGCGCAGCACCTTCACGGTCAGCGCGCCGGCGGCATTGTCGGGGGCGGCAAGCGCCAGGGGAGAGGCGATGCCGCCGCTGATGAGGAGCGGCGGGCGCGCGGGCTTCAGGGCCGCGAGGTCGGCGGAAAGATCGCTGTCGGCTTTGAGGTCCACGCCGTCGCTTATGAAGACGAGGCCGGCTTCCGGCTCGGCGGCGAGATGCCGGGCGGCGAGCGCCAGCGCCTCCTTGCGGGCCGGGGCGTAGGGCACGGGGCTGAGCGAGCGCAGCTTGTCGCGCGCCTGCACGGGCAGGAGGAGGGAGACGTCCTTCGGCACCTCGCCGGTGGGGACGAGCGCGACGCCGCGCCCGTCGCTCTCCGCCTGGTCCACGAAGCCGGCGGCGGCATCCATGCGGGTTTCCCAGGAGGAGGCGGCGGGCCAGCCCTGGTCGATGACCAGCACCATGGGCCCGCTGGCGCCCGGCACGGCGGCGGGCGGGTTCCAGATGGGGCCGGCGGCGGCGAGGATCACCAGCGCAGCCAGAAGCAGACGCAGCACGGTGAGCCACCAGGGCGTGCGGGCCGGGGTCTCTTCCTTCGGGTCGATCTCCAAAAGCAGGCCGGTGGGCGGGAACACCACCTCGCGGGGCTTGGGCGGCACCACGCGCAGCAGGAACCACAGCAGCGGCAAGGCCAGGAAGGCGGTGAGGATCAGAGGCGCGGCGAAGCCGAGGGGCAGGCCCATCATGCGGTTGCTCCCTCCTCGGCGGGCGCGGTGGGCAAGGCGATGTCGCCGGAGCCCATGCGCGCATGGAGCGCCAGCAGCAGCTCGCTGGCCGGCCGGTCGGTGCGGTGCACGGCAAAGCCCCAGCCCATATGCTCGGCGGCGGCGCGCATGGCAGCGCGGTGGGCGGCGAGGCGCACCTGATAGTCGTTGCGCCAGGTCTCGGCGCGGCCCACCGTGAGGGTCGGTCCATCCGAAGGCGAGCGGAACTCGATGCGGCCGGAGAAGGGGAAGGCTTCTTCCGAGGGATCGACGATCTGCACCACCTGACCGTGGGCGCCGGTGCCGGCGAGGCTGGAGATGCGCTCGCACACCTGTCTCGTGGGACTGAAGAAGTCACCCAGCAGCACGATCTCCGACAAGGGGGAGGGGTTGAAGTTCGGCGGCAAGGCCGGCGTTGCGGGGGCGTGCAGCACCGCTTCCGCCATGCGCTCGACGATGCGGCGCGAGGCGGAGGGGCGCATGAGGTCGGGCATGCCGACCCGCTCACCGCCCTTCACCAGAAGCTCGGCCAGGGCAAAGGCGATGATCAGCGCGCGCTCGCGCTTCGGCGCTAACTTAGCCGACGAATAATCCATGGACTCGGAGAGGTTCGGCCAGATCCACACCGTGTGGGCGGCCTCCCACTCGCGCTCGCGCACATACAAATGGTCGTCGCGGGCGGAGCGGCGCCAGTCCACGCGGTTGGCCGGCTCGCCGTCCGTGAAGCGGCGGTACTGCCAGAAATTCTCGCCAGTCCCCACGCGTCGGCGTCCGTGCAGGCCGTGCTGCACGCTAGAGGCGATGCGGCGCGCTTCCAGCACGAGCCGGGGCATTGCGGCCGCAAGGGCCGCCGAGTCCCGCGAAGCGCGTGCGACCGATTGTTTCGTGCTGTCCTCCACGCGCCTCAGCCCAGCCGGTCCACGAGGCGCCGTACGATGCGCGTGACGCTCTCCCCTTCGGCGCGGGCGGCGAAGGTCAGCGCCATGCGGTGCTTCAGCACCGGCTCGGCCAGCGCCACCACGTCATCCACGGAAGGGGCATAGCGCCCGTCCAGCAGCGCGCGGGCGCGCACCGCCAGCATCAGCGCCTGGCTGGCGCGCGGGCCGGGGCCCCAGGCGATGAGCCGCTGCTCGGGGCCGTCCGCGCCCGGGCGGGCGGAGCGCACGAGGGTGAGGATCGCCTCGACCACGGATTCGCCCACGGGCAGCCGGCGCACGAGGCGCTGGGCGGCCAGAAGATCTTCCACGCTCATGGAGGCGCGGGGCTTGGTCTCCTCCGCGCCCGTGGTGTCGAACAGGATGCGCCGCTCAGCGTCCCGGTCCGGATAGTCCACGTCGATTTCCATGAGGAAGCGGTCGAGCTGGGCTTCGGGGAGGGGATAGGTGCCCTCCTGCTCCAGCGGGTTCTGGGTGGCGAGAACGTGGAACGGCTTGGGCAGATCGTGCCGCTCGCCTGCCACGGTCACGTGGTATTCCTGCATGGCCTGGAGCAAAGCCGACTGGGTGCGCGGGCTCGCGCGGTTGATCTCGTCGGCCATGAGGAGCTGGGCGAAGATGGGGCCGCGAATGAAGCGGAACGCACGCTTGCCGCCGGCGCTTTCCTCCAGCACCTCGGCGCCGAGGATGTCGGAGGGCATCAGATCGGGCGTGAACTGGACGCGGCGTGCATCGAGGCCGAGCACGGTGCCCATTGTTTCCACAAGCTTGGTCTTGGCCAATCCCGGCACGCCAACGAGCAGCGCGTGGCCACCGGCGAGGATGGTGATGAGGGCGCGGTCGACCACCGCCTCCTGGCCGAAAATCACGCTGCCGATCGCGGTTCTGGCGGCGGAGATGCTCGCCGCGGCGGTCTCCGCATTGCGGATGATCATCTGGTCCAGATCGAAGGTCTCGCTCGGTGCCGACATGCACGCATCTCCACTTGGCCCGCCATCTTCGAGCCGAAAGACGGCAAGACGAGGCCCGACAATCCCTCCATGCAAGAAGCGCAGCAGGATGCGTTCCCTGGGATGGGAGGGGCAGCTTACGATATGTTTGCGCTGCGTCGACACGGCTTGGTGCCCATCCACCGGGCAGAGCGCTCAACTCATTGCGAGGTTGTGACAGTGGCGGAAGGCGAAAACACCCCGGCGGCCAGTGGCCGGCTCGACAGTTTGATGGCCGCCGCTGCCGCTGCGGGAGGCCGCGGGCCGGCGCCTCTGGAGCGCTGGAACCCGCCGGACTGCGGCGATATGGACATGCGCATCGCGGCAGACGGCACCTGGTTCTATGCGGGAACGCCCATAGGACGGCTCCCCCTGGTCAAGCTCTTTGCATCCGTGCTGACCCGCGAAGGTGAGCGCTTCGTCCTGAAGACGCCGGCAGAAAAAATCGGCATCCGGGTGGACGATGCGCCCTTCCTGGCGGTGGATATGGCGCAGGAGGACGGGGCGGCGGGGCCGGTCCTGGTCTTCCGCACCAATCTCGACGATCTGGTGCGCTGCGGGGAGGGGCACGATCTCAGGTTCGCGAGCGGGGGGGACGAAGGCGAGGTGATCCCCTATATCCATGTGCGGCGGGGGCTGGAGGCGCGGTTGACGCGCGCCGTGTTCATGGAACTGGTGGAAGTGGCGCAGGTGCGTGAGATATCGGGTGTTCCCATGTTCGGCGTCGCCTCTGGCGGGCGCTTCTATCCCATGATGCCGGCGGCCGATCTGGAGCGGGCGTCGCAATGAACCATATGCAGACCGTGGCGCCGCTGGAGGATTTCCTCGCACGCGCCCGCACCGGGCTTCGCTCCACCCCGCCCACCACCTTCTCCCGCGCCTTGGTGGGGGATGTGAACGGCGACCATGCCCTGGCGCCCGACCCGGCCGCGGATGCCTTCGACCGCGAGCCGCGCCATGCGGCCGTGCTGGTACCCATCGTTGCGCGGCCGGAGCCCACCGTCCTTCTCACCTTGAGGGCGACGACGCTCTCCACCCATGCAGGCCAGATCGCCTTTCCCGGCGGCCGGATGGATCCGGAGGACAAGGACGAGGTGGCGGCGGCGCTGCGGGAGGCGTGGGAGGAAGTGGGGCTCGGGCTGCATTTCATCACCCCCATCGGCTTTCTCGACGGCTATCTCGCGCGCAGCGGCTTCTGGATCACCCCCGTGGTGGCGACGGTGATGCCGGGCTACACCCTCACGCTGAACCCCGCCGAGGTCCAGGAGGCGTTCGAGGTGCCCCTCGACTTCCTCATGACGCCGGCCAATCACCAGCGCCAGTCCGCCATGCGCAACGGCGTGCTGCGGCATTTCTACGCCATGCCCTATGAGGAGCGTTTCATCTGGGGCGCCACCGCAGGCATGCTGCGCAACCTCTATGAGCGGATATACGCATCATGATCCGCCAGATCCTGATCGAAGGCGCCCTCTTCCTCACGCCCTTCGTCCTCTATGCCGTCATCCTCATGGCGACGCGCGGCTCGCTGGTGCCGGCCAACTGGTCGCCCCAGGCGATCGTGATCTGCTCGGTCCTGGCGGTGGCGCTGGTGGCCGCCGGCCTGTTCCTGTTCGAGGAGGGGACCAGCGCGCCGCCCGGCAGCCGCTATGTGCCGGCGCAGATGAAGGATGGCGTGTTCCAGCCCGGCCATTTCGAATGACCACGCTTCAGGGCGCGCCGTTCCTCGCGGACCCGCGCCTTGCCCGCGTGCTCGAGGTGTTGAACGGGGCGGGCGAGGAGACCCGCATTGTCGGCGGCGCCGTGCGCAATGCGCTCCTGTGCGTGCCGGTGAAGGAAGTGGACCTCGCCACCACCGCGCATCCCGATGAGACCACGCGCCGGGCCGAGGCGGCGGGCCTGAAGGCCGTGCCCACCGGCATCGCCCACGGCACCGTCACCGTGGTGATCGACGGCGCGCCCTTCGAGGTGACGACGCTGCGGGAGGACGTGGAGACCGATGGGCGCCACGCCGTGGTGCGCTTCGGCCGCGACTGGCTGCACGATGCGCAGCGGCGCGACTTCACCATGAACGCCCTGTTCGCGACGCCGGACGGGACGGTCATCGATCTCGTGGGCGGCCTTGCCGATCTCGACGCGCGCAAGGTGCGCTTCATCGGCGATCCGGAGCGGCGCATCCGCGAGGATTATCTGCGCATCCTGCGCCTGTTCCGCTTTCACGCCACATACGGCACCGGCCCCCTGGACGCGGCGGCGCTCACCGCCGCCATCCGCTGCCGCGCCGGCCTTTCCGGCCTCTCGCGCGAGCGGGTGCGCGCGGAAATGCTGAAGCTGCTCGCCGCCCCGGATGCGCCGCCCACCGTTGAGGCCATGAGCGATGCCGGTTTCCTGACACGCGTGCTCGGCGGGGTGGGGGATCTCCCCGGCCTCCGCCGCCTTGCGGGCCTGGAGCGGGCGCTGGGCCATGCGCCGGACCCCGTGCTGCGGCTCGCCGTGCTGGCGGTGCGCGTGGCGGAAGATGCGGACCGCCTGCGCGAGCGCCTGCGCCTGACCAATGACGAGCACCGCCGTCTGCTGTCCCTGGCCGAGGGGGCGATCGCGGCGGACATGGCGCCCCGCGCCGCGCACGCGCTGCTCTATCGCCTGGGGCGCACGACATTCGCCGACCGGGTGTTGCTGGGCGCGGCGCGCAAGGATGTGCCGCTGCGGAATGCGCAGGCCGCGCTGGCGCTGGCAGAGGGCTGGGAGCCGCCGGTTTTCCCGGTGCGGGCGGCGCATTTTCTGGAACGCGGGCTGAAGCCGGGGCCCGATCTCGGCGCGGCGCTGGCGCGGGCCGAGGTGGCCTGGATCGCCGCCGGCTTCCCCCAAGGGGAGGAAGCTGTTGCGGAACTCGTCAAAGGAGCGATGGAGAGAGCATAGGCGAGGCGAAAAGCGCGCGGCCTCCGTCTCTTACATCCGTGATGTCCGGGCTTGTCCCTGGCATCCACGTCTATCCCTTAAGCCAGCACCCAGCGGAGCCCCGTGAATAGCCGGGACACGCCCGGCCATGACGGCAGGCCCTTGAGGCTGGGATAAGCTTAAGGGTGGATACGGCGCGAAGGCATCCCGCCTCAGTGCGCGCCCTCTTCCTCGTCTTCTTCCTCGTCTTCGTCGAGATCGAAATCCTCGATCTCAAGCGCGTCGAGGGCGATGGCGGGGATCTTCTGGGCGCGGAACTCCGCCACTTCCTCGGCGAACCACACCACTTCCACCATCTCGCCGTCCACGGCGACAATGGTCAAGGCCGGACTTCCAGACTTGAGCTGGACGATTTCACCCGGTGCGAAGGCCATGGTGGCATCTCCTCGACGAACTGACGCCGGATTAGCCATCTTCCGTGACAGTGCGATCACACCGTGCAGATTTCCCCGCGCCGCACTGCCCGGCGCTTGTTCGCATATTATACCTATCGCAGGCTTGGCGGGACTCCGTTCTGCGTGCAGGCGACGCCGGCCGCGCGCTCAGGCGGCGCGGGTGGAGGTCTGCTTCGCCTTCTGCAGCTGGCCGTTGACGATGCGCGAGAGGACCAGGATCACCACGATGGTGCCGAGATAGCCGATCACTTGCATGCCTGTGGGCTGCGCCCGGTAGCCCACCATGGTGCGCAGCACGCGGCCGACCGCGCTGTCGTCGGCCAGCAGCCAGCTGGAATCCCACAGGGGATCGGAGAGCGACTGGATGAAGCCGGCATCCTGGAGGATGCCGATGGACTGCGCCGCAAGGCCCGCCGCCAGAAGGGTGATGAGGATGGTGGTGACCTTGAACATGAGCTTCACGGGGATGGCCACCAGCCCGCGATAGAGCACATAGGCGACGGCGGCGCCCGCCAGAACGCCCAGCGCGAAGCCGATGGCGACGTTGATGGGCGATTCGCCCGTCACCGCGATGCCGTACATGAACAGCACCACCTCGACGCCCTCGCGCAGCACCGCCATGCCCACCACGATGCCCAAGGCGGCGAGGGGCTTCTTGCCTTCCTTCACATCCTTGCCGACGGCCTTCATCTCCATGACCATCTCCTTGCCATGGCTCGCCATCCAGACCACGGTCCAGACGAGCATAACCACGGCCACCGCGAGGATGGCCGCGTTGAGGAGTTCCTGGCCGGAGCCGTCGAACAGGTTGGCGATCTGCTCCGCGAACACGGCGATGATGCCGGAGCCGAGGACGCCGCCGGCAATGCCCAGCGCGATCACCGTGCCGCGCCCCTTGATGCCCTCGGATGCCGCCAGGATCACGCCGACGATGAGGCCGGCTTCCAGCACCTCGCGGAACACGATGATCAAGGCAGCGAGCATGAGGCGATCCCTTCGCACCGCAAGCTGTGCCGATCCCGAAAAGGGAGCGGCGCAGCACCTGCGCGTTGAAAGCAAAGCCTTTCCCAGTGAAAGGCCGCTTTGCATGAAAGTGCTTGTATTATAGTGGGTGGTACACGCCCTTTCCGGGTCTGTCACCGGTGCAGACACTCCATTGGAATTATTAAAATCTAAGTTTCTCTTAGGGAAGGTGAGCCCTGTCACCGTGTTCCCGCATCGTCCAGGCCATGACGATTGAAGTATTCGCTTTCTTCGCTCCAGTTTTAAAGTGAGGCCGTGCGGCCTTCCGGCGCGGGGTTTCCACACGCCGACATGGGAAAGAGACCGCACGGAGCCGGAAAGTCCGGTGCGCCGGCGCGGGAGGCGCCAGAGTTGTTCCGAAGCTGAAACATAGAATAATTCCATTATTTGGCGCCAACCTTGTCGCCCGGTACCGCCAACGTCTAGGGTGCCGACGGCCGTGCGGGCGGGGGATTTCAAGCCGTCGCGCCCGCGCCGACCGGCGCCTGAGGACCGGCCCCGGTTCGTCCATCACAGGAGTAGATCCATGCGCGCGCTGATTGCCGCCGCCGCCCTTGCCCTCGCCGTCGGCCTAGCGGGTCCGGCATCCGCCCAGGCGACCAGCGCGCCGCCCGCCGCGGCTGCTGCGAAGCCCGCCGCGCCGAAGCCGCGCGACGTGATCGTGCATTACGCCGATCAGGCGCAGGCCATGTACACGAATTCGTATCTGGCGGCCGTGGAGATGCAGAAGGCCATCAACGCCTTCCTCGCCAATCCCAGTGCCGACACCCACAAGGCGGCCCAGGCGGCGTGGCGCAAGGCGCGCGACCCCTACCAGATCACGGAAGCCTTCCGGTTCGGCAATTCCATCGTCGACGACTGGGAAGGCAACGTGAATGCCTGGCCGCTGGACGAGGGCCTGATCGATTATGTGGACGTGAAGAGCTACGGCACGTCCTCGGACGAGAACCCGCTCTACACCGCCAACATCATCGCCTCGAAGTCGCTGCGCATCGGCAAGAAGACGGTGGACCTCACCAAGATCACGCCGGCTCTGCTGCACCAGCTGAACACCGCGGCCGGCGTGGAGGCCAATGTGGCGAGCGGCTGGCACGCCATCGAGTTCCTGCTGTGGGGCAAGGACCTGCACGGCACCGAGCGCGGCGCCGGCGAGCGCCCGTGGACCGATTACGACCTGAAGAACTGCACCAACAAGAATTGCGACCGCCGCGCCGAATATCTGCGCGTCGCCACCGACACCCTGGTGGCCGACCTGAAGGAGATGGCGGACGATTGGGGCGCGAGGGGCAAGGCCCGCGCCGCGCTGCTGAAGAAGAAGGACAAGCCCGGCCTCGCGGTGATCTTCACCGGCCTCGGCTCGCTCTCTTATGGCGAACTGGCCGGCGAGCGCATGAAGCTCGGCCTGCTGCTGCACGATCCCGAGGAGGAGCATGACTGCTTCTCCGACAACACCCACAACTCGCATTATTACGACGAAGTGGGCATCCAGGACGTCTATTACGGCCGCTTCACCAAGATCGACGGCACCACCATGAGCGGCCCTTCCGTGGCCGACCTCGTGCGCGCCGCCGACCCGAAGATCGCCGACGAGATCGACGCCAAGATGAAGGACGCCCTCGCCAAGCTGAAGGTCATCAAGGACAGCGCCGACAGCGGCGACATGTTCTACGACATGATGCTCGCGGAGGGGAACGACAAGGGCAACAAGATGATCCAGGACGGCGTGGACGCCCTGGTGGCCCAGGCCCATGCCATCGAGCGCGGCGTCGCGGCGCTCAAGATCCAGATCAAGGTCGAGGGCTCGGACAGCTTGGACAACCCGTCCAAGGCGACGAAGAAGTGAGGGTGTGACCCTCGCCCGAAAGTTCCCTCTCCCGCTTGCGGGGGAGGGCTAGGGAGGGGGCCGGCCGAAGGCCGGAAATGGCCGGACAATGGGAGAGGTCGCGTCTACCCCCTCCCCAACCCTCCCCCGCAAGCGGGAGAGGGGGCTTATCCGGCTTGCGGAGAAGGTGAGAGGACCCGACATGATCTCAAGGCGCGGACTCATGCTCGGCAGCGCGGCGGTGGGGCTCGTCTCCCTCGCGCCGTCCGCCATCGGCCAAGTGCCCGCCTCCATCGACACTTTGCCGCCCTCTGCGCCGGTGAAGCGCTTTCCCCTCATCGCCAGGGAGATCGACTGGAAGCTGCTCGGCCCGGGCCAGCCAGCCACGAAGCGCTTCTGCGCCTATGACGGCGAGCCCTTCAAGGTGTTCCGTTTCGACCGGGGCACGCGCCTCGCCGTGGATTTCGAGAACCAGCTTCCCGACCCCACCACGGTCCATTGGCACGGCATCCGCGTGCCTTATCTCTCCGACGGCGTCGCCCCGCTTACCCAGGAGGTGATCCAGCCGGGCGGTAAGTTCAGCTACAACGTGCCGTTACCGGACAGCGGCTTCTATTTCTTCCACCCCCATTGCGACGAGACCGGCCAGATCGGCCGCGGCCTGTTCGCCCTGCTGGTGGTGGACGACCCGGCCGAGAAGAAGGCCGGCTACGATGCCGAATGCTTCATCGTGGTGAAGGACTGGCGCCTGGGCGATGACGGCCAGTGGATCGCCATGAGCACGGACGAGGGCGCCTCCACCGCCGGCACCTTCGGCACGGTGCGCGCCACCAATGGCAGCACCGTTGCGCCCCGCGTCGAGGCCCCTGCTTACGGCGACGTGCGCGTACGCACCATCGTCGCCGACGCCACCCGTGTCATCGACCTCGGCTGCGATACGGAGGACGCCTTCCTCGTCGCCACCGACGGGCAGGCGCTGCTGCCGCCCGCCCATCTCGACAAGCTGCCGGACGGCATCTGGCGCATGGGCCCCGCCATGCGCGCGGACGTCCAGGTGCGCATGCCCGAGCCGGGCAAGGAAGTGAAGATCTACGATTATCGCTCCAGCGAGCCCTATCTCCTCACCACGCTGGTGGCCGTGGACAAGGGCAAGCGCAAGACCCCCTTCAAACCGAAGCCGCTGCCCGCTTCCACCGCGCCCATGCCTGACGTCTCCAAGGCGAAGAAGATGGAGTATCTGCTCCAGGTCTCCGCCGGGCCCACCATCGTGAGTCCCGCTCTGCCGGCGGACGACCCGCTCTCCAAGGCGCTGGTGGATTCGCTGTGCGTCGGCGACAAGACCCATTGGGCCATCAGCCGGGATTCATGGTCCACCAAGGATGCGCTGCGCCTCGTGCCGCCGCTGGAGCAGCTCACTGCCGGCAGCAGCTACATCGTCACCTGTACCAATGTGACCAAGCACGTCCACCCCATGCACCTGCACGGCCACGTGTTCCGCGTGCTCTCCTCCACTAAGAAGCAGAGCATGCCGCAATATCTGGCGGACACGGTGGTGGTAGAGCCCAATGAGAGCGTGCAGTTCGCCTTCAAGGCGGCGAGCGGCAATTGGGTGTTCCACTGCCACATCCTCGAACATATGGACACCGGCCTCATGGGCTGGTTCCGGGTGACGTGACGGGCCGCCGGGCCACGGCGCTCGCGAGCCTTGCCGCCGGCCTCCTGGCGGCGGGGGCGGCGGTCGGCGGAATGGACGGGCTCGATCTGCGTATCGGCAAGGCGCTGTTCGACCGCGCCTGGATTCCCGCGCCCGCCTCCACGCGCGGCGATGACGGGCTCGGGCCTTTGTTCGATGCCCGCTCCTGCGCCGCCTGCCATCCCCGCGACGGCCGTGCGGCCGTGATGTTCGGCAAGGACGGCGCCATCGAGGGGCGCGGCGCGGTGCTCGTTCTGGCGCGGCCGGACGGCTCCGGCGATCCGGTCTATGGCCGCCGCCTCCAGCTCGATGCCGTGCCGGGCCTCATTCCCGAGGGGATCCTCGCCGTCACCGACACGCCGCTGCCGGACGGCCGCACGAAGCGCGTGCCCGCGCCCACCCATCTCGCCTATGGCCCGCTCGATCCCGCAACCGGCCTCTCCTTGCGCGCCGCGCCGGACCTGCGCGGGCGGGGGCTTATCGATCAGGTGCCGGAAAGCGCACTCCTCGCCGTCGCCGCCGGGCAGCCGGCGGAGGTGCGGGGGCGCATCCGGCATGTCGCGCTGCCGGACGGCACGCAGGGCATCGGCCGCTATGGCTGGAAGGCGTCCCAGCCGAGCCTCGCCAGCCAGAGCTCGGAAGCCTTCTTCCTCGACATCGGCATGTCCACCCCGCTCCATCCCGAGCCATGGGGAGACTGCACCGAGGCACAGATCGCCTGCCGCAACGCCCCACAGGGGCGCGAGGAAGAGGGCGGCGTGGAGATCCCCAACCAGCTGCTCTCCCGCGTCGTCGCCTATGTGGCTTCCTTGCCGGTGCCGCTGGCGCCCAAGGACACCAAAGGCGCGCGCCTGTTCGCCGCCGCCGGCTGCGCCGCCTGCCACCAGCCGTCCTTGCCCACCCAAGGCGGTGGCGCGGCGCGCCTGTTCACCGACCTGCTGCTGCACGATCTCGGCCCCGGCCTTGCCGACACCCTGCCCGAGCCGGGCGCGTCCGCCGCCGAATGGCGCACGGCCCCGCTCGCCGGCATTTCCGAGGCCATCGCCCGCGACACCGGCCTGCTCCATGACGGGCGCGCCCGCTCGGTGGCGGAGGCCATCGCCTGGCACGGCGGGCAGGCGGAAGGCGCGGCCAAGCGCTTTTCGGCCCTGCCGCCGCGCGAGAAGGCCGCGCTCATCGCTTATGTTTCCAAGCTATAGGGAAGAGGACTGGAGCCTGAAGATGAAAACCCTGTTCGGCCCCCTCGCCATCGCCGTCGCGGCCTTTGCCGGCCTTGCGGCGCCCGCCAAAGCCGCGACCGCGCCGGCCCTCGACCCCGTGGTTCTGATCGAAAGCTGGCTCCTGCCGCGCTACGACGCCCTGGTGGCCACCACCGCGGCCCAGAAGGACGCCTGGACCGCCTTCTGCGCCGCCCCGGCACCTGCCGGCGTGCCGGGCCTGAAGGCGGCCTTCCTCAAGGCGGCTGACGCCTGGAGCGCGGTGGAGTTCGTCACCATGGGGCCGGTGACCCTGTCGCTCCGCCCCGACCGGTTCAATTTCTTCCCGGACCGCCGCAATGCCATCCAGCGCGGCATGGCCGAGGTGCTGGCCAGCACCGACACGTCCCGCTTCGAGCCCGAGCGCTTCGCCCGCTCCAATGCGGCGACGCAGGGCCTGCCGGCCCTGGAGCGGCTGCTTTATGACGAGGGGGCCGATGCCGCATTGGCGGGCGGGCCGGAAGCCTCCGTGCGCTGCATGTTCGGCTCGGCCATCGCCGTCAACCTTGCCACCATCGCCAAGGAGGTGCGCACCGGCTGGGGCGACCGGGCGACGGGCGCGCTCGGCGCCATCATTTCCCGTGCGGGCGACCCGGCGCTGTTCCCGGACGTGGGCGCGGTGCCCGGCATGATCCTCACCGACCTCTCCGGCGCCTACCAGCGCGTCACCGACGTCCGCATCCTCCCCGTGCTCAACAATGGCGACCCCAAGCCCATGCTGGCGGAAGGCTGGCGCTCCGGCCGCTCCGGGCAGGTGGTGAAGGTGATGATCACTTCCGCCGATGCGCTCCTCCAGGAGGTGGCGAAGCAGCTTCCAAGCCGCCCGCAATGGGCGGTGAACAAGGCCGCCGCCGCCGCCGACAAGGCCGCGGCCGAGTTCCCGGCGAACCTTGGTGGCAATGGCGGGCCGACCCCGGAGGATGTGGTGAAGATCCAGGCGGCGGTGAAGGCCTTCAAGAGCGCGCAGGTCACCGTCTACCGGCCCATCGCGTCCTATTTCGGCATCTCGCTGGGCTTCAACGCGCTGGACGGGGACTGACCGGGAGGAAACGATGATGCTCACCCGCCGCAGCCTCCTCGTCGGCGCCGGTGCCGCGCTCCTTCTCCCGCGCGCCGCCCTGGCGCAGGTGAACGACGCCCTCCACGCCAAGGCCCACGCCTTGGACGAGGGCTGGCTGACCACGGCCGGGGAGGGCGAGGGTTTTGGCGCGTTCGCGGTGGGCGACGGACTGGACGCCGCCGCCCGCGTGTCGTCCCCCGCGCGGCTTCACGGCATCGAGGCGAGCCCGCGCGGCCCGCTGGCGGTGGCGGTGGGGCGCCGGCCCGGCCGCATCGCTTTGGTGTTCGACCGGGAGAAGGGCGGCAAGGTGGGTGAGTTCGGCCCCGGCGCAGGACGTGTCTTTTCCGGCCATGGCCGCTTCTCGGCGGACGGCGCGCTGTTCCTCACCAACGAGATCGAGCGCCCGGAGGAGGGCCCCGTGCGCACCATGGGGCGCGGCATGGTGGCGGCGCGCAGCGTTGCCGGCAATTTCGAGATCGTCGCCGAATGGCCGACCGGCGGCGATGGCCCGCACGATCTCATGCGCTCCGGCGCGGTGCTGGTGGTGGCCAATGGCGGCATCGAGCCCAACACGCCGGAGGCGCGGGACGCCGAAGCCACCGGCAGCACCATCTCGCTGCTGGACCCCGCCACCGGCGCGGCGCGGGGCGAAGGCACGCTCTCCGCCGACCTTGCCAGCCTCTCGCTCCGCCATCTGGCGCGGGACGGGCAGGGGGGCACCGTGGTGGCGGCGCAGGATCTCCTGAAGGACGGGGTCTCGCGGCCCTTGCTCTTTTCCATCGCCCGCGACGGCGCCCTCACGCCCTTCGATGCCCCGGAGAACGAGCTGATGGCCCTGCGCGGCTATGTGGGCTCGGTGGCTTTCGACTGCTCCGGCCAGTTCGTCGCCTGCGCCACCCCGCGAGGAAACCGCGTGGCCGTGTGGCGGCGGGACGGGCGCTATCTCGGCGCCGTGCCGCTCATGGACGGCTGCGGGCTGGCCGGCACGTCCGAGCCGGGCCGCTTCATCGCAACGAGCGGCTATGGCGAGGTGATCCTGGTTTCGGTGGAGGGCGATGCGGTGGGCGTCGCCGCACGCCACACGGGTGGGCCGAAATTCGACAATCACATGGTCGAGGTGGGGTAGGGGAGTTTCCCTCTGCCCTTGTTAGACCGTGTGTTTCACCTCTCCCCGAGGGGGAGAGGTCGGCTGCGGAGCAGCCGGGTGAGGGGGCTCCGGCGCTTCAGAACTGAGAGGGTGGTTCCCCCTCACCCCAGCCCTCCCCCCGCGGGGAGAGGGGGGGCGCGTCCCACCGGAACCACCGTCATGCCCGGGCTTGACCCGGGCATCCACGGGGCTTCGCTTGGTGCAGCTTAAGGGATGGACGTGGATCCCCGGATCAAGTCCGGGGATGACGGTTCGATTGCTTCATCGAGGTTTTTGGCGACACGGATCAGGCCAGGTCCTTTCCCGGACCTGTGCTCAGTTTGCGGTTTCGCCTGCCCAGGCGAGGGGCTCCTCGACCCCCGCGCGAAATCACGCGCCCTTTCGCACACCGCTTTGCAAAAATCTGCAATCCCGCATCGCGGCACGGCTGGATTAGGCTCACATCAAATCAAAGCCAACAATCCAGAGGTGAAACCATGACGCTGACTGCAAAACTCCTGCGATCCGGCTGTGCCGCGCTCACCGCCCTCGGCCTTCTTGCCACCCCCGCCGCCGCCAAGGACACGGTGAAGCTCGCCTTTATCGGCCCGCTCACCGGCGGCAATTCGGCCCCCGGCCTCGGCGGGCGCAATTCCGCGACGCTCGCCGTGGACCTGCGCAATGCCGACCCGGCCGCGAAATACACCTACGAGCTGGTGGTGTTCGACGACGAGTGCAAGCCGAACGTGGGCGTGCAGGTGGCCACCAAGGCCGCTTCCGACAAGTCCATCATTGCCGGCATCACGCACTACTGCTCGGCGGTGGGCATCGCCACGGTGGATACCTATAACCGTTTCGGGCTTCCCGTGGTGGTGTGGGGCGCCGTTCTGCCCGAGATCACCTACGGCAACGATTACCCCGAGATCCATCGCGTCAACGGCACGATGATCAATGAAGGCAAGATGGCCTCGGAGTTCCTCACCAAGCAGGGCTTCAAGACCTTCGTGGTGATCCACGACACCACCGATTACGGCAAGGGCCAGAACAAGTATTTCTCCGAATTCCTGAAGCCCGCGGGCGGCGATATCCTCGCCACCTTTCCGGTCTCCCCGGACCAGCAGGACTTCACCGCCGAGCTTACCAAGATCAAGGAGCTCAAACCCGACGTGATCTTCATCGGCGGCCTCACGCCGCTGGGCGTCAGGGTGCGCTCGCAGATGGACCGGCTCGGCATCAACGCCCAGCTCGCCGGGGTCTCGGGCATCATGACCGCCGGCTTCATCGAGGGCGCAGGCACGGCCGCCGAAGGCACCGTCTCGTTCCATAACGGCGCGCCCATCACGAAATATGCGGACGGCAAGAAGTTCCTCGACGCCTATGCCAAGGCGGGCTTTCGCGAGGACCCGGACGCCTATGGCCCGTTCGCCTTTTCCGCCGCCAACCTCGTCATGGACGCCATCGAGAAGGTGGGGCCGGACCGCAAGAAGGTGCGCGACGTGCTGAACACCACCAAGGGCTACAAGGCGCTGGTGGGCGAGATCAATTTCGACGACCACCGCCAGAATATCGTCAGCGCCAACGTCTACGTGGCGCAGGACGGCAAGTGGGTCTACTGGCCCGACAGCGTCTATGCGGCGGGCACGAAGAAGCTCGCGGGAAAATGAGCTGAGGCTTTCCATCGCCTCGCCCGGCGCCATTCTTGCAAGGCGCCGGGCACCCTGTCCCGATCCTCCGGAGACCGCCATGGATCCCGGCCTGCTGGCGCAATATCTGTTCAACGGGCTGATGCTCGGCACCATCTACGCGATGGTCGCGGTCGGCTTCTCGCTGTTCTTCGGCGTGCTCGACGTCATCAAATTCTCCCATGGCGACGTGGTCACCGTGGGCGCCTTCTCCTCCCTGGGCGCGGCGGCCCTGGCGGCGAGCTTCCTCGCCTTCCTTCCCGCGCCGGTGGCGCTCGCCTTCGGGCTCCTCGCGGCGCTGGGGGCGGGCGCGCTCTCCGGCGTCGTCATCGGCCGGGTGCTGGTGCTGCCCCTGAAGAACGCGCCGGCGGTGAACGTGCTGCTCGCCACCCTCATGGCCGGCACGGTGCTGCGCGAGGCCATCCGCCTCGGCGTGCCGAACGGCGGCAATCCCAAGCCCTTCCCCGCGCTGCTGCCCCAGGGCACGCTGTCCGCCGGCTCCTTCAGCGTCGGCATCGACAGCGTGATGATCCTGCTCGCGGGGCTTGCGGTGGTGTTCGCCACCCACCTCGTTATCACCCGCACGCGCCTCGGCCTCTCCATCCGCGCGGTGGCGCAGGACGGGGAGGTGGCGCGGCTCTCGGGCATCGATTTCCACCGCACCGTGCTCGGCACCTTCGCGCTGGGCTCCATGCTCGCCGCCTTCGCAGGCCTGATGCTGGGGCTCTATTACCGGGAGATCAATTTCAACATGGGCGTGCTGCTCGGCATCATCGGCTTTGCCTGCGCCGTGGTGGGCGGGCTCGGCAGCCTTCTGGGGCCGATCCTTGGCGGCTTCCTGTTCGCGGGCATCCAGACCCTTGTGACCGTCGCTCTGCCCTTCACCAGCGCCTACAAGGACGTGGTCGCCTTTGCCGTGATCATCGCCTTGATCGGCCTCTTCCCCACCGGCCTCATCGCCGAAAAGTCGAGCGAGCGGGTGTGAGATGAGCATGGCCGAACTCTCCACACCTCTCGCCGCCTCCGGCTCCCTCCTGCGGCGCTTTCCGCGCCTCATCGTGGCGGCCACCGTCGCTTTGCTGTTCGCCGGGGGCGGGCTGCTGCTCCATGCGGAGCACCAGGGCCAGGTGATCGCGCTGCTCGGCGCCTTCGTGCTCGTGTTCGCGCTGGCCGACCGCGTTGCTGTGGGCCGCACCGTGATCGCGCTCTGCCGCGCCCATCAGGGCACGGTGAACCTCGTGGCGGCGTTCTCCATCCTCGCCGTCATCGCCGTGTTCCGCGAGGAGCACTACACCCTGCTGATGATGGCGACGGTGGCCCTCTTCGCCACCGCCTGCGCCGGCCTGAACCTGCAGATGGCCTTTGCCGGCGTGCCCAATTTCGCCGGTGCCGCCTTCTTCGCGGTGGGCGCCTACACCGCCGCCGTGCTGGGCAAGGTGGGCGTGCCCCATCTTCTCATCCTCGCCTCGGCGGGATTGGTGGCGGGCATTCTCGGCCTCGCCATGCTGCTGCCGGTGCTGCGCACGCGGGGGCACTATGCCGCCCTCGTCACCATCGCCTTCGGCCTCCTCATGCGCTCCTTCCTGGAGGTGAACGACACGTTCGGCGGGCCGCAGGGCATGAAGGTGCCGGGCTTCAACCTGTTCGGCCTCTCCTTCAACCGGCTGAACGAGATCGGCCCCTTCGACGTCTCCTTCTATCTGCCCTATGCGGTGGCGGGCTGCGTGCTGTTCGCGCTCGCCTTCGTGCTGGTGCGGCGGCTGGAAATGTCTTGGGTGGGCATCGCCCTCGATGCCGTGCGCTCGGACGAGGTGGCGGCCTCCGTGTTCGGCCTCTCCATCGCCCGCTGGAAGGCGGTGGCCTTCCTCATCGGCAACGCCATCATCGGGGTGGCCGGCGCGCTCTACGGCATGATGAACGGCTTCGTGAACCCCAACAGCGCGAACTTCGGCGACTCGCTGATGATGCTCTCCATCATCGTGCTGGGCGGCATGGGCAATCTGTGGGGCGCGGTGGGCGCGGCCATGGTGATCCTGGTGATCCCGGAAAAGCTCCAGGCGATCCAGGAATACCGGCTCATCATCTTCGCGCTGCTGGTGATCGCTATCCTGCGCTTCCGCCCCTCCGGCATGCTGCCGCGGGCGCCGCGCGACCTCTCCTCGCTCTTTAAGGGAGGCGCATCATGAGCGATCTCCTCGCCTGCTCCGGCCTCACCATGCGCTTTGGCGGGCTGGTTGCGCTGGACGGGCTCGACATCTCCCTCGCCAAGGGGGAGACGGTGGGCCTCGTCGGCCCCAACGGCTCGGGCAAGACCACCTTCTTCAACGTGCTCACCGGCCTCTACAAGCCCTCGGCCGGCGCGGTGCGGTTCGAGGCGCAGGACCTGTTCGGCAAATCGCCCCAGGCGGTGGGACGTGCCGGGGTCGCCCGCACCTTCCAGCGCTCGCGGCTGATGCTGGACCAGAGCGTGTTCGACAATATCGCGCTGGGGGCTCTCGGCCGGCTCGACCTTGGCCTCTTCTCCACCTTGTTCCGGCGCGGCCGGTTCAACGGCGAGCTGGAGGCGGTGGTCGAGAAGGCGCGGGCGCTCACCCAGCGCTTCAACCCGCTCATCTCCGCCAACATCTTCCAGCCCGCCGGCGCCTTCACCATGATCGACCGGCGGCGCATCGAGATCTGCCGCGCGCTCATCGGCGCGCCGCGCCTGCTGCTGCTGGACGAGCCCTCCGCCGGCATGACCCATGAGGAGACGCGGCGCCTCATGGACGACCTCCTCGCCTTCCGCGCAGAGATGCCGGACCTCGCCGTGGTGCTGGTGGAGCACGAGATGGACGTGATCCGCCGCGTCTCCGACCGCTGCGTGGTGCTGAATTTCGGCCGGAAGATCTTCGAGGGCCCCTTCGAGGCGCTGATCTCCAACGCCGAAGTGCAGACCGCCTATCTCGGGAGCGCGCAATGACCGTCCGGGTCTCCAAGGCCACCCGCCGCCTCTCCGTCAGCGGCATCGCCGCCGGCTACGACCGGGCGGACGTGCTGCGCGACGTCTCCATCGAGGTGAAGCCCGGCCGCGTCACCTGCATCCTCGGCGCCAATGGCGCGGGCAAGTCCACGCTCATCCGCGCCATACTGGGCCTCAACAAGGTCCGGCGCGGCGAGGTGGCGTTCGGCGAGGCGAGGATCACCAACCTCCCCACCCACAAGATCGCGGCGCTCGGCATTGCCACCGTGCCGGAGGGCAACCGCGTGCTGCCGCGCATGAGCGTTCTTGAGAACCTGAAGGTGGGCGGCCTTCTGGAGCGTGACGGCCGCAAGCTGGCCGCCCGCATGGACCAGCTCTTCGAGACCTTCCCCCGCCTGAAGGAGCGCCGCGCCCAGCTCGCCGGCACGCTTTCCGGTGGCGAGCGCTCCATGCTCTCCATCGCCCGCGGGCTCATGACCGATCCCGAACTGGTGGTGTTCGACGAGCCCTCGCTCGGCCTCTCGCCTTTGTTCGTCTCGGAGGTGTTCGGCATCATCCGCCGGCTGAAGGAGGAGGGGCTGTCCATCCTCCTCGTGGAGCAGAATGTGCGGCAGACGCTGGACGTAGCGGACGACGGCTACGTGCTGGTCCAGGGCCGCGTGGTTGCTTCGGGTACCACCGAGGCGCTGAAGCAGGATGCCGAGCTGCACAAGGCCTATTTCGGGGTGCACTGAGAAGGCCCCAAGGAAAGTCCCAGGGAGAAAACAATGGGTTTGCCCGTCTATGATCGCGTCAATCCCCTGCGCAAGCCGAAGGGCTTCGAGCCGGTAGTGCAGCGCTGGTCCGCCGGCTTCGTCAACAGCTGCCGCGCGCTCTGCGTGACGTTCCACGGCGTCCAGGGCAAGGATGCGGACACCGTCTATGCCTCGCCTTTCTTCCCCTGGATCGAGGCGGCGCTGGCCCTTCCGGAAGGCCCCACGGTCTCGGACCATGCCTGGCTGGTGGACGAGAACGGGCTCTACACCCACATCGTCGCCACCTATTGGCTCGATGAGGGCAAGCGCGACGCCTTCCTCGCCTCCCCGCACGTGCGGTCATGGTGGGAGGACGAGGCGCGGCTTTCGGAGGAGACCGGCTATTTCCGCGAGAGCATGACCGTTCCGGTGGAGCGGCAGGAGACGCTCTATTGGCAGGACTATCCGCGCGCGCTCGCCGCCTCGCCCGAGGTGGCGGTCTATCCCACCCCCTATTGCGGCTATTACGGCGCCATGCGCGACCGCATCCCGCTGGCGGCGGTGGACAAGCTCGAGACCCCGCTCCCCACCCAGCTCCAGGACCCGGTGGCGCGCGAGACCAGGGGCGCGCGCTGGCGCATCCTGACGCCGGCCAATCTCGCGGTCATCCGCTCCGCCGCCTATTGGGGCCGGTGCGATCCCGGCCAGACGGAAGACTATATGCGCGACCTGCGCGAGCCGCTGCTGCGCGGCATGGCCTATCTGAAGGAGAATGCGGGCGCCACCGGCTGCTGTTCGCTGCGCTTCCAGCAGACCTGCGACGCTGCGGGGACGCCGGAGCTG
This sequence comes from Aquabacter albus, assembly GCF_040049275.1. Lineage (NCBI taxonomy): Bacteria > Pseudomonadati > Pseudomonadota > Alphaproteobacteria > Hyphomicrobiales > Xanthobacteraceae > Aquabacter > Aquabacter albus. Next base: position 681,825 of record NZ_JBDZDT010000001.1, on the reverse strand, counting down.
GAGACGCACGCGCTGGGCTATTTCCTGTCGCTGGGCCATATGGAGGAGTGGGCGGAGCGCCATCCCTCCCACGAAGCCATCTTCTCCGCCGCCATCGCGCGCTATCGCAAATACGGCAAGGCCAACCAGCTGCGCACCTGGCACGAAGTGTTCGTGCTGCCGGAGGGCGGCCACGTGTTTGAATATGTGAACTGCGCGCCCGGCACCGGGCTCTCGGGCTATTTCGAGGGCGAGCGGCTGAACTGAGGCCCGCCGCCCGCATTCGTGGTCGTCATGGCCGGATCACGTCCGGCCATGACGAGACACCATCACATGTTCTGCTTTATCTTCTGCAGCGCCTGGGCGCAGCCCACGGACATCTGCTTGGAGTGCGCCTGGAGGCAGGCCATGAGCCGGCCGTCGCCGGGGGGGACGCCCTTGCACAGGCGCTGAACGTCGGCCTTGCAATAGGTCATGAGATCGCTCTGCTGAGCGGACGCCGCTCCCCCGAGGAGGGTGGCGGAGACGAGCGCGAGTGCCACAGTATAGAAGCGCATGTTGCTTTCCTCTTGAACGGCCTCAACCTTCGCCCGGTCTAATGGCACGGGGCCATGCAAGCCAAGTGACAGCGGCCGCGAGAACCCCACAGGGCCAATAATCGCCAGGGATGACGCCGGCGCCAGCGTGCTGTCGCGCAACCGTAGCGTGTACGTGCTATGCCTCAGTCGACCGGTGCGGGGGCGAGCATGCGAGCGCGTCGCGGAAGCGAAGGATTCGAGCGGCTGGCCCTGTGCGCCCTCTGGCTGATGGCCCTGGCGTCGCCCGCCATGGCAGCCGATGCACGCACGACGTTCATCGCCGATAATCGTTGCCAGATCACTCTGCGTCTCGACATGATCCATGCGCGCAAGGGCGAGCCCAACCGCTACCTTGTCGTGGCCGACCGCAGCGAGCCGAGAAGCTACATCCAATGCCTGCTGGAGGAGGATGACACGCAGATGCTGTGCGAGGCGTCCTCGGGCTTCTATTCTGTAAAGCCGGGCATCGAGCCGCCCGGCCTGTCATGGCACGGTCTGGCCGTCATCGAGGCGGCGGGTTTCTCCACCGATGATTCGGAGGGGAATTTCCAGAAGCTGCTGGCGATTTCGAACCCCGACAGGGACTTCCACGACGTGGCCGGCCTGCTGCTCGGGCTGCTCTATGACGCCTATGGCGTGCGGCGGGGCGAGAAGCTCGAATACAAGGCGCCTTTGGCAAAATCGCCGCGCGGACACGGGCTCGTATGCCCGGCCCAACTCAGCGGCTTCCGAGCCGAGATAGGCGAGCGCGCCTGACCGTCCTTCGGTCGTCTCCCATCGGCAGTCGTCGCCCATCCGCCGTCATCCCCGGGCTTGATCCGGGGATTTCCTGGGAGTCCGGGCGCACCCGGTCCTGCGGGAGATGCCCGGAACACGCCCGGGCATGACCATTGGTCTTTCAGATCGCTCCGTTCGCCCGCGCGAAGATGGGCTCCTCGAGCGGGCTCGCATCGGCGCGGGGCAGGGGGAAGGCTTCGGCCTCTCCCACGTCGGCCGAGAAGTGCGCCGGCTCGCGGGGCGAGCGGTCCACTTGGAGGTGAAACACGTCGAAGCGGTTGTAATAGCCCACCACGTCGTGGAACTGCTTGGGCTCCACGCAGCGCACCGTGTCGATCTCCGCATAGAGGATGCCCTCATGGTCGGAGAGGACTTCGCTCACCACGTCCGAGGTGGGGTCCAGCACCAGCGAGATGCCGCGCGGGGAATTGTCGATGATCTCCAGGCTCGCGCGGTTCACGCTGCCGATGGCCTCGCGCATGGCGGCGTCCACGAAGCCGGAGGCGACGATGTTGAACACCTTGGCCTCGAAGGCATGGGCGCCGGCGCGGATCTCGATGGCGCGCTTCAGGTCATAGGCGCCGTCCTCGCTCGGCGGGCGGGTCGGCCAGATCGGCGGATAGGAGGAGACGTGCACCTGTTCACCCTGCGCCATCAGGGCATAGCGCGCGAGGGGATTGGTGTTTTCTCCGCAGATCAGCATGCCGATCCGGCCGATCTCGGTGGGTGTCACGCGCAGACCCCGCGCATCGCCGTTTGCCCAGACCAGCTTCTCATAGAAGGTGGGCACCAGCTTCCTGTGATGGTTGAGGATGGCGCCGTCCGGCCCGATCAGGATGTTGGAGTTCCAGATGCAGCCGACGCTGGCGTCGGTGCCCTCGGTGAAGCCCAGGGAGACATGGACGCCATGCCGCCGCGCCGCGAGGCGAATGGTGCGGATGGCGCTGTCCGAGAGCTTCTGCGCCTCGGCGACGAGGGCGCGAAAGAAGGCGTGATTGTAAATGGGCGCCTGGAGCGCGGCCCAGACCGGGAAGCCCGGCAGGAAGGATTCGGGAAACGCGATGAGCGAAGCGCCGGCCCGCGCCGCCTCAGCGATGAGGTCGCACGCTTTCTCCGCGGTCTTCTCCGAATCCAGGAACACGGACGAGGTGTGGCAGGCGGCGGCCTTGAAGCGGGGATAGGTGACGGTCATCGGTCTTTCGCGCCATGCAAACGGCGCGGAGGATGCGCCCTGGTGCATGATCACCAGCGGCAGGCCGGGGGGAACCGGGGAAATTTGCAGGCCGTGGTGCGAGGGTGCGTGGGCCCCTCACAGCTCGTTCAGGAAAGCCGCATCCCGTCGGAAAATCTCGGTGAGATGGCGCATTACCGCCTTCACCCGGCCCATGAATTCCAGATCCTCATGGACGCTTACATAGACGTCTCGCATCACCACCACTTCATCAGCCAGGACCGGGATGAGGCGGGGATTGGATTTGGCCGAGAACAACGGGAGAAGCCCAATACCCGCGCCGCCTGCGATGGCATTCTGCTGGGCGTGCATGGAGGTGGAGCGGAAGGCGACGTTGGAGGGGTCCAGCACGTCCAGCAGCCAGTGCACCGGCTGGATGGCGACGAGGTCCTCCACATAATCCACGAAGGCGTGGGCCGGCAGCTCGGCCACCGCGCCGGGCAGGCCGCGTCGGCGGATGTAATCGGGCGCGGCATACAAAGCGAGGCGGAACTGGCCCATCTTGCGCACCACCAGCCGCTGGCCGGTGGGTGGCACGAAGGAGATGGAGATGTCCGCCTCGCGCTTGGTGAGGTTGATGAGGTGGCGCTCGGTGACCAGCTCCACCACGATGCCGGGCTCCTTCTCCGACAGCTCGGCAAAGCGCTCCGCCAGGAAGAAGGCGCCGATGCCCTCCATGGAGGCGACCCGCACCCGGCCCGTGGGCGCGCTGGGCGCGGCGCGGATGGATTCGTGGATCTCCCCCGCCTCCTGCTCGATGCGCTCGGCGATGGCGAACAGGCGGTGGCCCTGCTCGGTGAGCACGAAGCCGTCGGGCTTGCGGTCGAACAGCTTGACGGAGAGATCTTTCTCCAGCTCCGCGATGCGGCGCGAGACCGTGGTGTGGTCCACCTTCAGGCGGCGCGCGGCCGGCATCAGCCGGCTCTGCCGCGCGAGCTCCAGGAAATAGATGAGGTCGTTCCAGTTGAACACGGCGCCGCCCAGTGCGTGGAACCTCAATGGTTAGAGGATGCGGCGGGAAAAAAGAAGATGAGCGGCGTTCCTACTTTCTCTCAGCCGTCATGGCCGGGCTTGACCCGGCCATCCACGGGGCTCCGCTCGGTGCGGACTAACGGCGAGACGTGAATGTCCGGGACAAGCCCGGGCATTACGGCATTTCTGATGGATGCGTCAGGGCGAAACCCGCAGCGGCAGCGCTACCAGTTCCCGCACGCGCTTCGGCCGCTTGCCGCTGGCGTCCGTCTCGAAGCGGACGAAGACGAGGTCCGCCCGCGTGCCCACGGTGCCGAAATTGCGGTCGGGGCTCTGGTCGTCGATGAGCGAGGGATAGCCGGAATACTCCCCCTCATCCTCCCGCCCGCCGCGGAGCGGCACCGCCGCCAGCAGGCTCGGCTCTGACCAGGAGATAAGATCCTTTGAGGTGACGGTGTAGAATCCGTCCGGCGCGCCCTTGCGGCCGCGCATCTGGAACACCGCGACGAATTCCCCGCTCGCCTCGTGCCGCACGAGGCCGCGAATGGACGGCAGCCCCTTCGGCCCGATGGGCGCGCAGTCGAGGCCCTCCACCTTCCAGCCGTCCGCCATGCGTTCGGCCAAGGGCGCAAAACCCTCCCCGGTCCACATCTCCCAGCGGTCCACATCGCCCTTGGGCGCGCGAACGAGGCAGTTGCGGGACTTCCCGGCCTCACCGGCGCGGCGCCAGACGATGGCGTAGAGGTCGCCGTTCCAGGCGACGATGTTGGTGGTGGAGACGAAGCCTTCCGGGTCCTTCACCTGCGGATTGAACGCGGTTTCCGGTGGCATCACCGTCTGGCGGGGCGGGGGCGCGGAATAATGGAAGGTCTTGCCGCCGTCGGTGGAGAGGAGGGCGGCGATGCCGTTCCGCCAGCAGGCGGTGCGCTCCGGCCCGGCCGCGCAGGCGCCGCCATGGCGATAGGGGATGAAGCTGGCGCTGGCGAAGGCGAAGACGTTGCGCCCGTCCGCCGTGAAGAAGCCGTGCAGCCAGGTGCGGTCGTCCAGCATGGCCGGGTCCGCGCTGCCTGAGGCGGCGAAGCGCACCGTGCAGTCTTTCGTCAGATGCCGCAGGTCCGGCCCGGTGAAGGCACGGTTCTTGAAGTTGGGCGCGAACAGGACCATGCGCCCCTGATCATCCCGGAAGGCGCGGGCGGGCGCGTCGGGAAGGTCGGAGGCATCGCACGCCTGGGTGCGCTGGTCGAAGATCACCGTCTCCGGGCCATCGACCTTGAGCTCGATGGCCCATGCGGACGCGCTGAGAAAAGCGGGCCCACTGAGACAAAGCGAAAGGGCCAATCCCAGCCGCCGCCACGCACGCCCCGGCTGGACGAGGCGGCGCGACGGCGGACACGGAGGACCGCCGGCAAGCCGGGCATCCTCCGTCCCCCACCTCATTCGGCGGCGACCAGAGCGGGCTCGCCGGTCTCAAGGCGATGCGGCATGTCGTTCTCCTCCAGGAATGCCTTCAGTTCCCGGAAACGCACCGCATAGGAGCGCTCGAACAGGTCGAAATTGGCGTTGTCCCAGGCCTTGCGGAAGGAGAAGCGGTCCATCTGGCGGATGTCGATGGACGGGATGCCCAGCGTCTGCACGAACTCGCGGGTGCGGGTGTCATAGGTGACGTAGAGCGCCGGCACGTTGTTGGCGAGGGCGAGGAGATTGCCGTGCAGGCGGAAGCCGGTCACGGCGTCCATCTCTTTCAGTCCCGCCTCGAAATCCTGCACCGCCTCGAACACCGAGAGGGAAGATTTGTAGAGGTCGATGAGCGGGTCGCTCGGCCCGTAGAACCAGTTCTCCTCGATGAGGGTGCGCACCGCCGCATCGAAGCGGTCCGGCGAATTCTTGAACTGGCCGCGGGCGGCATAATAGAGCTGCTTCTCCTCCAGCTCCCCGGCGCAAAAGATGCGCATGCGGAACTGCTCGGAGAGACACCGCATAAGGTAGCGCTGGAGCGTCATGCTGCCATGGGTCTTGCGGCGGAGCGTGAAGCCGAGATCACCGATCTCAGAGCTCTCCACGCGCTTCAGCTTCAGGGTCGGCTGGCGGTGGCGGAACACAGTGGGGCAGCCGATGATCCGCACATTGGAGATGCCGATGGATTTCAGCGCCTTCTGCGAGAGCGCGCCGCGGATGGCGATGGAGTGGGAGCGGTCCGCCACCAATTGCAGGAAGCGCTTGGTGCTCTCGTTCACATATTCCTCGGAATTGTCCGGCGTCTGCACGCCGATGCCGAAGGCCATGACGGGGACGCGGGTGCGCTCCAGAAGCGCCGTGATGGCGTCCCATTTCCCGTTGGTGTTGATGTAGTTGGAGCCGCGCAGGAAGATGTAGTCGAGCTGATTCAGCTTCTCCACATAGGCATCGCTCGGCTTGGAATTCTCGCCCGCATAGATGGGCTGCATGTCGGCGTAATCGAGGATGCGCAGCGAGGATTCGTAGACGAAGCAGTCGCCGATATTGGTGAAGAGGCTGGTCGCCTTCTCCGGGTCGCCATGGGTGTGGGTGAGCACCTTGTCATGCTCCACCACCTTTCCGGCGGGCATGAGGACGCCGATGCGGGGGCGGCGGGCTGAGGGCGGCGGGCTCGCTGTCATGGATCGTCCCTTCAAGAAAATTCCCTAAGGAGAAATGTATTTAAATTTGAAACAATCCAGTATTATTTCAAATTTACTGCATTTCCCGCGGCGGGAAGCGTATATAAGAAGAATATTATGTTGATCTTGTGATGCTTTGCAAAATTCAGCCGGCAGTTGCCGCAGATACGGCCTCCCCGTTCCGCGAGAGCGAGCGCAGCAGTGCCGTCTGCCGGGCCAGCGCACGGGGCAAGGCGTAGCGCTCCACGATGGTGCGCCGCGCCGCCGCCCGCGCATGGGACAGCGCCTCGCGATGGGTGAGCGCCTCGAGCATGCGTTCGGCAAGGGCGGCCTCGTCGAAGAACGGTGTCAGCAGCCCGTTGCGGCCGTCCTCGATCACCTCCTGGACCGGCGCCGTGGCCGAGCCGATGACCAGCGCGCCGCACGCCATGGCTTCCAGCACCGACCAGGAGAGCACGAAGGGATAGGTGAGGTAGACATGCGCCGCCGACACCCGGAACAGGCGCAGCAGCGCCTCGTGGGGCAGGGTGCCGAGGAAGAAGATGCGTGAGGGGTCGAGGCCGGTCTCCGCCATCAGGGTCTCGCGCCATGTCCCGCCGCCCTCCGGCGCGCGGCCGTAGCTGACGCCGTCCCCGCCCGCCACGGCGAACACCGCGTCCGGCCGGCGCCGCGCCACTTCGGCGGCGGCGCGCATGAATTGGGGGAAGCCGCGATAGGGTTCGAGGTCCCGCGCCGCATAGGTGACCACGGGATCTCCAGGTGCGAGCACGCGCCCGTCCGGCAAAGTGAAGGTGGCGTCCGTCTGGGGTCGGCACAGCTCCACGTCGATGCCGTCATGGCAGACGGCGATGCGTTTCTGGTGGGCCGGGGGATAGCGGCTGCGCTGCCAGGATGTGGGGCTGATGCCGCCCTCGATGGCGTCCAGCGTGATCAGCTGCGCGCTGTTGCGCAGGCGCAGGCGCAGGCGGTCGTCCAGCGTGACCGCCTCCGAGGGATCAAAGCCGGCATCACCGCCCGCGGCGCGGTGGAAATACTCGCAATAGCCGAGCACGGGCGTTGCCGGCAGCACGTCCTTGGCGAAGATGAGCCCGCCCCAGCCCATATGTCCGAACACCATGTCGGGCGGGCCTTCCGCGCGCCGCAGCGCGTCAAGGGTCTCGGCCACGCGATAGCCGATGCGCACATGGCGTTCCGGTGCGGCGAGATGGGGCGTGGCGTCGTCCCGTTCGCGCACGCCCTGCTCCGCGCGATGGCGGATGACGCGCACGCCGGGCAGTGGCCGGTCGCAGGTTTCGCAGATGAGCGTCGCCTCCCATCCCTCGGCGGCGAGGTGGGGGGCGAGATGGAGGAACTGGCCGGGGCCGCGGCGGTGAATGAAGACGATCCGCATGCGTCTCCTTGATTCTGTGGTCGTGCCCGGGCGAGCCCCGGGCATCTCTCATTGCCCGGGCGCCCAAGGAATGGCCGGGTCACGCCCGGCCATGATGAATGTGGGTCGGCTCTCCCCTCAGGCCTCCCCGTAGCGCATGGTCGTGGTCCACACGACTTCCAGGCGCCGCAGCATGTGGAAGGTGGTGGTCAGTTCCTGCACCTCGTCGTCGTCGCGGGCGATGAGGCGGTGATAGGCCTCATCGATGCTGCGGATGGTGTCGCACAGCGCCCGTCCCTTTTCCGCGAGGCGGATGCGGGCGGAGCGCCGATCGCGGGCAGACGCGGTGCGGTGGATGTAGTCCGCGTCCGCCAGCTGCTTCAGATAATAGGACGCGTTGGATCCAAGATAGTGCCCCCGCTCCAAAAGGTCGCGGACCGAGAGTTCGTCCGCGCCGATGGTGAACAAAAGCATCACTTGCGGCGGCGAGATGTCGTCGATGCCGAGGCGCGTCAGCTCCACGCGCAACAGGTCGCAATAGCGCCTGTGGATGCGCTCGATGACACGCGCCAGTTCGAGGTGGGTGACTTGCCCGGAGTCGTTGTCGGCGGATTCTGCGAGGGAAGGGGGGCGGGTGGCAAGAGGAGCAGCGTCGTTCCACGGCTCGACAGCTTCGATGGAGGGGATTTCGGCGAGAGCGGCGGGACCAAGCTTCTGGTGCATGCACACAGCCTTCTCTTCGAGTTTATTACAGTTTTCGAAACATTTTCGTTTCCTCCCCAGGATGTATTCGGCGCTTTTTACGCCTGTCATTGTAGATGTACTGTCATCACTTCACCCTATTTGTCGGTGAAGTGTGCAACACAGCAATTTCGATTTCGGTGTCGAAATGCGGCGATGGTGTGGAAAATTCATGTTCATTTAAAGGTGTTTCTAATTTCTGTCGATTTCCTGAACGAGACAGGTAGAAAGGTGCCCCTCTGATGCCGACAAAACATATGGATGCCGCGACACTCATCAGGAAGGGCAGACGAATTTTCTTGGTAGGACTCGTCTATGCCGCTGCGTTGAGTGCCTTTATTACTGTACTTCAGCTCACCGTGCCCCTCTTTATGATACAGGTGCACGACCGCGTCGTTAACAGCCGCAGCTACGATACGCTGACGATGCTGATAATCGTCGCGGCTGGCGCGCTCGTGGTCTACGGTTTTCTTGAGTATATCCGGGCCCTCACCTTCCAGGCCATGGCTGGCACCTTGGTGAAACGCCTGAACATCCCGACTCTCGAAGCTGCGCTCGCATCTTCCCTCGATGCCGGCTCGGCAAAGGCGAGTCAGGTGATGCGGGATCTCAACGACCTGCGCTCCTTCATGACCTCCAGCTCGATCGTGGCGCCGCTGGAGGGCATGTGGTGCCCCATCTACCTCGTGGTCCTGTTCCTGCTGCACCCGCTCTACGGCCTGCTCGCCATCGTCTCCGCAACCATGCTCGTCGGTCTCGGCATCATCTCCGACATGTTCACGCGGGGCGTCACCAAGGAAGCGAACCACGCGCATATCGAGAACATCTCGCGCATCACATCCACGCTGCGCCATGCCGAGGCCATCGAGGGCATGGGGATGCTCCCGGCTCTGGCCCAGCGCTGGCGCGCCTCGCAGGTGCATGCGGCGGAGCTCTCGGCCTCCGGCCACCGGCGCGGGAGGAGCATGCATATGGTGACCCGCGTTCTGCGCCTGTGCATGCAGATCGGCGCGCTCTCGCTGGGCGCTGGCCTGGTGATCGAGGGTGCCGCCTCTCCTGGATCCATGATCGGCGCCACTATCATCATGAACCGCCTGCTGGCGCCGTTCGACAGCCTCACCGACAATTGGCGCAGCTGGATCACCGCCTTCGGCTCCTGGCAGCGCATCCGCGAACTGCTGGAGAGCCACAAGCATGGCCGCGACGTGGTGCCGACGCCGCGATCCAGCGGCGACCTGGAGGCGGACCGCCTCGTTTATGCCGTGCCCGGCCAGGATCTGGCGGTGCTGAAGGGCGTCTCCTTCCGCGTCTCGCCCGGCGAGATCCTCGGCGTGGTCGGCCCCTCCGCCGCCGGCAAGTCCACGCTTGCGCGCCTGCTGGTGGGGGCGGCCAAGCCCACGGCGGGCGGCGTCTTTCTCGACGGGCACAATGTCTATCTGTGGGAGCGCGGCTCGTTCGGCGACATGACGGGCTACCTGCCCCAGTCGGTCTCGCTCCTCGACGGCACCATAAGAGAGAATATCGCACGCATGCGCGACGGCGATCCCCGCCTCGTCATCGAGGCCGCGCGGCGTGCCGGCGTGCACGAGATGATCGGCCGCCTCCCGCTTGGCTACGACACGCCGGTGGGCGATGGCCGCTTCACCCTTTCCGGCGGGCAGAAGCAGCGCATCGCGCTCGCCCGCGCCCTGTATGGCCGCCCGCGCCTCATGGTGCTGGACGAGCCCAATGCGAATCTCGACGCCGAGGGCGAGGCGGCGCTCCTCTCCGCCATGCGCGCTGCCCGCGACGACGGCGCCATCGTGGTGGTGATCGCCCATCGCCCCGCCATCATGGAATGCGCCGACAAGCTGCTGGTGCTCCAGGACGGGCGCGTCGCCCAGTTCGGCGAGCGCACCTCTGTGGTGGCGAGCATCACGCCTGTCCGGAAGCCCGCCGCCAAGCCCGCCCTCGCCAGCGCCGGAGGTGCCGCATGACCGACCGCAGGACCAACGACAACGCCATCACCGCCCGGCGGCCGGCCGAGCTTCTGCCCCCCGGCGGCGGGCGCGAGGACATCTGGTACGAGGTGATCGAGAAGGAGGACGAGGCGGAGGCGCGCTCCAGCCTGCGCGGTCCCATGATCGCGGGCATCGCCGTCATCATCGTGGCCTTCGGTGGCTTCTTCGGCTGGGCCTCCTCGGCGAGCCTTGATTCGGCGGCGGTGGCGAGCGGCACCGTAATCGTCGATTCCAAGCGCAAGACGGTGAGCCACCTGGAAGGCGGCATCCTGAAGCGCCTCGCCGTGCAGGAAGGCGAGATCGTCAAGGAAGGCCAGCCTCTGATGCTTATGGACGACACCCGCGCTCGCTCCGAACTGGAGCGGCTGCAGGGCAAGCGTATCGGCCTCCAGGCCCGCCTCGCCCGCCTGCGTGCCGAGCAGACGCGGGCGAGCGAGATCGCGTTTCCCCCGCGCGTGCTGAACACCAAGGACCCGGTGGCCAATGACGTGCGCGAAGCGGAGAGTCGCCTGTTCGCCAAGCGTCTGGAAGCCTATGGCGGAAAGATCGAGTTCCAGCGGAAGGACATCGAGCAGCGCACCGCCGAGGCGGCGTCCGCCATCGCCCTCATCGATGCCTCCGAGAAACAGCGCGCCCTGATCAGCGAGCGGGTGGACGGGCTGAAGACGCTCGCCGTGAAGGGCTTCGTCGCGAAAGCCCAGGTGCTGGAGCAGGAAGCCCGGCTCTCGGAGCTGACCGGGCGCATCGGCGACTATACGGCCCAGAAGGCCCGCGCCGAGCAGGCGAAGGCCGGGTCCCAGGCCGCCCTCGCCTCGGTGGAATATGACTGGCAGAGCGATGTGGCGGACCAGCTCCAGACCGCCCAGCTCGAACTCAACGAGGTGGAGAACCAGATCACCTCCGCCCGCGATATCTTCGACCGGCTGGAGGTGCGCTCGCCGCAGTCGGGGGCGGTGGCCAACATCCAGAAGCGCACGCCCGGCAGCGCCTTGATCGCAGGCGAGGCGCTCATGGACATCGTGCCCGAGAACGAGCCCATGATCGTGGAGGCGCGCCTCAACACCCGCGACATCGTCTCGGTGCACACGGGCTCGAAGGCGCAGGTGCGCCTTACGGCCTATGACCACCGCACCATCGCGCCGGTGGACGGCAAGCTCATTTATGTGGCTGCCGACCAGACGCTCGACCCGAATACGGGCGCAGCCTACTACGTGGTGCGTGCCGAGATCGGTCCGGAGGCCCTGAAGGACCGCCCGAATGTGACCCTCTATCCCGGCATGCCGGCGGAGCTGATGGTGCTCAAGCGCCCGCGCCGCGCCATCGACTATCTGGTGGAACCCATCACGGAGAGCTTCAACCGCGCCTTCCGCGAGAACTGAGCGTCCTTATAAAGCGTGGATCCCGGTACATGTTTCTGGGATCCATTCTTGTTTCACTGGCTTTCCTTTAGCGGAGCCTTTCCGGGCATCCGCGTTCACGCCGACCATGATTGTGGGTTGAATTTCGCCCCCGGTTCCCGTGAACAGACCATTCATAGCTTCAAATTTGAAATCAATAACTCTCAGAATAACGAGAGAATTACTTCATCTTAATATCGACACATGACGTTGAGTCCACAATATCATCGCAATTATTTCATCGTTCGTTCCTCAACGGCAGAGCTGACTGACGTATGCTTCGGTGTCGCGGTGATGAGACGTGCCTCGTCGCTGCAGGCTCTACGGGTCCCGCGTGGGCCTGTCTCCCGGGCATCAGGCCCTCAACGGAAAGAACGGAGGTTGCCATGGCGACCATCGAAGGTAGCGCTTTCGACGATAGCTTGCATGGAACCCAGTCTCCCGACGTGATCTTCGGTCACGCCGGGGATGACGCCATCTTCAGCGGCGGCGGTCACGACATCGCGTTCGGCGGAAGCGGCGATGACATGCTGTTCGGCCAGGCCGGCGACGACTATCTGCTCGGCGGATCCAACAGCGATTATATCGACGGCGCCGGCGGCCACGACGTGCTGCTCGGCGGCGCGGGCGAGGACTTCCTCCTCGGCGGCGCAGGTAATGACACCCTGTTTGGCGGGGTCGGCAACGACTACATCGACGGCGGCGCCGGCGATGATCTGCTCTCCGGCGGCTCCGGTCAGGATGTCTTCACCTTCTCCGGCGGCGGCGGCAATGATCTCGTGCTGGACTTCAAGGAAGGCGTCGACCTCCTCGAAATCAGCAAGGGCATCAACGGCACGGATATCTCGACGGCGGACGATGTGGCGGCGCGGGCGACCGCGGTGGGCCACAGCACCGTCATCGATCTCGGCGGCGGCGACAGCATCACTCTCAATGGGGTGAGCGTCGAGGACGTGCACGACAATCCGAGCGCTTACTTCCTGGTTCACTGAGGACGCGCCGGGCGCCTGATGGCGCCCGGTGCCCCCCGGCGTTCGCGCCGGGACCAAAACTCTGCGCCCGCGAGGCTTATCGCGGGCGCCCTTTCCCTCACATGCGAGGCGCGACGGAATGCTCGAGGCGGTCCGGGACACTTTGGAAGAGAGCTCCCATCCCTTTGCTGCGCCCCCATCTGCGGTGCGCGCTCCGGCGCCACGTCTGTTCCGCATCGGTGGCGCGACCCTCATCCTCACCTGGGACCTGCCGAGCCGCGTGTGGCGCGCAGGCCGCCTGGAGCCGCTGGCCGGGGCACCTTTGGCCCCGCTCGCCTCGCTGCGGCTCCAGCGGGAAGATGGCGGCACGCGCGTGGTCTGGGCGTTCCGGCGTCCGGAAGCGGCCATCACCCTGGCAGTGTTCGCCGGCACCGTGGGGCCGAGCCTCGAAGTCGCCGTCGATCCCGAAACCGAGATCCCCGCCCTGGACCCGGCGCGGCTCCTGGAGGGCCTTTCCGGCGCCGCGCGCCTCTCCCTTCTTTCCGCCTTTATCGACGCCTGGCCGAGCATGTTTCGCCTGAGGCGCAGCCGCGGCTATGCGCGCATGCTCCATGCGGTGATCTCAGCCGCCGCGCCGACGCCCGGCACGGCCCGCCTGCTGGCCCGGCTCGATGGCGCGAACCTCATGGCGGAGACCGCGGTGGGGGAGGGCTTCGGCGGCATCTCCGCTGTGCACCGCATCGCGCCGGACGGCTTCGAGCGCCTGCCTCTGCGGCCGAAGCTCGATCCGCCGGACCGGCGCGGCTCCCGCCGCCTGCATCTGGTGCTGGGCGGTGAAGAGGATGCGCGCGGGACTTTCCTGGTGCTCATGGGCGCCAACGGCTTTGCCATCCGCCGCCTTGAGGCGGAAGGCGAGGTGCCCACCCTCGGCCGCTGGTGGCGCGGCCAGTCGAAGCCCGACGCCGCCCTGCGGGAGCGCGCCATCGCGCTCGCCGCGGAAGCATCGGACGCAGGGCGGTGCGGGGCGCTGGAATTCCAGCTCCAATGCCCGCTCCAGGCGCGCCGCCTCGTGGGCGGAACGGATGCGCCCGAGATCGAGGTGAATCTCGCTTTGTCCACGCCTGCCGGGGTTCTGGCGGGCGGCTGGATGCGCGACCCGTTGAACCTCGTCGAGGGCATCGACCTGATGGATGCGGACGAGGCGGCGCTGCCCCTCGGCGACACGCTCCGCACCTTTTCGGTGATGTTGGAGAAGAACGGAAACTCCGTGCCCGTGCGCGGCTTCCTTGCGCTCGGGCCGCGCCGCGATGGGGTGCCTCTGCTTCAGCCGCGTTTCGCGCTGCGGCTGAAATCCGGGGAGCGGCACGCCCTCGTGCCCCCGCCCCAGCCGGCGGACCTGGTGCAGATGCGCTCGCGCGCCCTCGGCGCCGTGCCGCCGCAAATGCTCACCCCAGCCATTCTTTCCGAATGCCTCGGGCCGGCGCTGGGCGCCATCCAGAAACGCATCCTCGGCGAGCTCGGGACGCCGACCGTGGTGGAGATCGGCCCGCGCAAGACGAACCCGGTCATGTCCATCGTGGTGCCAGTCTATCGCGTGGTGGAGTTCCTCCGCGTGCAGGTCGCGGCCTTCGCCGCGGACCCTTCTCTCCGCGAGGATGCCGAGTTTATCTATGTGCTCGATTCCCCCGAGCAGGCGGATGGTGTCGAGCATCTGCTGCGCGGCCTCGGGCTGCTTTACGGCCTCTCCTTCGTGCTGGTGGTGATGCCCCGCAATGCGGGCTTCGCCATCGCCTCCAATGCGGGCGCGCGGGAAGCGCGCGGCGCAGTGATCGCGCAGGTGAATTCGGACGTGATCCCGGTCAATGCGGGCTGGCTGCACGCGCTCGCGGCGCGGCTCTCCGGCGAGGTCGGTGCGGTGGGCCCGAAGCTGCTGTTCGGCGACGGCTCGCTCCAGCACGCGGGCATGTATTTCGCCCCCGGCATCCGGGGGAACTGGCTTAACCACCACTTCCACAAAGGCATGCCCGGCAGCTATCCGCCCGCCGCCATCGAGCGCTCCGTGCCGGCGGTGACCGGCGCCTGCGTGGTCATGCGGCGCGATCTCTACGAAGCGGTGGGCGGGTTCACGGAGGATTATGTGATCGGCGATTACGAGGACAGCGACCTCTGCCTGAAGGTTCGCGCGAAGGGGCACGACATCCGCTACGTGCCGGAGGCCGCGCTCTATCATCTCGAGCGCAAGTCCATGTCCGCGAGCCCGGACCACGCGCGCGGCACCGCCTCCGCCTACAATGCCTGGCTCCATGCCGAGCGCTGGGGCGCCGTCATGACGGCGCTGATGGCGCCTGATGCGCCGCGTGCCGACGCGCCACATGCCGACGCACGGAGGGCCGTCGCATGAATGCCGTCGTCGCCTTGCACCAGCCGGAAGAGGTGCGTCCCGTCCTGTCGAAGGACATCTCCCTGCTGCTCGACTATATCGAGAGCAACCGTTTCCTCCCCACCCCGCCGGACGGCTCCATCTTCGTGGGCGATGGCGACTACCGCGCCATCGGTGCCGAATTCCTGCGTCATTTCGTGGAGATCGGCGGGCTGCGGCGCAGCCACCGCGTGCTGGATATCGGCTGCGGCATCGGCCGCATGGCGGTGCCGCTCACCCAGTTCATCCATCCCGAGCGCGGCAGCTATGAGGGCTTCGACCCGGTGCTGGAAGGCATCGAATGGTGCACGCGAACCATCACCGGCGCCTATCCCAATTTCCGCTTCCAGTGCCTGGACGTGGCCCACGCCATCTACAATCCCAAGGGCTCCGTCAGCGGGGAGGAACTGATCTTCCCCTATGGCGACAGCGCCTTCGACTTCGCCGTCATGACATCGGTGGCGACCCACCTGATGCCCGCGGAGCTGACCGTCTATGCGCGGGAGATCCACCGCGTGCTCGCGCCCGGCGGTCGGCTGTTCCTCACCGCCTTCGTGGTGGACGCCTCCGCCCTCGACGGGCAGGGCCGCGACCCCAGGCTCGGCTTCGAGCGGGCGGGGGAGGGGCCGTGCTGGCACGCGGACAAGGACGCGCCGCTCGCCGCCGTCGGCTTCGATGACGGCTTTATCGACGGGCTTCTGCTGGATGCGGGCTTCCGCATTGAGCGCAAGAGCCTCGGCCATTGGCGGGGGCGTTCTGCCGCCCATTACCAGGACGTGTTCGTCGCCGTCCGCAGCGGAGGTGAAAGATGAGCCCGCGCATTCTCGTCGTCGCGCACAATCATCCGGACCTCCATCCCGGCGGCACGGAGATCTTCGCCCACGATCTGTTCAAGGCCTACAAGCAGGCCGCGCAGGCGTTGTTCGTCGGCTGCACCAGCCCGCTGCACCGCGAGGCGCGGCCCGGCACCAGCTTCCAGGCAGTGGGCGAGGCCGGCGACGAGGTGTTGTTCTGGACCGGGCATTTCGACCGCTTCGCCATGTCCCAGATCGACCTTTACGGCGCGATCCCGGATCTCGTGGCGCTGCTGGAGGACTTCCGGCCGGACATTGTCCACCTGCACCACCTGCTGCTCATCGGCGTGGAATTCCCGGCCCTCGTGCGCCGTATCCTGCCCAATGCGCGCATCGTGATGACGCTGCACGATTACTATCCCATCTGCGCCCATGATGGGCTGATGGTGCGCACTACGGACGGCAACCGCTGCCTTGGCGCAAGCCCGGATGCCTGCCACCGCTGCTTCCCCGACATCGCGCCGGACCGCTTCCTGCTGCGCGCGCACAATCTGAGGATCCATCTGGATGCGGTCGACATGTTCGTCTCGCCGAGCCAGTTCTTGAAGGAGCGCTATGTGGCGTGGGGCCTGGAGGCGGAGCGCATCGAGGTGATCCCCAATGCCCGCCCCCATGCGACCCCGGCACCGCTGCGCCACAGCCATGACGGTCGCCGCGCCTCCTTCGGCTATTTCGGCAACATCAATCCCTGGAAGGGCATGAAGGTGCTGCTGGAGGCGGCGCGCCGCCTCATCGCCCACGATGTGCCCTTCGAATTGCGCGTGCACGGCGCCGCGCTCTACCAGACCGAGGCGTTCACCGCCGAGATCGACCGCCTGTTCGCCTCAACCGATACCCATGTGCTGCGGCTCGGCCCCTATGACCGGCACGACATGCCCCAGCTTATGGCCGATGTGGACTGGGTGGTGGTGCCCTCCATCTGGTGGGAGAACGCGCCCTTGGTCATCGAGGAAGCGCGCGTTCATCGCCGGCCGGTGATCGCCAGCGGCATTGGCGGCATGGCCGAGGCGGTGCGCGACGGCGTGGACGGGCTGCACGTGATGCCCGGGGACGCGGCGGACCTTGCCGGCGTCATGCGCCGCTGCGCCGAGGAGACGGGCCTGTGGCGACGTCTGTCGGCCGGCGCCCAGCCGCCCGTGGACATGGGGACTGTCGCCGCGCGCTACCTCGCCTTGGCGAACGCTGCTTCCACATCCGAGACCCTTTCCACCGCTGCCTGAGGAGGTGCGCATGGCCGTCATCGCCGCCGCCAAGCCGGCCCCCGTGAAAGCCCACAGCGCCGCGCCGCCGGCGGCGCGCATCGACGGGCGCCTGGAGGCCATCGACAAGGGCCGTCTCTACGGCTGGGTGTGGAACGCCGACGCGCCGGACGAGCGGCTCGCCATCAGCGTCCTGCTGGATACAAAGGAGATCGCTCGCGCCATCGCCGACCGCCCGCGCATCGATCTGCGCCGCAACGGCATCGGTGACGGTGCCCACGCCTTCGACATCACCCTGCCCGCCGGGGCGGCGCCGGAGCGCATCAGCGTGATCGCGCGCAGCGCGACGTCCAAGGGCGAGCTGGTGCTGAAGCCGCCCACGGCCGATGACCGCGCCGCCGCCGCCGTGCTCGCGCCCATGCAGCCGGTGTTCGACCGGCTCGACCTCATCGTTGCCGCCCAGCGCAAGCTCCAGCTGATCCAGAAGGAGAATGCCGACGGCCTGAAGGACGCGGCCCAGAAGCTCGAGGTGATGGCGGACCAGGAGGCGCGGGTGGCCGAGGCGCTCACCTATGTGCGCTCCGGCCAGTCGGACCTCACCTCGCGCATCGACCAGATGGAGATCTTCCTCACCCGCTTCGACAGCTCGCTCGCCGGCTTCGACAAGCGGCTGAAGGATCTTTCCGACCGCGGGAAGGATGAGCTCAAGCCACAATTCTTCGCCTTGGCGGTGATGGTCGGCCTCGCCACCGGCTTCGCCCTTTCCCTTCTCATTCACCTCTGAGGTGCCCGTGACCGAACGCGCGACGCTTCCCTATGATGGCGAGACCGCCCTGGTCGCGCCGGTGGATGACGGCCTCGCCCTCATCGCGGGCATCGGCGAACTGCCGGGCGCCGTCACCGCGCTGCTGAACGGCGACCCCAGTGCCTCCGTGGAGGCGGCCGCCATGTGCTGGCGCCGGCCGGAGGCGCCGCCCGAGGCGCGCTCGGGCTTCGTCGCTTTGGTGCCGCTGGCGGCGCTGGGACGGGGGCGGCTCTCGGCCATCCTGTTCCGCCGCCCCGGCCATCCCACCCGCTATGCGCTGCCGCACCGGCCGCTGCCCCTCGAAGCGCTGCTCCAGGCCATCGCGGCCGATGCCGGCCCCGGCGTCGTTTCGGTGGTGGACGGCATCATCGAGGCCCTTCTGGCGGGCCAGCCGAATGCGCGGCGCCTGCGAGCAGTGGCATCCATGGCGCAGGCGGTGGCCCAGCGCGACGGCTTCGTGGAAGTGGTGGGCCCGGTGGAGGGCAACGAACTGTTCCTCCAGGGCTGGACGGCGGACCTCGTGCCCGGCCGGGCACGCGTCATCGCTATGCTCACCGAGCCCGTGTTCGCGGAGCTGGAGAGCGCCTCCTTCCCCCGCGAGGACCTTGCCGGCCGCGGCCGCGGCTTCTGCGGCCTCCTCACGGCGCCGCAGCCGCTTGACGTCACCCGCCTCCAGCGCCTGCTGTTCCGTGGCCGCGAGGGCTGGCGCACCATCGCCGTCTATGAGCGCGCTCTGGCGCTGGCCCCGCGCGACGTGCCGGCCCATGTGCGCGCCGAGATCCCACGCCTCACGGCACCTGCGGAGGTGCTGGCGCGCCTGAAGGCCACGGGCAACCGCTTCGACGGGCGCGACACGGTGGCGGACCTGAAGGTGCCCGTGCGCCTCGGCATCGATTTCGCTTTGGCTGTGGAGGGCGGGGGCGTCCTCGTTTCCGGCTGGATGCTGGACGTGGAACGCCGCGTGGAGGCAGTGACGCTGCGCGTGGGCACCCAGGCCGTGCGGCTAGACGAGACCTGGACCCGGCGTCCGCGTCCCGACGTCACCAAGGCCTATCAGGGGGACGCCATGTTCGCGGGGCTCGGGGCCGGGCACCAGTCCCACGGTTTCCTCGCCTTCGCGCCCAGCCTGCCGGCCGACAGGGAAGCGGGCGACGCCACCTATCTGGAACTGACCCTCGGCCACGGCCCGGCCTATCGGCCGCTCACCGTCGCGCGTTGCTCGCCGCGCCAGATCATGGCGCGCCTCACCACCAGCCTGGAGCCCAAGGCGCTGACCTCGCCCCATCTCGTGGAGCGGCATCTCGGCCCCATGGCGCAGGCCATTTCCCGCCCGGCTCCGCGCCCGGTGCCGGCGGGTGACGTGGGTGTCTTCACGGACGACGCGCAGCCCACCCTCGTGGTGGGTGTCGACGGCGAGCCGGACCAGGCGGGTGCGCTCATCTCGCTGCTGGCGCTCGACCCCGAGACGCGGGCCGTGCTCATCATCGTCTCCGCCTGCGAGGCCTGCTTCGACGAGGTGGCGGCGGACGTGCGGCGCCTCGCGGATTTCTACGGGCTCAATCTGCGCCTCGTCTGCGCCGAAGGCGCGGAGGATGTGTGCGACGCGCTGGAGGCCGGCGTGCGCGCCACCAGGGCCGAACACGTGGTGCTGCTCGCGGGCGACGTGCTGCCCCGCGCGAATGGCTGGTTCGGCCGCCTGGAGCGGGCCTATCGCGCGCGCGGCGGAAAATGCCTCGCCGCGCCGACCCTCCTGTTCGAGGACGATTCCGTGCGCTGGGCCGGGACGGTGATGGAAGGAGAGGGTGCAGAGCGCAGCCTCGTCGACCGCCATGTGGGCTATCCGCGCGCCGTCCTCGACGGCGCGGCGCCCGACGAGGTGGCCGCCGGTGCGGTGCAATGCTGCATGCTGCCGCGCGCCGCCTTCGAGGGCGTGGGCGGCTTCAGCCGCACCTATATCGGCGTCGCGGAGAAGGGGCTCGATCTCGCCCTGAAGCTGCGGCTCGCCGGAACCCCGTCGGTCTGGGTGCCGACGGTGGAAATGATGTGCGCGGACGAGGCGGGAGCCAACCTGCCGTGGCTGCCGCTCGCAAGGAGGATCGACCGCTGGGCCTTCGACCGTCGCTGGACCCTCGCAGTCTCGAACATGCGGAGCTGATGCTGATGAAATCCGCCCTCCTGTCCTCCAAGCCTCAGGTTCCGGACGAACCGACGCAGGACGGCCCGCGCAAGGAAGACCTGCGCGTGCTGGTCGTCTCCCATGGCCATCCCAGCCTCTCGCTGGGGGGCGGGGAGGTGGCGTCCCACAATCTGCATAAGGGCCTGAACGCGCTAGGCGTCACTTCGCGCTATCTCGCCCGCGTCGCCCACCCTGTGCCGCGCCACGGCGCCTCCGCGCTCATGAGCCTGCGCCAGAAGAGCGACGAGATCCTCTACCACGCGGACGACTACGACCACTTCCTCATGTCGAACCGCAACACTGACGACATCCGCAAGGATTTCCTGCGCTTCGTGCGCGACGTGAAGCCCGACGTGGTCCATTTCCACCACATCCTCGGACTCGGCCTGGAGATGATCTTCGCGGTGCGCGACGCGCTGCCGGACGCGCGCATCGTCATCACCTTCCATGAGTTCCTGGCCATCTGCCACCATCACGGCCAGATGGTGAAGACGCGCGGCATGAAGCTCTGCAACCGCGCCTCGCCCACCGACTGCCACGCCTGCTTCCCGGAGATTTCCCCCGCGCGCTTCCTGCGCCGCGAGCGGTTCGCCCAATCCATGCTGGGGCTCGCGGACCACTACATCTCGCCAAGCCACTTTTTGGCCGAGCGCTATGTCTCCTGGGGCATCGACGGCACGCGCATGTCGGTGATCGAGAACGGCCTCGACATCCCCGAGCAGGCGCCGCCCCGTCCGCTTGCGGCGGGCGGGCGCCGCTCCTCCTTCGCCTTCTTCGGCCAGATGACGCCCTACAAGGGCGTGGACGTGCTGCTGGACGCGGTGGGCCGGGTGCCGGAGCGCCTGTGGGGCGAGGATGCGCGCCTGATGATCTTCGGCGGCAACCTCGAGCGCCAGCCGGACGACTACCAGCTCAAGATGGCGGCGCTGGTGGAGAAGGCCGGCGACCGGGTGCGCTTCTGCGGCTCCTACCAGAACCCGGAAATGCCGCGCCTGATGCGCTCCGTGGATTGGCTGATCATGCCTTCGGTGTGGTGGGAGAATTCGCCCATCGTCATCCAGGAATCCTTCTTCCACGGCCGCCCGCTCATCTCCTCCAACATCGGCGGCATGGCGGAGAAGATCCGAGACGGCGTGGACGGGCTCCACTTCCGCGCGGGCAGCGCGGAGGACCTCGCGGACCGGCTCTGCGAGGCGCTCAGCGACGCGACGCTCTGGGACCAGCTGCGCGCCGGCATCAAACCGCCGGGCGACTATCTCGGCTTCGCCCGCACCCATCTCGATCTCTACCGGCGCCTGCGTGAGCAGCGCCAGCCGCAGCCCGCAGCTTCAGCCGAAGCTGTGGTCGCTCGCACTGCCTGAACCTAGGGAGGCAAAAATGGCGCGTGTTCTGGTGATGATCCCCTCGGGAGAGGTTTACGATCACGACTGTGTCCGCTGGTACAATTACAAGGATGTCCAGCGGTCCATCGACCACTATCACAATATCGGCGACGCCTTCGTCTTCGATTCATCCTTGAAGCTGCTCAACTTCGACAAGCTGGGCGTGCTGCCCATCGCCGACCCGAAGATGGAGGATATCGACCGCCTGCGGGGCGAGTTCGACTACGTCTTCCTGCGCGGCTCGAACTACGTCCACAATTCCATGAAGTGGCAGAAGACCATCGAGGTGCTCAAGCGCCTCAAGCTGCCGGTCATCGCCTTCGGCATCGGCGCGCAGGCGCCGGTGAAGGGCAAGATTGAACTGTCGGAGGAGACCATCACCGTGCTGCGCATGATGGCGGAATCCTCTGCCTCCATCGGCGTGCGCGGGGCCTATTCTGCGCAGGTGTTGTGGGACATCGGCATCAAGAACGTGCGCATCGTCGGATGCCCCACGGCGTTCCGCAAGAACGACCCCAACCTCGCCATCACCCTCCCCCCGCTGGAGGAGATCAAGCAGGTGGGCATCACCTGCCGCCGCGAGGTGTCGCCAGCTTATGCGCAGGACATCAAGCGCTACCTCACCTTCCATCGCGACCTGGTGAAGGAATGCGCCCGCCGCTTCGACGTGGTGCTCATGGCCCAGGGCGAGGTGGAGGAGAAGAAGATCGTGTTCGGCACGCCCGAGCAGGGCGAAGAGGCCATCAAGGCGCTCCGGGCCAACAAATGGGTCGGCGACTGGTTCATGGACGATGAGATCGAGAAGCTCTACCGCGAGCGGCTCTTTTATTCGGACGTGGTGGCCGATTACGAGGCGCTGGTGCAGCAGAAGGACATGGTGCTGGGCTATCGCCTGCACGGCAACCTGATGGCGCTCGCCAACGGCACGCCGTCCATCTACTTCACCTATGACAGCCGTACGGTGGAGTTCGCGGAGACCTATCAGATCCCCAGCTACGACGTCTTCTCCAAGAAGGAGTTCAAGCTGGAGGATTATTATGACCAGTCGCTGTTCGATAAGTTCAACCGCGCCTGGCACATGACCTATCGCGAGATGAAGACGTTCCTGGACGAGAACGGCATCGACAACAAGATGGCCGATGTCCGCCATGTGCCTGCAAAGCCGAAGCAGGCTGCGGCTCAGCCGGCCGAGCCGGCCCGCAAGGTCGCCTGATCACGCCGCCGCGCGGGCGTTGCGGCGGATCACCTGCGGAGGCTGGCCGAAGGCGCGCAGGAAGGCGCGGCGCATGCGGTCGGGGTCCGAGAACCCCGTCTGCTGCGCCACCGCCTCGATGGAATGGCGGCCCTGCTCCATGAGGATGCGGGCCGCCTCCAGCCGCAGGTTCTCCACCGCCTTGGCCGGCGACTGGCCGGTCTCGGCATGGAAGGCACGGCTGAACTGGCGGGGGCTGAGACGCGCCGCTTCCGCCAGCTCCGCGACGCTCAGGGGCGCCTGGAGATTGTTGCGCGCATAGACGAGGGCCTGCTGGATGCGGTCCGATTTCGGCTCCAGCTCCAGCAGCGCCGAGAATTGCGACTGACCGCCGGCGCGGCGGTGATAGACCACCATCTTCTTCGCCACGGTCCGTGCGGCCTCTCCCCCCATGTCCTGCTCGACCAAAGCGAGGGCGAGGTCGATGCCGGCGCTCATACCCGCCGATGTCCAGACATTGCCGTCCTGGATGAAGATGCGGTCCTCATCCACCTTCACCTTTGGAAAGCGCGTCCCGAGCTCGCGCGTGTACAGCCAATGGGTGGTGGCGCGGCGGCCATCCAGGAATCCAGCTTCCGCAAGCGCAAAGGCGCCGGTGCAGATGCCACTGATGCGCCGCAGGCGAGGCGCGGCGGCCTGCATGGCCGCGATGAGGCCGGGGGCCGTGGGGGACACCTGGGTGGTGCCGCTGATCATCAGCGTATCCAGTTCCGCGCCGTCGAGGGGGGCCGTCTCAAGTCCCACGCCCATGGCGGTGTTCACCAAGCCGCCATGCTCCGAGAGCAGGCGGATGTCGTAGAAGTTCTCTTTGGCGGTGAGATTGGCCGTCTCGAACACGGCAATGGGCGCGAGCCCCATGACGGAGCAGCCGGGATAGACGAGGAGACCGACGCGGTGCATGGCCGTGATCTTTCGTGTCCTAAACAGTCGGATATATGACATTTGAGACATGGGTGCGCAAGGCTACAAAGCCTGCGGAAGCCTCGCCATGCGGGGCGAAGCAGGAGAACACACATGGCACATCAGAAGGGCACTGCCCTCATCACCGGCGCCTCTTCTGGTATCGGCGCGATCTATGCGGACCGGCTGGCGAAGCGCGGCTACGATCTGGTGCTCGTCGCGCGCAGTGCGGAGAAGCTTGCCGCCGCTGCCACCCGCCTCAGCCTCGCCACCGGCAGGAAGGTGGAAGCCATACCCGCCGATCTCGGCAAGAGCGCGGATCTCGCACGCATCGAGGACCGGCTGCGCCAGGACACGTCCATCACCGTGCTCGTAAACAATGCCGGCTTCGGCTCGGCTGCGCCGCTCCTGAGCGCGGATGTGGATGAGATGGAGGCGATGATCGACCTCAACGTCACCGCGCTCACCCGTCTCGCCTATGCCGCCGCGCCCGGCTTCGCCGCGCGGGGAGAGGGCACCATCATCAACATCTCGTCCATCGTCGCCATCTATCCGGAGGTCCTCAACGGCGTCTACGGAGCCAGCAAGGCCTATGTGCTGGCGCTCAGCCATTCGCTCCAGCATGAGTTGGGAGACAAGGGCGTGCGCGTCCAGGCCGTCCTGCCGGGCGCGACCGAGACAAATTTCTGGGCGGTGGCCGGCGTCCCCCGGGAACATCTGCCGAATGAGATGGTCATGCCGGCCGAAGACATGGTGGACGCCGCTCTCGCCGGCCTCGATACGGGCGAGCGCGTGACCATTCCCGCGCTGCCGGATGGCGGGGAATGGGACCGCTGGGAGGCGGCACGCCTTGCCATGTCGCCCCGCCTCTCAGCCTCCGCTCCGGCGGTCCGCTATCGGCAGCGTGAGACGGTCTGAGGTTGCCGCGGACCCGCCGCGCCGCGAGCGCGGCGGGGAACCTCAATTCCAATGCAGCAAAGCACCGTCATGCCCAGGTCAAGCCGGGGCATGACGGCAGCTCTTTGAGCCGTGCTCGCCTTTATCCCGGAATGACCGGGAGCAGCAGGTAGGGTTCCTTGCCCGCCTCGAAATGCAGGGTGTTCTTGCCGCCGAAGATGGCCGGCGGGCGGTCTTCCGGGATGTCGTGCAAGAACGGACCCACGCCTTTCATGGGATACATGGCATTGGCCACGGCCGCGGCACCGAGGCCGTGGTCATAGTCGTTGCCCTTCACCGTCACGGCGATGCCATAGCCCTTCGGCACCACGATGGAGGTGTTCCAGACCTCCACGTCCAGCTCCACCGGCTTGCCCGGCTCCAGGGGCTGGAGCTCGTCATGGCTGTGCCAGGGCCGATAGGGCTTGGTCTTCGCCGGATCGAGCTTGCGGTGTGAAGCGCGCAGCCAGCCGAGGCCCACGGGCACCTGCGGATCGTTGGAGCCGATGAACAGCACCTCCTTGCCGGCCGGATCATAGACCCGCAGCGCGAGGAAGATGTCGGCATCGGTGGTGTCGGAGGAGACGAACAGCTTCGCCGCCACCGGCCCGGTGATCTCCACTTCCTCGCCAAGCGGCGGGGTCGAGAAGGTCACGCCCTCGCCCATGGTCTCGTAGGTGATGGCCGCGCCAGACGCGGCCGCGGTGCCGAAACCGCGGTCCGGGGTGAGGTAGAATTTGGTCCACCGCGTGCGCGCCAGCGGCCATTCATTCTCCGCGCGGGCGACGAATGTCTCGCCGGGATGGCGCACGTGGATTTCCACCTTCGGGCGGTCGGTCCAGCCGTTCTTCTCGCCCTTCAGATAATAGCCCAGGAACTGCTTCTGAAGCTCGACGCCGCTGTTGCGATAGAACGGGGAGAAGTGCGAATCCCCGTGCACTTCCAGCCACTTCTCCTTGCTGGCTGCGCCGAGATAGCCCTCGAAATTGCCGCGCGGATGCAGGCCCATGCCGCCCCAATTGGCGGAGGAGAGGAGAGGGGTGACCACCTTCGAGAGGTCCGCCGTGCGGGAGCGGTAATAATCGTCCTCCAGCGGGCGGGCGAGGATTTCGATGCCGGGATCCACCCGGTTCTTCTCCAGCTCTTCCTTGGACAGGGTGGGCGGGCCGGCCACGGTCTCGCCTGTGGTGGGCGAGCGGAAGCCGTTATCGCCGACGCCGTGCTGCACCCGCGCCACCTGCCGGTTGAACCAGGAGGTGAGGAAGCGGCAGAGGATGCCGCCGTGGCGCGAGAACTCGCGATAATAATCGTGGGCGCCTTCCCACACGCAGATGGCGGCGAGATGCGGCGGCTGGAGCGCGGCCACGTGCCATTGATTCATGGCGTAATAGGAGATGCCGTTGATGCCCACCTTGCCATTGGACCAGGGCTGCACGCCGGACCATTCCACGCACTCATAGAGGTCCTGCGTCTCGCGCGGCGACCACACGTCGAGGAAGCCGGGGGAACGGCCCGAGCCACGGGAATCGATGCGCACGCAGACGTAGCCGTCCGGCACCCACTTCTCGGGGTCTACCAATTCCCAGTTCTGGTACTTGTTGGTGGTGCCTTCCATGATTTCCGGGAAGGCCGCGACCATGCGGTCCCAATTGCCCTTGAAGCCTTCCTGGAAGGAGAGGCCCTTCGCATAAGGGCCGTGGCTGAGCACCACGGGATAGTTTCCGTCGGCGATGGGGCGGAACACGTCGGCGCGGAGCACGACGCCGTCGCTCATGGGAATGGGCACGTCCCATTCGATCTTCATGCCGTCGGCGATGACCGCTTGCTCAGGCTTCATCGGGGGGTCTCCTTGGTTGCTCCCGGACCGCTGGTGCCATCGCCTTTAGGGGAAGGCCCGCTTTCTTTGGTCTTGACGTGATCAAACGTTTGATTACGAATAAACATTCGTTTGTATATGTCAATCCGTGTTCTTCCTCACACGGAAGGCGCGGGCCGCATCAACGATTGATCACCAAAGATCAACGCAGGCGAACGGTTGGAAACGTTCTCAGGAGGAAAGCAATATGCGCGTGTCGTGTGCCCGCCCGATCGTCGGATCGGAAGATAAAAGGCCTCATTATACGCTGGCAGGTGCCGTCTTTGCCTTCGTCCTCGCGCTGGCCGGGGGTGCGAATACGGCCCATGCGCAGGCCGATTACCCCGCCCATACCATCAAGATCATCATCCCCTTTGCTGCCGGGGGGCCCATCGACACGGTCGGGCGGCCCATGGCCGATGTCATGAGCAAGGATTTCGGCGTTCCGGTCGTCATCGAGAACAAGCCGGGCGCCAACGGCATCGTCGCCGCCGGCGGCGTCGCCCGCTCCGCGCCGGACGGCTACACCATCCTCCTCACCACCGGCTCGCACACCGCCAATCCCAGCGTGGTGAAGGACCTGCCCTTCGACCCCATCAAGGATTTCAAGCCGGTGAGCCTTTTGGCCGAAGCGCCCTATGGCCAGGTGCTGGTGGTGCGCAACACGCTTCCAGTGAAGACCGTGCCGGAGCTGATCGCCCTCGCCAAGAAGGAGCCGGGCAAGATCCTGTTCGGCCATGCGGGCATCGGCAACGTGACCCATATCACCGGTGAGCTGTTCCAGAACGCAGCAGGAGTGACCTTCTCGCCGGTGCCCTATCGCGGCACGCCGCTCATCATCAATGATCTCATCGGCGGGCATGTGGATGTGGGCTTCGTCCTCACCTCGGCGGCGGCGGCGCTGATCAAGGACGGCAAGGTGCGCGCGCTCGCCATCACAGGCACCAAGCGGGCCCCCGCGCTGCCCGACGTGCCCACCTTCACCGAACTGGGCATGCCCGATGTGGTCATGACCGGATTCTTCGGCTTCCTGGTGCCGGCGGGCACGCCGGACGCCATCGTGGACAAGCTGTCGAAGGAATCGCAGAAGGCGGTGAAGGAGCCGTCCGTCATCCAGGCGTTCGGGCTGGCGGACCTCGTGCCCGTGGGCTCGACGCCGGCGGATTATGCGGCCTATCTCAAGAAGGACCTGGATTATCAGGCGGCCATTACGAAGCGCATCGGCTTCCAGCCCGTCGCGATCCAGTGATCGGCCTTTCCCATCGTCATCCCCGGGCTTGACCCGGGGATCTTCCTCCTCCGAGAGATGCCCGGGTCAAGCCCGGGCATGACGCTTCATGGTGGGCTACGCCGCCGCGCTCATGGAGGAGCGGAACGCCCAGCTCACCATGCGCTTCTCCAGCACGGCGAACACCGCGTACATGAGGATGCCCTCCACCGCGAGCGCCAGCAGCCCAGCGAAGACGAGAGGCATCTGGAAGTTCGATCCCGCCTGCACCATGAGGTGCCCGAGCCCCGCATTGGCGCCGATGGTCTCCGACACCACCGCGCCAACGAAGGCCAGCGTGATGGCCACCTTCAGCGCGCCGAACAGGTAGGGCCCGGTGCGCGGGATCCCCACCTTGCGCATGATGTCGAGCTTGGAGGCCCCGAGCGCGCGCAGCACGTCCTCCAGCTCCGGCTCAGTGGTGGCAAGGCCGGTGGCCACATTTACCACGATGGGGAAGAAGGAGATGAGGAAAGCGGTGAGGATGGCCGGAATCTCGCCGATGCCGAACCACATGATGAGGATGGGCACCACCGCCACCTTGGGGATGGAGTTGAAGCCGATCATGACAGGATAGAGCCCGCGATAGATGGCGCGGGACCAGCCGACGATGATCCCCAGCGCGATGCCGAAGCCCACCGCCAGGACGAAGCCCGCCGCCGTGGTCCAGAGCGTGACGAAGGAGTTCTTCAGCAGCGGCCACCAATATTGCACCATGGCCCCGAAGATCGCGGTGGGCGCGGGCAATATGAAGCTGTCGATCTTGAAGAAGAAGCAGGCGGCCTCCCACAGCACGAACAGCGCGAGGGTGAAGGCGATGGGGGTGATGTCCTCGGCCGAAATCTTCATGCCTGTCGCACCTCGGCGATCTTGTTGCGCAGGGAATGGACGAGGTCGGTGAAGGCCGGCTCGTACAGCACCTCCAGCGGCCGCGGCCTAGGGAACTCCACGGCGCGGGTCTCCACGATGTGGCCCGGCCGGGCGCTCATCACATGGATGGTGTCTGCGAGGAACGCCGCCTCGCGCAGATCGTGGGTGACGAGGATGACGGTGAAGCCGAGCCGCTGCCAGAGGTCGCGCAGAACCACCCACAATTCCTCGCGGGTGAAGGCGTCGAGCGCGGCGAAGGGCTCGTCCAGCATGAGCAGTTCGGGCTCGTGGATCAGTGCGCGGCAGAGCGAGGCACGCTGCTGCATGCCCCCCGACATTTCCCAGGGATAGCGGTCCGCAAAATCGCGCAGGCCCACCACGCCGAGAAGATCGAGGGCGCGGTTGCGATACGCCTCCTTTTCGCGGCCGAGGCGGGCGCGATGGGGGGAGACGATCTCCAGCGGCAGCATCACATTGTCCAGCACGCTGCGCCAGGGCAGCATGTTGGCCGCCTGGAAGGCCATGCCGGCGATCTTCACCGGGCCGGTCACCTCCGCGCCGTCCACCTCCACCTTGCCCTTGGTGGGGCGGATGAGGCCCGTCACCAGCTTCATGAGGGTGGATTTTCCGCAGCCGGAGGGGCCGACCACGGCGGCGAACTCGCCCCTGCTCACATTGAGCGTGGTGTGGGTGAGCGCGGTCACATCGCCGGTGCGGCCGCGATAGGAGAGGGTGACATCGTGGAGGCGGATCATGGCCGCGCCCTCGCTGCGGGCGCTACTTCAGCTTCCGCTCCGCCGCCGGAGGCAGATACTCCTCGGTGAAGATGTCCAAGGCGGCGGGCAGCTTGCCCTTGAAATCATAGGTGATGGCGATCTGGTCGATGGACTTGGTCATGCGGTCCCGGTCGATGCCGCCGATGCCGTTGGCGCTCACCCATTCGGTGGCGATATTGTCCTTGATGGCCATCTTGAGCCGGGCGAGCTCGATCTTCTCGTCGCCGGTCTCGTTGCGCTTCATCACGGACTTGATGGCGCCCTCGGGGTCGGCCACCGTGTCGATGATGCCCTTGATGGTGGCGCGCACGAAGCCGGCCACCGCCTTCGGGTTGGCCTTGGCGAAGTCCTCGTTCACCACCACGGCGTTGCCGTAGAGAACGAGGCCGTAATCGGCCATGAGCATCACCTTGATCTCCTCGGGCTTCAGGCCCTTCTGGAGCAGGTTGAAATAGGAGGAGAAGGAGAAGCCGGTGATGGCATCCACCTTGCCGTCCGCCAGCATGGGCTCGCGCACCGGGAAGCCCACATTCTCGATCTTCACCTTGTCGGCGTCGATGCCGTTCACCTTCACGAACGCCTTCCACTGGGCGAAGGCTCCGTCGGGCGCGGGCGCGCCCAGGATCTTGCCTTCCAGGTCCTTCGGCTTGGCGATGCCGGTCTTGGTGAGGGTGACAATGGAGAAGGGCGGCTTGTCGTAGACCATGAGCACGGCCTTGACGCCCTTGTCCGGGTTCTGGTCCCGGAACTTCACCAGCGAGTTGATGTCGAAGAAGCCCAGCGGATAGGTGCCTGCCGCGATGCGCGCGATGCCGGCCACCGAGCCGGGGCCCGAGTCGATAGTGACGTTGAGCCCCTCCGTCTTGTAGTAACCCTTGTCGATGGCGACGAAATAGGGCGCGGACGGGCCTTCGAACTTCCAGTCGAGCGCGAACTTGATGTCGGTGTCGGCGCGGGCCGGCACGGCGGCTGCGAGGAGCGCGGCGGCGCCGGCGAGGGCGGAAACGAAGGACCTCATGGTGCTCTCCCTGTTTCCCTAAGGGGAAAGCAAGGCGTGTGCCATGGGGGTGTGTGGTCTTGGCGCCGGCCGCGGCTCGGCTTGTCCTGACCATCCACGGGGGCTCCGCGGGCGCGGATGGTGTCGATGTCTGCCTAAATGATGGGCAGACGCCTTCTTACAACCCCAGATACGCCGCACGCACCTTCGGGTCCTGGAGCAGCGCGCGGCCTTCGCCTTCCAGCACCACGCGGCCGGTCTCCAGCACATAGCCGCGGTCGGCGATGGCCAGCGCGGCGGAGGCGTTCTGCTCCACGAGGAGCACGGTGATGCCCTCGCCCTTCAGCCGCACCACGGCGGCGAGGATCTGGTCGATGAGCAGCGGCGCAAGGCCGAGGGAGGGCTCGTCCAGCAAGAGCAGCTTCGGCGCCGCCATCAGGGCGCGGCCGATGGCGAGCATCTGCTGCTGGCCGCCGGAGAGGCTCATGGCCGGGATGCGCCGCTTTTCGGCCAGCACCGGAAACATCTCATAGATGCGTCCGAGCGCTCCGGCCTCCGGGCTGCGGCGGCGGAAGGCGCCGAGCTTCAGATTGTCCTCGACGGAAAGCGGCCCGAACACCTGCCGCCCTTCCGGCGACTGGGCGATGCCCCGCGCCACCCGCACATGGGGTTCCAGCCGCTCGATGGGCGTGCCGTCGAACAGGATACGCCCGGAGGAGGCGGGCTGGACGCCGGAAAGGGTGCGCAGCAGCGTGGTCTTGCCGGCGCCGTTGGAGCCGACCAGCGCCACGATCTCGCCCGTGCGCACTTCGAGGTTCACCTCGTGCAGCACGGTGATGCGGCCATAAGCGGAGGAGAGGTTTTCAACCGTGAGCACGGTCGGCCTCCTTTGCCCCGTGCTCACCGAGATAGGCGGCGATGACGGCCGGGTCCTCGCGGACCTCGCGCGGCGGCCCTTCCGCAAGGCGCCGGCCCTGGGCGAGCACCAGCACCCGGTCGGAAATCTTCATCACCAGCTTCATGTCGTGCTCGATGAGGACCACGCCGACACCACTCTTGGCGATGTCGCAGATGAGGTGGTCGATGGCCTCGGTCTCCACCGCATTGCAGCCGGCGGCGGGCTCGTCCAGCAGCAGCACCTTGGGCGCGGCGGCGAGCGCGCGGGCGATCTCCAGCCGCTTCAGCGCGCCATAGGGCAGGGAGCCGGCGGTGGTGTTGGCGACGCCGCCGAGGCCGACCCGCTCCAGCAGCGCCTGGGCGGCCTCGCACGTCACCTTGTTCTGCTTGGCCGAGGCGGGTAGGCCGAACAGATCGGAGAGAAACGAGGAGCGCTCGGAGAGGTGGCGGCCCACCATCACATTCTCCAGCGCCGTCATGCGGAAGAAGATCTGGAGGTTCTGGAAGGTGCGCGACATGCCGCGCTTCGCCAGCACGTGGGGCGCGAGGCCGGTCATGGTCTCGCCGGCCATCATCACGCGCCCCCGGTGCGGCTTGTAGATGCCGGTGACGAGGTTGAAGAGGGTGGTCTTGCCCGCCCCGTTGGGGCCGATGATGGAGAAGACCTGGCCCGGCTCCACGGAAAAGCCGACCTTGTCCACGGCGATGAGGCCGCCGAAGGAGATGCCGATATCCTCGACCGCCAGCAGGCTCATGACAGGCGCTCCAGCAGCCATTTGCGCAAGGTGGGCACGATGCCGGCGGGCAGGAAGATCATGAACACCATGATGAGGAGGCCGAGCACCGCCTGCTCGTATTCCTGGAGCATGGTGAGCGCCTGGGGCAGCACCACCAGGAAGGCGGCGCCCACCACCGCCCCCAGCACTGAGCCGAGCCCGCCGATGATGACCATGGCCACCAGCTCGATGGAGTGCATGAAGCTTGCGGCATCCGGCGTGATGAGTCCGTTCATGGCGGCCAGCAGCCCGCCCGCGAAGGCGGCATAGATGGCGCCGATGACGAAGGCGGCGAGCTTCTTGGACGCCACGTCGATGCCGGTGCCGGCGGCGGCCACTTCGCTGTCGTGCAGGGCGCGCAGCGCGCGGCCGGTGGGGCTCGCCTCGATGTTGAGCGCCAGCCACGCGCCGATGAGCAGCGCGCCCGCCGTGACCCAATACCAAGTGGAGGCGCCGGAGATGCGGACGCCGAACACCGTCGCCCGCGCGACCTGCATGCCGTCCGGCCCGCCGGTCCACTGGCTCTCGGAATGGAAGACGAGGGCGAGGATGACGCCGAAGCCGAGCGTGGCGATGGCGAGGTAATAGCCCTTCAGCCGCAAGATGGGCCGGCCCACCACATAAGCGAGCAGCCCGGCCAGCGCGGCGCCGAGAAAGAGCGAGAGGATGGGGTTGAGGCCTAGATGGGTGGGGCCGATGGCCACCGCATAGCCGCCAATGCCGAGGAAGCCCGCATGGCCGAGGCTCACCTGTCCCGCATAGCCCATGAGGATGGTGAGGCCGAGGGCGGCCAGTGCGAACACCCACACCACGGCAGCGACCCGCAGATAGAAGGCGGAGGGCGCCACATAGGGGATGATCGCGATGATGATCGCGAGCAGGAGGAGGGTCGCGAGGCGCGATTTGAGGAGGCTCGCGAGCATCACACGCGCTCCACCGAGCGCCCGCCGAACAGCCCGCGCGGCATGAAGAACAGCACCAGAAGGATGACCACGAAGGCGACCGCATCCTTGTAGGTGGAGGAGATGTAGCCGGCCCCGAAGGCTTCCAGCAGGCCGATGAGCAGCCCGCCCACGACCGCGCCCAGGGGGTTGCCCATGCCGCCCACCATGGCGGCGGCGAAGCCCTTGAGCGCAAACAGGGTGCCCACGTCATAGCGCGTCAGGGTGATGGGCGTGACCACCACGCCGGCAATGGCGCCGATGGCGGCGGAGACACCGAACGCCAAAGCGAGGATGACCGTGACGTTCACGCCCACGAGCCGCGCGGCGAGCCGGTTCGCGGCGGTGGCGAGCAGCGCCTTGCCCAGCAGGGTCTTCTCCAGGAACAGGTAGAGCGCCACGAACAGAGCGAGCGCGATGCCCATCACCCACAGGCTCTGGGGCAGGATGGTTGCGCCGCCCACCGCGATGGGCGCATCGCCGGAGAAGGCGGGCAGGGAATGGAACTGCTTGTCGAACACCACCTGCGCCACGCCCTTGATGAAGATGGACGCGCCGATGGTGATCATGATGAGCGCCACGGGCGAGGCGCCCCGCGCGGGCTCGATCGCGAGGCGGTGCAGCAGCAGGCCCACCAGCACCGCCCCGACGATGGCGATGAAGGCGGCGACGGGCAGCGCGATGCCTGCGGCGGCGAGGAAGACGGTGCCCATGCCGCCGATCATCACGAAGTCGCCCTGGGCGAAATTGATGACGTCGGAGGCGTTGTAGATGAGCGTGAAGCCGAGCGCGACGAGCGCATAGACCGCGCCCACCGTCAGCCCTGAGAACACCAGTTGCAGGAACTCGGCCATGTTTGCTCGCGCGGGTCCTGGTGGAAGAGAAATCCCCTCTCCCGCTTGCGGGGGAGGGCTAGGGAGGGGGCGGCCGCAGGCCGGAAATGCTACGAGCGTGAGAAGCGCATTCCTCGCTGCGCTGGGCCCCCTCCCCAACCCTCCCCCGCAAGCGGGAGAGGGAGTTATGTGGGGCGGGGGAGGGCAGAGCGCCTCAGGCGATCACTTCGCTTCCATCACCCAGTCGCCGCCCTTGATCTGGAGCATGCGGAACGAGTCCGTTCCAAGCCCCAGATGGTCGGTGGCGGACATGGTGTAGATGCCGGTCACGCCCACGTAATCCTTCGTGCCCTCGATGGCGTCGCGGATCTTCTGCGGGTCGGTGGACTTCGCCTTCTCGATGGCCTTCACCAGAAGCTGGATGCCGTCGAAGCCGTAGCCGCCGAAGGTGGAGACCGGCTGGCCGGTGGCCTTCTCGTAGGACGCCTTGTATTCGGCCACGATCGCCTTCTGCTTGTCGTCAGCCGCGAGCTTGTCGGCCACCAGAAGCGCGGGGGCGGGGAGGCGCACGCCCTCGGCGGCGGGGCCGGCCAGCTCCACATAGCTCTTGGAGGCGACGCCGTGGCTCTCATAGAGCGGCAGGGTGATGCCGAGCTGGGCGTAGTTGCGCGTCACGATGGCCGGGCCCTGGCCGAAGCCGGGGTTTAGCACCGCCTGGATGCCGGCCGTGTTCTTGATCTTGTTGAGCTGGGGCGTCATGTCAGAATCGGTGGCGCCGTAATTCTCGTCCACCAGCACCGTGATGCCGTAATCCTTGATCACGCCCAGGCACTGGGCGCGCATGGACTTGCCGAAGCCGTCCGTGCCCGAGATCATGCCGATCTTGGTGATGCCCTTGGCCTTCATGTCCTCGAAGATCTTCTGGCACGCCGTCTTGTCGGTGTGCGGGGTCTTGAAGACGAAGGCGCGCACGGGCTCGATGATCTCGATGGCGCCTGCGAGCGAGATGAAGGGGATCTTGGCGTCCTCGAACACCGGGATCATGGCCATGGTGGTGCCCGTGGTGGTGCCGCCCACCATGGCGATCACCTTGTCGTCCTCCACGAGGCGGGTGGCGAAGGTGCGCGCCTTGTTGGCATCGCCGCCATCGTCATAGAGCACCAGCTCCACGGGGCGCCCGAGCAGCCCGCCCTTCTTGTTCAGCTCCTCCACATAGAGCTTCAGCGTCTTCGCTTCCGGGTCGCCGAGGAAGGCGGCGGGGCCGGTGGCCGAGAGCACCGAGCCGATCTTCACCGGGTCGGCCGCGAAGGCGGAGGTGGAAATGAAAGCGGCGAGTGCGACGGCGCGCAGCGCCCACCGTCCGGCGACGGACGTTCCCATGTGGCGTTCCTCCCAAAAGGCATGGTCGTAAGGAGCGGGTTGGCCCGCCTCCC
The DNA here is from genome assembly GCF_040049275.1 of Aquabacter albus. Classification (NCBI taxonomy): domain Bacteria; kingdom Pseudomonadati; phylum Pseudomonadota; class Alphaproteobacteria; order Hyphomicrobiales; family Xanthobacteraceae; genus Aquabacter; species Aquabacter albus. The sequence goes on along the minus strand of NZ_JBDZDT010000001.1, from coordinate 646,606 downwards.
GGCCGCCACGACCTTGCGGAAGGGCAGCTCCAAGGGCAATCTATGATTAACCGACCGATTGGTCAATCATATCCGTGGCGCTTTGCGGACGCGTGCTTTAGATTGATCGACCAACCGGACAATCTTTGATATGCCGAAATCCTATCGGCGCATGATCTGGTTCGAAGTGCCGCGCGGGGCGGCGTCCCGTTTTTCCCCGCGAAGGTGGATGGTGAAGGATGGCTCGCACCCGCGCCCAGGACTATGACGCCAAGAGGCTGGCCATCTTGCACAGGTCGGCCGAGCTGTTCGCGCAATACGGCTATTCCGGCACCTCGATCACCATGATCGCGGACGCCTGCGGCGTGTCCAAGGCATTGCTCTATCACTATTATTCCGACAAGGAAGCGCTGCTCTTCGACATCATCTCCGACCATCTGGAAGGGCTGATCGGCGTGGTGGAGGCGGCGTCCGCGAGCGTGGCCGATCCGCAGGAGCGGCTCCATGGCATCTGCGCCGCGCTGCTCGAGGCCTATCGCGACGCCGATGCCGAGCACCAGATCCAGATCGCCAATCTGAAGCTGCTTCCCGCAGAGCGGCAGGAGATCCTGCGCGGCATGGAGCGCAGCCTCGTGGTGCTGTTCTCCGATGCCATCGCGGAGGCGGTGCCGGAGATCGGCCGGGGGCCGCTGCTGAAGCCCATCACCATGTCGCTCTTCGGCATGCTGAACTGGCACTATCTCTGGTTCCGGGAAGGCAAGGGCCTGTCGCGCGACGATTATGCCCTGCTCGTCACCGAGCTTCTGGCGGGCGGCGCGGCGCGGGCGGCGGCGGCCGTGGCGGCGCCTGCGAAGGTGACGCCGCGCTTACGCATGTCCAAGGCCGAGTGACGATTCCACACGACCGGGCTATGGATCGGGATATGTCCCGCGCGCTCACCGCCATTCTCGATCATGTCCGCGCCGAGCCCTCGCGCACCTGGTCCATCATCGTCACCATCTATGGCGATGCTATCGTGCCGCGGGGCGGCAGCGTGTGGCTGGGCACGCTCTCGGCCTTCTTCAGGGCGCTGGATATTTCGGACGGCGTGGTGCGCACCGCCATGTCGCGCCTTGCTTCCGACGGCTGGCTGGAGCGCACCAAGGTGGGGCGCAATTCCTACTACCGCCTCGCCGAGAAGGGGCGCGAGACCTTCCAGCAGGCGACCTCCCACATCTACAGCCAGAACGCCCCCGCATGGGCCGGACATTTCGACATGCTGCTGGCGGAGAACGGCGCGCGGGGCGCGCTGGAGGCGGCCGGCTTCGGCAGCCCCGCGCCCGGTGTGTGGATCGCCCCCGGCGGGGTGCCGGTGCCCGTGGAGGCCGATGGCGCGCTGCGGCTGAGGGCGGGCGGGGACGATGCCGCGAACCGGGCGCTGGCAGCGCGGGCCTGGGCGCTGGAGGCCACGGGGGAAGCCTATGCGCGCTTCCTCGATGCTTTCAGTCCGCTGCGCGCGGCCGTGCTTGGCGGGCAGACGCTCTCCGATCTCGACTGCCTCGTGGGCCGTGTGCTGCTGATCCACGAATACCGCCGCATCGTGCTGCGCGACCCCATCCTCCCCGCCGAGGTGCTGCCCGCCGACTGGCCGGGCGCCGCGGCGCGGGCTTTGTGCGCCGAGGTCTATGGCGCGCTGCTGGAGGGCTCGGAGCGCTGGCTGGACGAGAATGCGGTGGATGAAAGCGGCGCGCCGCTCCCGCCAAGCGATGAGGTGTGGCGCCGCTTCAAGGGGTGAGGGCCGCCGTGCCCGTGCCGTGGGCTTCAAGCTGCGCGCCATAGCGCCGGGACCATTCCAGCATGGCCTTGAAGACCGGCAGCAGCGCATAGGCCGCATCGGTCAGTTCATAGTCCACGCGCGGCGGGATTTCCGCATAAGCCGTGCGCACCAGCAGCCCGCTGCCTTCCAGCTCGCGCAATTGGGCCGTCAGCGTGTGCTGCGTGATACCGGGCAGGGCGCGCCGGATTTCGCCGAAGCGGCGCGGGCCGCTGATGAGCGTGAAGACGATCTCCACCTTCCACTTGCCGACGATGGTGCGGATGGCGTTCTGGAAGTGGGAGATATCGGAACTACTTGGCGTGCAGCCCTCGCAGCAGGGCTGATCATCGCCGCATGGCTCAATAGTCTCTTTTTCCATACCAAGTATCATTATTCATCCTACTTGATCATCTCGCCGCACATACGATCTCTTGCCGACGATAACACGGATCATCGAGGCCGCGCTCGGGGCGGCGGCGAACAGGGGACATCATGAGCAGGGTTCTGGTGACGGGCGGGTCGGGCTTCATCGGCAGCCATGCCATTCTTCAGCTTCTCGCCGCCGGTCACGAGGTGTGCGCCACCTTGCGGAACCTCGCACGCGAAGGCGAGGTGCGGGCCATGCTGAAGGAGGGCGGTGTCGAGGCTGGCGGGCACGTGTCCTTCATCGCCGCCGATCTTCAGCGCGATGCCGGCTGGGCCGAGGCCGCCGCCGGGTGCGAATATGTGCTGCATGTGGCCTCGCCCCTGCCTCAGGGCCAGCCGAAGCACGAGGACGAACTGATCATCCCCGCCCGCGACGGTACGCTGCGGGTGCTGCGCGCGGCGCGCGATGCGGGCGTGCGGCGGGTGGTGGTGACGTCCTCGTTCGCAGCCATCGGTTACGGCCGAGGAGTGCAGGAAGCGCCGTTCGACGAGACCGGCTGGACCGATCCGACCCGTCCGGACGTGCAGGCCTATATGCGGTCGAAGACGCTGGCCGAGCGCGCCGCCTGGGATTTCATCGCCAGGGAAGGCGGGGGCCTTGAGCTGTCCGTCATCAACCCCACCGGGGTGTTCGGCCCGACCCTGGGGCCGGACCTGTCGGGTTCGCTTGCCCTCATCAAGGGGCTGATGGACGGCATCATGCCCGGCGTGCCGCGCATCTGCTTCGGCGTGGTGGACGTGCGGGACGTGGTGGATCTTCATATCCGCGCCATGACCCACCCGGCCGCCAAGGGGGAGCGCTTCATTGCCGTCTCGGGCGATTTCATGTGGCTGCGCGAGATCGCCGGGGTGCTGCAGGCGCGCATGGGTTCAGCAGGCAAACGGGCGCCGCGCTTCACTCTGCCTGACTGGATGGTGCGCCTTGCGGCCGTGCGCAGCCCCATGGCCAAGGCTTCGGTGCCGCTGCTCAGCGTCGTGCGCAACGCCACCAGCGAGAAAGCCATGCGCGTGCTCGGCTGGTCGCCGCGGAGTGCGGACGACGCGATCGTGGCGTCCGGGGAGAGCCTCGTGAAATTCGGGTTGTTGCGGGGATAAGGGGGACGGACGCTCACAGATCCCGATCAAACAAGCCAAAGGTTTCGGCGCTTGTCCCTCGCGTTCGGCTGAGTTGGGCTGAGCCAAAAGTTTTATACCTCAGCCATCTCATTAGGGATTATACTGTGGTTTACGCTTTCGCTCCTGGACGGGCAGGAGGGAGCGGTTGCTCACGGCGCTGAAGGCCGTTGGAGCTTTCCCTGGTGGCTCAAAGCTCCTCAAGGCCGGCGTCGCGCCCGCGCCCGCTGGTCTGTCGCGCATGAATCTCGCAGGGCGAGAAGACAACGCATGAACAACAGGAGGAATGCCTTGTAAGAGGAGGCAAGAATGGCCATTCAAATCCCAAAGGATTTCCGCCGGGTGATCGTCGCCGCGTCGGTGGGGAACGTCATCGAGTGGTATGACTTCTATATATTTGGGAGTTTGGCGGCGGTTCTGTCGGTCAAGTTCTTCGAGCAGAGCCATCCGGTCGCGGCTCTGCTGAGCACGATTGCGCTGTTCACCGCTGGTTTCCTGATCCGTCCCCTGGGAGCATTCCTGTTCGGATGGATGGGGGACCGGATCGGCCGCAAATACACCTTCCTCGTCACGCTCACCGGAATGGGACTGGGGACGGGTGCGATCGGGTTGATCCCGACCTACGAGTCCATCGGCCTGACCGCCGCCTTCCTTCTCTTCGGCCTGCGGATGATCCAGGGCCTGTGCCTGGGCGGCGAATATGGCGGCGCCATCACCTATGTGGCCGAACATGTCCCCGACGCCCGCCGCGGCTATTACACCGGCTGGCTCCAGACCTCTCCGACGCTGGGCATCGTGGTGTCGCTCGCCGTGATCATCGCGACACGCACCTATTTCGGCACCGAAGCCTTCAATGCATGGGCGTGGCGGGTTCCGTTCCTGGTGTCTTTCCTGCTGGTGGCCGTCGCGATTTACATCCGGCTGCAACTCCAGGAGACGCCGATCTTCCAGGAGATCAAGGCCAGGGGGCAGACCACCCGGAATCCGTGGAGGGAGGCCTTCCTCAGCTCCAACATCAAGTATGTGGGGATCGCCACGCTCGTGCTGATCGGGCAGGGCGTGGTCTGGTACAGCGGCCAGTTCTGGGCGTTGTACTTCCTGCAGCAGGTGTCCAAGGTGGACGCGCTGACGTCGTCCTACATCGTGGGCGCCGCGCTGCTCATCGCGACGCCGAGCCTGATCTTCTTCGGCTGGCTGTCCGACATCATCGGCCGTAAGCCGGTGATCCTGGGCGGCATGCTGCTTGCCGCGCTCACCTACTATCCCCTGTATTCGTGGCTGGGGACGGTCACGCATCCCGGCAACATCAACTATCCGGTCGCGGTCTTCATCATCTTCATCCTCGTTTGCTATGTGGGGATGGTGTATGGGCCGGTCGGGGCGTTCCTGGCGGAATACTTCCCCGGCAAGATCCGGTACACGTCTGTCTCGGTGCCGTATCACATCGGCAATGGGTGGGGCGGCGGACTGGTGCCGTTCATCACCTCGGCGGCTTTCGCCGCCACCGGCAGCGTCGGCTACGCGCTGATCTATCCCATCGCGGTGCCGGCCGTGTGCTTCGTGCTCTGCCTCTTCCTGATGCCGGAGACCCGCAAGATCAGCATCTGGGAACCCTTCGAGCCGAGGCCCGCCTCCTGACGCGATCGTCCATGTGCAGGGTCTTCGGGCCCTGCACATTTTTCTCATTGGCATCTCCGCCCGTGGACGTTCACCCGTCGTCCGCGGGCGGAGATGCCATGACGCGCTTTGGAGGGATGCACCGCATCCCAACATGTTACAAAAATAACTTGCATGAAAAAATTCCGTTACATATAATCTTTCCAAGATAGGGAGGAGCTGCATGTACACCCAGGCCCTCAACGCCAATCCGGACGCCGCAGACCGCAACATCGAGGACGCCGCCCTCGCCGCCCGCTTCCAGGAGCGGATCGACGAGGAAGAGCGCATCGAGCCCAATGACTGGATGCCGGCGGCCTATCGCAAGACACTGACGCGCCAGATCTCCCAGCACGCCCATTCCGAGATCGTGGGCATGCTGCCGGAGGGCAACTGGATCACCCGCGCGCCCTCGCTCCGCCGCAAGGCCGCGCTCCTCGCCAAGGTGCAGGACGAGTGCGGCCACGGCCTCTACCTCTATGCCGCCGCCGAGACGCTGGGCACATCGCGCGAAGAGCTGGTGGACCAGATGCTCAGCGGCAAGGCCAAGTATTCGTCCATCTTCAACTATCCGACCCTGACCTGGGCCGATATCGGCGCCATCGGCTGGCTGGTGGATGGCGCGGCGATCATGAACCAGATCCCGCTCTGCCGCTGCTCCTATGGTCCCTATGCCCGCGCCATGATCCGGGTGTGCAAGGAGGAATCCTTCCACCAGCGCCAGGGCTACGAGATCATGGTCACCCTCTCCAAGGGCACGGCCGAGCAGAAGGACATGGCGCAGGATGCGCTGAACCGCTGGTGGTGGCCGTGCCTGATGATGTTTGGCCCGCCGGATGCCGCAAGCCAGCATTCGGACGCCTCCACCCGCTGGAAGATCAAGCGCTTCTCCAATGACGAGCTGCGCCAGAAGTTCGTCGATGCCACCGTGCCCCAGGCCCAGTATCTCGGCCTGACCCTTCCTGACCCGGACCTCACGTTCAACGATGAGACCGGCCATTGGGACTATGGCGCCATCGATTGGGACGAGTTCAAGCAGGTCCTGGCCGGCAACGGCCCGTGCAACCGCGACCGGCTCGCCGCGCGCCGCAAGGCCCATGAGGATGGCGCCTGGGTGCGCGAAGCCGCCCTTGCCTTCGCCGAGAAGCGCCGCGCCAAGGCGGCCGCCTGAGATTCAAGAGGAAACGCACCATGGCCGGCCAGACCATTCCGCTCTGGGAAGTGTTCATCCGCTCCCGCAACGGCCTCGCCCACAAGCATGTGGGCTCGCTCCACGCGACCGACGCGACCTTGGCCCTCCAGGCCGCGCGCGATCTCTATACCCGTCGCGGGGAGGGGCTCTCCATCTGGGTGGTGCCCTCCAACGCCATCACCGCCTCCGATCCTGCGGACAAGGGCATGATGTTCGAGCCGGCGGAGAGCAAGATCTACCGCCACCCGACCTTCTACGACGTGCCGGACGAAGTCGGGCATATGTGAGCGCGGGCGGACACGCCCGTTAAGCCGTCATGCCGGGCTTGACCCGGCCATCTCCCGCAGAACCGGGAGAGATCCCCGGATCAAGTCCGGGGATGACCGACGTAACCAGGGAAACGCACCATGGCCGCTGGCTCCATCACCGTCACGGAGACGCCGCTCGTCCGCTATCTGCTGCGCCGCGCCGACGATGCGCTGATCCTCGGCCATCGCCTGTCCGAATGGTGCGGCCACGCGCCCATGATGGAAGAGGACATGGCCCTGGCCAATATGGGCCTCGATCTCATCGGCCAGGCGCGCTCGCTCTACACCTATGCCGCCGAGGTGGAAGCCGCCGGGAATGACGAGGACGCCTATGCCTATCGCCGCGACGTGCGCGGCTACGGCAATGTGCTCCTCGTGGAGCAGCCCAATGGCGACTTCGCCCGCACCATGGTGCGCCAGTTCTTCTATTCCGCCTTCATGGACCCCTATTGGCGGGCGCTGACGGCCTCTTCCGATGCCACGCTTTCCGCCATCGCGGCGAAGGCGGAGAAGGAGAGCGCTTATCATTTGCGCCATTCCGCCGAATGGGTGATCCGCCTCGGCGACGGCACGGAGGAAAGCCATCGCCGCGCCCAAGAGGCAGTGGATCATCTGTGGTCCTTCACCGGCGAGATGTTCGAGGCGGACGCGGGCGAAACGTCCCTGGTCGCAGACGGCGTGGCCCCGGACCCGGAGACCCTGCGCGGCCTGTGGCGCGAGACGGTCTCCAAAGTGCTGACGGAGGCAACGCTGAAGCTGCCCGAGACTGAGTGGATGCAGAAGGGCGGCCGCTCCGGCGCCCATTCCGAGCATCTCGGCCATCTTCTGGCCGACCTGCAATATATGCAGCGCGCCTTTCCCGGAGCGGCCTGGTGATGGGTGCGGCGCTTCACGATCGCCAGGCGCCGCGTGGCCAGGAAGCGCTGCGCGAGGACGTGTGGCGCGTGGCGGGCGCGGTGGTGGACCCGGAGATCCCGGTCCTCTCCATCGCCGATCTCGGCGTGCTGCGGGACGTGAGCGTCGCCGACGGGCGCATCGAGGTGGCCATCACGCCCACTTATTCCGGCTGCCCGGCCATGAACATGATCGCGCTGGAGATCGAGCTGGCGCTGGAGAAAGCGGGCTTCGGCCCGGTCCAGGTCAAGACCGTGCTCTCGCCGGCCTGGACCACCGACTGGATGACCGAGGAAGGCCGGCAGAAGCTGAAGGACTACGGCATTGCGCCCCCCGCGAAGGGGGGCGGCCGGCGCGCGCTGTTCGGCGAGGATGAGGTGGCCTGCCCGCAATGCGGCTCGATCGACACCACGGAAATCGCCGCCTTCGGCTCTACCTCGTGCAAGTCGCTCTGGCAGTGCCGGAGCTGCCGCGAGCCGTTCGATTATTTCAAATGCCACTGACGGGTGAGACCATGTCCGCCGCGACCCCGAAATTCCACCGCCTCTCCGTTCGCGACGTGAAGCGCGAGACCAACGAGGCTGTCTCCATCGCGTTCGCGGTGCCCGCGGACCTCTCGCGAGACTACGCCTTCGCGCCGGGCCAGTATCTGACGCTGCGCACCACGCTGGAGGGCGAAGACGTGCGCCGCTCTTATTCCATCTGCTCCGGCCCGGACGACGGGGAATTGCGCATTGCGGTCAAGGAGGTGGAGAACGGCCTGTTCTCCGCCTGGGCCAACAGCGCCATCAAGGTGGGCGATGAGCTTGAGGTGATGACCCCCACCGGCCGGTTCGGGCTGGGAAAAGCACCGGAAGACGGGCGGCTGCATGCGGCGTTTGCGGCGGGATCGGGCATCACGCCCATCCTCTCCATCGTGCGCGGCGTGCTCTCCCGCGAGCCCAACAGCCGCTTCTTCCTGTTCTACGGAAACCGCTCCACCACCGACATCCTGTTCCGTGGAGACCTGGAAGAGCTGAAGGACCGCTTCCTTGGCCGCCTGTCCATCTTCCACGTCCTCTCCAAGGAGGAGCAGGACCTGCCCGTGCTGAACGGCCGCCTCGATGGCGAGAAGGTGCGCCTGCTGCTCACCGCCATGGTGCCGGCGGCCGCGGTGGACAATGCCTTCGTCTGCGGCCCGGAGGGCATGATCGACGAGCTCGAGGCAACCTTGAAGGCCCTCGGGATCCCTGAGGAGCGCATCCATACCGAGCGTTTCGTCTCGGCCCTTGGCGGCAAGCCGCGCCCGAAGCCGGTGGTGGTGCCCGATGCGCCGCCGGCCCACATCGCCTCCATGATCGTGGACGGCAAGCGCCGCGACGTGCCGGTGGCCAAGGGCGAGACGATCCTCGATGCCGCCCTGCGCGCCGGCATGGACCTGCCCTTTGCCTGCAAGGGCGGCATGTGCTCCACCTGCCGCGCCAAGGTGGTGGAAGGCGCCGTTGAGATGGACGTGAACTATTCCCTGGAGCCGTGGGAGCTGAAGGCCGGCTTCGTCCTCACCTGCCAGTCGCACCCCACCACGGAGCGCGTGGTGGTGGATTTCGACCAGATGTGAGGGGCTTGCCGCCCAAAGGGCCGTTCAGGCCTAGGCGCACCAGGAGCTTCTCCGAAAGGGCGGAGCATGCCCCGATTCTCGCTGAATCCGCTTCCCATCCCCGGTCAAGGCCAAGATGGCACGCGCCATGGCGTCGCCGCGCTTGGCCAAGCAGGCCAAAGGTTGAATGCCTCCCGAAGCCCCTACGTCGCCGCCATCGTTGACAGTTGGTCGCAGCGCTCCTACCACTGATAGGCCGGCCGGTTTGAAAAGAACGGGGGAGAACGAGGGGATCACCCACGTCCTAACTCCAAAGGGGACCAAATCGCATGGCCTTACGCGTCTCGGGTAAGAATATCGACGTCGGAGATGCCCTCCGGCAACGTTTGTCGGACCGCATTTCCGAGGTGCTCGGCAAATATTTCGATGGCGGATGGTCTGGCCACGTCACCGTGGCACGCGACGGATCCGGCTATCGGTCCGAGTGCATGCTTCACCTTGATTCGGGCGTGAATCTTCAGGCCCAGGGCAACGCGCACGAGGCGAATGCCTGCGCTGACGCGGCTTTGGACAAGATTGAGAAGCGCCTGCGACGCTATAAGCAGCGCCTTAAGGATCGTCACGGGCATGGCAACGCCAATGGCGCCGTGAGCGCGCAGGCCTACGTGCTTGCGCCCGCTCCCGAGGACGAGACGGACGAGGGCCTGGAGGGCTGGAGCCCGACCGTGGTCGCCGAGCAGGTGACCAAGCTCCGCAGCCTCTCTGTGGCCGATGCCGTGGTGGAGCTGGAGATCACCGGAGCGCCAGTGGTGGTGTTCCGCCATGCCGGACACGGGCGCATGAGCGTTGTATACCGGCGCCCGGACGGGCATGTGGGGTGGATCGACCCTGCCGCCTTCTCCGAGGAAAAACATTGACCCGCGCGCGGGCCTGGAAGGGCGGCATGTCCCCCTTCCGGCCCCTCTCCGCTGCCGGAGCCCCCTGGGCCCCGGCACGGATCGCGCTATAGACCCAGGAACAAGGTTCCATGCCCCTCGCCGATCTCCTCGCACCCGATGCGGTCTTTCCGTCCCTTCGGGCGAGCAGCAAGAAGCAGGCTCTCCAGGAGCTTGCGCACAACGCTTCCGTTCTCATCGGGCGCGATCAGAGGGAAATCTTCGACACCCTGCTCCAGCGCGAGCGGCTCGGCTCCACCGGCGTGGGCGGCGGCATCGCCATCCCCCACGGCAAGCTGCCGAAGCTCGGACAATTGTTCGGCGCCTTCGCGCGCCTGGAAAAGCCCATCGATTTCGAGGCCCTGGACGGCGAACCCGTGGACCTCGTCTTCCTCCTGCTCGCACCCGAGGCGGCGGGAGCGGACCACCTGAAGGCCCTGGCCCGCGTCGCCCGCATGCTGCGCGACCCCAGCATCGCCGAGAAGCTGCGCGCCACCCGCGATGCATCGCTCATTCACGCCCTGCTGACGGCGGCGTCCGCGTCGGATGCGGCGTAGGGGTTAAAAGCGCGGCTTGTCCTGGACAAGTGACGCTGAAAGCGGAGCGCAGATCCGGGACCCAGCGCAAGACTCCTGCGAAGCGGTCAACTCGCGACTAGCGCCTTTTGCACCATCGCCGCGTGGCGGCACTGGTGGGTTGAAGCACCTTCGGTGGATTCTTGCGCTGGGTCCCGGATCTGCGCTCAAGCTTCGCTTTCGCTTGTCCAGGACAAAAAGCCCTTCAAGGCGTCCGCACCACCCAATGCTTGCGCATGGGCTCCACCACCTCCCAGGTGCCGGTGAAGCCGGGTTCCAGCACGAAGGCGTCGCCCGGGCCCGCATGGATGACCGTGCCGTCGTCCCCCGTCACCACGCAGCGGCCGGAGACGATGAGGCAATATTCCCACTCATCATATTTCACCCGCCACTTGCCCACGCTTGCCTCCCATTCCCCCACACACAGCCGCTCCTCCGGTGCGTCATAAGTGACGAAGGCGCGGGTTTCCGGCTTGCCCGAAACGACGGCGGCGGGATCGATCGGCCCGGCGATGGCTTCCGTTTTCGAGCGATCGAGTTCGTGGAGCTTCATGACGCGTCACTCGCGGATTTCGTGAGGTTCACAGGAGACGGGTTTTCCACGCCATTCTTAGCATTTTGTCAGTGACACTTTCCGGTATAACTCAGGGAAGGGGCAGATCAGGATGGGTTTTGGACGATGACAGTGGTGGTGCCCGTTCCCAAGGACGCTGGGGTTCGCAGCCTGTGGAGCCGCGAAGAGGCCGAGCGCCTCTACAATCTCCCGCTCAATGACCTGCTGTTCGAAGCCCAGAGCATCCACCGCACCCATTTCGACCCCAACAAGGTGCAGATGAGCCGCCTGCTCTCCATCAAGACCGGCGGCTGCCCCGAGGATTGCGGCTATTGCAGCCAGTCCGCCCACGCGCCGACGGGCCTGAAGGCCTCCAAGCTGATGGAGGTTGAGCGCGTCCTCGCTGAAGCGAAGAAGGCGAAGGACGGCGGCGCGACGCGCTATTGCATGGGCGCCGCCTGGCGCTCGCCCAAGGAGCGCGACATGGACATGGTCGTCGCCATGGTGGAGGGCGTCAAAGCCCTGGGCATGGAGACCTGCATGACGCTCGGCATGCTGAACCCGCAGCAGGCCCACCGCCTCGCGGACGCCGGGCTCGATTATTACAACCACAACATCGACACCTCCGAGCGCTATTACAGCGAGATCATCACCACCCGCACCTTCACCGACCGGCTGGAGACGCTGGCCAACGTCCGCGAGGCGGGCATGAAGGTGTGCGCCGGCGGCATCCTCGGCATGGGTGAGAATGCGGGCGACCGCATCGACATGCTGCTGACGCTGGCCAACATGGCCGTGCCGCCGGAGAGCGTGCCCATCAACATGCTCATTCCCATCCCGGGCTCGAAGCTGGAGAACGCGGCGCCCGTGGACCCCATCGAGTTCGTGCGCACCATCGCGCTCGCCCGCATCCTCATGCCCACCTCGCACGTGCGCCTTTCTGCCGGCCGCACCGAGATGACGGACGAATTGCAGGCCATGTGCTTCTTCGCGGGCGCCAATTCCATCTTCGTGGGCGAGACGCTGCTCACCGCCGACAATCCCGGCGAGGACCACGACACCGGCCTGTTCCGCCGCCTGGGGATTACGGCCGAGGAGCTGGACACCCGCCAATGAGCGCCGGGCGGCTCGGCCGCTTCACGGCGACGCTGGAGGGCCTGCGCGGCCGCAGCCGGGGCCGCGCGCTGGAGCCGCGCGCGGGGCATGATTTCGCCTCCAACGACTATCTGGGCCTAGCCTCCTCGCCGCGCCTAAAGGCGGCGGTTCAGGAGGCGGTGGCGCGCGGTGTGCCGGTGGGGGCTGCGGGGTCGCGGCTACTGCGCGGCAACGATCCCGAGCATGAGGCGCTGGAGGAGGAGGCGGCGCGTTTTCTCCGCGCGGATGGCTGCCTGTTCTTCGCCTCCGGCTTCGACGCCAACCTCGCGCTGTTCTCCACCTTGCCCCGGCGCGGCGATCTCATCGTTTATGATGAACTGATCCACGCCTCCGTCCATGCCGGCATGCAGGCGGGCAAGGCGGAGGTGGCGGCCACCGCCCATAACGACGCGCAGGCGATGGAAGATGCCGTCCTGCGCTGGCGCGGGGCGGGCGGGAAGGGCACGCCCTTCATCGCCGTGGAGAGCATCTATTCCATGGATGGCGACGCCGCCCCGCTTACCGACCTCATGGCCATCGCCGAGCGCCATGACGGCTTCCTCGTGGTGGACGAGGCCCATGCCACCGGCGTGTTCGGCCCGGACGGGCGGGGGCTGGCGGCGGACTATGAGGGGCGCGAGGCGCTTATCTCAATCCATACCTGCGGCAAGGCGCTGGGCGTCTCCGGCGCGCTGGTGACGGCGCATCGCAGCCTCTTGGATTTCCTGGTGAACCGCGCCCGACCCTTCATCTATGCCACGGCGCCCTCGCCCCTCGTGGCCGCCGGGGTGCGGGAATCGTTGCGCATCCTGAAGGACGAGCCGGAGCGGCGGGCGCGGCTTTCCATGCTGGTGAAGACCGCCGAAGGCTCGCTGATGCAGCGCCTCGGCGTGCCGCCCTCTGGCTCGCAGATCATTCCCGTGATGCTCCGCACCAATGCCCGCGCGACGGCGGTGGCGGCGAAGGTGCGGGCCGCCGGCTTCGACTGCCGCGCCATCCGCCCGCCCACCGTGCCCGAAGGCACCGCGCGGCTACGGGTCTCGCTCACATTGAATGTGGACGCCGCCATCGTCTCCGGCCTCGTGGACGCCATCGCCGAGGCCATGGCCGAGGTGCCGGCGTGAGCGCGCTCATCGTCACCGGCACGGACACGGGCATCGGCAAGACCGTCTTCGCCGCCGCGCTCACCCATGCGCTCGGGGCGTTTTACTGGAAGCCGGTTCAGTCCGGCCTTGAGGAGGAAACCGACAGCGAGACGGTGGCGCGCTTTGGCCGCGTCCCGCCGGAGCGCATCCTGCCCGAAGCCTATCGCCTGAAGCTGCCCGCCTCGCCGCATCTTTCGGCCGAGGCGGAGGGCGTCGCCATCGATCCCGCCCGCCTCCTCGTGCCTCCGCAGCGCCCGCTGGTGATCGAGGGGGCAGGGGGGCTCATGGTTCCGCTCACGCGCGACCTTCTCACCATCGATCTCTTCGCCCACTGGGGCCTGCCGGTGGTGCTCTGCGCCCGCACCGCCCTCGGCACCATCAATCACACCTTGCTCTCCATCGAGGCGCTCAAAGCGCGGAACATCCCTATCAAGGGCATCGCCTTCATCGGCGAGGAGATGCGCGACAGCCAGGATGTCATCGCCGCCTTTTCGGGGGTAAAGGTGCTCGGCTGCCTGCCCCCCGTCGCGCCGCTGACGCCGGAGGCTTTGCAGGCGGCGTTCGCGGGGGCGTTCGAGGCCAGAGATTTCCTGTGATGCTGGATTTCCTTTGAGATGAATTCGCCCGTCTGGCACCCCTTCACCCAGCACGCCACCGAGCCGGCCCCGCCGCTCATCGCGCGCACCGAGGGCGCCTATCTGGAGACGGCCGAGGGCCGGCGCATCCTCGATGCCATTTCCTCCTGGTGGGTCATCACCCACGGCCACCGGCACCCGGCCATCATGTCCGCCATCCGGGCCGCGAGCGAGGAGCTGGACCAGCTCATCTTCGCCGGCTTCACCCATCCTTATGCCGAGGCTCTGGCGCGCGAGCTGGTGACGCTGGCGCCGCCGGGCCTCATCCGCGTCTTCTATTCGGATTCCGGCTCCACCAGCGTGGAGGTGGCGCTGAAGATGGCGCTCGGCACCTTCCGCAATAAAGGGGAGGCGCGGCACCGCATCGTGGTGATGGAGGCGAGCTATCACGGCGACACCATCGGCGCCATGAGCGTCGGTGCGCGCGGCGTGTTCAACGCCGCCTACGAGCCGCTGCTGTTCGAGGTGGATCGCATCCCTTTCCCCGCGCCGGGCAAGGAGCAGGAGACGCTGGACGCCTTCGAGGCGGCAACGCGGGGCGGCAAGGCGGCGGCGCTCATCATCGAGCCTTTGGTGCTTGGCGCCGGCGGCATGCTCATGTATCCGCCCGCCATTCTCTCCGAGCTTTCGCGCATCGCGAGGGAGACCGGCACCCTCTTCATCGCCGACGAGGTGATGACCGGCTGGGGCCGCACCGGCACCATGTTCGCGTGCGAACAGGCGGGCATCTCGCCGGATATCCTGTGCACCTCCAAGGGCCTTACCGGCGGCGCCATCCCGCTTGCCGCCACGCTGGCGAGCGAGGAGGTGTTCGCGGCGCATTACTCGCAGGACCGTTCGCGCACCTTCTTCCATTCCTCTTCCTACACCGCAAATCCCATCGCCTGCGCCGCCGGGCTCGCCAATGTGAAGGTCTGGCAGCAGGAGCCGGTGGCGGAACGGGTCGCAGCGCTCTGCGCCATGCAGGCGGAGCGCATCGCGCAGTTCGCGGATGACGGACGCTTCGAGAATGCGCGCCGCTGCGGCACCATCACGGCGCTGGATTTGAAGGTGCCGGGCGCGGGCTATCTGGCGGAGGCCGGGCCGAAGATGCGGGCCTTCTTCCTGGAGCAGGGCCTGCTCGTTCGCCCTCTCGGCAACGTGCTCTATCTGATGCCGCCTTATTGCGTGACGGCCGACGAGCTGGACAGGCTTTACGCCGCCATCCATGAGGCCGGCGACCGCTTCGGGAGCCCCTCATGAGCGCCGGCACGCGCCTCCTCGGCCTCGGCCATGCAGCCCCCGTGCGGGTGGTGCCGAACGCCGAGATCGAATCCTCCCTCGGCCTGGAGACCGGCTGGATCGAACGACGCACGGGCATTCTGGAGCGCCGCTGGGCGGAGCCGCACGAGACCCTCTCAGACCTTGCGGTCGCGGCCGGCGAGATGGCGCTGGAAGAGGCGGGCCTGCCGCGCAGCGACATCGCACTCACCTTGCTCGCCACCTCGACGCCCGACCATCTCCTGCCGCCCTCCGCGCCGCTCGTGGCGCACAAGCTGGGCCTCGCACATTCCGGCGCCGTGGACATGGCGGGCGCCTGCGCGGGCTTCCTCTATGCGTTGGTCATGGCGGAAGGCTTCGTGCGCACGTGGCGGCGGCCGGCTCTGGTGATCGGCGCGAACCTGCTCTCCCGCCGCATCAATCCCACCGAGCGCGGCTCCTCCGTCATCTTCGGCGACGCGGCCGGCGCGGTGGTGGTGGCGCCGGGCGGGGAGGGCGGCATCCTCGGCGCCTCCCTGGGCTCGGAGGGCTCGGGCTACGAACTGGTGCATATCCCCGCGGGGGGCTCAAGCCGGCCCTTCTCCCCGGACCTGTCGGTGGAGGACACGCGCATGACGCTTACCGACGGCAAGGCGCTGTTTCTCGGCGCCGTGCGGCTGATGAGCGATGCGGCGCGCGACGCGCTGGAGCAGGCGGGAATTTCGGCAGCACAGGTGGACCGCTTCGTACCGCACCAGGCCAATGAGCGGCTGCTGGATGCGGTGGCGCACAATCTTGGTATTCCGCCCGAGAAGGTGGCCCGTTCCATCGCGCGGTACGGGAATTCCTCGGCGGGGACCATTCCACTGACCCTGTCGCTCTCGCACCAGGAGAAGCCGCTGGAATCTGGCGAGATCATCCTGATGAGTGCGGCGGGTGGCGGTCTCACCGGCGGAGCGTGCGTGCTGCGGGTGTGAGCCTTCTTGCCCTGGACAAGTGAGAGCGCAGCTCGAACGCAGATCCGGGGCCCAGCGCAAGACTCCGGCGAAGCCGTCAACCCGCGACCAGCGCCTTCACGCCGTCACCGCGTGGCGACGGCTTATTGAAGCGCCTTCGGCGGTCTCTTGCGCTGGGTCCCGGGTCGCATTCCACTGTGCTTCGCTGCGTTGCATACGCCCAGGACAAACTCCGATATTGAAGCGGGAGGGGGCCGACTGGCCTCGGGAGGGCGGTCCTTTGGCCGCGCCTGCCCCCTCCCTACCCCTCCCCCGCAAGCGGGAGAGGGAATTTGTGTTCACGCCGCAGCGTGCTCCGCGTGCGGCGGCTCGCCCGCAACGTTCGCGGCCGGCACTTCCGCCTTCGCCACCTTCACCCGGAACCAGGCCGCATACATGGCCGGCACCACCAGCAGGGTGAGGACGGTGGCCACCAGAAGCCCGCCCATGATGGTGATGGCCATGGGCCCCCAGAAGGTGCTCTCCGCGAGGGGGATCATGCCCAGCACCGCCGCGAGCGCGGTCAGCACCACGGGCCGCGCCCGGCGGATGGTCGCGTCGACGATGGCTTCCGCGGGCGCATGGCCGGCGGCGATGTCCTTGTCGATCTGGTCCACCAGGATCACCGTGTTGCGCATGATCATCCCCGCCAGAGCGATGAGGCCCAGCAGCGCCACGAAGCCGAACGGCCGGTGCGAGATGAGCAGGGCGAACGTCGCCCCGATCAGCCCGAGGGGCGCCGTGGCCAGCACGAGGCCGAGCCGCGAGAAGCTCTGGAGCTGGATCATCAGCAGCGTCAGCATGGCGATGATCATGACCGGGAACACGGCGGCCAGCGCCGTGTTCGCCTTCACGCTCTCCTCGATGGAGCCGCCGGTCTCGATGCGGTAGTCCGCCGGCAGGCCGACCTTGAGGGCCGCGAGCTGGGGCAGGATGCGCGTGGTCACGTCGGGCGGCTGGATGCCGTCCTTCACGTCTCCGCGCACCGTCAGCACCAGGTCGCGGTCGCGCCGCCAGAGGATGGGCTCCTCCGCCCCATAGACGATGCGGGCCACCTGACCTAGCGGCACGGCGATGCCGTTGCGGGTGGTGACCGTGAGGGCGGAGAGACGTTCCAGGTCGACGCGCTCCTCCGGGACCGCGCGGGCCACCACGTCGATGAGGAGGTTGCCGTCCCGGTGCTGGGTCACGGTGTAGCCGGAGAGCAGCGTCTGGAGCGTCTCGGCGATGTCGCGCGGCGTGGTGCCGATGGCCCGCGCCCGGTCCTGGTCCACCTGGAGGGTGATGGATTTCACCTGCTCGCCCCAGTTCAGATGCGGATCGATGAGGGCGGGGTCGCGGTCCATCACCTGGCGCACCTGCTCGGCGATGTCGCGCACCTTCAGCGGGTCGGGGCCGACCACGCGGAACTGCACGGGGAAGCCCACCGGCGGGCCGAACACGAAGCGGTCCACGCGTGAGCGGGCTTCGGGCAGGGCGCCCTCGGCCAGCGCCTTGTCGAGCCGAGCCTTCAGCCGCTCGCGCGCCTCCACGTCCTTCGCGACGATGACGATCTGCGCGAAGTTCGGGTTGGGCAGCACGGGATTGAGGCCGAGCCAGAAGCGCGGCGTGCCGCGGCCGATATAGGTGGTGGCGGTGGCCACGTCCGGATCTTCGCCGATCAGCGCCTCCGCCTTCTGGGCGGTGGCCTGGGTGACGGCGATGGAGGTGCCCTCCGGCAGCCGCATCTCCAGGAACAGCTCGGGCCGCGTGGAGGTGGGGAAGAATTGCTGCTGCACCGCGCCGAACGAGACCAAAGCGGCAGCAAATAGGCCGAACGTGATCCCGATGACCGCGAAGCGATGCCGCAGGCTGAGGTTCAGCACCCGGCGGAAGGCGCGGTAGAGCCGTCCGTCATGGGTGGCATGGCCGTTGGCCGCCGTCTTTTTGAGGTTGGGCAGCAGCATGAAGCCGAGATAGGGCGTGAAGATCACCGCCACGAACCACGAGGCGATGAGCGCGATGCCCACCACCCAGAAGATGCCGCCGGCATATTCGCCCGCCGACGACTTGGCGAAGCCCACGGGGAGGAAGCCCGCCGCCGTCACCAGCGTGCCGGTGAGCATGGGGAAGGCGGTGGAGGTCCAGGCGAAGCCCGCGGCCTTGGCGCGGTCGAAGCCCTCTTCCATCTTCACCACCATCATCTCGATGGCGATGATGGCATCGTCCACGAGCAGGCCCAGCGCGATGATGAGGGCGCCGAGCGTGATGCGGTGGAGATCCATGCCGCTCGCGAACATCACCACGAACACGATGGCGAGCACGAGGGGCACGGAGAGCGCCACGACGATGCCGGTGCGCAGCCCCAGCGAGAGGAAGCTCACCACCAGCACGATGACGAGGGCTTCCGCGAAGGTGCGCAGGAACTCGCCCACCGAATCCGCCACGATGTGCGGCTGGTCGGCCACCTGGGTCACCTCGATGCCCATGGGCAGCTCGCCGATGGCGGCGTCCATGGCGATCTTCAGGTTATGGCCCAGCGTGATGATGTTGGCGCCCGCCGCCATGGAGACGCCGATACCCACCGCATCGCGCCCGTTCTGGCGGATGATGAAAGCGGGCGGATCTTCATAGCCGCGCTTCACGGTGGCGATGTCGCCGAGCCGGAACACGGCATTGCCCGCGAGGACCGGCACGGCGGCGATGGCCTCGGCCCCCGTGAAGGCGCCCGTTAAGCGCAGATTGATGCGGTCGGCATTGGTGTCCACGGCGCCGCCGGAGACTACCGCGTTCTGGCGCGCCACGCTGTCGAAGATCTGCTGGGGCGAGATGCCCAGCGTCGCGAGACGGGCGTGGCTGAACTCGATGAAGATGCGCTCGGGGCGCTCGCCAACGAGGTCCACCTTCTCCACGTCCTGCACCCGCAGCAGCTTCTGGCGGATGATCTCCGCCTGCCGCTTCAGCTCGGCCGGGCCCACCTTGTCGCCGGAGAGCATGTAGAGGGCGGAATAGACGTCGCCATACTCGTCGTCGAAGAAGGGGCCGATGACGCCTGCGGGCAGGTCGCCGCGCATGTCGCCCACCTTCTTGCGCACCTGATACCAGAGGTCCTGCACCGCCTTGGCGGGGGTGGAGTCCGTGAGGAAGACCTGGATGAAGGAGACGCCCGGACGGGAATAGCTCTCCACCCGGTCGAGATGGCCGAGCGCCTGGAGCTTCTTCTCGATGGGGTCGGCCACCTGCTCCTGCATCTCGTCGGCGGTGGCGCCGGGCCAGGCGGCGCTCACCACCATCACCTTGATGGTGAAGGAAGGGTCCTCCGCCCGGCCGAGATTGACATAGGCATAGGCGCCCGAAGCGGCCAGCAGGAGGATGGCGAAGAGGGTCAGCGCGCGGTGGCGGATGGCCCAGTCGGAAAGATTGAAGCCCATTTCAACCTCCTGTCAGCGCGCGGCGACGGTGCGCACGGAGCGCCCCGCCTCGAGGGTCTGGACGCCCATGGCGACGACGCTCTCGCCGGCCGAAAGACCGTTCGAGACCAGGGCCGTATCGGCGGTGTAGCCGGCGATTTCCACCGTGCGCACGGAGAGGATGCGGGTCTTGGGATCGACCACATAGACGCGCGGGCCGGTGCCCCGGTCGAACACCGCCGAGAGCGGCAGGCGGGCCACGTCCGCATGGCCGGCGGGGTGGAGGGTGACCGTGGCGGTCATGCCCAGCGCCACGCGGTCGTCGGCATTCTCAAGGGCGAAGCGGGCGGCATAGGTGCGGCTGGTGGCGTCCGCCTGGGGGGAAAGCTCGCGCAGACGCGCTTTGTAGGAGCGGTTCGGATCGGCCCAGAGGGTGACCGTTGCGCCGTCCGCCCGCGCGCTGGCGAGGGCGGTCTCGGGAAGGGCGACGGCGGCCTCCTTCTCGTCGAGGCGGGCGATGCGGGCCACGGTCTGGCCGGAGACCAGCACCTGCCCCGGCTCGGCGGAGGTGGAGACCACGACGCCCTCGGCATCGGAGATGAGGTCCGCATAAGCGAGCTGGTTGCGGGCGAGGTCGAGGGCGCGCTTTGCCCGCTCCAGCCGGCCCACCGCCTCTTCCTTGGCCACCGCCTTGCGGTCGAGATCGGCGTTGGAGGCGAAGCCGCGCTGGGTGAGCGTGCGGTAGCGCCCATCCTCGGCGGTGGTCTGGTTGAAATTGGCGGTGGCGGCTGCAAGCTCGGCCTCCGCACTCTGGAGCTGGAGCGACAGGTCTTCCGGGTCCAGCTTGGCGATGACTTCGCCCGCCTTCACCCGGTCTCCCACCTCCACGAGGCGCTGGGAGATCTTGCCGCCCACGCGGAAGGACAGGTCGATCTCGCGGCGGGCGCGGATGACGCCCACGAAGGTCTTGTCCACCTCCAGCGGCTTCAGCGCCACTTCCACCACCTGGACGGGGCGGGGCGGGGGGCCGGCCTGCTCGGCGGGGGCGGGATCGCCGCAGCCGGCGAGGAGGGCGGCAGCGCTGACCACGGTCAGCAGACGCAAGGCGGTGGCGACGGTAGGCATGGCCTAAGCTCCTGATGACTAATAAGTCACGACTGACGAAGTTCGATTTTCTTCACGAGTTACGCGTGAAGAAGCCCGGGCAGCGGCCCGGGCCTCTTCGAAATCACAAGGGGGTGCGCTGCACCTCGACGCTGCGCAAGATGAAGGCCAGCGCGGCTTGCAGCTGGCTTTCCAGATCCTCATCGATGGATTCCGCGATAAGGATGGGATGGCAGAAGCGCACCATGGCGCCGAGCATGATCTGGCTCGCGGCGGCGGCGTCGTGGGGCACGAACGCACCCTCCTCGATGCCCTCCGCCAGCAGCGCCTCGATGCCGGCCGCGATGCGCAGCTTATGGGCCAATATGGCGTCCCAGTTGGACTCGATGGCCACCAGGACCATGTCGTGCAGGCGCCGCTCGGAGATGAAATTGTCCCGGTGGTAGATCAGGATGGCGCGGAACAGCTCGAAGATGCGCTCACGGGCGGTCAGAGGCTTCGCGGAGATGACGCGGATCTCATTTTCCATCTCCACCAGGCAGCGGGTGCAAATGGCCTCGACGATGGCGTTCTTCGAGGGGAAGAAGCGGTAGACATTGGCCGGCGACATGCCCAGCTCGGCAGCGATGTCGGCCACCGCCGTCTTGGCATAGCCCATGCGCCGGAACAGCTCGTCGGCGGTCCGCGCGATGCGCTCGCGGGTCTCGTCGGCAGTCTCCTTGGTGCGGGCGGTGATCGGCGGCACGGCGGCGTCTCTCCGGTTAACTGACGAATATTATAAATCGTCAGTTCTATAGCGCAAGGGAAATTTCATGGCCGGCTGGGGTTCGAGCATGACGCTCGCCGCCTCATCATCCCCAGACTTGATTTGGGGATCTTTTGGACGTCCTAGCCGCACCCGTGCCGGGGAGAGATGGCCGGATCAAGTCCGGCCATGACGGTGAAATTTCCTCACGCGCGCACCAGGCGGCGCGGCGGCTCTTCTTCATCGAACGTGCCTTCGAACACGCTGATGAGCGCGCGGCGGATGGCCGACTGGCGCGCCGCACTGGTGATCTTCGCGCCCATGAGGTCGGTGACGTAGAACACGTCCACCGCCCGCTCCCCGAAGGTGGCGACGTGCGCGGAGGCGATGTTGAGGTTGAGCCGCGATAGGGTGGTCGTCAGCTCGAACAGCAGACCGGGGCGGTCGAGGCCGGACACTTCCACCACCGTGTGGCGGTTGGACCAGGAATTGTTGACCGTGACCTCCGGCTCCACCGAGAAGGTGCGCCGCCCCTTCGGCCCCTTGCGGGCGATCACCTCCGGCAGGCGCACCTCGCCCACCAGAGCCCGCTCGATGGCATTGCACACGCGCTGGGCGCGGCGCTGCTCGTCCTCGTCCCGGTCGAAGGCGCGGCGCAGCGCGATGGTGTCCAGGGCCAGCCCGTCCGTGGTGGTGGAGATCTGCGCATCGACGATGTTGGCCCCCGTGGCCGCGCAGGCGCCGGCGATCACCGACAGCAGCTTGGGATGGTCCGGTGCCATCACCGTGAGCTCGGTGATGCCGCGCTCCCCCTCCATGTCGGCACGGGTGGCGAGCGTCTGGTCCGCCGCTTCCGCCTCGGCGATGAAGCGGGCGTGGCGCAGCTTGGTGTCGAGGTCCACCCGCAACCAATAGGGCGGATAATGGCGCGCCGAATAGGCGGCGAACGCATCGTCGCTCCAGTCGGCCAGAGCATGGCGGAGCTGGGCCTGCGCCATCTGCACGCGCTTGCCGCGGTCCACTTCCGAGAAGCCGCCGGTTAGCACCGGCTCGGTCTCGTAATAGAGCGTCTTCAGGAGCTGCGACTTCCAGCCGTTCCACACACCCGGCCCCACCGCGCGGATGTCGGCGGTGGTGAGGATGAGCAGCAGCTTCATGCGGTCGAGATTCTGCACCACCGCCGCGAAATTCTCGATGGTCTTGCGGTCCGAGAGATCGCGCGACTGGGCGACGGTGGACATGACGAGATGCTGCTCCACCAGCCACGCCACCGTCTCCGTCTCCACCGGCGAGAGGCCGAAGCGGGGGCACAGGCGCTTGGCGATCTTCGCGCCGGCGATGGAATGGTCCTCGGGCCGCCCCTTGGCGATGTCGTGCAGCAGCAGCGCCACATAAAGCAGGTTGCGCTGCTTGATGTGGCCCATCAGCTCGTTGGCGAGCCCGTTCTCCGGGTTCACCTTGCGCTCGATCTCCGAGAGGATGCCGATGCAGCGCAGCAGGTGCTCGTCCACCGTATAGTGGTGGTACATGTTGAACTGCATCATGGCCACGACGCGCCCGAACTCCGAGACGAAGCGGCCGAGCACGCCCACCTCGTTCATGCGGCGCAGCACCGGCTCGGGATCGTTCCGCGAGCAGAGTACGTCCATGAACAGGCGGTTGGCTTCCGGGTCCTCACGCAGCTTGGTGTCGATGAGCGGCAGCGAGCGCGCGGCGAGCCGCATGGCGTCCGGGTGGAAGGCGAGGTTCCGCTTGTCCGCGATCTGGAACATGCGGATGAGGTTGATGGGCGCGCGCGCGAACGCCTCGTCGTCGGCCACGTTCAGCCGGTCATGGTCGATGACGAAGTCGGGGCTCTCCTTCAACTTGGTGCGGCGCGAGCCGATGCGCAGCCGGTCCACCATGCCCTTCAGGCGCGGCACGGGCTTGTCGTGGCGCGCCTCCAGGGCGGCGGAGAGGATGGCGGTGAGGTCGCCCACCTCCTTCGCCACCAGGAAATAGTGCTTCATGAAGCGCTCGACGTCCCGCTGGCCGGGATGCTCGGTATAGCCGAGCCGTTCCGCCATATCGCGCTGCACGTCGAACGACAGCCGCTCCTCCGGCCGGCCGGTGAGGAAGTGCAGGTGGCAGCGCACCGACCACAGGAAATCCTCGCAGCGCGTGAACAGCCGCGCTTCGTCGCGGGTGAACACACCCTTCGCCACCAATTCGCCCGTGGAGCGCACGCGGTAGACGTATTTGGCGATCCAGAACAGCGTGTGGAGATCGCGCAGGCCGCCCTTGCCGTCCTTCACATTGGGCTCGACCAGATAGCGGGATTGCCCGGCCTTGCGCAGTCGCTCCTCCCGCTCCGCCATCTTGGCGGCGACGAACTCGGCCGCGGTGCCTTCCACCACCTCCTTGTCGAAGCGGTGCTCCAGGTCTTCGAAGAGCTCCTTCTCGCCCACCAGGAAGCGGGCTTCGAGGATGGAGGTGCGGATGGTGATGTCGGCGCGGGCCTGGCGCACGCACTCGTCCACCGAGCGTGTCGCGTGGCCAACTTTCAGGCCGAGATCCCACAAGAGATAGAGGATGGCCTCGGCCACGCTCTCGCCCCAGGCGGTCTGCTTGTAGGGCAGGAGGAACAGGATGTCGGTGTCCGAGCCCGGCGCCATCATCCCGCGCCCGTAGCCACCCACTGCCGCGATCGCCATGCGCTCGGCACGGGAAGGTTTGTCCACGGGATAGAGGATGGTGGTGGCCACCTCATGGGCGCTGGCGATGATGGCGTCCTGGAAGGCGGAGAGGCGCTGGGAGCAGCAGCGGCCGCAGCCTTCTTCCAAAAGCAGGCGTTCGGCCTCGGCGCGGGCCTCGGTGAGCGCCTGCTTCATATGGGCGACCACCGCCCGCTTCAGCTCCGCTTCGCGCCCGGCATGGGCCCTCGCGATCTCCATGATTTCCGTCTTGAGGCGGGTGCCGAGGAAGGGTTCGGAGATGGTGCGCGGAAGCCGGGGCATGCGTCGCTGTGCTCGTCGCTGTTCTTCTAGAGTGTTCGCCACTCAGGAAAGGGTTTTGCCCGGCGCGAAACCGGGCATTTTCGTTTATCGCAATCCCGTGGCGACGTCACGGCGCGGTGCGGCGGAAATGTAAGGCAGGGCCTCCAGTGCGGGCGTGCCGCCCAGGACAAACGCTTCCCTGCATGCCTTCGCCCCGCTGGGGAAACCCCTCTCTTGCCGTTAACCCCCCCTTAAATGGCCGCATTCGAAGGTCTTTCAGGTCTGCTCGGACGATGGCGGGCGGAAGCATCATGGCGTGGCGCGGAAAAGGAGAGGATGAACGGCGCGAGCCCGTGCTTGAGCGGCCGGAGACGCTGTTCGACATCCGCCTCGATGCCAATGACCGTGCGGCAGCCCCGCGCGAGGACGCGCGGCCGAAGCGCCGCCCCAAGGCCGAGCCCGCGCTTGCAGGCGCGCGCACGGCCGACACCGAAAGGAGTGAGGTGGCGAGCGTCTCCCAACGCACCAGCGCATCTTCCGGCCGTCCTGCGAAGGGCAAGGCCGGCGCTCCCAAGCGCGGCACCGCCGAGCCCCGCCGCGGCAAGGCGGAGCCCGCGCCCCGGCGCGCGCGCCGGAAGCGCGGCTCGCTGCTTCTCGGCCTCGTGAAATGGTGCCTTATCCTTGGGCTGTGGGTCGGCATCGCTGTGGCGGGCCTCGTCGCCTATGAGGCCTCCAAGCTGCCGCCCATGCAGACGCTCATGGTGCCCAAGCGCCCGCCCACCATCATGATCCAGGCGGCAGACGGAAAGCCGCTCGCAACCCGAGGCGACATGGGCGGGGCGGCGGTGCCGCTGAAACAGTTGCCGGCTTATCTGCCCAACGCCTTCATCGCCATCGAGGATCGGCGCTTCTACGACCATTGGGGCCTCGACCCCGTGGGGCTTGCCCGCGCGGTCGCCACCAACATGGTTTCGCGCCGGGTGCGCCAGGGCGGCTCGACGCTCACCCAGCAGCTCGCCAAGAACCTGTTCCTCACCCAGGAGCGCACCTTCTCCCGCAAGATCCAGGAGGTGATCCTGGCGCTCTGGCTGGAGCAGAAATTCTCTAAGGCCGAGATTCTCGACCTCTATATGAACCGGGTCTATTTCGGCTCGGGCGCCTATGGGGTGGAAGCGGCGGCGCAGCGCTATTTCGGCAAGTCCGCGCGCAACGTCACGCTCGCCGAGGCGGCCATGCTGGCGGGCATCGTCAACGCCCCCTCGCGCCTTGCCCCCACGCGCAACCTGAAAGCCTCGCAGGAGCGCGCGGCCCTGGTGCTCGCCTCCATGCGCGAACAGGGCCTGATCTCCCCGGACATGCAGGCCGCGGCCCTCGCCAAGCCGGCCACCGTGGCGCCGCCCTCTGCGCCCGGCTCCATCGGCTATGTGGCCGACTGGGTGGTGGACCAGCTGGATTCCTATGTGGGCGAACTCTCCGGCGACGTGACGGTGCGCACCACCATCGACGCCAACATGCAGGCCCAGGCCCAGAGCGCGTTGTCCGAGACGCTGGCGAAATCCGGCGCCAAGTTCGGCGTGGGCCAGGGGGCGCTGGTCTCCCTCGCGCCGGATGGCGCGGTCCGGGCCCTGATCGGCGGCCGGTCCTATGAGGAGAGCCAGTACAACCGCGCCGTCACCTCGCGCCGCCAGCCCGGCTCCGCCTTCAAGCCCTTCATCTATCTCACCGCTCTGGAGAAGGGCCTGACCCCCGACACGGTGCGCGAGGATGCGCCCATTCAGCTGAAGGGCTGGCGGCCGGAGAACTCCACCCACGATTATCGCGGGCCGGTGACCTTGCAGCAGGCGCTGGCAGCGTCCCTCAACACGGTGTCTGTCCGCCTCGTCCTGGAGGTGGGGCCGAAGGCCGTGGTGGCGACCGCGCATCGCCTCGGCATTGCCTCCCAGCTTGATCCCAACGCCTCAATCGCGCTCGGCACGTCCGAGGTCTCGGTGCTGGAGCTGGCAGCGGCCTATACACCCTTCGCCAATGGCGGCATCGGGGTGATCCCGTATGTGATCGACAGCGTGAAGGGGCCGGACGGAAAGACGCTTTATGCCCGCGCCGCCTCGGGGCCGGGCCGGGTGATGGCGCCGGAATATGCGGGCATGATGAACCGCATGATGGAGGAGACCCTCATCACCGGCACCGGCCGCCGGGCCGATCTTCCGGGCTGGGAGGCGGCGGGGAAGACCGGCACCTCGCAGGATTATCGCGACGCCTGGTTCGTGGGCTACACCGCCCGGCTCGTGACGGCCGTGTGGCTCGGAAATGATGATTCCTCGCCCACCAAGAAGGCCTCCGGCGCCAACCTGCCGGTGGAGATCTGGAGCCGCTATATGAAAGGCGCGCTCCAGGGCGTGCCGGTGGCGGACCTTCCGGGTGGCGCCCGCTCTCCCGGCTTCGGTCTCGGCCAGCCTCTGCCGCCCGGCGCCATGCCCGACGAGGCGCCCCCCGCCGTGGTGGGCAGCCTGCCGCCCTCCCAGGCGCCGCGCGGGCAGGAACCCATGACGCTGGACCGCTGGTTCGTGGATACATTCCTGGGCGGGCGGCGGTAGTCTTCCTCACTACCTCCTTCGGGTAAGTGATTGTTCGAAAGCCGCATTCTGCCCGGCAGTGGGACCATTCCGGGTCACCGCACCTTGGACGAAGCGATCTGCGCGGCGCACATATCTGCCCGTCATACGGAGGATTGCGCGCGTTGGGCACCGGCCTTATATGCAGATTATTGTGATCGTGCGCCGGGCTAGGAAGATCCCCTTTGGGCCCGCATCCCCGGCACCGAAGTCACGCAGAGCGGCCTCCGCCTGGAGCGCTGTCATAGCCTGACCTAGCGAAGCTATGCGCCCTGCCCGTTACCCGGGCGGGGCGTTCTCGCTTTTGGCGCCGGTTCGTGGGCGCAAGCCCACTTTTCCATGGGCCGTCAGGCGCGCAGCGACGCTGTCGCGTGCCAGACGAGCTGTACCAGTTCGATGGAAATAACGACCACAAGCGTGCGGAAGGCGATCTGCCGGGCCTGGGGGACATTGGAGAGGATCACGCCCAGATACCCGCCGAGGACGCTTCCAAGCGCCAGGACGCCGCCTTCCATCCAGAGGATCTTCCCGTGATGGGCGAAGATCAGGACCGGCAGCAGCGACGTGACGGCGATCAAAAGGCTCTTGAGCGCATTGGCCTGGGGAAGATCGTAATAGAAGAAGAGCATCAGGATCATCATCAGATAGGTCGCGCCATCGAGGACGATGAAACCCAGCCAGAATCCGACCGCGAAGATGAGGAGCATGCCGCGCCAGTGAATCTCAGGGATCTTATTGTGATTCTTGACGAGGATATCCTTGAGCTTTGTCATCACGAGGATCAGCGCGATAAGCACCGCGCCATCGATGATGGTGGAAAGCTGGTGATCCGTGAGCGCCTCCGCCGCGTGCACCCCCAGAATGCTGCCGAGGGCCGCCGGCGGGACGAGCCTGATCGCGGCGGACCAGTCCAGTTGCCCGCGCTGCGCGAAGCTGAAGGTCGCCATGACGGCGCCCACCAGGACCGGCAGACGGTTGGTGGCGTTGGCCACCCCTTCGCCGATGCCGAGAACGGCAATCAGCAATGGCAGGCTGACGGCGGAGCCGGAAGACGCCAGCGTGTTCAGGAAACCGCAGGCAAGCCCCGCGACTGCGAGCACAAGCCAGTAGAAAAAATGAGATGGATCCACGTCTTTCGCCCCCGCGCCAGCGTTCGCGAGAGGTAGATCGGAGGTATAAAAATAGTCAATGATATAGCATGTCCGCGCCCTGGCAATTTCCGGCCTATTTTGCCGGCATAATTTCTAAGGCGTAACTGATGTTCACTTCGTGGACGGAAACGCGCCGCCAATAGAGGGATATGCTGGCAAAGCTATGCGCCTGCTCGGACCCGCGCGGGCGTTCTCGCTTTTTGGATGCGCTCAGGCTCCATGGCTTGCATCCAACCAATCCCGCGACCGCCTGGAGCGTGAGGGATGCGCCGCGCGAGGCGTTGAAGAGGTCGATGACCACTTTCATGTCCTCCCCGCGCATACGGCCGTCGGCCAGAAATTCGCTGCCGGCGCCGAACATGTCCTCCGCGACCGCGCGGACCGCCGCACTGTCGAGGTCCGGGAAGATCTCCCCGAGAAAGCCTTCGAGCGCCACGCGATTGGCGGGCGCGGTGGCCCAGGCCAGGGTCTGGGTGAGGCAGGAGGCGACCTTGTGTGCGGTCTCGCCATTCTCCCGCAGCCAGGGCCGGCGCGCAGCAAGCACGATGGCCTGGTAGCCGCCAAGGGCGCCGATAACGGTTCCGAGGGCAGCGTAGCCTTGGAGCAAGGCGAGCCGCGTAAAAGGGGCGCCCAGCAGGGTGGCGTCGAATTCTCCGCGCACCAATTTCTCGAAGCGCAAATTGGTGGCGCCAGCATAGACCACCTCATAGTCGCGCCCGCGCTCCAGGCCCTCCTGGCGCAGCATCTCGAACAGGGCGCTGGCATAGCCGGTGTCGGTGTCCACCGCCACGCGGCGCCCCTTCAGATCCGCAGCCCTGGCGATGCCCGGTGCGGCCATGAGGGTGAGGAAGCCGCGATGGACACCGGCGAAGGCCGCGAGCTGGCCGGCATTGGCATGGCCGGAGCCGGCGCAGTCCAGAAGATCATCGAGCGACATGCCAACGATGGGGTTTGGTCCTTCGAGAGCGATGCGGTGCGCTTCGTCCGCGTCCTTCACGAAATGGCGGCGTGGCACCAAGGGGACTGTGGGGTCCGTCCCGCGCCGGCGATCGGCCACCGCGAACAGGATTTCGGTGGCGTCCCGGAACAGGGCGATGGTGGCCGTCTCGCCTGAATGCGCGTTCTGCTCCGACATCGCCCGCCCCCCCTGCACAGTGGCGGAAGCTAAAGGCATCGACTGCCGTTTGAAAGCGGGCCCTGGGCGAAGGATCGTCCCCCCTCTCCCGCTAGCGGGGGAGGGCTGGGGAGGGGGAGAGCGCGATCTCTCAGATATCCCAGCTGTAGCTCTGCTTGAGGTGCCCCCTCCCTAACCCTCCCCCGCTAGCGGGAGAGGGGATGGCTCCACAGGGGAGACGATCACGGCCGGACGGGAAAGAATGCGCCTGCGATGGAAGGGATATGCCCACAGAAGGGTGGCTCACCGTCCGGGCCGCCCTTGGGTGGCAACAGCTCGGCATTGAGCGCGGCGCCCGTGCGGGTGAGGCGGACCGTCCAGCCGTCATTTTCCTTCAGCTCGGCGGGGCTCCCGCCCACCACCAGCGCGTCGCCATCGGGCAGGGCGCCGGCTTCCAGGTCGCAGACGGGGTGGCTCATGGTGAGCGCCACGGTGGAGATGCTGGCCTGCCGGCCCCGCCCCTTCGGCGCGATCTCGATCAGGCCCACCACGCTGACCCATTTGCCGTCCCAGCCGGGGCGGGGCGAGAGGTCGAGGCTCTCCAGCATCTGCGCCCGGTCGGCGAGATCGCTCTTCAGCTCGTAATCGCGCGTGCCGAAGTAGGCGTTGCGCGCTTCGAGGAAATAACGCTGGTCAGTGCGCAGCGCCGCCTGCGTGGGCGCATCGAACGCCGCCATGGCCTTGCGGTAGGCGGCCGCCACGCGGCGGTCGAGGGCCGAGAGAGAGGGGCTGGCGCAGATCGCCTTTTCGGGGCCCGTGCGCGCGGCCTTGCAGTCGAAGGACGGCCCGCTCTCAGCCATCGCGGTGGAATGGGAAATCAGGAAGAGAAGGGCGCCGACTGATGCCGCGAAAGCCGCAAGGCGACGCCCATTCATGACAGCCTCAGCCGCCGCCCACCGGAACCGGGATGGGCGCGGGCGCGGCGGCACCCATGGCGGCCCGCAGCGGGGCGGGCGCGTCGGTGACGCGGGGCAGGTCCAGCCGGGACCACACGTCGCTGAGCGATTCGGCGAGGTGCGCGATCATCTTGTCCGTATGGAACGGGGTCGGGGTGATGCGCAGCCGCTCCGTGCCTCGGGGCACGGTGGGGTAATTGATGGGCTGGATATAGATGCCGTGCTCGGCGAGCAGCACGTCGCTCGCCGCCTTACAGGCCTTCGCGTCGCCCACCATCACGGGGATGATGTGGGTGGGCGTTTCCATCTGCGGCAGGCCGGCGGCGGCGAGGGCCGCCTTGGTCTTGGCCACCTGGGCGCGCTGGCCGTCCCGCTCCGCCTGCGAGGCCTTCAGGTGCTTCACCGAGGCGGTGGCGGCGGCGGCGATGGCCGGAGGGAGGGCGGTGGTGAAGATGAAGCCCGGCGCATAGGAGCGCACCGCGTCCATCACCACGCGCTTGCCGGTGAGATAGCCGCCGATGACGCCGAACGCCTTGCCCAGCGTGCCCTCGATGACATCGATTCGGTCCATGACGCCGTCGCGCTCGGCGACGCCGCCGCCGCGCGGGCCGTACATGCCCACCGCGTGCACCTCGTCGAGATAGGTCATGGCGCCGTAGCGCTCGGCGAGGTCGCAGATCTCGGCCATGGGGGCGATGTCGCCATCCATGGAATAGACACTCTCGAACACGACCAGCTTGGGCCGGTTGCCGGCAGCCTTGAGCAGCTCTTCCAGGTGCACGAGGTCGTTATGGCGGAAGATAGCCTTCTGCCGGCCGCCCTGGCGCACGCCCTCGATCATGGAATTGTGGTTCAGCTCGTCGGAGATGACCACGCAGTCCGGAATCAGCTTGGCGATGGTGGAGATGCCGGTGGCGTTGGAAACGTAGCCGGAGGTGAAGACAAGGCCCTGGTCCTTGCCGTGGAGATCCGCCAACTCGCGCTCGAGGGCCAGGATCTCATGGCTGTTGCCGGAGATGTTGCGGGTGCCGCCGGCGCCGGCGCCGCGCAGCAGGGCGGTGGCGCGCATGGCCTCGATCACGACCGGATGGCGGCCCATGCCGAGATAGTCGTTGGAGCACCACACCGTGATCTCGCGCGGGCCGCCGGGCGAATGCCACAGGGCGCGGGGGAAGCGGCTGGCGTCGCGCTCGATGTCCGTGAAGGTGCGATAGCGGCGCTCGCGGCGCAGCGCATCGACGGCATCGGCGAAGAACAGATCGTAGTTCATTCACGGTCCCGGGGCACGGGGTGGGCCGAATTCGCGGGCGTTAACTTAGACGCGAATTCTTCCAATCTTAGGGTTGCACATTGCCTCCTCCCTTGACCTCGATCAAGGGTCAAACCCGCCGCGCGACACACGGGCGCGCTTCCTCTGCCTCAGGGGCATATCACGACCGCGCGAAACGCATGTCGGGTCCTCGAAGCGGTATGATGAGCCGGATTGCTGTCAAACCGTTCAGCCGCCTAAAAAATATGGCGCCAAAGTGGAGCGGATTTCATCAAAATGCCGCTTGCGAAGGCGGGGCGAATACCCTAAATCCCCGCTTGCCCAAATTCGCACGTGCCTGTGGTTACGTGTCGATCGGTGGAAGTCCGGACAAGAGGCCGGAAAGCTACCAGGACGATCGACAGCCGGAGGGAACCGGCGCACCCCGCTCCTCACGCGGGGGACGTGACTTGAAGCAACGACGTAAGGGCTTTTTTGGTCTCGGTCGGCCCTCCAAAGGTCGGCGTCACTGAAGAGGCACTACATCTTGCCGGCCGTGCGGAACGGGAATCTCCCTTTCCAAGCGCGCGCATTCTGAAACGCCCTTGCCTTGGCTCGCGCCGGGGCCGGGGAGACGAATGCCGTTCGGTTCGATGATGCGGCCGGTTTGTGACCGGCGAAGCGGGTACGGCCCGTTGGGATCTAGGCGCGTCCACACCGCCCCGGTCCCGCGAGTGCGTGCCCCGGATGGGCCCGAAAGGCTTGTCCGTCCTGTCGTCGCGCGGGCAACCGCGCTTCACGAGGCTTCAGGTCACGGGGAGGTTTCCATGACCGATCGCATCCGCGAATTTCTCAAGACCCGACGTGAGGATGGTCCCTGCGTCGTCGTCGATCTGGACGTGGTCCGCGCCAATTACGCTGCTTTCTCGCGCGCGTTGCCGGACACCCGCGTCTTCTATGCCGTCAAGGCTAATCCGGACGCCGCCATTCTGAAGGCGCTGGCCGACATGGGCTCGTGCTTCGACACCGCCTCCACCGGCGAGATCGAGATGGCGCTTGCCGCCGGCGCCGGCCCGGAGCGCATCTCCTTCGGCAACACCATCAAGAAGGAGCGCGACATCGAGCGCGCCTTCAAGCTGGGCGTGCGCCTGTTCGCGGTCGACTGCTACGAGGAGGTCGAGAAGATCGCCCGCGTGGCCCCCCGCGCGAAGGTCTTCTGCCGCATCCTGTGCGATGGCGCGGGTGCCGAATGGCCGCTCTCCCGCAAGTTCGGCTGCGTGCCCGAAATGGCCGC
This sequence comes from Aquabacter albus, assembly GCF_040049275.1. Classification (NCBI taxonomy): domain Bacteria; kingdom Pseudomonadati; phylum Pseudomonadota; class Alphaproteobacteria; order Hyphomicrobiales; family Xanthobacteraceae; genus Aquabacter; species Aquabacter albus. The sequence goes on along the minus strand of NZ_JBDZDT010000001.1, from coordinate 613,867 downwards.
GGACGTGCTGGAGCATGCCCATCGCCTGGGGCTGACCGCCTATGGCGTGTCCTTCCACGTGGGCTCGCAGCAGAAGAACGTGAACGCCTGGGACCAGGCGCTCTCCTCCGCCGCCGGCATCTTCGCCGAGTGCGCCGAGCGCGGCATCTCGCTCTCCATGGTGAACCTGGGCGGGGGCTTCCCCACCAAGTATCTCCAGGATGTGCCCTCTGCGAAGGCCTATGGCGAGGCGATCTTCGACGCGCTGCGCCGCCATTTCGGCAATGCGATTCCCGAGACCATCATGGAGCCGGGCCGGGGCATGGTGGGCAATGCGGGCCTGATCGAGACCGAAGTGGTCCTGATCTCCAAGAAGGCCGAGACCGACACCATGCGCTGGGTGTTCCTGGACATCGGCAAGTTCGGCGGCCTCGCCGAGACCATGGACGAGGCGATCCGCTACCCGCTGCGCACCCCGCGCGACGGGGACGACACCGCGCCCTGCGTGCTCGCCGGCCCGACCTGCGATTCGGCCGACGTGATGTACGAGAAGACCCCGGTGGAACTGCCGGTGTCCCTCTCCATCGGCGACAAGATCCTCATCGAGGCTTGCGGCGCCTACACCACCACCTATTCGGCGGTGGCTTTCAACGGCTTCCCGCCGCTGAAGTCCTACGTGATCTGAGGATCACCCTTCCGCACCGGCCCCGTCTGAAAGCCGAGCGCTTGCGCTCGGCCGGGCCGGCCTCCTTCGGCTTCGGTTGTGGCACGGGAGATGCCGATGACTGAAATTGTCGCTGAGAAAGTGGAAGAGGCAGCCGCCCGCGAGGCGCTCCTGGACCTGTGCATGCCTGCGCGTTTCGAGAAGTCTTCCGAGCGCCTGCGGGAAGGCCGGCTGCCGGCCGAAGGCCTGTCCCTCGCCGCCCACGGTCCGGACGGGCGCCTCGTCGCGACCGTCCGCCTGTGGCACGTGGCGGCGGGGCCTGGGCGGCCCGCTCTGCTGCTCGGCCCGCTGGTAGTGCATCCCTGGTTCCGGGCGCGCGGCCTTGGCGGTGCGATCATGCGCGCCGCCGTCTCGCAGGCGGAGGCACGCGGCCATGGCGCCATCCTGCTGATGGGGGACGCGCCCTATTACAGCCGGTTCGGCTTCTCCTCGGCCTATACCGGCGCGCTGTGGATGCCCGGCGCCTATGACCGCCACCGGCTTCTGGGCCTGGAACTGAAGGACGGGGCGCTGTCCGGCGCACGTGGGCTCATCAGCCCGACTGGCGCCCAGGTGGCCGTGCCGTCCCTTGCCGAGCTGATCGCCGCCTCGGCGGCGTGAGTCTCCGGCTCGGTCTCAGGACACGTCATGGCCGGGCTTGACCCGGCCATCTCCATCAGGACTGACGCAACGGGGCGGCGGGAGATCCCCGGGTCAAGCCCGGGGACGACGGTGTTGAGGGAACGAAGGGCTCTCTCCGCGCGGGGAGGGGGGAGCTGATGCCTACTTCGTCGCGATCCCCTGATTCTTCAGAATGTCGGCCCATTTCACGTTCTCGGATTTCACATAGTCCGAGAATTCCTGCGCCGTGGTGCCCTTCACCACATAGCCGAGCTCATTCAGCTTCTTGAGCGTGTCGGGCTCCTTCAGCACCTCATTGACGGCCTTGTTGAGCGAGGCGACGAGGTCCGGCGCCATGCCGGCCGGGCCGAACATGCCCCACCACAGCTCCACGTCGAAATCCTTGATGCCCGCTTCCTGCATGGTGGGGATGTTGGGCAATGCCGGGAGGCGCGTCGTACCCGTCACCGCCAAAGGCTTGATGAGGCCGGTTCCGATGCCGGACATGGCGGTGGGGGCGCTCACGAACATGTAGGAGACGTGGTTGCCCAGGACCGCCGGCATGGCCGCGCCGTCGCCCTGGTAAGGCACGGCCACGGCGTTGACGCCCGCCTCCTTGTTGAAGAACAGGCCGGCAAGGTCCGCCCCGTCGCCGCGCCCGCCGGTGGCGTAGTTCACGGCGCCCGGCCGCGCCTTGATATAGTCGATCAGCTCCTTCACCGAATTGGGCGGGAACTCCTTGTTCGCCACCAGCACCAGCGGCGTGTAGGCCACCAGCGAGATGGGGGTGAAGTCCTTCACCGGGTCGTAGCCGGGATTGGCGTAGAGCCTCTGGCCGGCGGCGTGGGAGGTCTGGGTCGCGATCTGGAGGGTCAGGCCGTCGGGGGCGGACTTCGCCACATAGCGCGAGGCGATCTGCGCCGCCGCGCCCGGCTTGTCCTCGACGATCACGGTCTTGCCGATCTTCTCCTGGAGACGCTGGGCGATGACGCGGGCGATGGTATCGGTGGTGCCGCCGGCGGTGTAGCCGAGGACGATGGAGACCGGCTGCTCGGCCTGTGCGGCGGGCATAGCGGCGATGAGGCTGAGGCCTGCGAGAATGGCGCAGGCGGCGCGGCTGAACATGGCGTTTCCTCCTAAACCCGGCGTCCGGCTCTTTCCTGGCCGGCGAGATCGGCCGCGCACATATGCGGCAGCCGAAGTTCCAGGCGTTCAATCTAGGAGCGGGGCTTTCCCGTTCGTAATAATCATTTCCGTACCTGCAATGCCGTGGGCTTATACTGGTCGGAGCAAGCAATTGTCCTTACGCAAGGTAATGTTTGCTTGCAATTGAGCCGAATTCGTCTCGGGCGGGACCGTTTTTCGGCTCAGCCTCTAGGTCGGGTCGCCCGAAGCCTTCCGCGCCAGCGCCTCCGGGTCCGCCAGCGCCAGAGCTGAAAAGCGCGGCGCGACGTGGGCTGCGAGGTGGTCGAGAAAGGCGCGCACCCGCGCCGGCAGCGGGCCGCCCTGGCCCAGATAGACCGCGTGAAGCGGATCGGTGTCGCCGGGATTGAAGGCCTCCAGCACCGGTACGAGCCGGCCCGCCGCAATATCCTCCGCCACCTGGAACAGGCCGAGCCGGGCAAGGCCCAGCCCTTCCACCACCAGCCGGCGGAGCGATTCGCCGTCATTGACCATGGCGTTGCCGGCCGGGACGTGGCGTATCTCGCCGCCCGGCGTGCGCAGGGGCCAGCCGTCCATCTCCCTGGCATAACAGAGGGTGAGGCGGTTGTGCTGCTCCAGATCCTCCGGCGTCTCGGGGATGCCGGCGCGCGCGAGATAGGCGGGCGCGGCGACGATGACCATGCGCGTCTCGCCCAATTTGCGCGCCACGAGCTGCGAGCTTTTCAGCGGGCCGGAGCGCACGGCGATGTCGGTGCGCTCCTCCAGCAGGTCCACCACCTTGTCGGTCAGCACGGCCTCGACGCTCACCCTGGGGTGGGCCGCGAGGAAAGCGGGCAGAGTGGGCAGGAGGAAGTCGACGCCGAATGGCACATGGGCGCTCACCTTCAGGTGCCCCGCCGCCAGCTCGCTGGCGGACGCGGCGCGCTCGGCGGCGTCCAGTTCCGCCAGAATGCCGACGCCGCGCTCATAGAAGGCGCGGCCCTCCGGGGTCAGCTCAAGCCGCCTGGTGGAGCGTTGGACCAGCCGCGCGCCAAGCCGCGCCTCGAGGCGCGAGACCAGCTTGCTCACGGCGGACGGGGTCATCCGCAGCTTGCGGGCGGCGGCGGAGAAGCCTCCCAGCTCCACCACCCGCACGAACACCTCCAGTTCGCCGGAGCGGTTGACGTCGACGCGGGCCATTATGAATTCAAGTCACAAATGCTGTGCATTCCGCGAGGCTAGATGAGCGGGGGCGCAACGTCCATGTTGCGTTGCGAAGGGGCCGCCTGGCCTCACGCAGACTCAGGACCCAGATTCCATGCCCATTGCGCTTTACGCCCTCACCGCCGGGGCCTTCGGCATCGGCGTCACCGAATTCGTCATCATGGGCCTCCTTCTGGAGGTCAGTGCCGATCTGCACGTCTCCATCTCCGCCGCCGGCCTGCTGATCTCCGGCTATGCGCTGGGCGTGGTCGTCGGCGCGCCGCTGCTCACCGTGCTCACCGGCCGCTGGCCGCGCAAGGCTGTGCTGGTGGGGCTCATGGTGGTGTTCACCCTCGGCAACCTCGCCTGCGCCCTGGCGCCCGACTACTGGACGCTCATGGCGGCCCGCGTGCTCACCGCCTTCGCCCACGCCACCTTCTTCGGCGTCGGCTCGGTGGTCGCCACCGGCCTCGTGCCGAAGGAGCGCAAGGCGAGCGCCATCGCCATCATGTTCACCGGCCTCACGGTGGCGAACATCCTCGGCGTGCCGCTGGGCACGTGGCTCGGCCAGGCCTATGGCTGGCGCGCCACCTTCTGGGCCGTCACCGTCATCGGGGTGATCGCGGTGGCCGTGATCGCGCTGCTGGTGCCCAAGGACACCTCGCAGCAGGAGGAGAGCAGCAGCCTGAGGCAGGACCTCGCCGTCCTCGGCCGTCCGGCGCTGCTGCTTGGCCTTCTCACCACGGTGCTGAGCTGGGTGGGCGTGTTCGCAGGCTTCACCTATATCGCGCCCATCCTCACCCGCATCACCGGCTTCTCGGAAGCGGCGGTCTCGCCCATCCTCCTGGTGTTCGGCGGCGGCCTGGTCATCGGCAACCTCCTGGGCGGGCGGCTCGCCGACCGCAGCCTCGTGCCCACGGTCTTCGGCACGCTGCTGGCCCTCTCCGTGGTGCTGGGCCTCATGACCTTCGCCATCCACAGCCAGGTGGCTGCGGTCATCGCCATCGGCCTGTTCGGGGCGGTCGCCTTCGCCACCGTCGCGCCGCTGCAGATGTGGGTGCTGGAGAAGGCGATGGGCGCCGGCCAGAGCCTCGCCTCCTCCTTCAACATCGCCGCCTTCAACCTCGGCAACGCCATCGGCGCGTGGCTCGGCGGGGTGGTGATCGACCAGGGGCCGGGCCTTTCCGCCATCCCCTGGGTCGCGGGCCTCGTGCCGCTCGCCGCCATGGCGGTGGCCTATGGCGCGGTGCGCCTCGAAAGCGCGCGGCGGACCGTGCCGGTTCCTGCCGGCGCGAAGTAATCCTCAAGGCCGGGCGGGCGTGCGCCGATTCAGCGCTCGCCTCGCCTCGGAGGTATCTGAAGATTGTCACCTCGTTGTCACGCGGCGTCTTTACGCCGTGTGATGCTGGCGGTTTCCGTACCGCGGGGGGACGATATTCATGCTGCCGATCCTGCGCGCCGAGAACGTGCACAAGTCCTTCGATACAACGCACATCCTCAAGGGGGTGAGCTTCCAGATCGAGGAAGGCGACCTCGTTTCCATCATCGGCCCCTCTGGCTGCGGCAAGTCCACGTTGCTGCGCTGCCTCAACGGCCTGGAGACCATGGATTCCGGCATGATCGAAGCCTGCGGCGTGCGCATGGAGCGCAAGCCGGGAGGGCAGGAAATCCCGTCCGACGTGGCGCACCGGCTGCGCCGCAATGTCGGCATGGTGTTCCAGCAATACAATCTCTTCCCCCACAAGACGCTGCTCCAGAACGTGATGATGGCGCCCATGGTGGTGAAGGGCACCAAGAAGGACGAGGCCGAGGCGAATGCCGAGCGCCTTCTGAAGAAAGTGGGCCTCCTCGAGCAGAAGGACCGCTTCCCCATCAATCTGTCCGGCGGCCAGCAGCAGCGCGGTGCCATCGCCCGCGCGCTCGCCATGGCGCCCAAGGTGATGCTCTATGACGAGCCCACCTCCGCGCTCGATCCCGGCCTCGTGGACGAGGTGCTGGACGTGATGAAGGAACTGGATGCGGAGGGGATGACGCAGGTGGTCGTCACCCACGAGATGCGCTTCGCGCGCGATGCCTCCGACTACATCATCTTCATGGAGAAGGGCGACATCGTCGAAATCTCCAACGAGGACGAGATGTTCAACCACCCGAAAGATCCGCGCACCCGCCAGTTCCTGCGCCGCTTCGCCTGATCGCCCTTTCCGTCCTGACATTTCCGGGGACCGCCATGCGCCTCACCCTCGCCGCCCTGCTGACGATCGTGTCCCTCGGCTCGGCCTTCGCCCAAGGTGCAGCGCCCGACCCGAGCGCGGCGCCCGGTGCGACCATGCCCGCCGCGCCCTTCAGCGGGCCGCCTCTGCGCTATGGCGGGGATGCCACCTCCGGCGCGCCCTATACCTTCAAGGATCCGGCCGACCCGAACCTCACCGTCGGGTTCGAAGTGGACATCATGAACCAGATCGGCGTCGAGATCGGGCGCAAGACGGAGTTTGTCCAGAACGACTGGAGCAACCTCATTCCGGGCCTGAATGCCGGTCTCTACGACGCGGTGATCAACGGCCTCGAAATCACCGCCGAGCACAAGGCGGCGGCGGACTTCTCCATTCCCTATTACACAACCTACGGCCAGATCGTGATCCGTCGCGGCGATCCTGATATCGCCGACCTTGCCGCGCTGAAAGGCAAGAGCGTCGGCACGCTGAAGTCCAGCCAGATGGAATATGTGCTGCGCAATTTCGGCGGCATCGACGTGCGCTCCTATGAGGAGGAGATCGACGCCTATTCCGATCTCAAGCTGAAGCGCATCGATGCGACGGTCATGGATTTCCCCATCGCCGTCTATTATGCGCTGCCCGACCGCGAGTTGCAGTTCACCGGTGCGCCGGTGGGCCGCATCGAATACGGCATCGCGGTGAAGAAGGGCGCGGACCCGCAGCTGCTTGCCCAGATCAATTCCGGCCTGTCGCAGATGATGCAGGACGGCGAGATGCGCAAGATCCTCGACAAATGGGCCATCTGGACCCCCATGATGGCGCAGGTGACCGGCGATCAGCGCCCCATGCAGGCGCAGCCCACCGCCTACGACCATTTCGTGGACGCGACCCAGCCCCGGGGTTTTCAGGAGCAGCTTGAGCGCTACATGCGCTTCCTGCCGCAGCTTCTGTGGGCGGCGGTGATGACCATGGAAATCTCCATCCTGGCCATGGTTCTTGCGGTGGGTATCGGCGCCGCGCTGGCGCTGTGCCGGGTCTATGGCGGCTCGGTCCTCGACACCTGCGCCCAGGTCTATATCGAAGTGGTGCGTGGCACGCCGCTGCTGATCCAGGTGCTGTTCATCTATTACGGCCTGCCGAAGATCGGCGTGCAGCTCGACCCGTTCGTCGCCGGCGTGCTGGCGCTGGGGCTGAACTATGCAGCCTACGAGGCGGAGAATTACCGCGCGGGCCTTCTCGCCATTCCCCGCCACCAGATGGAGGCGGCCATCGCCCTCAACATGACCGAGCGCCAATCGCTGCGGCATGTGATCATCCCCCAGGCGGCGCGCATCGTGCTGCCGCCCACCACCAACGACTTCATCTCGCTGATCAAGGATTCCTCGCTGGTGTCCGTGATCTCGCTGGTGGAGCTCACCAAGACCTACGAGCAGATCTCCACCACCTATTACGATTATTTCGGAACCGGCCTGCTGGTGGCGGGCATGTATCTGCTGCTGGGCCTGCCCTTCGTGCGCCTCGCCAAATGGGCCGAGAAGCATGTGAGCCGGGGCATGGTGCGCACGATGGGGAAGAAGTAGAGGCGCGAGATGCTCCCTCTCCCGCTGGCTGGGGAGGGGGAAATAGTGCACCCTCTCCAATACGTGGCGTTGCCCTGCTTGAAGGCCCCCTCCCTAACCCTCCCCCGCAAGCGGGAGAGGGGATGCTGCGGTGCTTCGTGGGGAGATGACTCTCACCCGTAGCGCGCCAGCGTCAGCCCCTCCATGTCGATCTCCGGCTTCCGGCCGCCGATCAGGTCCGCCATCACCCGCCCCGTGCCCGCCGCCATGGTCCAGCCCAGCGTGCCGTGGCCGGTGGAGAGATGGAGGTTGGAATAGCGGCTCTGGCCGAGCACCGGCGGGCCGTCCGGCGTCATGGGGCGAAGGCCGGTCCAGAAGCTGCCGTCCTTGCCGTTCCCGCCGTCGGGGAACAGGTCGCCCACCACATGCTCCAGGGTCTGGCGGCGTTCCTCGCGCAGCGTGAGGTCGAAGCCGGTCAGCTCTGCCGTGCCGCCCACGCGGATGCGGTCCCCGAGCCGCGTCACCGCCACTTTGAAGGTCTCGTCCATGACAGTGGATTCCGGCGCGCCCTCCGGGTCCGTGATGGGCACGGTGAGCGAATAGCCCTTCACCGGATAGACCGGCACCGAGATCCCCAAGGGCTTCAAAAGGCGCGGGGAATAGGAGCCCAGCGCCGCCACATAGGCATCGCCCGTCACGCGGCCCGCATCCGTGGCGATGCCGGTGACCTTGCCGCCCTCGTGCTCGATGGCGGTGATGGTGCGGCCGAAGGAGAAGCGGACGCCCTTCGCTTTCGCCATTTCCGCGAGGGCATTGGTGAACTTGAAGCAGTCGCCGGTCTCGTCGCCCGGCAGGCGCAGGCCGCCCACGAACTTCTCCTTCACCCGCGCCAGCGCCGGCTCCACTGCGATGCAGCCTATGGGGTCCAGCACTTCATAAGGCACGCCGAAGCGGTCGAGAACGGTGGTGTCGCCATGCACGTGGGCGAGCTGCTTCTCGGTCCGGAACAGCTGGAGCGTGCCCTGCATGCGCTCGTCGTAATGGATGCCGGTGCGCTGGCGCAGGGCCATGAGGCAGTCGCGGCTGTATTCCGCGAGGCGCACCATGCGGCCCTTGTTCACCTCGTAGCGGTGTGTGGTGCAGTTGCGCAGCAGCTGAAGGCCCCAGATGGCCATTGCGGGGTTCATTCGCCCCCAGCGCACCACCAGGGGCGCGTGCTCCATGGTCAACCATTTGATCGCCTTGATGGGCAGGCCCGGTCCGGCCCAGGGCGCGGAATAGCCGGGCGAGACCTCCCCGGCATTGCCGAAGCTGGTCTCCAAAGCGGGCCCGCTCTGGCGGTCCAGCACTTCCACCTCGTGCCCGTCCTCGGCGAGATAATAAGCGAGCGTGACGCCGATGACGCCGGACCCCAGGATGACGACCTTCATATGACCCCCGCAGATCGGCCGCGCGCTGAGCGCACGGCGCAGGCTGAGCCTAAAGGGCCATTCCTCACCTGTGGAGCCCAATAAAGCCGCAGGGGGTGCGCGATGCGGCGTCAGCCGCCGCGCACCACCTTCTTCAGTGCCTCGTCGATGCGTCCCTGCCAGCCGGGGCCGCCGGCCTTGAAATGCTCGACCACTTCGGCACTGAGGCGGATGGAGACGGGAACCTTGGTGGGCCGCTTCTGGAGGCCGCGGGTGCGCAGGCTCTCGGCAAGGTCGGGGAAGACCTCGGCGAAGGGACGGGCCTGTTTTAAATCTTCGGCCGTGAATTCAGGGCTGTCGGACACCTCGTCCCAGTCCTTTTTTGTGTAGCCACGCCCTGGCTGAAATTCCTTAATCTTTGCTTTGCTCATCGAGGAGCCTCCGTTCCTGCGCGCTCGGCCGGCGCATGCTGATCACGGATAGGCCTTCCGTGCCGAGACGGAGAAAAATCACGACGACCGTCCCGTCATCCATCTGCCCGATGGCCATGCGGCGGCCGAGCTTGGCGGGCAGGATGATCGCACGCTGGAAGAATTCTTCATTCAGCAGGGAAAAGTCCAAGCCGTGCTTGTCGACGTTCGCTTGGCGCTTGCGCTCATCCCACGTGATGATCATTCAAATCGTATATACGATAAAGCCAGCATCCACAAAAGGAGGCGAGCGTTGAGAGGCAGCGGAAGCTTAGCTTAGGCGCATCCCGGCGGCAACCTAAGGTGGAAACTGGTCGCCCTCTGATATGCGTCACCCGCCTTCAGCAACGCCTCTTCCCCGAAGGGCTGGCCCACAAGCTGGAACGCCGCCGGCATGCCGTTCGCGGTGAAGCCGCAGGGCAGGCTGAGGGAGGGCAGGCCGAGATAGTTGATGGCCCGGGTGCAATGGGTCAGGCGGGCGATGGCGGCGGCGATGTCGGCCGGCGCGCCCTCGGTGGTCTCCGCGATGGTGGGCACCGGCACGGCCAGGGTGGGAATATGCACCATGTCCGCCTCGCCCATAGCGGCGGTGAGCCAGCCCTGCGTGAGCTTGGCGCGCAGCATCAGCGCCTCGGCATAGCGGGTGGCGGGATAGGCGAGGCCGGGCAGGAGACGGGCCCGGATCTGCGCGCCGTAATCCTGCGGGCGCTCTGCCAGCCAGCGGCGGTGGAGGGTCGCGCCTTCGACGCCCATGACGAGCTGCATCATGGCATTGAGGAGCGGCATGTCCGGCACGGCGGTCTCGATGATACGGGCGCCGCGATCCTTCAGGGCGGCGAGGCTCTCGTCCAGCAGCGCGAGGACGTCCGGCGTCGCGGCCTCGCGATAATAGCCGTCCGGCACTGCGATGGTAACGCCGCGCAAATCGCCGGAAAGACCCGCTTCGTAATCGCGGACCGGCGCGGCGAGGGTGGAGCCGTCGCGCGGGTCCGGGCCGGCGATCACCGAGAGCAGCCGCGCCGCATCGCGCGCGCTGCGGGCGAGCGGGCCGAGCGTGTCGAGCGAGGGCGCCAGCGGCATGGCGCCGAACATGGGCACGAGGCCATGGGTCGGCTTCAGGCCCGTAATCCCGCACATGGCGGCGGGATGGCGGATGGAGCCGCCCGTGTCCGAGCCCAGCGCGCCGCACACGAGCCGGCCCGCTACTGCCGCGCCGGAACCCGAGGAGGAGCCGCCGGAGCAATAGTCCGGCTTCCAGGGGTTCCGCCCGTGCTCGTCATGGGCGTTGAAGCCGGTGGGCGAGAGGGCGAATTCCGCGAGGTGCAGGCGCCCCAGGTCCAGCGCGCCCGCGCCGTCCAGCCGTTCCAGCGCGGCGGAGGTGACGTCCGGCACGAAATCCCTGCGGATGAGGGAACCGCCGGCACAGATGCGGCCGGCGCGATAGAACAGGTCCTTGTGCGCCAGCGGCACACCCGCCAGCGGCCCGAGCGCTTCGCCCCTGGCGCGGGCGGCATCCACCGCGCGGGCGCCTTCCAGGGCGCGCGCCTCGTCCAGCGCGATGACGGCATTGAAGCGCGGGCCGAGCCGCCGCAGCCGGTCCAGGGCCGCTTGAGCGACGGTCTCGGCCGAGACCGCGCCGCTTGCCACCGCTTCCGCCGTGTCGATCACGCCGAGCGCGTGGAGGCTGTCCAGGGACACGCTCATTTCCGTGCCTCGGTCGAAAGAGCGCGCAGCGTGTCGAAGCTCCAGGGCGCCTCGTCGAGGCTCATATGCGCATCGGCGCCCGCCGCCACGGCCGCATCCACCGCCCGCGCCACGGCGACCGCCGCGCGGGCCTCCGCATCGTCCACCACAACACCGTTGAGGTCGCGCAGCAGCACGAGGGCCTGGTCTTCGGTCATGGCGGGCCTTCAGTGAACGCCGAGGAATTTGGTGAGGGTTTCAGGGTCGCCGCCGATCTCGGCGGCGGTGGCCTCGTGCACCACGCGGCCCGTCTCCAGGATGTAGACCCGCTCCGCGACGGCGAGCGCGCTATAGAGGTTCTGCTCCACGAGCAGGATGGAGAGGCCGGCGGCTTTGAGCTCCTGGATGATGCCTTCCAGGTGCTGCACCATCACCGGCGCGAGGCCCTCGGAGGGCTCATCCATGAGGATCAGCTCCGGATCGATCATCAGCGCGCGCGCCACCGCCAGCATCTGCCGCTCGCCGCCGGAAAGCTGGTTGCCGCGATGGTGGCGCCGCTCGCCAAGGCGGGGGAAGAATTCGAACGCCTTCGCCACCGTCCAGCCATGGGTGGCGCTGGCCGGCTTCAGCACGGTGAGGTGCTCGGTGACCGTGAGCGATGCGAACAGGCGCCGGCCCTGGGGCACGTAGCCGACGCCGCGCCTGGCGATGAGGTGGGGCGAGAGGCCCCTGATGCTCTCGCCCTTGAAGCTGACGCTGCCGGAGCGGACATTGGGCGGGGAGACGCCCATGATGGAGCGGATGAGGGTGGTCTTGCCCATGCCGTTGCGGCCGAGCAGCGCCACCACCTCGCTCTTGCCCACGCTGAGGCTCGCGCCCTGGAGCACGTGGGCTTCCCCGTAGAAGGAGTGGATGTCCGCGACCTCAAGCATTGTGGCGCGCCTTGCCGAGATAGACGTCCTGGACGTCCTTGTTGACGCGGATCTCCGAGGGCGGGGCTTCCACCAGGAGCTTGCCGTTGTTGAGCACGGTCACGTAGTCCACCAGCGAGAGAACGAGGTCCATGTCGTGCTCGATGAGCACGAGGGTGAGTTCGCGCGGCAGCGCGCGGATGATGTCGGAGACGATGACGCGCTCGGCCGGGGAGAGGCCGGCGGCGGGCTCGTCCAGCAGGAGGAGCTTGGGCTGGGCGACGAGCGCCATGGCCATTTCGAGCTGGCGCTGCTCGCCATAGGACATCTCCTTCACGGTGGCATCGCGCCGGGCGTGAAGGCGGGAGATTTCCAGCGCTTGGGTGGCGCGCTCGGCCTCTTCGGGGGCGAGCGCGCTAGAGCCGAACATGGAGAATTTGCGCGGCGAGAGGCCCCGCAGGGCGAGGCGCATATTCTCCGCCACCGTGAGGTTGGGGAACAGGTTGGTGATCTGGAAGGTGCGGCTCATGCCGCGCCGCGCCCGCTCGTGGATGGCGGTGCGGGTCACGTCGGCGCCTTGGAACAGCACCTTGCCGGAGGTGGCGCGCACCACGCCGGTGATGGCGTTGAACAGCGTGGTCTTGCCGGCGCCGTTGGGGCCGATGATGGCCCGCCGCTCGCCTTCGCGCACGCGGATCGACACGCCGTCCACGGCGCGCAGGGCGCCGAACTGGACGGTGACGGTGTCGAGCTGGAGGAAGTCGGTCACTGAAAGATCCGTTCTCGTTGGCGGAATACGCCCCCTCTCCCGCTTGCGGGGGAGGGTTGGGGAGGGGGCACTTCAAGCAGAGCGATCTTCGCCCCAGCTTTTATGCCCGGCTCTTTCCCCCTCCCTAGCCCTCCCCCGCAAGCGGGAGAGGGGACAGGGAGCAAGGGAGAGGAGCCTCAGCTCTTCTTGATGCCCTGGAACTCGCGCGAATAGGGCGGCTGCTTCATGTAGGTCTCGGGGTCGTACTTCCAGAACTGCGAGACCTGCGGATAATTGGCGATCGGCGCGTTCCAATATTTGCCGTCCGCGTTCTTCTCCACCTTGCGGATCTTCACGTCGTAGATCGGGTTGCCATAGGCGTCGAGCTTCACGGTCTGTCCGAGCGGCGAGCCGGTCAGCTCGGTCTTGGACACGGCCCCAAGGAAAGCGTCACGGTCTTCCACATTGCCCTTGATGGTCTTGGCCGCCTCGTCGATCCACATGGCGCCGGAATACATGGAGAAGCCGTAGAGGGACGGCAGCTTGTTGTACTTCTTGACGTGGGCTTCGACGAACTTCTTGGTGGCCGGATCCTGCGAGCCCTCGGCGAAGTGCGCGGCGACGATGACGCCTTCCACTTCTGAGCCCATGGTGCGGATCACCGACTGGTCGGTCATGTTCATGGCGCCCACCAGCGGGATCTGACCCTTCAGGCCGAAATTGCCGTACTGCTGCATGAAGCGCGTGGCATCCGCGCCGGTCTCCATGGCGAAGATCACGTCCACGCCGAGATTGGCCAGCTGGCCGAGATAGGGCGAGAAGTCGGACGTGTTGAGCGGGTGCCAGAACTGGCCGGCGATCGACCCGCCGCCCTCGGTGAAGGTCTGGCAGAAGCCGCCGCACTGCTCCTGGCCGAACGTGTAGTCCTGGGCGATGGTGGCGGCCTTCTTGTAGCCCTGCTTCAGGCACCAGTCGGCAAGCGGGCGCGGGAACTGACTGCCGGTATAGCCGGCGACGCGCACCACGTTCTTGATGCGGTTGCGCTGGGTGAGCTCGTCGGCGGCGATGATGGGGATGAAATAGGGCATGCCGTTGCCCTTCACATAGTTCGCCACCGCAAGGCCCGTGTTCGCGAGCAGGTTGCCGCACAGCATGGAGACGCCGGCCTGCTCCACGAGGCGGCGGGCCTTCTGGAGCGCCATGTCGGGATTGGCGCCGTCATCCTCGACGATGACCTCGACCTTGCGGCCCGCAATCTGGCCGCCCTGCTCGTCGAGATACATCTGGAAGCCGTCCACCATCTCGCGACCGCCGGCGGCGACGACGCCCGTGAGCGGCGCCATGAGGCCGATCTTGATGGGGCCGGTGGCCTGCGCCCGGGCGATATAGGGCTTGGCGACGGTGCCGACCGCGGCGAGCGCCACGCCGGTCTTAAGGAATGTCCTGCGATCCATCTGTCCCACTCCTGCTGGTTCGGTCTGGTTCAAGGTCGTGTCAGCCCCGCTTTCGTGCGAGCAGGGTCCTAATGCCGCCGAGAATGCCCTCGGGGGCGAAGATCATGATGAGGATGAAGGCGAGCCCGAGCACGGTCTGCCAGCGCTCGGTGTAGAGGCTCACCGCATTCTCGAGGCCGATGATGGCGAGCGCGCCGACAAAGGCGCCGAACAGCGTGCCGATGCCGCCGGTGATGGCCATGAGCAGCCCTTCCACCGACTGGGTGAGAGCCACCGTGGAGGGGCTCACGAAGTCGTTGAACATGGCATAGAGCGCGCCCGCCACTCCGGCGAAGAAGCCGGCCACGGTGAAGGCCAGGAACATGTGCAGCGAGACGTTGTAGCCGAGCGAGCGCATGCGGCTCTCGCTGTCGCGGATGCCGCGCAGCGTCAGGCCGAAGGGCGAGCGCACGAAGCGCCACATGATGAAGGTGACCACCGCCACTGCCACGAACACCACGTAGTAGAAGGGCAGGTGCGCCGCGAGCTCGGCGGGCCGCACGCTGCCCCGGATGCCATTCTCGCCGCCGGTCACAGAAGTCCAGCGCAGGCACACGCCCCACACGATCATGCCGAGGGCGAGGGTGAGGAGCAGAAAGTAGACGCCCGTGGTGCGGATGGCGAGGACGGCGAAGACCGCGGCCACGATGGTGGCGGCGATGATGCCCAGCGCCATGCCCACATAAGGCGAGCCCGCCATGGTGGCGGTCCAGTAGACCGTCACATAGGTGGAGACGCCGAACACGGCGCCGAGGCAGAGCGGCGTGCGCCCGGCATAGCCGGCGAGCACGTCCACGGCCATGGCGAGCACCGCATAGATCAGCACCTCGGTGAGAATGCTCACCTGGTAGGTGGGCACGAGGAGCGGCACCACGGCGAAGGCGAGCGCCCCCAGGAGGACGGCGGCGAGTGCGAGGCGCGGCATGGCGGCGGCGGTCATGCGGTCCTCCCGAACAGGCCGAGGGGGCGGAAGGCGAGGATGGCCGCCATGGGGCCGAAGATGACGAAGTAAGCGAATTCCGGGAACATCACCTGCCCGACCGTATTGAGCATGCCCACCATCAGCGCGCCTACGGCGGCGCCCACGAGGCTGCCGCGGCCGCCGATGATGACGACAGCGAGGGAGAAGACGAGGATCTCCGCATCCGCGCTGGGATAGAGGGTGAGGAAGGCCCCGCCCACCGCGCCGCCGAGGCCGGCCAAGGCCGCGCCCAGCATGAAGGTGAGCAGGAAGATCCGGCGGATGTTGATGCCCATGGCCTCGATGGTCTCGGGATCATCCACGCCCGCGCGGATCAGCGCGCCGAGCCGCGTCTTGTTCAAAAGCACCCAGAGCAGGATGAAGATGACGATGCCCAGCGCCAGCACGAACAGGCGATACTTGGGATAGAACAACCCGGCGAAGCGCACCGCTCCGCGCAGGAATTCAGGGGCCGGCACCGTGTAGGTGTCGCCGCCGAAGATCACCAGCATCATGTCGTTGAGCACGAGCCCAACGCCCAGGGTCAGCAGCACTTGCCGCAGCTCGTAGCCGCGCACGAAGCGCAGCAGGCCCTGGTCGAGGATGAGGCCCATCACCGCCACCGCCGCCATGGCCGCCAGCATGCCCGCGAGAAAGCTGCCGGTGGAGGAGGCGACGGCATAGGCGGCGTAGCCGCCGAGAAGATACAGCGCCCCATGGGCGAGGTTCACGATGCGCAGCAGGCCGAAGATCAGCGTGAAGCCGGAGGCCACGATGAACAGCAGCGCCGCGAAGGTGAGCCCGTTGAGGAGCTGGAAAGCGTTGAGACCGCTCATGCCGCGCTGGCTCCCCCAAGGGCATCCGGCTGCTCGCGCAGGTACCAGTCGTAGATCTCGCCGCCGGTCATGAACGCGACGTCGTCATGCTCCCTGATGCGCTCCACCGCCTTGCGGAAATAGCGCGCCCGGTGCGGCGCGCCCATGATGTAGGGATGCACCACCAGCGCCATGATGCGGGCGCTCTTGCGGGAGTCGCTGTAGATCTGCTCGAACTGGTCGATGGCGCGGTCGTAATATTCGCGCGCCTTGTGATGCTGGATCAGCATCATCGCCACGTCGTTGCATTCCTGGGTGTAGGGGATGTTGATGATGGGCTTGGTGCGGGTCTTCAGCACCACGGGCTGGTCGTCCAGCACCCAGTCGCAGACATAGTCGTAGCCGTTCTCCACGAGGAGGTCGGGCGTCTCCCAGGTCTCGGTGAGGCCCGGCCCCAGCCAGCCGCGCGGGCGCTTGCCGGTGAAGCTCTGGATCACGTCGGTGGTCCGGGCGATATCGGCCGCCTCGTTCTCCACCTTCTGCATGTTCTTCTGGCTGAAGCCGTGGCCGATGAACTCCCAGTTCCGGTCCAAAGCGGCGCGGGCGATGGGCTCATAGGCATTGATGGCCGAGCCGTTGATGGCAAGCGCCGCGGGCACGTTGCAATCGTCGAACACGTCCAGCATGCGCCAGAAGCCCACGCGGTTGCCGTATTCATGCCAGGCCCAGTTGGGGATGTCGGGCGTGGGCGAGCCGCCGGCGGGCGGGGTGAGCACCGTGCGCGGCATGGTCTCGAGCGGGTTCCACTCCTCCACATTGACGATGATCCACACCGCCATGCGGGCGCCGCCGGGCAAGCGAAGCCGCGGCCGCTCCGAGATGGGGGAATAGGAAATGCGCTCGGTGGGCAGCATGGTCATTTCTCCCTGTCGCCGATTGTTATGGTGAGGGTCCCGAAGCCGTCGATGGCGCCGACGATGCAATCCCCGGGCCGCACCGGGCCGACGCCGGCCGGCGTGCCGGTCATGATGAGGTCGCCCGGCTCCAGATCGTAGGAGCGGGAGAGGTTGGAGACGATCTCCGGCACGTTCCAGATCATCTGCGCGAGGTCGCCGCGCTGGGTCTCGACGCCGTTCACCGACAGGGTGATGGCGCCCCTCATGGGATCGCCGCCCGCGCCGGCGGGCGTGATGGGCCCGCAGGGCGCGGAACGGTCGAAGGACTTTCCCGCCTCCCAGGGCAGGCGCTTGCCGCCGCATTCCCTCTGCCGGTCTCGGCGGGTGAGGTCGATGCCTATGCCGTAGCCGTAGATGGCCCCGAAAGCCTCTCCAACGCTCACGTCGCGGGCATGGGCGCCGACGGCCACCACCAGCTCGATCTCATACTGGAAATCGTCCGTGTCCGGCGGGTAGGGGACGGTGGCGCCGTCCTCCACGATGGCATCGCGGGGCTTCTGGAAGAAGAAGGGCGGGTCGCGCTCGTCCTCGGCCTCCTTCATCTCGCGGATATGGGCGAGATAGTTGCGGCCGACGCAATAGACGCGCCGCACCGGGAAGCGCGCCGCGCTGCCGATGACGGGCAGCGAGACGGTCTCCGGCGCGGGGACGACGAAGGAAGCCTCAGGGCTCATACGGGATAGCCCTTCGCCTTCTCGGCATTGTACCAGTCCAGCAGATCGTCGCCGTTCCAGAACAGCACGTCGCCGAGGCTGGCGGCATAGTCGTAGATCTCTTCGAGATACTTGATGCGGTGGGGCTGGCCGGAAATGTAGGGGTGGATCGCCACCGCCAGCACCTTGGCCCGGTCCGCGCCCTCGGCGTGCAGCCGGTCGATGGCGTCCTTGAAGCGCGTCACCCAATAGGGCGATTCATGATGGTGCACGGCCATCATGGGGATGTCGTTGTGCTCAACCGTATAGGGCAGGGTCACCAGCGGGCCCTTGGCGGTGTTGATGGTGGCGGGCTCGTCGTCCCACACCCAGTCGCCGATATATTTCACGCCCGCTTCCACCAGGATTTCGGGGGTGTCGAGCAATTGGGTGAGGCCAGGCCCGAGCCAGCCGCGCGGGCGCTTGCCGGTGAACTTCTCCAGGATGTCCATGGAGCGGAAGATCATCTCCCGCGGATCGTCATGCTTGTGCATGGGCATCTGGTCATAGGCATGGCCCATGAACTCCCAGCCGAGATCCAGCGCCTGCTTGGCCACGCGGGTATAGTCCTCGCACACGCGGGCATTGATGGAGAGGGTGGGGCGGATGCCGAGCTTCTCGTAGAGCTTGAAGAAGCGCCACGCGCCGACCCGCATGCCGTATTCGTGCCAGCTCCAGTTGGGCACGTCCGGCAGCAGCACCTGGCCGGTGGGGGCGGGGATGATCTGGCGCGCCATGGGGCGGCCGATGTCCCAGACTTCGTAGTTCACGATGGTCCACAGCACCACGCGCGCCTTGCCCGGCAGCTTCAGCGGCGGGCGGTCGACGATGGCCGAATACGTAGCGCGGTCCTTGGGTTCCATTGTCATTCTCGGTTCTCCGCGAAATCTGGACGATGAAAAGGAAAGGATCAGGAAGTCGCCGCCGTGCGCAGCGCCTTGAGGCTGGGATTGAGCAAGGATTCCAACGAGGTGTAGAGGAAGCGCGCGCCCTTCTTCACCCATCCCCCGGCCGTCTCGGCGGTGACGGGCAGGCCGTAGGCGATGTTCTTGGCGTGGAGGCGCGCGGTGATGTCGTCCATGGCCGCCACCACTTCGGGGCGCGCGGTGTCGCCGAGATAGCCCATGGAATGGGCGAGGTCGTTCGGCCCCACCAGGATCAGGTCGATGCCCGGCGCGCCGGCAATCTCGTCGAGCCGCCTGTGGCCCTCCACGCTCTCGATCTGGGCGATGAGCAGCAGCGTGCCCTCGCGCCCCTTGGTGGCGGCGCGGGCGATGGCCCGAAGACGCGCCACTTCCTCCGGCGCCTCCACCTGGGGAAGGACAAGCCCGTCTATGTCGCAATCGAAATAGCGGGTCAGCGTAGCGGCGTCCTTGGAATAGGACCGCACGATGGCGCTCATGCCATGGGCCTGCGCGGCGCGGGCCAGCATGGGCACGCTCTCCACGCTGATGGCGGTGCGCTCGCAATCGATGAACAGGCAGTCCGTGCCGCAAGCGGCGAGCGCGTCCACGACGGGCAGGGCGAACCCGCCGGGATTGACGGCGATGACGGGTTTTCCCGCTTCGATGGCATTCTTGGCGCGGCGGTTCATGCCGTGCGTTCCTTGCGCCCGCAGGGTTTGCCGCGTCCCGCCATCTTGGACCGTCGTGAGGAGATGCGCGATGGCGGGATCACGGGCCTCTCCTCAGACCAGCGGATTGAACGAGGTCTTGAGGAGGCTACGCTGGTCGATGCCGAAGATGTCCGCAAGCCAGTCCGCCAGCAATTCCTGGCCGATGGTGGGATTATCGTGCTGGCAATGCTCGGCGCCGGTCTCTTCGGGCTCGACGATGCGGAAGCTCACGTCCACCCCATGGGCCAGCGCATAATCGCGGGCCTTGGTGGCGGCGGTCACCGTGAGCACGTCATAGCCGCCGTGCAGGATGAGGTAGGGGCACTTCATGTGCTCGAGGTGGCCGCGCAGGGTGAAGGCCTTCGCCTTCTCCATGGCTTCCTTCATGGTGGCGGCGCCCATCACCCATTTGATGTGCATGGCGAGGCCGAAATCCTCGCCCTTGTCGCCCCACATCTCATGGACGTCCCACACCGCGCCGTGGGAGATCACGGCCGCGAGGCGTTCCTCGTAGCAGCCGGCGCGGGCGGCGTAATAGCCGCCCAGGGACGAGCCGCAGAGCGCGATCCTGGACGTGTCCACATCCTCGCTCGTCTCCAGCCAGTCGATCACCTTGGCGATGGCGACCTCGGTGTCGGGGCGGGCGGGAATGCCGTGGCGGCGCAGCGTGCCGCCCTGGCCGGGGCCGTCGATCATCAGCACCGAGATGCCGCGCTGGAGCGCGCCATGGGCCTGCATGAACCACATCTCGTCCTTGATGGAATCCAGCCCGCCCATGCAGATGAGAACGGGGAGCTTCTTGCCGGGGAAGGGGGCGCGCACGAAGTAGCCGCAGATCGGCTTGCCGTCTTCGTAGGGAATGTCCACCGCCTCGCCGGGCGGGTTGAGATAGGAGATGAACTTCTTGGAGCACGCCTCCATGGCCTCGAAGGTGGGCAGGCGGCGCGGGTCGGTGGGCTCCAGGTGGAACTCGGCCTGCCGGTAATAATCAGCGGCGCGCAGGAAGCAGTTCATGGCGGTGCGGATATGGCCCACCGCCTCTTCCTCAATGCCGCGCTTCCAGTTGCGGTCGGCGATGACCTTCCATTCCTCGTGCCAGCTCTCCAGCGAGCCGGGGATCATGCGCGAGGCGGCGAGGAAAATCTCGGAGACGGTGCCGCCGCCTTCCTGGGTTTCGCCGAGGCCGCGCCGGAACTGGTAGGCGAGCCAGGGATGCTCGGGCCAATGATGCCAGCCATAGGGCTCATAGTGGGGCAGCCGGTTTTCCGTGATGTTCTCGATCGCCCCGTCCACCGCATCGACCATACGCGCAACTCCGTTTCGGCTCGCCACCAGGCAACGCAACATTTGAATACAATCTGGCCATGGTCAAGCAAGAATGTATACAAACTTGGCCTGTTTATGAGGCGCGCCGTGCCGCTTTTTTCGGCGCGATGATGTCGGCGGAGGCAGGCTGGGTAAGGGCTGGGGATGCCAGCCGCAAACTTCCTCAGGAGACGGGCGGAAGACACGAATGTATGCTTGAAACCTTCGGCTTCCGGTGCTTATCAATGGGATTGCAACGGAACATGCCCCGCATGACGGAATCCGCCCTTCTGCCCCCCGATCCGGACGATGCCGCCGAGCCGCGCGCGGCCACCCGCTCCTTGTCGGTGACCGAGCGGATCCGCACGGCAGTGCTGGCCGGTGAGTTCGAGGCCGGGGCGCGGCTGCATGAGGTGCGCCTCTCCGAGCGGCTTGGCGTCTCGCGCACGCCGGTGCGCTCCGCGCTCCAGTCGCTGGCGAGCGAGGGGCTGCTGGAATATGCCCCCAACCGGGGCTATGCGGTGCGCCGCTTCTCCACCGCCGAGATCGTGGACGCCTATGAAATCCGTGCCATGATGGAGGCGCTCGCCGCCCGCTTTGCCGCCGAGCGCGGACTGCCTGAGAATGAGCGCGAGGCCATCGAGCGGGTGCTGGCCGAGGGCGACGACCTCCTCGCCCGCCCCGAGCTCGGGGAGGAAGAGCGCATCGCCTACAGCGCCATCAACGGTACCTTCCATGAGGCGATCCACAGCGCCGCCCGCTGCCGCATGCTGGGCGACATGATCCGCCAGTGCCATTCGGTGCCCCAGTCCTCGCACCGCAACGTCATCTCCTTCGAGCACATGGACGTGCGGCGCCGCCACGACGACCACCATCGCATCTATGACGCCATCCTCGCCTGCGACGCCTTCCGCGCCGAGATGCTCATGCGCGAGCATGTGGCGAGCGTGAAGACCAGCCTAGTGCGAGCGCTGAGCGGCCGGCCCCTCGCGCGGCGGGGGCGGTAGGCGAAGGAGAGCAGGGGGCGCTTCGCGCGGCAGAAGTTTCGCTTCGCGCGGATGTCATGAGCCGCCCTCACTCTGGCTGCCCTTGCCCCGGCGGGTGCCGGGCTCTATCAGCGGGCCATCCGCCGCGTGCTCCGGGCCGTCCATGTCGTCTTCCCCTCGGTCTTTGATCGCCAAGACGTCCGCTGTCAGCGCCGCCACCCTCGGCTCGCGGCTGCTCGGCTTCGCGCGGGATATGGGCACCGCCGCCGTGCTGGGCGCGGGGCCGCTGGCGGACGCGCTCATGGCCTCGCTCTCTTTGCCGCTGTTGGCCCGCCGGCTGCTGGCCGAAGGTGCCTTCAACGCGGCGCTGCTGCCGGCGCTCGCGGCAGCCCCGGACGATGAGAGGGCGGCAGCGAGTGCCAACGCCACCCTCGTCCTGCTCTGCATGATCCTGCTCGGGTTCGCGGTCGTCGGCGCGCTTGCCATGCCGATCCTGATGCTGGTTCTGGCGCCCGGCTTCTCCTTCGATGGGGAACGCGCGGACCTTGCGAGCGCGTGCGGGCGCATCGCGCTGTTCTATCTGCCGCTTGCTGGCGCGGCGGCGGTGCTGGGCGGCATCGCGAACGCAGCCCACCGCGTCTTCCTGCCCGCTCTGGCGCCCGCGCTGGGCAATGCCGTGGTGCTGTTCGCCATTGCCGCCATCATCCTGGAGGGGCTGGTGGCGACGCCCACCGCCGCTTTGGTCATGGCCGCCTGCGCGGTGCTCGCGGGCATCGCCCAGCTTGCCTTGATGATCGCCGCCGCGCGCAAGGCGCCGGCCTCCATCCGGATCAGTGCCGGCTTCGACTGGCCTGCGGCGCGTGCCGTGCTGCGGGCTTCCCGGCCGGCCCTCCTCCTTGCGGGCCTGCCGCAGATGCGCATCGTGCTCCTGGCGGTGGTGGTCTCGGCCCATCCCGGCGCGGTGGCGGCGCTCAATTATGCGCAGCGCCTCATCGACCTGCCCCTCGGCCTTGTGGGCGCGAGCGCGGGGGCGATCCTGGTGCCGCTGCTCACGACCGGCGCGGGGGGCACGGGGCGCGGCGTGGAGACGGCCCGCGCGGTGCTGTCCGCGCTCGGCTTCGCCTTGCCGGCGGCGACCGGGCTCATCATGCTGGCCGATCCCATCATCACGGTGCTCTATCAGCGCGGCAGCTTCACCGCCGAGAATGCGCACTTCACGGCGTTCCTCCTCACGGCGCTCGCCTTCACCTTGCCTGCGCAGGGGCTGGAGAAGGTGCTGGGCGCGGCCGCCATGAGCCACGGCTTCGGGCGGCAGGTGGAGGGGATCGCCCTCGTCTCGCTGCTCAACACCATGGCGTTCGCCGTAGGGTTCGGCATCGGGTTCGGCCCGGGGGGCGGCGCGTTCGGCATCGCCATTCCCGCCTGCGTCTCCGTTGCGCGCCTGTGGATCCTTCTGTCCAGCCGCGGCCATCTCGTCTTCGACCGCGCGGCCAAGCGGCAGGTGCTCGGCATGGTCCTCGGCTGCTTCCTGCTGGCGGTGGTGGTGCTGTTCCTGCTGGTCATCTGGATCGAGCCGGAGGGCACCTTCCTGTTGGCGGTGCGCCTCGGCGTGCTGGTGGCGGCCGGCATGGCGACCTATGGTGCGGTCTGGTTTGCGTTCCGGCCGCGGAATAGGCCGCGCGCCGAGGCGATTGATCCGGGCCATACGTGAGGTCGCAAATGAGCGAGTGCCGCTTCTTCGCCTATCCGAGCCTGGATGCGCGCGCCTTGTTCGGGCGAAGCTGGGGCGAGTTGAACGGCCACCTCCCGCTGGTGTGCCTGCCGGGCCTCACGCGCTCCTCCACGGACTTCGAGGCGCTGGGCACGGCGCTAGCCGAGCGCGGCCGGCAGGTGATCGCCCTCGATTTCCGCGGGCGCGGCGGCTCCGCTCATGCGCCTTTCGCCAGCTACAACATCCTCCAGGAGGCGGAGGACACGGCCGCGGGCCTCGCCTCCCTCGGCATCAAGCGCGCGCTCTTCCTGGGCACCTCGCGCGGGGGGCTGGTGATGATGCACCTCGCCGCCACCCGGCCGGAGCTGATGGCGGGCTCCATCCTCAACGATATCGGGCCGGTGATAGAGACCGCCGGCATCGCCCGCATCACCGATTATGTGGGTGTCGCGCCGGCCCCCACATGGGAGGCGCTGGTGGCCGACCTCAAGCAGGCGCAGGGTCCCCTTTTCCCCCGCCTCTCCGATGCGGACTGGCTGCGCTATGCGCGCCAGATCTATCGCGACGATGCCGGCGTGCCCCATCTCGCCTATGACGCGGCCATGTCGGAGGCCTTCAAGAGTTTCGATCCGACGAAGCCGCTGCCGGAATTCTGGTCCGGCTTCGACGCCATGGCGAACCAACCCGTGATGGTCATCCACGGCGCGCTCTCCGACGTGCTGTCGCAGCAGACCGTGGAGGCCATGGCGGACCGGCACCGGGGCATGGAGGTGTTCACCGTGGACGACCAAGGCCACGCCCCGCTCCTGTGGGATGCCCGCTCGCAGAAGGTCATCGAGGCGTTCGCGGACCGGGCCGATCCCTGATCGTCTCGTCATCCCCGGGCTTGACCCGGGGATCTCGACCGGGCCGGGCCTGCCGTGGAAGGTCCCCGGATCAAGTCCGGGGATGACGGCAATCTGCTTCAGACTTGCCGCCCTGCGGCCCGCATGGCATGAGGCGCCCTCGTCTCTGGGCCGTCCGGCCCGTCTTTTTCAGGTATCGGCGGCCGCATCCAAACCGGCCGCCTGTGAGGAGGTCGCCATGGCGGCGGTCGCGGAACGCGTCTTTTCCGGTGTTCAGCCCACGGGCAACCTGCACCTCGGCAATTATCTCGGCGCCATCAAGCGCTTCGTCGAGCTGCAGACCAGCTATGACTGCCTCTATTGCGTGGTGGACCTGCACGCCATAACGGTGTGGCAGGACCCCGAGGAGCTGAAGCGCCACACCCGCGAGGTCACCGCCGCTTTCATCGCCTGCGGCATCGATCCCAAGCAGCACATCGTGTTCAACCAGAGCCAGGTCTCCGGCCACGCGGAACTGGCCTGGATCTTCAACTGCGTCGCCCGCATGGGCTGGCTGAACCGCATGACGCAGTTCAAGGAGAAGGCCGGCAAGGACCGCGAGAACGTCTCGGTGGGCCTGTTCGCCTATCCCGACCTGATGGCCGCCGACATCCTGCTCTACCGCGCGACCCACGTGCCGGTGGGCGAGGACCAGAAGCAGCATCTGGAGCTGACCCGCGACATCGCCCAGAAGTTCAATGTGGACTTCGGCCCCTCCATCGCCGCCAACGGCTTTGGGGAGACCTATTTCCCGCTCACCGAGCCGCTGATCGCGGGACCGGCGACGCGGGTGATGAGCCTGCGCGACGGCTCTAAGAAGATGTCCAAGTCCGACCCCTCGGACTTCTCGCGCATCAACCTCACCGACGATGCGGACGCCATCGCCGGCAAGGTGCGCAAGGCGAAGACCGACCCCGAGCCGCTGCCCTCCGAGGAAGCGGGCCTGAAGGCACGCCCCGAGGCGGAGAATCTGGTGGGCATCTATGCGGCGCTCATCGACGGCACCAAGCAGGGCGTTCTGGACCAGTATGGCGGAAGCCAGTTCTCCACCTTCAAGGGTGCGCTGGTGGATCTCGCGGTGGAGAAGCTCGGCCCCATCGGCGGCGAGATGAAGCGCCTGATGGACGACGTCTCCGCCATCGATGCGATCCTGTGCGATGGCGCCGACCGGGCGCGGGCCATCGCCGACAAGACCATTTCCGACGTGAAGGACATCGTTGGGATGGTGCGGCGCTAGCACCGCCGCCGTCCCCCTTTCATTGGCCCCTTGACTTAGAGCGCGCTCCAACCCCTAGCCTCGTGAGCGTCGTGACGAGACAAGGGCAGTCATGAAGATCGGTGAACTCGCGAAGCGATCGGGGCTGTCGGCCTATACGATCCGATACTATGAGCGGATCGGGCTGCTTCCCCATGCGGACCGGGACGCATCGAAACAGCGTGACTACGACGCGTCGATCCTGGTCTGGATCGAATTCCTCGGCCGGTTGAAAACCACCGGGATGCCGATCCGGGACATGCTGCGCTACGCGAAACTTCGGGAGGCCGGCGCGGTGACGCACACCGAACGGCGCGAACTGCTCAAGGAGCATCGCGCGCGCGTTCGCGCGCATGTCGCCGAACTCCAAGCCTGCCTTCTCGTCCTCGACACCAAGATTGTCGGCTACGCCGACCTGGAACAGAGGATGAAAGACCATGACGCAGAACCACACCGCCGGCGAAAGCCGGCTGGAGCGCGGGACGCGCGCCCTCTCTGAGATCGACGGCAAGGCCGGCGAGGCCGTTATCTCCGCGCTGGCCGATATCGCCCCGGACTTTGCCCGCTACGTGATCGAATTCCCGTTCGGCGACATCTATTCCCGCCCGGGCCTCGATCTGCGCGCCCGGGAGATCGCGACCGTCGCCGCGCTGACGGCCATGGGCAACGCCGCCCCACAATTGAAGGTCCATATCGAGGCGGGCCTGAATGTCGGCCTCAGTCGCGGGGAAATTACCGAGATCATCATGCAGATGGCCGTCTATGCCGGCTTCCCCGCTGCGCTCAATGGCCTGTTTGCCGCGAAGGAGGTTTTCGCCCGCCTCGACATGGAGACCGAGGCGTCGGGACGGGAGCGGCTGGCATGACGACACGCGTGCTTGCCTTTCTCGCGGGCAGTATGCTCGCCTTGTCCGCCCCCCTTTACCGTTCCGGCGCCCATCCCTGCTGACCGCCGCCTGGGGGGATCGGACCATCTACCGGATCCCCATCAGATAGCATCGGGCATCCGGGCGGGGAGTGGGCGCGTCTCACGCCGCCGCATACAGCGTCCGCTCCCGGCGCACTTCCTCGAAGATCACCTCTTCCGCCTGCTTGAGCGCGGGCAGCGCCGCCTCCGCGCGGCCATAGAGGGCGAACTCCACGTCCGGCAATTGCGGCATGCTCTGGTCGTTGACGATGGCAAGGTCCGGCCGCAGCGCGCGGGGCGAGCGCACGGTGACGCCGAGCCCCGCGCCCACCGCCGCCATGAGGCCGGGAAGGCTCGGGCTGGTGAAGGCCACGCGGAAGCCGCGCCCCGCAGCGGTGAGCGAGGAGATCGCCGCCGCCCGGAACACGCAGGGCGCCTCGAACAGCAGCAGGGGCACTGGCTCCTCGGATGCGAGGCGCAGATGCCGCGCGGCGATCCATTGCATGGGTTCGCGGGCGATGATGGTGGTGGGCAGGTCCGTGTCCATGCGGAAGCCGACCGCAAGGTCGATATCCCCGGAATGCAGCTTGTCCAGCATGGTGATGGTGGAGCAGACCCGCACCGTGATGGGCGCCTGCGGGAACAGCGCGCCGAGCCGCGCCAGGATGCGCTGCATGGCGATCTCGCCCAGATCCTGAAGGAAGCCGAGCCGCAGCGGCTGGGCATAGCCGCCGTGAACGTGCTGGCCGAGGATGCGGTCATTGAGGTCGAGGAGCCGGCGCGCATCGTCCAGGAAGGACGCACCGCGCGCGGTCAGCACCACGCCGCGCCCCTTGCGCTCCAGGAGCGCAAAGCCCAGCGCCTCGGCAAGGCGATCCATCTGCAGGCTCACCGCCGACTGGGTGCGCCCGACCCTCTGCCCGGCGGCGGAGATGGAGCCAAGCTCCGCAACGGCAGCGAAGCTGCGGAGCAGATCGAGGTCGAGATTGCGGATCATCTTATGAGGATATCGAAATCGTGGATTTCGATAAATCAATTTTTCTCAAGTGTCCTTCGGGCATAGGGTCCAGCCATCCTCAACGGGAGAACGGCCATGCCCATCCTGCAAGTCACCCTTTCCGGCACGCCCGACGCGGCGGTTGCCGGCCGTGTTGCCGAAACCTTGTCGAAACTCACGGCGGAGCATTTGAAGAAGGACCCGGCGCTCACGTCCGTCGCCGTCACGTTCCTGCCTCAGGAGCAGTGGTTCGTGGGCGAGACGAGCCTTAGCGCGGCCCGCCTCGCCAGCTTCTGGCTGGATATCGTTGTGGTGGACGGCACCAACACCAAGGACCAGAAGGCGGCGTATCTCTCGGCCGTGTTCGCCGCCATGGAGGGCCTCCTGGGGCCGCTGCATCATGAGAGCTACATCCACGTGCGCGAAGTGAAGGCGGACGCCTACGGCTATGGCGGCCGGACGCAGGAGAGCCGCTATGTGGAGAAGACGCTGAAGGCGGCCTGAGTGCCAACCGACATTCAGAAACGGGCAGGCTCGCCGCCTTTCCAGCCGTCATCCCCGGACTTGATCCGGGGATCTTGTGATTACTCGGTCCTGTGAGAGATGGCCGGGTCAGGCCCGGCCATGACAGCGCATGGAAACAGCACGGTGGAGGGAGACGACCCTCCGGAGAAGGTGCTCGATTTCAAGCCGGCGAATGGTCGAGGATGCGGATGGCTTCCTGGAGCGCCGCGCGGGCCTGTTCCAGGGTGGCGTGACGCAGGTCGGCGCCCGGCTGCTCGCCGATCGCCGGAAGGGGGCAGGTGACATGGACGTTCGTGAGCTTCAGGAGGCTCGGCGTCAGGCCGGGCTTCACGAAGGAGATCACGGCTTTGTCCTGCACAACGTCGATGCTCATGCTGTGGATCTTCATGGCCGACATCGCGAGCTCCCCCTCAACGAAAACGGTGATTCGTTAACAATACATCCATGGTCCGCCTGAAATAGCCGCGGCACAACTGCAAAGCGCTTCACCAACAGAAAAAGGGCCGCGCGGCGGGTGCCGGCGGCCCTTTCTTTGGGGAGTTCCAACCTGTGAGGAGGCTCAGAAGCCCTTCACCACCTCTTCGGTGACCTTCTTGGCGTCGCCGAACAGCATCATGGTGTTGTCGCGGAAGAACAGCTCGTTCTCCACGCCCGCATAGCCCGAGCCCATGCCGCGCTTGATGAAGAGCACGGTCTTGGCCTTCTCCACGTCCAAGATCGGCATCCCGTAGATGGCGGAGGTGGGATCGGTCTTGGCGGCCGGGTTGGTCACGTCATTGGCGCCGATGACGAAGGCGACGTCGGCCTGGGCGAACTCGGAGTTGATGTCCTCCAGCTCGAACACCTCGTCATAGGGCACCTGGGCTTCCGCCAGCAGCACGTTCATGTGCCCCGGCATGCGGCCCGCCACCGGATGGATGGCGTACTTCACCTCGACGCCCTCTTCCTTCAGCTTGTCGGCCATCTCGCGCAGCGCGTGCTGGGCCTGGGCCACCGCCATGCCGTAGCCCGGCACGATGATGACCTTCTGGGCGTTCTTCATGATGTAGGCGGCATCTTCCGCCGAGCCGTGCTTCACGGGGCGGCTCTCCGCCGCCCCTGCCGGCCCGCCGGCCACTTCGCCGCCGAAGCCGCCGAGGATGACCGAGATGAAGGAGCGGTTCATGCCCTTACACATGATGTAGGACAGGATCGCGCCCGAGGAGCCCACCAGCGCGCCGGTGATGATCAGCGCCGTGTTGCCGAGCGTGAAGCCGATGCCCGCCGCCGCCCAACCCGAATAGGAGTTGAGCATGGAGACGACCACCGGCATGTCCGCGCCGCCGATGGGGATGATCAAGAGCCCGCCCAGCACCAGCGCCACGATGGTGATGATCCAGAACAGCGGGATCGAGCCGGTCATCACGAAGGCGACGACCAGCACCAGCAGCAGGAGGCCGAGGCCGGCATTGATGAAGTGGCGCATGGGCAGCATGATCGGCTTGCCCGACATGTTGCCGTTGAGCTTGGCGAAGGCGATGATCGAGCCGGTGAAGGTGATCGCGCCGATGGCCACGCCCAGCGACATCTCGATGAGGCTCGCGCCATGGATGTCGCCCGGCGTGCCGATGCCGAAGGCGGCCGGGGCATAGAGCGCCGCTGCCGCGACCAGCACCGCCGCAAGACCCACCAGCGAGTGGAAGGCGGCGACCAGCTGGGGCATCTGCGTCATGGCGATGCGCCGGGCCACCACGGCGCCGATGCCGCCGCCGATGCCGATGCCGGCAATCACCAGCACCCAGCCAAACACGTTGGACGGGGGCGACAAAGCGAGCGTGGTCAGCACCGCCAGCGTCATGCCCACCATGCCGAACAGGTTGCCCTGTCGCGAGGTGGTGGGATGGGACAGGCCGCGAAGGGCCAGGATGAAGAGGATGCCCGAGACCAGATAAAGGAGGGCGGCGATACTGGGATTCATCGCGCGATCCTCACTTCTTCTTTTGGTACATGGCGAGCATGCGGCTGGTCACGAGGAACCCGCCGAAAATGTTCACCGAGGCGAAGACGAGGGCGATGAAGCCGAAGAGGCGCGCCCACAGGGAATGGCCGTCATCACCCACGGTGGAGACGCCCACCGCGAGCAGCGCGCCCACAACGATCACCGAGGAGATGGCGTTGGTGACGCTCATCAGCGGGGTGTGGAGCGCCGGGGTCACCGACCACACCACGTAATAGCCGACGAACACCGCCAGCACGAAGATGGAGAGGCGGAACACGAAGGGGTCGATGGCCCCGCCGGTGGCCGCATGGGCCACTGCGCCGAGGGCGGTGGCGGCCTGGTCGGCATAGATCTGCGCCACCTCGGCCGCCTGACGGGCGACCTCGGCTGCGGCACGGGCCTGGGCTGCGGCGTCCGCCGCTGTCTGGGCTGCGACGGTGCTCATTGGACAGCTCCCTCAACCTTGGGGGCGAAGCTCGGGTGGACGATGGAGTTTTCGCGGGTGAGCAGCGTCGCCTTCACCAGCTCGTCGTCCCATTTCACGGCAAGGGCCTTGGCCTGCTTGTCGATCATGGTCTCGAGGAACGCGAAGAGGTTCTTCGCATAAAGCTGGGAGGCGGAGGCGGCGATGCGGCCGGCGACATTGAGATAGCCGACGATCTTCACGCCGTTCACGTCGGTCACCTGGCCGGCGATGGCGCCTTCCACGTTGCCGCCGCGCTCCACCGCGAGATCCACCAGCACCGAGCCGGGCTTCATGCTCGCCACCATGGCAGAGGAGATCAGCTTCGGCGCGGGTCGGCCGGGGATCAGCGCCGTGGTGATCACCAGGTCCTGCTTCTTGATGTGCTCGGCGACCAGGGCCGCCTGCTTGGCCTGGTATTCCGCCGACATGGGCTTGGCATAGCCGCCGGAGGTCTCGGCCTGCTTGAACTCCTCGTCCTCCACGGCGATGAACTTGGCGCCGAGGGATTCGACCTGTTCCTTGGAGGCGGGGCGAACGTCAGTCGCGGTCACCACTGCGCCGAGGCGGCGGGCGGTGGCGATGGCCTGGAGGCCGGCGACGCCCGCGCCCATCACGAAGCAGCGCGCGGCCGGGACCGTGCCCGCCGCCGTCATCATCATGGGCAGCGCCCGGCCGAATTCGGCAGCCGCGTCGATCACCGCGCGGTAGCCGGCGAGGTTCGCCTGGGAGGACAGCACGTCCATCACTTGCGCGCGGGTGATGCGGGGCATCAGCTCCATGGCGAAGGTGGCGAGGCCCGCATTGGCGAGCGCCTGCAAGGCGGGCTCGTTGCCGTAGGGGTCCATGATGCCGAGCACCAGCGCGCCAGGCTTGTAGGACGGAATTTCCGCGTCGGTCGGGCGGCGCACTTTCAGCACCACATCCGCACCCGTCAGCGCATCCTGCGCGGAAGAGGCGATGGTCGCGCCGGCGGTTTCATAGTCCGCGTCGACAATGCCCGACTTCAGGCCGGCTCCGCTCTCGACCGCCACCGTGGCGCCAAGACCGACCAGCCGCTTGACCGTATCCGGGGTCGCAGCGACCCGCGGCTCGCCGAGATCCACCTCGGCGGGGACAGCGATTTTCATTGAAACGTCTCCGAAGCCCGCGGGCACTTCTCAGAGGAGGAAGATCCACATGAGGACCAGAATGACGACGACTGCGATCGAGCCCCATTTGGTCAGGCTGGTGAACAGCGCATAGGTGCGCGCGTGCTCTTCGTAGTCGTTGCCTTCGGCGGTGGCGTATTCCAGCGTGCCGTGATCGGCCATGGCGGCATCCCCCTAGCGTGCGGTAGCTCTGGCCCTTTAACTGAGAAGGGCTTCTGTGGCAACTCGCTGTGGTGGACAGTATACCAAATCCAAGCGGTTTCAAGTGGCCGCTGCGGAACGTGGTTCAATGCGTTTGTTCTTGTTTTGTTCGTATGGTGCGCTAAAGTGAAATCATGGATGCGCCTCACGAATCGAAGCTTTCCCTCGGCCGTACCGGCAAGGCCGCGCAGCCCTTGGTTCAGCGCGACCGAACGGCGCGGCTGCGCGGGCCTGCCGCGCCGGACGCGAAAAAAAAGACGCAAGGTGAGCGCATCCTTGGCCGGTTGCTGGAGGGGCGGGCGGTCGTCCCCGCAAAGCCGCCTTTGGAAGACCCCGGCGGTGCGGTCGAGCAGGGCACCGGCGTCGAGACCGAACGGCGGCGCGGGCGGGGTGCCACCTCCAATGCGGCGGGGCGCTACGAGCCGGCGGCGCGCATCCTGTTCGACGATGGCTGGCAGGGGCTGGAAGACCTGCCGCCCTTCAAGACCGAGGTGACGGAGGAGCGGGCGCGCACCATCATCACCCGCAACCAGTCCCCCGACATCGCCTTCGACCGCTCCATCAACGCCTATCGGGGCTGCGAGCATGGCTGCATCTATTGCTTCGCCCGGCCCACCCATGCCTATCACGGCCTCTCGGCGGGGCTCGACTTCGAGACCAAGCTGTTCGTGAAGCCGGACGCACCGGAGCTTCTGGCGCGCGAGCTGTCCCACCCCGCTTACAAGCCGCGCACCATCGCCATCGGCACCAATACCGATCCCTACCAGCCCGTCGAGAAGCGCTACGAGGTGACGCGGCGCATCCTGGAGGTGCTGCGCGAGTTCGGCCATCCGGTGGGCATCGTCACCAAGTCCGGCCTTATCGCCCGCGACATCGACATCCTCTCGGACATGGCCGAGAAGGGGCTGGTGAAGGTGGCCATCTCGGTGACGACGCTGGACCACAAGCTCGCCCGGCTGATGGAGCCGCGCGCTTCGACGCCGGGGCGCCGGCTCGACACCATCCGCCGGCTCACGGACGCCGGCATTCCAACCGCCATCCTCACCGCGCCTCTCATTCCCGCGCTCAACGATATGGAGGTGGAGCGCATCCTCGATGCGGGGAAGGCGGCGGGGGCCAGCGAGGCCGGCTATGTGACGCTGCGCCTGCCCTTGGAGATCGCCGATCTGTTCCGCGAATGGCTGGTGGCCCATTTCCCCGACAAGGCGCGCCACGTGATGTCGCTGATCCGCGAGATGCATGGGGGCAAGGACTACGATTCCACATGGGGCAAGCGCGGCCGGGGTGTCGGCCCTTATGCCTGGACCATCGGCCGCCGCTTCGAGATCGCCGCGCGGCGGCTAGGTCTGACGGGGCGGGGCCTGAAGCTGACCACCGAGCATTTCCGCAAGCCCGCCCGGGCAGGCGAGCAATTGTCCCTGTTCTGAAAGGACGTTTCATGCCCGAAATCCCTGCGGCCGAGCCGCCGCCGCTCGCTTTGTCCCTCGTGACGCTGGGCGTCGCGGACCTGCCCCGCGCCATCGCCTTCTACGAGGCGCTCGGCCTCAAGCGCCGCGCGCGGGGCTATGAGGGCGTCGCCTTCTTCGATGCCAATGGGGCGGTGCTCAGCCTGTTCCCGCGCGCTGACCTCGCAGCCGACGCCTGCGTCCCCGATACGGCGCCGTCCGCCTTCGCCGGCTTGGGGCTGGCCTGCAATGTGGTGAGCGAAGGCGAGGTGGATGCGCTCCTCGCCCGCGCGGCCTCCCTGGGCGGGCGGGTGACCAAGCCGGGGCAGAAGGTGTTCTGGGGCGGCTATGCCGGCTATTTCGCGGACCTGGACGGGCACCTCTGGGAGGTGGCGTTCAATCCCTTCGTGCCGTTCGACGAGAGCGGGCGGCTGGTGATGCCGGAGTGAGGGTTTTGTCCTGGGCGCATGCAGCGTGAGCGGAATGCGACCCGGGACCCAACGCAAGGAACCGCCGAAGGCGCTTTAATGAGCCTCCGACGCTGCGCGGCGGAGGCGTGAGGCGCTGGTCGCGCCGTTGCCGGCTTCGCCGGAATCCTGCGCTGGGTCCCGGATCTGCACTCCGGCTACGCCGTCGCTGGTCCAGGACAAGGTTATCGCCCGCAATGGAAAGAGATCCCCGGGTCAAGCCCGGGGATGACGGCTTTTACGGAAGCGCTTTAACAGCCCTCCTCAATGCTGATGGTCCATGCCGCCCATCCCGCCCGCCGCAGGCGCGCTCGCGCCGATGCCGCGCACGTCGAAGGTCACGCTTGCGCTGCCGGCCTTCTCGAAGGTGAGGGTGCCCTTCACCTTGTCGCCCTCTTTCAGCGGCTGCTTCAGGTCCATGAACATCATGTGGTAGCCGCCGGGCGCCAGGGTCACGGTCTGGCCGGGCGCAATCTCAAGCCCGCTTGATACCGGCCGCATGGTCATGACGCCGTCCTTCATGGACATCTCATGCACCTCGAACCGGCCTGCCTGCTCAAACGAGCCGCCCACCAGCTTGTCGGGCGCCGTGCCGGTATTGGTGATGGCCACATAGCCCCCCGCTACCTTCGCCCCACCCGGCGTGGCGCGGCTCCAGGGCGCGGTGATGACGAGGTCGCCGACCTTCACGGTCGGGGCTGCCGTCGCTGCTGCCGCAAGCTTCAGAGCGGGGGCGGGCTTGGCCGGGCGCGGGGCTTCAGTGGTGGGAATCTCGGTCCAGTTCTCGGCGGTGGCGCCGCACGCCTGGACCACCGGGAAATAGAGCGTCGAGACATCCGCCTGCGGGGCGAGATAAGCGGTGAAGACGAATTCGTCATAATAAGCGTCGGGCAGTTCGCCGCCGCTCCAGGAGATGGTCTTCACGCCCTCCTTCACCGGCCCTCCGCGCATCACCTCATACGACTTGGCGTAGGGGCCTTTCTCCATGGCCAGCGTCCAGCCCGGCTTGGGCTGCGGCTTCACCGAGACGACGCCTTCGGGGATCGACACCTTGACGCCGGTGGTCGCGGCGTCGCCGCAGCCATGGGGCACCTTGAGCACGGCTTTGTAATAGGTGCCGGAATTGGCCTGCCGCTGCTCCAGCGTGATGTGGGCGAAGGCGGGGGAGGCGGACAGGAGGGCAGCCGCGCACAGCGCGCCGCGCAGAATCGAATTGGACATGGAGTGTCTCCGAAGCAAAGGGGAACGGCGTTGCGGGGTCAGGCCCGCGCCGGAGGGCCTCGTGCTTCGAAGGAAAAGACTGTCCTGCCCGCCTGCGCATCTGCGGGCGCGTTGGACATGAGCGCCGTGCCGGCATCCGGCGGAGACGGAAGGGTGATGCCCGCGGTGCCGTCGTGGCCGGGCGCCGGCTGGGCGGCCGCGCAACCCAGCGTGCAGCACAGAAGATCGTGGGCGGCATCGCCCGTGCCGGCATCGCCCTGGCCTGAGGGGGCGCAGAGCACGCCCGCAATGCCGTCGTTAATGGAGAACGCGTGGGCGGTGCCCGCCGCCGCGCCCAACACCGCCTGGAGCAGCAGCGCATAAGCGAGCGTGAGGCGGACGGCCCACCTCGTCACGGCTCCGGCTCGGGCTTTTCCAAGGCGCATGGACAATGGCTTAGGCTTGGGACCCGCCAGAGGCAAGGGCCGCGAGGTCGCGGCCGGTCTACGGCCAGTCCCCAGCGGCGCTGGGCGGCCGTCCCCTTGCCCTCTTCACCGTCATTGCCGGACTTGATCCGGCCATCTCTGTCAGGACCGGGCACCGAGAGATCCCCGGATCAAGTCCGGGGATGACTGTGTGGGAGAGAGATGACGGCTGGGGACGGGCGGACAGCTGACATTCCGCCGAAAGTTCCCGCCCTGGCGGATCGCGCCGAATGATGACAGGTTATCCGCACGTTCGAGGATGGTATCGGGGGGATGGGATGGTCTTCTGGTTCCCGCTCATCATGTGGGTGCTCGCCATATTCTTTGCGGGCGTTTCCTTCGGCCGGGCGCCGAAGCCGAGGCCGCCGGGCTTCCTGGCCGACCGGCTGATCCGCTACATCATGCTTTTCCCCGTGGGCATCATGGGCCTGTGGGCGGCCATCGGGCATATCTTCTTTGCTGCCCGGTCCGCCGCCGCCATCGGCTGGGCCACCAGCCCGTTCCAGTTCGAGGTGGGGGTGTCGAACCTGGGCATCGGCGTGGTGGGTGTCATCGCGGCCTATTACGGCAATTGGGGCTTCCGCCTCGCCGTCACGTTGATGACCGCCTGCTTCCTTGGCGGGGCGGCCGTGGGCCATGTGGTGCAGATCTCTTCCACCGGCAACCTTGCGGCGGGAAATGCAGGCCCCATTCTCTATACCGATGTCCTGACCCCTCTCGCCCTCCTCGTCCTCCTCGCGCTCACCCGGAAAACCGCCCGGGCGTGAGGCGGGGGCGCCGCCGGGCCAACCGAGCGCCCAGATGTCCGACGATGCCGAACGCGATCGCCTTTCCGCCCGCGCTGTCCGCTATGCGCGGGTGGGCGCCAATGTGGGAGGGGTCGCGGCGCGCATCGCCGGCTCCCGGCTCCTGGGTCTCGACCGGGGGGAGGGGAATGCGGCGGCGCTGGCCGCGGCCTTGGGCGGCCTGAAGGGGCCGCTCATGAAGGTGGCCCAGCTCATGGCCACCATCCCCGACGTGCTGCCGCCCGAATATGCCGCCGAGCTTCAAAAGCTGCAGAACGATGCTCCGCCCATGGGCCGCGCGTTCGTGCGCCGGCGCATGATGGCCGAGCTGGGCCGCGACTGGGAAAGCCGCTTCTCAAGCTTCGATCAGACGCCGGCGGCCGCCGCCTCCCTGGGGCAGGTGCACAAGGCCGTGGCGCTGGATGGCGAGGTGGTGGCCTGCAAGCTGCAATATCCCGACATGCAGGCCGCCGTGGAGGCGGACCTCAACCAGCTCGACCTTCTCTTCTCCCTCCACCGCCGTATGGACCCCGCCATCGACACGCGGGAGATCGCCGGAGAGATCGGCGCGCGGGTGCGCGAGGAGCTGGATTATCGCCGCGAGGCCCGCCACGCCGCGCTCTATCAGGCGATGCTCCGGGATGAGCCCCTGGTGCGGGTGCCGCGCGTGCGGGACGACCTCTCCACCGGCCGGCTGCTGACGCTGGAATGGCTGGAGGGCACGAAGATCCTCAATTTCGTGGACCACCCGCTGGAGGAGCGGAACCTGCTGGCCCGCGCCATGTTCGCCGCCTGGTGGCTGCCCTTCAGTCGGCATGGCGTGATCCATGGCGATCCCCATCTCGGCAATTACACCGTCTTCCTCGATGGCGCGGGGCGGCCGGGCGGCATCAACCTGCTGGATTACGGCTGCATCCGGATCTTCCCTCCGGTCTTCGTGGCGGGGGTGGTGGACCTCTATCGGGGCTTGAGCGAAGGGGACGAGGCCCGCGTGGTCCACGCCTACGAGATCTGGGGCTTCCGCGGCCTGAAGCGGGAGCTGATCGATGTGCTGAACATCTGGGCGCGCTTCATCTACGGCCCGCTCATGGACGACCGGGTTCGCTCCATCGCGGACGGCGTGGCGCCGGGCCAGTATGGCCGGCGCGAAGCCTATCAGGTACACATGGCGCTGAAACAGCTCGGCCCTGTCACCGTGCCGCGCGAGTTCGTCTTCATGGACCGCGCGGCCATCGGCCTCGGCGCGGTGTTCCTGCACCTGAAGGCGGAGCTGAACTTCCACGCGCTTTTCGAGGCCGCCATCGCCGATTTCACCCTGGAGGCCGTGGCGGAGCGGCAGGCGTCGGCGCTCACGGCGGCGGGGCTGGTATAGGCGTGTCCCAAAGCGCAGCACACACCCTCCCCCGCTTGCGGGGGAGGGGATGGCACCGCGTCTCAATCCTTACTGCGCGCCCCGGGAGATGACCGAGGGGGAGCCGGCGGGAACGTTGTCGCCGGGCGTCAGGGCGCCCGCGCCCGTGGTCGCCGGTGGCGGAGCGGAAGGCGCGGCCTGCACGGCGGGAGGCGGGGCAGCGTAGACGCTGGGCGGCGGGGCGTCCGGTGGCCCGGACACCGTGGCGCCGGGCGGCGGGGGCGCCGACACGTCGTCGCCCGTATCGGGGACGCTGTCCGAATCGATCATATTGGCATCCGGCGGGCGGGGGGCCGGCAAGGGCGCCGTCGGCGGCGTCCGGGAGGCCCTCTGCTGCGGCTGGGCGGAGCCTGGGGGAGGATAGGCCGGTGCGCCGCTGCCGGGCGGGGGATAAGCGGGGCCGAGCGGCTGCACGCGGCCCGTAAAAGCGTTCACGCCCAGCAGCACCGGCCCGCTGTCGATATTGGCGGTCATCATATAGGTGCTCCCCTGGAGCACCGCCCGTCCCACCTGGTAATAGCCGAGATTGAGCACGATGGAGCGGGCCTGGCCCGGCGACATCATCGCTCCCCCACCCGGTGGGGGCGGGGGTGGTCCGTAATTGGGCGGAGCCCCGTAGGCTGGCGGCTGGCCATAAGCAGGGCCGGGTCCGTAGGCAGGCCCAGGTCCGTAAGCGGGCCCGGGTCCATAGACGGGCGCGGGGGCGTAAACCTGCGCTCCGTAGCCCGGCGGCACGGAACCCTCGGCGGGCACCACATATTGGGGAGGCGGGGGCGCATATTCGGTGGCGCCGGGGATATATTGCGCAGCAGCCGGTCCGCCGATGGCGGCACTCGCGACGGCGGCAAGGCCGGCGACCTTCAGCGAAAATCCAAACCGCATTGGACACCTTCCCACAGACATGCCTCGACTAGAGCCCGCCATTGAGGCGTGGGTGCGACCCTGAGCGGCAGGCTTGCGCCGAATGTCGCTCTTGCCATGGCTTGCTGGTCCGAGGCTGTCGTCGCGTCAGGCGCCGTCCTTCGGGGGTATGCCGGTGCGGGAGCGTGCAGTTCGCTGTGACATTGCCGTCTCGCAGCCGGCGTATGTTGGCGAAAGAAGGGCGCGCCAGCGTCCCCGTGGCGGGAGCCGGTCTGCTGCGCCGTTCATGCCGCGCCGCAACACCATTGCGCGCAGGGCACGCGCGCCGTACCGTTCTTGCGCAGAACAGCAGTCCTGCGCAATTTCCGCAGGTCTGCCCACGGCGAATGCATGGCGGCGGCCTTGTGGGCGTGACGCTTTTCTGTCATGTTCCGCGAGATAGGGCAGTCCTGCTGCCCTATCATTCGCACATTCCAGGGGTTCGCGGGCGTGCATTCCGTTTCGGATGCGCGCTTTTGCGTGCCTGCTGCCCCCGCTTTTGGGGCGAGAGTTTGCAAGGATTTCGGGCGTGAGCCCGGCGAGATGAAAGGGCGAAGCGATGTCGACGGATCGCATGGACAAGGTGAGCGCGCGCAACGTGGCCGGGGCCACCGCCGCCAAAACCGCGCCCATCTTCGGCCGTCCGCCGGCCTCGGGCCTGTTCGACCCGGCCCAGGAGCGTGACGCCTGCGGCGTCGGCTTCATCGCCGACATCAAGGGCCGCAAGTCCCACAAGATCATCGAGGACGGCATCCAGATCCTGCTCAACCTGGAGCATCGCGGCGCCGTGGGTGCGGACCCGCGCGCGGGCGACGGCGCGGGCATGCTGGTGCAGATCCCCCACCGCTTCTTCGCCAAGGAGGCGTCGGGCCTCGGCTTCACCCTGCCGGAGCCCGGCCATTATGCGGTGGGCCACATCTTCCTGCCGCGCGATGCGGGGGGCAAGGAGATCATCCGCGCCGCCTATGAGCGGGTGGTGGCCGAGGAGGGCCTCGTCCTCATCGGCTGGCGCGAGGTGCCGACCGACAATTCCTCGCTCGGCGAGAGCGTGCTGCCCACCGAGCCCGACCACGTGCAGATCTTCATCGGCTGTGGCGACACGTCGTGCGAGGAGGATGCGTTCGAGCGCCGCCTGTTCGTGCTGCGCAAGGTGATCTCCAACGCCATCTATGACGCGAAGGACCCGCGCACCGCCGGCTATTACCCGGTGTCCCTGTCCTGCCGCACCCTGGTCTATAAGGGCATGTTCCTGGCGGACCAGCTGGGCGCCTATTACCCTGATCTCAGCGATCCGGACTTCGAGAGCGCGCTCGCCCTCGTGCACCAGCGCTTCTCCACCAACACTTTCCCCGCCTGGCCGCTGGCGCACCCCTATCGCATGGTGGCGCACAATGGCGAGATCAACACCCTGCGCGGCAACGTCAACTGGATGGCGGCGCGGCAGGCCTCGGTGGATTCGGAGCTGTTCGGCGCCGACATCTCCAAGCTCTGGCCCATCTCCTATGAAGGCCAGTCGGACACCGCCTGCTTCGACAATGCGCTCGAATTCCTGACCCAGGGCGGCTACTCGCTGTCCCACGCGGCCATGATGCTGGTTCCCGAGGCCTGGGCGGGCAATCCGCTCATGGATGAGGAGCGGCGCGCCTTCTACGAATACCACGCCGCCCTTATGGAGCCGTGGGACGGCCCGGCCGCCATCGTCGCCACCGACGGGCGCCAGATCGTCGCGACCCTCGACCGCAACGGCCTGCGCCCCGCCCGCTACATGGTGACCAGCGACGACACCATCGTGCTCGCCTCCGAGATGGGCGTTCTGACGCTCCCCGAGGAGAAGATCGTCACCAAGTGGCGCCTCCAGCCCGGCAAGATGCTGCTGGTGGACCTCGTGGAAGGCCGCCTCGTGCCCGACGAGGAGGTGAAGACCTCGCTCGCCCGCGCGCACCCTTACAAGGAATGGCTGGCGCACACCCAGCTGGTGCTGGAGGAGTTGCGCCCCGTGGAGGCGCGCGAGGTGCGCACCGACGTGGCCCTCCTCGATCGCCAGCAGGCGTTCGGCTACACCCAGGAAGACATCAAGCTGCTTCTGCCCCCCATGGCCGTCACCGGCCAGGAGGCGGTGGGCTCCATGGGCACGGACACGCCGGTCTCGGTGCTCTCCGACAAGTCGAAGCTGCTCTACACCTATTTCAAGCAGAACTTCGCCCAGGTGACGAACCCGCCCATCGACCCGATCCGCGAGGAACTGGTCATGAGCCTCGTTTCGTTCATCGGCCCGCGGCCCAACATCTTCGATCTCGAAGGCAATGCCCGCCGCAAGCGGCTCGAAGTGCGCCAGCCCATCCTCACCAATGAGGATCTGGAGAAGATCCGCTCCATCGGCTTCATGGAGGAGCGTTTCGACACCCGCACGCTCGACATCACCTACACGTCCGACAAGGGCGCCGCCGGCATGGAGGGCGCCGTCGAGCGCCTGTGCGAGCGCGCCGAGGCGGCGGTCCATGGCGGCTACAACATCATCATCCTCTCCGACCGCATGACCGGGCCGGACCGCATCCCGATCCCGGCGCTGCTGGCCACCGCCGCCGTGCATCATCATCTGATCCGCAAGGGGCTGCGCACTTCGGTGGGCCTCGTGGTGGAGACCGGCGAAGCCCGCGAGATCCACCATTTCGCGTGCCTTGCCGGCTATGGCGCGGAAGCCATCAACCCCTATCTCGCCTTCGAGACCCTTGTGGGCATGCGCGACGAGATCCCGGAGGAGGTGGACGACTACGAGATCGTCAAGCGCTACATCAAGTCCATCGACAAAGGCTTGCTGAAGGTGATGTCCAAGATGGGCATCTCCACCTACCAGTCCTATTGTGGCGCGCAGATCTTCGACGCGGTGGGCCTCTCCTCGGAGCTGGTGAACAAGTATTTCTTCGGCACCGCCACCACCATCGAGGGCATCGGCCTCGCCGAGATCGCCGAGGAGACCGTGCGGCGGCACAAGCTCGCCTTTTCCGACGCGCCGGTCTACCGGCTCGCGCTGGATGTGGGCGGTGAATATGCCTACCGCATCCGCGGCGAGGCCCATGCCTGGACGCCGGACAGCGTGTCCCTGCTCCAGCATGCGGTGCGCGGCAATGCGCAGGACCGCTACCGCGAATTCTCCAAGATGATGGACGCGCAGGAAAACCTGCTCAACGTCCGCTCTTTGTTCCGCATCCGCGAGGCCGGCGAGTTTGGCAACGCGCCCGTGGACATCTCCGAAGTGGAGCCGGCGTCCGAGATCGTGAAGCGCTTCTCCACCGGCGCCATGTCGTTCGG
This sequence comes from Aquabacter albus, assembly GCF_040049275.1. Taxonomy (NCBI): domain Bacteria; kingdom Pseudomonadati; phylum Pseudomonadota; class Alphaproteobacteria; order Hyphomicrobiales; family Xanthobacteraceae; genus Aquabacter; species Aquabacter albus. The sequence goes on along the minus strand of NZ_JBDZDT010000001.1, from coordinate 572,328 downwards.
CTCCATCTCGCGGGAAGCGCACACCACGCTCGCCATCGCCATGAACCGGATCGGCGGCAAGTCGAACACCGGCGAGGGCGGCGAGGAGCCCGAGCGCTTCAAGCCCATGGCCAACGGCGACAGCATGCGCTCGGCCATCAAGCAGGTGGCCTCCGGCCGCTTCGGCGTGACGGCGGAATATCTCGTCAATTCCGACGTGATGCAGATCAAGGTCGCGCAGGGCGCCAAGCCCGGCGAGGGCGGGCAATTGCCGGGCCACAAGGTGGATGCGGTGATCGCCAAGGTGCGCCACTCCATGCCCGGCGTCGGCCTCATCTCCCCGCCGCCGCACCACGACATCTATTCCATCGAGGATCTGGCGCAGCTCATCTATGACCTGAAGAACGTGAATCCCGACGCGGACGTGTCGGTGAAGCTCGTCTCCGAGGTCGGGGTGGGCACGGTGGCGGCCGGCGTCGCCAAGGCGCGCGCCGACCACATCACCATCTCCGGCTTCGAGGGCGGCACGGGCGCCTCTCCGCTCACCTCGCTGAAGCACGCCGGCTCGCCCTGGGAGATGGGCCTCGCCGAGACCCAGCAGACCCTGGTGGCCAACCGCCTGCGCGGGCGCATCGCCCTCCAGGTGGATGGCGGCCTGCGCACCGGCCGGGACGTGATCATCGGCGCGCTTCTGGGGGCCGACGAGTTCGGCTTCTCCACGGCGCCGCTCATCGCCGCCGGCTGCATCATGATGCGCAAGTGCCATCTCAACACCTGCCCGGTTGGCGTCGCCACCCAGGACCCGGTGCTGCGCAAGCGCTTCAAGGGCACGCCCGAGCACGTCATCAACTATTTCTTCTTCGTCGCCGAAGAGGTGCGGGAGATGATGGCGGCGCTGGGCTTCCGCACCTTCAATGAATTGATCGGCCGGTCCGAACTCCTCGACCAGGAGCAGGCCATCGCCCACTGGAAGGCGAAGGGCCTCGATTTCTCGCGCATGTTCGCCAAGCCCGAGGTGCCGCCGGAAGTCGCCGTGCGCAACACCGAGCGGCAGCACCACCCCATCGAGAAGGTGCTCGACCGCACCCTCATCGAGAAGGCCATGCCGGCGCTTGAGAACGGCGAGAAGGTGGTCATCGAAAGCCCCATCCGCTCCGTGGACCGTTCCGCGGGCGCCATGCTCTCGGGGCAGGTTGCCAAGCGCTATGGCGGCGCGGGGCTGCCGGACGACACCATCGAGGTGCACCTCACCGGCACGGCGGGCCAGGCGTTCGGCGCCTTCCTCGCCACCGGCGTCACGCTGAACCTCGTGGGCGAGGCCAACGATTATGTGGGCAAGGGCCTCTCGGGCGGGCGCATCATCGTCCGGCCGCCGGCCCACAGCGCCATCGTGCCGGAGGACTCCATCATCGTCGGCAACACGGTGATGTATGGGGCGACGGAAGGCGAATGCTACTTCCGCGGCATTGCGGGCGAGCGTTTCGCCGTGCGCAATTCGGGGGCAATCGCCGTTGTCGAAGGCACCGGCGACCATGGCTGCGAGTACATGACCGGCGGCATCGTGGTCGTGATCGGGCAGACCGGGCGCAATTTTGCGGCCGGCATGTCGGGCGGCGTCGCTTATGTGCTGGACGAGGACAAGAGCTTCGCCAAGCGCTGCAACCTCTCCATGGTCGATATCGAGCCCGTGGAAGAGGAAGAGGACCTGCTGGAGCGCCTCCACCACCATGGCGGCGATCTGGAGTTCAAGGGCCGCATCGACGTGCAGGGCGACATGTCCCGCCACGACGAGGAGCGCCTGCACCAGCTCATCGCCAAGCATCTTCATTATACCGGCTCGGGCCGGGCGCAGAAAATCCTCGACAATTGGGCCGATTATCGCGGCAAGTTCGTCAAGGTGATGCCGGTGGAATACCGCCGCGCGCTGCGCGAGATGGAGAAACTGCGCGGGCTTCAGGCGGCGGAGTAGGGCGTCTCCGCCAGCGCGGCCCAAGCTCCCTCTCCCGCTTGCGGGGGAGGGCCGGGGAGGGGCCGAGCGAAGCGAGGAAGCTCGGCGTGATCTCCCCGGGGCGACGTTCGCCGCTGCGCGGCGCCCCCTCCCAACCCTCCCCCGCAAGCGGGAGAGGGCTTTCGAGCGCTTTGAACCGACCCGCCGCGCCGTGCGGCATTGCACGGCACAAAAGCGAGTCCTCAAGCTGGAACAATTCTTGTAATGGAGCTAATCGGCGCCCGATGTGCGACGCGGCTCCCGGAGGGGTGGTTATGGGTAAGGTCACCGGGTTCATGGAGATCGACCGGCGGGAGCAGAAGTATCAGCCCGCCTCCGATCGGATTCGCCATTTCCGCGAATTCACCCTGCCTCTGCCCGACACCGAGGTGGCCAACCAGGCCGCCCGGTGCATGGATTGCGGCATCCCCTTCTGCCACGGCCCTACCGGCTGCCCGGTGCACAACCAGATCCCCGACTGGAACGACCTCGTCTATCAGGGCGACTGGGAGGAGGCCGCGCGCAACCTCCATTCCACCAACAACTTCCCCGAATTCACCGGCCGCATCTGCCCCGCCCCCTGCGAGGAAGCCTGCACGCTGAACCTGGAAGACATGCCCGTCACCATCAAGACGGTGGAGCAGGCCATCGCCGACAAGGCGTGGAAGAACGGCTGGATCAAGCCCGAGCTGCCCGCGGTCCGCACCGGTCGCTCCGTGGCGGTGGTGGGCTCCGGCCCCGCCGGCATGGCGGCGGCCCAGCAGCTCGCCCGCGCCGGCCATGACGTGCACGTGTTCGAGCGCGAGCCCAAGGCCGGCGGCCTGCTGCGCTATGGCATCCCCGACTTCAAGATGGAGAAGCGCCACATCGACCGGCGCGTCTCCCAGATGGAGGCCGAGGGCGTCACCTTCCATTACGGCGTGAATGTGGGCGTCACGAAGCCCATCCAGGAGCTTCTCGACACCTACGACGCCGTGCTGCTCGCCGGCGGCGCCGAGGCCCCGCGCGATCCGCGCCTGCCGGGCCAGGAATTCGAGGGCGTGCACTTCGCCATGCCCTATCTCGTCCAGCAGAACCGCCGGGAGGGCGGTGAGGACACGAACCGCGAGATGCCCATCCTTTCCGGAGGCCGGCACGTGGTGGTGGTGGGCGGCGGCGATACCGCGTCCGACTGCGTCGGCACCGCGTTCCGCCAGGGCGCGCTCTCGGTGACCCAGCTCGACATCCGCGCAGTGCCGCCCATGAAGGAGGACAAGCTGGCGGTGTGGCCGTACTGGCCCACCAAGTTCCGCACCTCTTCCTCCCAGGCCGAGGGCGCCGAGCGCGAGTTCGCCTGCGCGACGCTCGGCATTGAGGGCCGCAACGGCCGCGTCACCGGCGTGAAGTGCGCCCGCGTGGACGCCAAGCGCCAGCCCATTCCCGGCACCGAGTTCGTGCTGCGCGCCGACCTCGTCTTCCTCGCCATCGGCTTCGCCCATCCGCTCCATGACGGCATGGTGGAGCAGAGCGGCGTCGCGCTGGATAAGCGTGGCAACGTGCAGGCCGACGAGGAGCAATACCTCACCTCGACGCCGCGCCTTTATGCGGCCGGCGACATGCGGCGCGGCCAGTCCCTGGTGGTGTGGGCCATCCGCGAGGGCCGCCAGGCGGCTCACGCCATCGACAAGGCGCTGATGGGCGAGACCACGCTGCCGCGGTGACGGGGTTGGGTGGCGACGCCTCCGCCGAACTACGCGCGGCCTGTGAAGCAAACCGACCGTCATCCCCGGACTTGATCCGGGGATCTTCTTGCTGAAGCAGGCAGGCGATGGGAGATGCCCGGGTCAAGCCCGGGCATGACGGTGCCCAAGGGGCCGGGTATCTCCAGGACAACGGCGCTCCGTTTTGCCTGCCTACTTCTTCGCCAGAACCACCACCTCCCCCTGCATGGAGGGCAGGCGGTCCAGCGAGACGAAGCGGATGATCCCCGGATTCCGGGCGACGAATTCCACGCGCTCGACCTCCCCGCGCGTCAGAATCACCGGCTCGTCCGCCCCTTCCACCAGGATGCGGTGGGACGGGCCCTGCACGCCGATGAAATTGAGCACCACTCTGTCGCCTTCCATCACCGTTACCTGCGCCGGTGAGAACAGGAAGGCCCGCATGTTCCATTTGCCGCTCTCGTCCGGCTTCGTCAGCACATAGCCGCCGCCGACGGGCAGCGCCGCGTTGGGGAATGCCTCGGCGGGGTGCTTGTCGTCGCCTTTCGTCGTGGTGGTGCCGTCGAGATGGACGGTGGCGATATAGAATTGCCGGGTGCCCGGAACGGCCGGCGGCAGTGTCGCCGCCGCGCCGGGGGTCGCGTAGGCGGACTGGGCCGAGGCCGGATCCGGCATGAAGAGCAAAGCAAGGCTGGCGCCGAGAAGCGCGGCGCAGGTTTGGCTGGATGTGAGATGCATGACCATGTCTCCCCGAAGGTGGAGCAGACCCCCGCGGAGAAAGGATCATCGGAGCGGCGCGATTATTCCCATGCCGCCGGGAATAAAATGACACCCTGGGCGATCTTCATGGTCGGCAGGTGCGCGTGGATCAACGCCTGAAGAGATTTGAGACCGCGATGCTTCCGCATCTCGATGCGGCCTATGCCTTTGCGCGCCGGCTCATGGGCAATGCGGCCGATGCGGAGGATGTGGTCCAGGAGGCTTATCTGAAAGCGTTCGCCGCATTCGACCAGTATGCCGGCGGCTCGGCCCGTGGCTGGATCCTCGCCATCGTCCGCAATGCCGCCTTCCGGGCGTTAGAGCAGTCGCGCCGGTTCGCACCGGCGCCCTACGAGGACGGCCTCGCCGTGCTCGACGGCGCTTCGGATCCTTCCCCTTTCAATGCTCCGGACGCAGGCCTGGAGGCGGGCGATGCCCGCACGCGGCTGGAAGAGGCCCTGGCGCGCCTGCCGCTGATCTATCGGGAGGTGCTGGTGCTGCGGGAGCTCCAGGAGCTGAGCTATGCGGAGATCGCGGCGGTGACGGGCACTCCCGTCGGCACGGTCATGTCGCGTCTGGCGCGCGCCCGGGCGCGGCTCGTGGAAGCGGTCGCACAGAATGGAGGACGCCTGCGTGAACTGTGACGACCTCCGGGAGCTTCTCGCTCCCTATTTCGACGGTGAGCTTGCCGCGCCCGAGCAGCGCGAGGTGGAGCGCCATCTCGCCGCCTGCCCGCGCTGCGCCGCGCTGATGGCCCAATGGGGCGAGGTTCGCACCGGCCTGCGCGCGCTGGAGGCGCCCAGGCCAGGAGCGGCGTTCGCGGCGCGGCTGGGCGGGGAACTGGCGAGCGTCGCGCGGCCCCCCCGCGTCCAGCTCGCGCCCCGGGCGCTGGCGGCAGGCATCGCGCTGCTGCTGTGCGGCGGGGTGGTGGGCGCGTCCCTGGGCGCGCTGGGGGCCTGGGGCACTTTCAGCCGGTCGGTGGAGGAGGATCTTGTGGTCCGGGATGTGGTGGCGGCCCATGTGCGGTCGCTGCTGGGGGGCACGCCGGTGGACGTCGCCTCCGCCGACAGCCACACGGTGAAGCCCTGGTTCGCGGGCCACCTGCCGTTCGCGCCGCCCATCGAGAACCTCATCCAGGCCGGCTTCGAGCTGGTGGGCGGCCGGCTCGATTATGTGGATGGGCGGGAAGTGGCCGCCATCGTGCTGAAGCGCCGCCGCCACACCATCAATCTCTTCATCTGGGCCGAGGCGGGGGACGATATCGCGCCCCGCGTGCTTCAGGACCGCGGCTTTACCTTGGTGAGCTGGCGGCGTGACGGGCTCGCCTTCTGGTCGGTGTCGGACATGGAGGCACCGGAACTGAAGGCGTTCGCGGACGCCGCCGCAGGAACCCCTCAGAACAAATAGACCGCCGCGACCAGCCCAACCACCACCACGGCGAACAGGCCGAGGGTGACGAGCCCCAGCCGCTTCTCGATGAATTCCCGCGCCGCCGGCCCGAAATAGTGCAGCAAGGCGGCGAGGATGAAGAAGCGGGCGCCGCGCGTGATCAGCGAGAGCACCACGAACCAGAACAGGCTGTAATTGGCGAAGCCCGACGTGATGGTCACGAGCTTGTAGGGGATGGGCGTGAGGCCCTTCAGCAGGATCACCCAGTGGCCGTATTGCGCATAAGCGTGGCGGAACGCCTCCACCTTGCTGCCATAGCCGTAAAGATTGATCAGGAACTGGCCGACGCTGTCATAGAGCAGCGCGCCGATGGCATAGCCCACGAGGCCGCCCGCCACCGAGGAGAGCGAGGCGATGAGGGCGTAGGTCCAGGCCTTGTCCGGCCGCGCCAGGGTCATGGGCACCTGGAGCACGTCCGGGGGAATTGGAAAGACCGAGCTTTCGGCAAAGGACACGATGCCCAGCGCCCAGGGTGCGGACGGGCGGGCGGAATAGGCGATCACCCAGTCATAGAGCTTGCGGAGCATGGAAAAGGGGTTCTTTGCGGCTGGAAGGCTGGCTGGGAGTAGACGCGGGATCGTCATCTGTCCAGGGCTGGTACGAACGTGCGGACGGCGCGGCGCAAAGCCGCGTGGAACATACGGCCGGGCTCGCGCATTAACCGTCTTCGAAAAGGTGCCTGGTGCGAAGCAGCATCCAGGTGCGCGGTTTAACCAATTGGGAACCTCTGTGGCGCAGCGTGCCTTTATTGCGCGCTGGCGCAGATGTCCCTGTCTGTTCAAGAGAGTTCCATGCTGAAGCGCATCGCTGTCTTCGCCGCCCTCATCCTCGGTTACGCGCTCACCGGTGTGGCGCTCTCCACCGGAGACGTCTCCGCGACCGGCGCGGCGATTGCCATCGCTGCCGAGTGAGGGATTCCCGCCTTTAAACGCATAACGCTCCCACGAAACGGCCGGGCTTGACCCGGCCGTTTCGTGGGAGCGTCAGAAGCGCCTTCGCGGCGGAATGCCCGGGCCAGGCCCGGGCATAATGTTTCTTCAGGGGGCGCAGCCCCTCAGTGCCGGGTATCCGCGCCGGGCAGGTTCGCCGCCGTCAGAGGCGGGGTGGACAGGTGCCCGCCGAGCCCCGCCATGGCGGCGCGCTGGCGCACCAGGGCCAGCACCACATCCAGGGTCGGCGTGGGCTGCTCCAGAAGGCGGCCCATCTCCTGGACCGCCGTCACCAGCGGGTCGATCTCCATGGGGCGGTCGCGCTCCAGGTCCTGGAGCATGGAGGTCTTGTGGGCGCCCACGGCGCCCGCGCCATCGATGCGCCGCTCCACATCCACACGGAAATTGACGCCGAGCCGGCGGGCGACCGTCTCCGCCTCCTGCATCATGGCCTTGGCCACGGCGCGGGTGTCGGGGTCCGTCGCGATCACGTCGAGGGTGGCGTGTGTGAGGGCGCTGATGGGGTTGAAGCAGAGATTGCCCCACAGCTTCAGCCACAGCTCGTCGCGGATGTTGGTCAGCACCGGCGCGCGCAGCTTCGCCTTGCCCATGATCTCGCTGAGCCGCTCCACCCGCTCGGTCTTCTCGCCCGAGGGCTCGCCGATGGGGAATTTGTCGCCATAGACGTGCTGGATCACGCCCGGCGCCACCACCTCGGTGGCGGGATAGACGATGCAGCCGATGGCGCGCTCGGGGCGCAGCACGTCCCACTGCTTTCCACCGGGATCGATGCTCTCCAGCGTGCGGCCCTCAAGGGCGCCGCCATGCTTGTAGAAATACCAATAGGGCACGCCGTTCACGGCGGTGACGACGCTGGTGTCGTTGCCCAAAAGCGGGCGCATGCGGTCCACCACGCTCGGCACCGAATGGGCCTTGAGCGCGATGAAGACGTAGTCCTGGGGGCCGAGCTCGGCCGGATCGTCCGTGGCGTGCACCTTGGCGACACGCTCCTCGCCGCCGATCAGCAGCTTCACGCCGTTCTGCTTCATGGCTTCGAGGTGCGGGCCACGGGCCACAAGGCTGACTTCCGCGCCGGCCTCGGCCAGCTGAACGCCCAAATAGCCGCCGATGGCGCCCGCGCCATAGATGCAAACCTTCATGGCGATCCTCCCGTATCGTTGATGCCGTATAATGTATGCCAGGCTAGCGGCTATGGTGCCGCGTGCTTGGTCTTGGGCCTCAGGATATTTGTGGGAAATATTTCCGTAATATGGAAAATTGCCGCAGGTGAGCGCGCACCTTGCCGAACGCAGGGAAATCACGCCATTTGGGCGCCATCGGACCGCACCCGAAAGCGGCCGGCGGAGGAGGCCCATGGAGGACCAGAACATCGCGCCCCGGCGCCGGGGCCGGCCAGCTTCGGCTGTCGATGGCGGCGAGGTCCAGTCGCTGGACCGGGCCATCGCGCTCCTGCGCGTGCTGGCGGAAGCCGATGGCATGAGCCTCAGTGAGATCGCCAAGAAGGCCGAGCTGCCCGCCTCCACGGTGCATCGCCTGCTGGCGACGCTCCAGAAGCGCCAACTGGTCAATCACGACCAGGAGAACGGGCTCTGGACCGTGGGTCTCGGCCTGTTCCGCATCGGCGCCGCCTATCTGCGCATCCGCAAGCTGCCGGACGTGGGCCGTCCGGTGATCCGCCGGCTGCTGCACGAGACCGAGGAGACCGTGAACCTCGCCATGTTCGACGGCAACGAGCTGGTGGTGGTGGGGCAGGCCGAGGGGCATTCGCCCGTGCGCGCCTTCTTCCGCCTTGGCGCGCGCCTGCCGCTGCACGCCTCCGCTGCCGGCAAGGCCATCCTCGCCTCTGCCAGCCCCGCCTTCCGGGGCGCATGCCTGGCGCAGATCCGCTACGAGGCCTTCACCGTGCGCACCCATAGGTCCGAGCGCGAGCTGGTGGACGACCTCGCCCGCATCTCCGAGCGCGGCTATGCAGTGGACGAGGAGGAGCACACGGCGGGCATGCGGTCCGTGGCTGCGCCCATCTTCAACGAGTGGAAAGAGCCCATCGGCGCGGTCTCCGTGTCCGGCCCTTCCGTGCGCATGAGCAATGACCGCGTGGAGCGTCTGGGCCGCCGCATCGTCGCCGCCGCCGACCAGATGACGCGGCTTTATTCCGGCGCCGACGAGACCCTGCCGCCGGAATTCGTGGCGTATCGGTGAGGCCGGCGCGCCAGCCCGGGGAGAGCTCGTCACAGGCCGGCGATGCGGCGCGCTGAGCGCTGGTCCCGGCCGCCACGCAAGGCGCGGGCGGTCGTCACTCCACGGCCTGCGCCTCGCGCGCTCACACGCGCCGGTGGGGTGCACCTGCACGGCCCCGCGGGCGCCTCATGGGCGCGGGGCCGTCGTGTACGCCCTAAGGTGGATGTATCCCCAGCTTTGATCGAAAGACGTAGTGCGGCGCATCTTCTTCGCCGGCGCAGCATGCCAACTTTCCCTGCCTAAGAGGAAAGCGCCCCGGCCGTGGTCTGCGCGCATATGTTGCTTTGCGGCATGCCGTAACGGTGACGCAGGGGATGCCGTTACTGATGCTCGTGAAATAATGTATTTCAAATATCAGATGAATGTATTCAGCGCACTGAATTCAGCATCGCTAATTTCCGTTGCGGAGAGGTGACATACAATATACTCTTTCCAAATCCGCTCCTAGCCAGAGTGGCAATAATATCGTTTGTTCAATGTGTTACGTCACGCAATCCGTCTCATGAAGAAGGCGGGCGATCCGGGAGGAAATCAGAATGCATTCGGCTTTTGCCAAGTCCGCGAAGCGATTCGCAGCAGTCTGCGCCGCCGTCGCGGCGTTCACGCCCCTCTCAGCTTTGGCCTGGGAGCCCACCAAGACGGTGGAATTCATCGTCCCCGCGGGCACGGGCGGTGGCGCCGACCAGATGGCGCGCATGCTTCAGGGCATCATCCAGAAGAACAATCTGATGACTCAGTCTCTGGTGGTCATCAACAAGTCCGGCGGCGCCGGTGCCGAGGGCTTCCTCGACATGAAGGGCTCGGCCGGCAATCCCAACAAGATCGTCATCACCCTCTCGAACCTGTTCACCACGCCGCTCGCCACCGGCGTGCCGTTCAAGTGGGACGACCTCACCCCCGTCGCCATGCTGGCGCTCGACGAGTTCGTCCTGTGGGTGAACGCCAAGGCGCCCTATGACGACGTGAAGGGCTACCTCGCCGCGCTCAAGGGCGCGGCGCCGGGCGGCGAGTTCAAGATGGGTGGCACTGGCTCCAAGCAGGAAGACCAGATCATCACCGCCGCCATCGAGCAGAAGACCGGCTCGAAGTTCATCTACGTCCCTTACAAGGGCGGTGGAGACGTGGCGGCCCAGCTGGTGGGCGGGCATGTGACCTCCTCGGTCAACAACCCCATCGAGGCCGTGTCGCAGTGGCGTGCCGGCGAGCTGAAGCCGATCTGCGTGTTCGACACCACGCGCCTGCCCTACAAGGAGCCGGTGGCCAGCGGCAAGTCCTGGGGTGACATCCCCACCTGCAAGGAAGGTGGCCTCGACATCGAATACCTGATGTTGCGCGGCATCTTCATGGCGCCCAAGGTCACCAAGGACCAGGTCGACTATTACGTGAACCTGTTCAAGAAGGTGCGCGACACGGCTGAGTGGAAGGACTTCATGGAGAAGGGCGCCTTCAACACCACCATGCTGACCGGCGAGGAATACAAGGCCTGGCTCGGCAAGGCGGCGGAGAGCCACCGCTCCCTGATGGAGAATGCCGGCTTCATCGCCAAGTGATGCGATGCCCGCCGCGCGGGGCGTGCGCCCTGCGCGGCGGGATCATTATCCCGGCTGATCTTTACGGCCGGCGGCATGATCGCCCGCCTTCTGGGAACATCGCGGCCGAATATTGCGGCCGAATATTGCGGCTTCCTGGCCCAAGCTTTCCTTGGCCCAAGTCTTCTTCGACAGGACGTCAGTCATGGCAACTGAAACCGATAAGTCTGAACACACCGTCTCCATCCGCACCATGGACGTCGTCGTCGCGTTGCTGTTCATGGCCCTTGCAGTGCTGGTGATGGTGGATAGCTGGCGCGTCGGCGCGCGCTGGGCCTCGGATGGTCCGCAGGCCGGCTACTTTCCCTTCTACGTCGGCCTGATCATGTTCATCGCCAGCGCCGGCACGCTGGTGACGAACATCGTCACCAAGACCCCAAACCTCGCCAATTTCGTCGATCGCGAGCAGTTCGGCTCGGTGCTGAAGGTTCTGGTGCCCACCATCGTCTATGTGGTGGCCATCAACTTCATCGGCATCTACGTGGCGTCGATCATCTTCATCGCCTTCTTCATGTGGTGGCTCGGCAAGTACAAGCTGCAGATCATCCTTCCGGTCGCCGTTGGCGTCCCCCTCGTCCTGTTCGTGATGTTCGAGATCTGGTTCCTGGTGCCGCTGCCCAAGGGACCGATCGAGGCCGCGCTGGGCTACTGATCCCGCCGCCCCGGATGGGGCGGCCCCAAGGCAAAGACCCCGGACGGCCGCAGGCTCAGCCGCGGCCCGTGCAACGGGGCACCCCAACCGAAAACATCACCCGCCGCCCCGCGCAACGACCGCAGGGGACCTGGGGAGGAATATAGTGGAAGCGCTCACATCCCTTATCGGAGGTTTCAGCGTCCTCGCTGATCCAATGAACATCGTCTACATGTTCGTTGGTATCGCATTGGGCGTGCTCATCGGCGTGCTGCCGGGTCTCGGCGGCGCCAATGGCGTCGCGATCCTCCTGCCGCTCACCTTTTCCATGTCGCCGGTCTCGGCGATCATCATGCTCTCCTCCATCTATTGGGGGGCCTTGTTCGGCGGCGCCATCACCTCGGTGCTGTTCAACATTCCCGGCGAACCATGGTCAGTGGCGACCACATTCGACGGGCACCCCATGGCCCAGAAGGGTAAAGCGGGCGAGGCGCTTACCGGCGCGTTCACCGGCTCCTTCATCGGCGCCTTCGTGGCGGTGCTGCTCATCACCTTCCTCGCCCCCATGATCGCCAAGTTCGCGCTGCAGTTCGGCCCCGCCGAATTCTTCGCAGTCTACCTGCTCACCTTCTGCTCCTTCGTGGGCATGGGCCGAGAATCGCCCTTCAAGGTGCTCGCAGCCATGACGCTGGGCTTCGCGCTCGCGGCGGTGGGCATCGACACGGTGACCGGCCAGCTGCGCATGACCTTCGGTTCGGTGGAGCTGCTGCGCGGCTTCGACTTCCTGGTGGCGGTCATCGGCCTGTTCGGCGTCGGCGAAATCCTCCTCACCATGGAAGAGGGCCTCGCCTTCAAGGGCAAGAGCGCGAAGATCAACGCCAAGGTGGTGTTCCAGACCTGGGCCCAGCTGCCCAAGTACTGGGTCGGCATGATCCGCTCTGCGGCGGTCGGCTGCTGGATGGGCATCACCCCCGGCGGCGCCACCCCGGCCTCCTTCATGAGCTACGGCCTCGCCAAGAAGTTCTCCAAGAACGGGAACAACTTCGGCAAGGGCGAGCTGGAAGGCGTCGTGATGCCGGAAGTGGCGGCCCATGCGGCCGGCACCTCGGCGCTGCTGCCGATGCTGACCCTCGGCATCCCCGGCTCGCCCACCGCTGCGGTGCTGCTGGGCGGCCTGCTCATCTGGGGTCTCCAGCCGGGTCCGCTCCTGTTCGTGGAGCAGAAGGACTTCGTGTGGGGCCTCATCGCCTCCATCTATCTCGGCAACATCGCCGGCCTGATCGTGGTGCTCACCACCGTGCCGCTGTTTGCCGCGATCCTGCGCATCCCGTTCAGCGTCATCGCGCCCATCATCCTGGTGATCTGCGCGGTGGGTGCCTACACGGTGCACAATGCGGCTCTCGACATCGCGGTCATGTTGATCTTCGGCGTCGTCGGCTATGTCTTCAAGAAGCTGGACTATCCGCTGGCGCCGCTGGTTCTGGCGCTTGTGCTGGGCGACATGGCGGAGAGCTCCTTCCGCCAGGCCATGCTGGTCAGCCAGGGCAATCTCGGCATCTTCTGGTCGAACCCCCTGGTCGGCTCCATCGTCACCCTGGCGCTGGTCATGCTGTTCTGGCCGGTGCTGAGCATGCTGAAGCAGCGCCTCATGGGCGGTGCCCGTCCGGCCGCCGCCGAGTGAGGCTGGCCAAGTAAGACGACGGCCCGGCGCCACATTGCGCCGGGCCGCTTCCCTCGAAGCGGTTTTCCGGGGGAGAGGCAGGCACATCCTGCCCAAAGGTCAAGACAGACGCGGAACGAGCATTCGCAGCGCTTTGCGCCTTTCCCTCAGAGGGGATTGCGTCGCGCGCTAGCATACAGTACACAGTATTTCACCGACGGCGCGCGCCCGATAGAAGGTGCCGGCCATAGGGAAGGGAACACCGTGCAGCAGGTTGCCGACACACCAAAGCTGAATGTGGAGCCGCTGGGAGCCAGTTCCAGCCTTCGCATGCTGGCTTACGATGCGTTGAAGCGGGCAATCACCGAGATGGACATTTACGGGTCCACCACCGAATTCCGCCTGGACGAGCGTCAGCTCTCCGAAGATCTCGGCGTGTCGCGCACCCCCATCCGCGAAGCCATGACGGTGCTCGAGCAGGAGGGCTTCGTGCGCTCCGTGCCGCGCCGGGGCATCTTCGTGGTGCGCAAGACCAAGCGCCAGATCATCGAGATGATCACTGTCTGGGCCGCGCTCGAAGGCATGGCCGCGCGTCTCGCCGCGACCCGCGCCACGAGCGCCGACATCAAGGGCCTGCGCCGCCTGTTCGACGAGTTCGAAAAGGAGCCGCTCGCGGCCCACATGCACGAATACTCGCAGGCCAACATCGCCTTCCACCAGGCAATCATCCGCATGGGCGGCTGCAACCTGATCGTGGACATGACCCAGAACCTGTTCCTTCACATGCGCGCCATCCGCGCGGTGTCGATCCGCCAGGAGAACAGGTCCGAGACCTCCATCCGCGAGCACACGGCCATCATCGACGCGCTGGAAGGCGGCAATTCCGACCTGTCCGAGCGTCTGGTGCGGGAACACACGATGGGCCTTGCGGCCCACGTCGAGAAGCACGGGGTTTTTCCGGAATAGCCTTCGTGGCGAAGACGGGAAAGCGACCGAAACGGTACAGCTAAAGATTTTCCGGGAGAAAGCGGATGTCCGCACTAGCACAGAGCATTGATGCAAACGTGGCCCACGAGCAGGAGCTGACCGACGGCTTCCATCTCGTCATCGACGCGCTCAAGCTCAACGGCATCGAAACCATTTACGGCGTGCCCGGCATTCCGATCACCGATCTCGGCCGCATGGCGCAGGCCGAAGGCATCCGCGTGATCTCCTTCCGCCACGAGCAGAATGCCGGCAACGCGGCCGCCATCGCCGGCTTCCTCACCAAGAAGCCCGGCATCTGCCTGACCGTGTCGGCGCCCGGCTTCCTGAACGGCCTCACCGCGCTGGCCAACGCCACCACCAACTGCTTCCCCATGATCCTGATCTCCGGCTCCTCCGAGCGCGAGATCGTCGACCTCCAGCAGGGCGACTATGAGGAGATGGACCAGTTGGCCATCGCCAAGCCGCTGTGCAAGGCGGCCTTCCGCGTGCTGCACGCCGCCGATATCGGCATCGGCGTGGCGCGCGCCATCCGCGCGGCCGTGTCCGGCCGTCCCGGCGGCGTCTATCTCGACCTGCCGGCCAAGCTGTTCTCGCAGGTGATGGATGCGGAAGCCGGCGCCAAGTCGCTGGTGAAGGTCATCGATGCGGCCCCGGCCCAGATCCCCGGCCCCGACGCCGTCAAGCGCGCGCTCGATCTGCTGAAGAGCGCAAAGCGCCCCCTCATCGTCCTCGGCAAGGGCGCGGCCTATGCCCAGGCCGACGATGAGATCCGCCAGCTCGTCGAGAAGAGCGGCATCCCCTTCCTGCCCATGAGCATGGCCAAGGGCCTCCTGCCCGACACCCATCCCCAGTCCGCGGGCGCTGCGCGCTCGACGGTGCTGAAGGATTCGGACGTGGTGGTGCTCATCGGCGCCCGCCTCAACTGGCTGCTGTCCCACGGCAAGGGCAAGACCTGGGGTGAGCCCGGCTCGAAGAAGTTCATCCAGATCGACATCGAGCCGAAGGAGATGGACTCCAACATCGAGATCGCCGCTCCGCTGGTGGGCGATATCGGCTCGGTGGTCTCCGCCCTCCTCGCGGGCATCGACGGCAGCTGGCAGGCCCCTTCGGCCGACTGGCTCAACACCGTCTATTCGAAGCGGGAAGACAACATCGCCAAGATGGCGCCGCGCCTGATGAAGAATTCGGCGCCCATGGACTTCCACAGCGCGCTCGGCGCCCTGCGCACCGTCATTAAGGAGCGCCCGGACGCCATCCTCGTGAACGAGGGCGCCAACACCCTCGACCTCGCCCGCGGCATCATCGACATGTACCAGCCGCGCAAGCGTCTGGACGTGGGCACCTGGGGCGTGATGGGCATCGGCATGGGCTTCGCCGTTGGCGCGGCGGTGGAGACCGGCAAGCCGGTGCTCGCGGTTGAAGGTGACAGCGCCTTCGGCTTCTCCGGCATGGAGGTGGAGACCATCTGCCGCTACGACCTGCCGGTCTGCATCGTCATCTTCAACAATAACGGCATCTATCGCGGCCTCGACACCGACCCGACGGGCCGGGATCCCGGCACCACGGTGTTCGTGAAGGATAGCCGCTACGACAAGATGATGGAGGCCTTCGGCGGCGTGGGCGTCAATGTGACGACCCCCGACGAACTGAAGCGCGCCGTCGACGCGGCCATGGATTCCGGCAAGCCGACCCTCATCAATGCGGTGATCGACCCGGCGGCCGGCACCGAGAGCGGCCGCATCGGCAACCTCAATCCGCAGAGCGTCGTGAAAAAGAAGTCCTGATCTGCGCATTTTTCCGGCATCAGCCATTTCGGACGGGGCTCCGGCCCCGTCCGCACATTCCAGAGGGTTCAAGACACAAGAACAAGCGTCGCTTCAAGCGCGTGCCGAGAGGAACAAGAGGCTCTTATGGGCAAGGCTTTAGACGGCGTTCGCATTCTGGATTTCACCCATGTCCAGTCGGGTCCCACCTGCACGCAGCTGCTCGCCTGGTTCGGCGCGGACGTGATCAAGGTGGAGCGTCCGGGCGAGGGCGACGTGACGCGCACTCAGCTGCGCGACGTGCCCAATGCCGACAGCCTCTATTTCACCATGCTGAACTCCAACAAGCGCTCCATCACCCTCGACACTAAGACCGTCGAGGGAAAGCAGGTGCTGGAGGAGCTGGTGAAGGTCTGCGACGTGCTGGTGGAGAATTTCGCTCCCGGCGCGCTGGACCGCATGGGCTTTACCTGGGAGCGTCTCCAGGAACTCAATCCCCGCCTCATCCTCGCCTCCGTGAAGGGCTTCGGCGCCGGCCCGTTCGAGGACTGCAAGGTCTATGAGAACGTCGCGCAGTGCGCGGGCGGCGCCGCCTCCACCACCGGCTTCCGCGACGGCCTGCCGCTCGTGACCGGCGCGCAGATCGGTGACAGCGGCACGGGCCTGCATCTGGCGCTGGGCATCGTCACCGCTCTGTTCCAGCGCGAGCATACGGGGCGCGGGCAGAAGGTGCTCGCCGCCATGCAGGATGCGGTGCTGAACCTCTGCCGCGTGAAGATGCGCGATCAGCAGCGCCTCGCCCATGGGCCGCTCACCGAATACAGCCAGTTCGGCGAGGGCGTGCCCTTTGGCGACAGCGTGCCGCGCGCGGGCAACGACAGCGGTGGCGGCCAGCCGGGCCGGATTCTCAAGTGCAAGGGCTGGGAGCAGGATCCCAACGCCTACATCTATTTCATCACCCAGGCCCCGGTCTGGGCCAAGATCTGCGACGTCATCGGCGAGCCCGGCTGGAAGACGGACCCGAACTACGCCACCGCCGCCGCGCGCCTGCCGCATTTGAACGAAATCTTCACGCGCATCGAGGCGTGGACCATGGCCCACGACAAGTTCGAGGCCATGGAGATCCTCAACAAGTTCGACATTCCCTGCGGGCCGATCCTCTCCATGAAGGAGATCGCCGAAGACCGCTCGCTCTATGCCACCGGCACGCTGGTGGAGGTGGAGCACCCGGTGCGGGGCACTTATGTGACGGTGGGCAACCCCATCAAGCTGTCCGACAATCACGTGGACGTGGAACGCTCGCCGCTGCTCGGCGAGCACACCGAAGAAATCCTTAGCCGCGTGCTCGGCTTCGACGATGCGCGCATCTCCTCCCTCAAGCTCACCGGCGCCCTCGGCCTGCCGGCGCGCATGGCGGCGGAGTGAGCCTCAGGCTCGGCGGAAGACAAGACTGCGCCGCGCGCGGGCCCCGGCCTTCGCGCGGTGGATGATGACAAGAACGCGGCTGCCCTTGCTAAGCTAGAGAAGGCCCATGGCGATTGATTTTGATGAGCTTGTCCATGCGATCGGAGACGCCGTGGTCGTCTCCGACGCTGCTGGCGCGATCACGCTGTGGAACGCCGCGGCCGAGCGCATGTTCGGCTTCAGCACGCAAGAGGCCCTCGGACGGTCCCTCGACATCATCATTCCCGAGCGGCTGCGCAAGCGCCATTGGGATGGCTATCACGAGACCATGCAGACGGGCGTGACCCGCTACGGCACTGAGCTCCTGCGCGTGCCGGCGACCCACAAGGACGGGCGCGCCATGTCCATCGCCTTCACGGTGGCGCTGCTGAAATCCGGTGGCACCGCGCCCGATGCCATCGTCGCCGTGATCCGCGACGAAACCCAACGCTGGAACGAGGAGCGTGCCTTGCGCAAGCGCCTCTCGGAGCTGGAGACGCACGGCGCATGAGGCGGATGGGCTGCGCAGCCCGCCAGGAATCTCCCCAGACCAGACGGCAGGCAGCATCTCGCCCAAAGGGCGCCTGCGGCTCAAGGGGTGACAATCGTCCGGGACGGGCCTTCCGAGGCTCCCACCGGACCAACTTTAAGACGCTCGAAAGGGAACCGACATGACGAAGCCATTGGACGGTATCAAGATTATCGACTTCACCCACGTGCAGGCCGGCCCGGCTTGCACCCAGCTGCTCGCCTGGTTCGGCGCGGACGTGATCAAGGTGGAGCGCCCCGGCTCGGGTGATGTGACCCGCTCGCAGCTGCGCGACATCTCAAATGCCGACGCGCTCTACTTCACCATGCTGAACTCCAACAAGCGCTCCCTGACGCTGGACACCAAGACCCCGGCGGGCAAGGAAGTGCTGACGAAGCTCATCAAGGAGAGCGACGTTCTCGTGGAGAATTTCGGCCCCGGCGCGCTCGACCGCATGGGCTTCACCTGGGAGCACATCAAGGAGCTGAACCCGGGCATGATCGTCGCCTCGGTGAAGGGCTTCTCCGACGGCCACCATTATGAAGACCTGAAGGTCTACGAGAACGTGGCGCAGTGCGCCGGCGGCGCGGCCTCCACCACCGGCTTCTGGGACGGCCCCCCCACCGTGTCGGCTGCGGCGCTCGGTGACTCGAACACCGGCATGCACCTCGCCATCGGCATCCTCACCGCGCTGCACGCCCGCAACAAGACCGGCAAGGGCCAGAAGGTCGCCGTGTCCATGCAGGATGCGGTCATCAACCTCTGCCGCGTGAAGCTGCGCGACCAGCAGCGTCTCGACCGCGTAGGCTACCTGGAAGAGTATCCGCAGTATCCCCACGGTGAGTTCTCGGACGTGGTGCCGCGCGGCGGCAATGCGGGCGGCGGCGGCCAGCCGGGCTGGGTGCTGAAGTGCAAGGGCTGGGAGACCGATCCCAACGCCTATATCTACTTCACCATCCAGGGCCATGCCTGGGCGCCCATCTGCAAGGCGCTGGGCCGCGAGGAGTGGATCGACGATCCGGCCTACAACACGGCGCTCGCCCGCCAGGACAAGATCTTCGAGATCTTCGGGATCATCGAGGCTTGGCTGGCCGACAAGACCAAGTTCGAGGCGGTGGATATCCTGCGCAAGTTCGACATCCCCTGCGCGCCGGTGCTCACCATGAAGGAGATCGCCAACGACCCGTCGCTGCGTGAGAGCGGCACGATCGTTGAGGTCGATCACAAGGAGCGCGGCAAGTATCTCACCGTCGGCAGCCCCATCAAGTTCTCCGACATGTCGGTGGAAGTGACAGGTTCGCCGCTGCTCGGCGAGCACACGGACGAGGTTCTTGCCCAGCTCGGCTACGACGCCGAGCAGATCAAGGAACTGCACGCGGCCCGCGCCGTCTGAGCTTTGCTCGGACGCTCGTGTAGCTAACATCGGGGACGGCGCTTTGCGCCGTTCCCTTTCCTAAAACGCTCCTTGTGGGCATAGGGCCGCAGAGATGTCCGGCCGGGATGCGGGCGAAGCCCCCCTGAAGCCGCGTGCGCCCCTTTCACTTGCGTGTCGCCAACCTACATTATGTCCGTTCTTCCGTCGGGGGAGAGTTGGAATGATGTACGCGGTTGCGGTGCTGTTGCCCTGGCTGGCTCTCATGCTTCGAGGCCGCATATTCCAGGGAATCCTGTGCCTGATCCTTCAGATCACGCTGATCGGCTGGCTGCCGGCGGCCATTTGGGCCGTCATGGTGGTCAATTCGGACAATCAGGAGCGGCGCCACCGCGAGCTCCTGGAGTCCTTGAACAGGCGGTAGGCCGGTCGTCCTCTCGACGGCGCTGCCGCGGGAGGATGACATGGCAAACTGGGTCCGCTTCACCAGCGAGAAGATTTCCGGCATCGGCACGCTGGACGGCGAGGAAATCACCGTCCACGAGGGCTGCATGTTCAATGGCGCGCACGCGACCGGCGCGCGGGTTGCGCTGTCCGACGTCACGCTGGAGGCGCCGTGTCAGCCCTCCAAGATCATCGCGCTCTGGAACAATTTCCATGGCCTTGCCGCCAAGCTCGGCGTCGCCGAGCCGGCCGAGCCGCTCTATCTCCTGAAGGCGCCCACCACCGCCGCCGCCCCCGGCGCCACCGTGCGCCGCCCGCCGGCCTATGACGGCAAGACCGTCTATGAGGGCGAACTGGGCATCGTCATCGGCAAGACCTGCGCGAACATTTCCGAGGACGAGGCCGGCGCCCACATCTTCGGCTACACCATCGTCAACGACATCACGGCTGCTGACATCCTCAACAAGGACCCCACCTTCCCGCAATGGGCGCGGGCGAAGGGGTTCGATGATTACGGACCGTTCGGCCCCATCATCACCACTGCCGCCCCGCCGCAAAGCGCCCATGTGCGCACGGTGCTGAACGGCGCCGAGCGGCAGAATTATCCGCTTGCCGACATGATCTTCCCGCCGCACAAGCTGGTGGCCATGCTCTCGCGCGACATGACGCTCCATCCCGGCGACCTCATCGCCTGCGGCACCTCGCTGGGGGTCGGTTCCATGAAGGAGGCGGTGAACGAGGTGGAGGTCTCCATCGACGGCATCGGGACGCTGAAGAACCTGTTCGTGCAGTGAAGGCTTTTGTCCTGGCCAAGTGAGCGCGGAGCGCGAACGCAGAGCCGGGACCCAGCGCAAAACCTCGGCGAAGCCGTCAACCCGCGACCAGCGCCTTGCGCCATCGCCGCGTGGCGGCGCCGGCGGGGTGAAGCGCCTTCGGCGGTGCCTTGCGCTGGGTCCCGGGTCGCATTCCACGACGCGATGCGTCGTTGCATGCGCCCAGGACAAAAAGCCTTACCCTTGCCTCCGGCGCTCCCTTGCGTCTCTATGCGGGCAATCCCTGCCCGGACCCCGCCATGACCCTTCCCGCCGCGCCCGCCTTCACGCCTGCTGACCCCGACTATGAGCGCCGGGTGCGCGACAGCTTCGCCCGGCAGCCGTTCATGGCGCATATGGGCGCGCAATTGGGGGATGTGGCGCCGGGGCGGGCGGAAGTGATCCTGCCTTATGCGGAGCACGAGACCCAGCAGCACGGCTTCTTCCATGGCGGCGCGGTCGGTGCCATTGCGGACACCGCTGGAGGCTATGCGGCCTTCACGCTGTTCCCAGCTGACGCCACCGTGCTCACGGTGGAGTACAAGATCAACATCATGGCGCCCGGCCGCGGCGAGCGGCTGGTGGCGGTGGGCGAGGTGGTGCGTTCCGGGCGCACGCTCACCATCGTGAAGATCGACGTCTACGCCGAACGCGGTGCCGAGCGCACCCATTGCGCCACCGCCACACAGACCCTCATCTGCCTGATGGGCCGCAGCGACGCGCGCGCCTGATGCGGTTTCCCGCTCCCCTGGTGCCGGCGACATTGCTGCGCCGCTATAAGCGCTTCCTCGCCGACGTGGTGCTGGAGGACGGCACCGAGACCACGGTCCATGTGGCAAATTCCGGCGCCATGACCGGGCTGACGACGCCCGGCTCCCGCGTCTGGCTCTCTCGCGCCACCACCGCCGGCCGCAAGCTCGCCTTCGGCTGGGAGCTGGTGGAGGCGGATTTCGGCGCGGGCCTGGAGCTCGTGGGCGTCAACACCATGCATCCCAACGCACTGGTGGCCGAGGCGGTGCGCGCCGGCCGCATCCCCGCGCTCGCCGGCTACGACACCCTGCGACGCGAGGTGAAGTACGGCGTCAACAGCCGCATCGACCTGCTGCTGGAGGGGGAGGGGCGGGCGCCCTGCTATGTGGAGGTGAAGAACGTCCACCTCATCCGCCGGCCCGGCTTTACTGAGTTCCCGGACTGCGTCACGGCGCGCGGCACAAAGCATCTCGTCGAGCTTGCCGCCATGGCGGCCGGCGGGGCGCGGGCGGTGATGGTCTATCTGAGCCAGATCGGCTCGGCACAGAGCATTTCGCTCGCCCGCGACATCGACCCCGCTTATGGCGCGGCATTCGACGTGGCGCGGGCGGCGGGCGTGGAGGCGGCGGCGCTGATCTGCGCCATGAGCGTCGAGGGCATCGAGGTGGCCCGCGAGGTGCCCATGCTGGGATGACGGTGGCGATGGCAGGGGCGCCTGCCACCTTACAACACCGCCAAAATGCCGTGCCCGCTTGCTTTGCGCGATTGTTGGCCTAAATCTGGAAGAAAGAGGCAAGGCGCTTTCAGCCGGCAGGACGAGTTTCATGACTTATGTGGAAGCGGCCCACGCGCCGCTGCGAAAGACCGGACACATCAAGCTCTACGGGCCGGAAGGCTTCGAGGGCATGCGCCGCGCCGGCCAGTTGACCGCGCAGGTGCTGGACGCGGTGGCGGAGATGGTCGGCCCCGGCGTGTCGACGGACGCCATCGACAAGCTGGTCTTCGACTTCGCCATGGACCACGGCGCCTATCCCGCGACGCTGATGTATCGCGGCTACCGCTATTCGGTCTGCACCTCCATCAACCATGTGGTCTGCCACGGCATGCCCAATGCGCGCCCCCTGCGCGACGGCGACATCGTGAATGTGGACGTGACCCTGGTGCTGGACGGCTGGTACGGCGATTCGAGCCGCATGTTCGGCATCGGCGCCGTGCCGCGCCGCGCCGAGCGCCTGCTCGAGGTGACCTATGACGCCATGATGCGCGGCATCCAGGCCATCCGCCCCGGCGGGCATGTGGGCGATATCGGCGCAGCCATCCAGGAATTCGTCGAGCCGCAGCATATGAGCGTGGTGCGCGACTTCTGCGGCCATGGCGTGGGGCAGGTGTTCCACGACGAGCCCAACATCGTCCATGTGGGCCGGCGCGGCGAGGGGCCGGAGCTGAAGCCGGGCATGATCTTCACCGTCGAGCCCATGATCAATCTCGGCCGCCCGCATGTGAAGGTGCTGTCCGACGGCTGGACGGCGGTGACCCGCGACCGCTCCCTCTCGGCCCAGTTCGAGCACGCGGTGGGGGTGACGGAAACCGGCGTGGAGATCTTCACCCTGAGCCCCAAGGGCTACCACAAGCCGCCTTATCTGCCGGCCTGACCATGGCGGAAAAACCCGAGGACGGGCTTGCGGAGGCGACACCGCATTTCCACGGCCATCGGGACCGGCTGCGCAGCCGCTTCCGCGAGGCAGGAGCAGCGGCGCTGGCGGACTACGAGCTTTTGGAGCTGGTGCTGTTTCGGGCGATCCCGCGGCGGGATGTGAAGCCGCTCGCAAAGGCCCTAGTGGACCGATTCGGCTCGTTCGCCGAGGTGGTGGGGGCGCCGGCAGGCCTTCTTGAGGAGATGCCGGGCCTCACGCCCTCCGTCGTCACCGAGCTGAAGCTGGTGGAGGCGGCGGCCCACAGGATCGCGCGGGGCCAGGTGAAGCGGCGCCCGGTTCTGTCCTCCTGGTCGTCGGTGATCGAATATTGCCGCACCGCCATGGCGTTTTCCGAGCGTGAGCAGGTGCGGGTGCTGTTCCTCGACAAGCGCAACCAGCTCATCGCCGACGAGGTGGTCCAGACCGGCACCGTGGACCACGCGCCCGTCTATCCGCGCGAAGTGGTGAAACGGGCGCTGGAGGTCTCCGCCTCGGCCCTGATCCTCTGTCATAACCACCCGTCCGGCGACCCGACGCCCTCGCGCGCCGACATCGACATGACCCGCAAGATCATCGATGTGGCGAAGCCCCTGGGCATCGAGGTGCATGACCACATCATCGTCGGCAAGGACGGCCATGCCAGCCTGAAGGGCCTGCGGCTGATCTGAGGGGGGTGTTGTCCTGGACAAGCGACGCCGTAGGCGGAGCGCAGATCCGGGACCCAGCGCCAGACTTCGGCGAAGCCGTCACCCCGCGACCAGCGCCCTTGCGCCATCGCCGCGTGGCGGCGCTGGCGGGGTGAAGCGCCTTCGGCGGCTCCTTGCGCTGGATCCCGGATCGGCGTTCGAGCTGCGCTCTCACTTGTCCGGGACAAGCAATCTGTGGTGGGCGCATAAAAAAACGCCGCGCTTTCGCGCGGCGTCTTTGGAGGTCCGGCGCGGGCGGAGCCGCGCGCCGGGTCAGGTCACTTGAAGGCGTTCAGCGAGGTCGCGAACGACAGGGTCGCCACGAACTTGTCGCCGCAGGCGCTGTTGTTGCCGATGATGAAGGCGCAGTCGTCACCGCTCAGGTCGGTGCCGGAGTAGCGCAGATCGAGGGTCGCAACTTTGTAGGTGAAGGCGACGCCGACGTTCCACCAGTTGTAGCCGGGGATCGTGGTGTTGGTGGTGATGCCGGTGAAGATGTTGGTGACATCATAATTGTAGGCCGAGGAGGAGAGCCACTGATGGCCATACTCACCCGAGAGGAACCAGCCAAAGTCGCCGGACGGGCCGAAGGCCGGCAGGGGAACCTTGGCATTGAGCGACAGCGCCGTGCCGTCGGTGCCGGTGGCGGCGAAGTCGCTGGTCCAGTTGAGGCCAAGGCCGACGGTCAGCCATGGGGCCACCACGTAGGACGGCTTCGCGTAGATTTCCCAGTAATTGTAATCGGTGGAGCCGGGGCCGGTCATGGTCAGCGTGACCGGATCGAGGCTCGAGCTGCTGCCCGGGTACATGTAGTAGATGGCGCCGACGTCGAGGGTGAAGGCACCCCAGGTGTGGCGCAGGCCGCCGGAGAAGTCGACTTCAAGCGAGCTGTTGCCGTCCCAGAGGAAGTTCTCGACCCAGTTCTGGTTGGACGCCCAGACGTTGAGGTAGAGCCAGTCGAACGCCTGCAGCTCGACGAAGCCCTGGATGGCGGGGTTGTTGTTGGTCTGGCTGATGCCGCGGAAGAGATAGTCCGAAGTTCCCGTAACGCCGAAGGCAATATCGAACAGGGGCGGCGGGGGCGGAGCCACGACCGCCTTCACAGGCATGGACATGTCGGCAGCATGGGCAGCGCCGGCGATCATCATGCTAGCGGCAGCGGCAACAACGAGCTTTTTCATACACGAACCCCCAATGGATATCTGTCCAGATTGAGACCAAATTTCTGCACATTCTCCAATGTGAAAAAACGGGCATTCTTTGCTTGAAAATTAGGCAAACCCGCATGAATGCTGGATTCTAATTGTTGCAGTCCTGCAACAGCAGTAGTGAAAGCAATGGAGGAAGGGGGGCGGGGACGCCATTTTTAGGCGTTACTTATAGGGACGGCGCCTCATCTTTATACGGCCGAGCTTCTTCCGGCTGTATCATGGGCGCAACAGGAGGAGCGGGCGCCCGCGCTCCGGGGTCTTGGCCCAACCGCCGTCTTCCTGCCGGGCGAATCGCAGCGGCGGAGCGCCGGCGGACGAGTTCACCACCACATTTCCCCCTTCCACGCGCCAGGTGGCGGGGGAGAAGTCCGCAAGCGCCGTATTGCACCCTGGCGCGACCTTCACCTGGAAGCCGCCGCCCGCCTGCGCGTCCCCCGTCAGAGTCCAGCGGCACAAGGCCGGGCTGCCTGCAGCCCGGGCAAGATCCCAGTCCCCGATCATCTCCTCGGCCGAGACCTCCACCGTCGTCACGGCCGCCGGGCTGGAGAGGAAGTAGACGCCGTCGCCTTCGCGCAGCGCCTCATAGGTGCCCCCCGTTCCCTCGGTGAATTCCGCCACCGTGCGGCCGTCCGTGCCCGTGAAGCGAATCGACCCCGACGGATCGGGCACCCAGCCCATGACCTGGAGGGTGAACGGTATGCTGGCGCAGGCGCCGGCATCGAGCGTGGCGGCGAAGTTGGCTGCGGCGGGCTCCGGCTTGAGCGTGACCGGGCAGGTGCGCGCGCCGTCCGCGCTGGAAAGGGTGAACGGCCCCGCAATCTTCTGGGCGGCCGCCTGGAGGGCCGGGTCCACCTTCGGTGGCGGCGCAGGCTTCGCCGCCTGCGGCTTTGGCGCTGCGGGCTTGGCCGAAGAGGCCTTCGGGTCCGGCACGGGCTTCGGCGGGGTGTTGGACTGCGCGCCGGCGGGCATCGCGAAAGCGACACCGAGGAGCAGGGCCGAAAGTGCGGAGGCGACGCGCATGGATGAAGGCTATCCCAGAGCGGTTGGGAGGTGAAGCTTCAGCGGGCCGGCAGCTTGAACAGTTCGTCCATGCCATCCACCTCGGGGATCGCCACATAGCGCTCGTCGGGGGTCTGGAAGCGCACCCGCGTCTTGCGCAGGGCATCGACGAGGTCGATGGTCCAGCTCTCCATGAGGCGCCAGGCGGTGATCTCGCCCATGACGGGGAATTGGGCGGCGCAATCCTTCGCCACCTCGATCTGCATGCCGCCGATCATATAGTCCCGCTTCAAGATGATGCGGCACTTCTTCTTGCCAGTGGCGTCGCGGATTTCGTAGCGGCCGAAGACATCGTCCAGCATCGCCTTGTCGACGCCGGCCGTATCCATGGGCTTGATGGGCTCGAAGGTCTGGGCGCCGGCCGCAATGGGCAGAAGCATTCCAAGGCTCGATATTCCGAGGCTCAGCGCCCCGGCCAGGATCGACCCGCGCCCGTCCATTCCCGCCCCCTCAGCCCTTCGGCCACGGCGTCTCCGCAACTGGCGTCACAGGCCCCTTGCCGTCGAACCACGATATCACATTGTCCACCACCAGCTGGCCCATGGCGGTGCGAGTAAAGTGGGTCGCCGAGCCCACGTGGGGCAGCAGCACCACATTGTCGAGCGCGCGCAGCGCCTCCGGCACGTTGGGCTCGTCCGCGAACACGTCGAGGCCGGCGGCCAGGATGGTGCGCGCCTTCAGCGCCTCGATCAAAGCCGGCTCATCCACCACGGAGCCGCGCGCCACGTTGATCAGCACGCCGTTGGGTCCGAGGGCGGCCAGAACCTCGGCATTCACGATACCGCGTGTGGACGGGCCGCCGGGCAGGATGAGGATGAGCGTGTCCACGTCCCGCGCCATGGCGACCAGGTCTAGATAATGGGGGTAGGGGAGATCGGGCACGGGGCCGCGGGTGTGATAGGCGATGGGCAGGCCGAACGCTTCGATGCGCTTGGCGATGGCTCGGCCGATGCGTCCCATGCCGACAATGCCGATGGATCGGCCGCGCAAAGTCGCGCCGAGCGGGAAGGCGGCGGCCTTCCACTTGCCGTCCCGCACGTAACGGTCGGCCTGCGGGATCTCGCGGATGGTGGCAAGCAGCAGGCCGAGGGCAAGGTCCGCCACCTCCTCGTTCAGCACGTCCGGCGTATTGGTGACCATGACGCCATGCTTTGCCGCTGTCGCCGCGTCCACTGAATCGTAGCCGACGCCGAAATTGGAGATGATCTCAAGCTTCGGCAGGCGCTCGATCACCGCGGCCGTGACCCCCCGGCTGCCGCGCGTGACGACGCCGCGCACCTCATCTCCATGGGCCGCCAGCGCGCCTTCGAAGTCCTCTGCGCCCACCAGGTGGAAACGCTCCTTCAGCTGGCGCTCCACCACATGGTCCATGATCATTCCGGTCAAAAGCAAAACGGGGCGGGTGTCTTCGCTCATGGCTCGCTCGGTATGCGGGAGGGGTGGGATGCCGGAGGCAGGTTCGGGAATAACCCTCCCCCTCCTTTGGTTCAATCGTTTTAAGTTTCGCTTGATCACGGCGCACCCGCGCACCATGATCCACTTGCAAGCTGCCCGATGAGGCGGCGCGGCCGCCTTGGCGCGGCCCAATACTAAAGGCTTGCGACCACCACGCCAGGTGTCTCCGCAGGCCATATGGGTTGGATGTCCAGGAGCGGAGTTGGAATGGCGACCGTCGATATTCGCGGAGTGAAAAAGGCCTATGGCACGACTGCGGTAATTCACGGCGTGGACGTGAATATCCGCGACGGTGAGTTCGTGGTGCTGGTCGGCCCCTCCGGCTGCGGAAAGTCCACGCTCCTGCGCATGATTGCGGGCCTGGAGAATATCACCGGGGGTGAGATCCTTATCGGCAACCGCGTGGTCAACGATCTCCCGCCGAAGGAGCGGGACATCGCCATGGTGTTCCAGAACTACGCGCTCTACCCGCACATGACGGTGGGCGCGAACATGGGCTTCTCCCTGAAGCTGCGTGGCGCGCCGAAGACCGAGATCGACGGCCGGGTACAGCGGGCGGCGGAGATTCTCGGCCTCTCCCATCTGCTGGAGCGCTATCCGCGCCAGCTTTCCGGCGGCCAGCGCCAGCGCGTCGCCATGGGGCGCGCCATCGTGCGCGATCCGCAGGTGTTCCTGTTCGACGAGCCGCTCTCCAACCTCGACGCCAAGCTGCGCGTGCAGATGCGCACCGAGATCAAGGAATTGCACCAGCGCCTGAAGACCACCACGGTCTACGTCACCCACGACCAGATCGAGGCCATGACCATGGCCGACAAGATCGTGGTGATGCATGACGGCGTGGTTGAGCAGATCGGCGCCCCGCTCGACCTTTACGACCATCCGATGAACCAGTTCGTGGCGGGCTTCATCGGCTCTCCGGCCATGAATTTCATCAAGGGCACGGTGCGGGTGAACGGCACCGCCTCCTTCGTGACCGATGGCGGCGCGACCCTGCCGGTGGAGGGCGTCCCGGGCAATGTGGACGGCCGCCGCGCGGTCTACGGGCTGCGGCCCGAGCATGTGCGCATCGACCCCAACGGCGTTCCCGTCGAGGTGGTGGTGGTGGAGCCGACCGGGTCGGAAATCCTCGTCGTCGCGCGCCTCGGCGGACAGGACATCACCCTCCTGTTCCGCGAGCGCATCATGTTCCGGCCGGGAGAGACCATCCACATCACCCCGCATGCGGGGCTGGCCCATCTGTTCGACGAGGCGAGCGGCGCGCGCCTGGTCCAGTAAAAACGCCGAGAAGAGCCGCGCGGGAACGCACCGCAAGCGGCCGGCACTGAAGAATGCACGCAACGACGTGATTGGAGGAACGCTATGACCATTTCGAGACGCGACGTGTTGCTCGGCGGTGCTGGCCTTGCCGGTGCGGCCGCCGTCCTGCCAGGGCTCGGCGCCCTGCCGGCCTTCGCCCAGGGCGCGGCCATGCCCGATCTGAAGCCGGAGCAGGGCGCCTCCCTGCGCGTGCTGCGCTGGGCGCCGTTCGTGAAGGGCGAGGAGGACGCCTGGATCGCCAACACCAAGAAGTTCACCGAGGCCACCGGGGTCGATGTACGCATCGACAAGGAGAGCTGGGAAGATATCCGCCCCAAGGCGGCGGTGGCGGCGAATGTCGGCTCGGGGCCGGACATCGTGTGGGTGTGGTTCGACGACGCCCAGCAATATCCCGACAAGCTTCTGGACGTGACCCCGCTCGCCAACGCCCTCGGCGCGAAATATGGCGGCTGGTATCCCGGCAACGAGGCGTATGCGAAGGCCGACGGCAAGTTCATCGCATTGCCGCTCGCCACCATCGGCAATGCGGTGTGCTATCGCGACAGCTGGGTGAAGGACGCGGGCTTCTCGCAGTTCCCGAACGACACCAAGGGCTTCCTTGAGCTCGCCAAGGCGCTGAAGGCGAAGAACCACCCCATGGGCTTCACGCTGGGCCACGGGGTCGGCGACGGCAACAATTTCTGCCACTGGGTGCTCTGGAGCCACGGCGGCAGGATGGTGGACGACAAGTCCAAGGTGGTCATCAACAGCCCCGAGACCGTCGCCGCGCTGAAATACGCGGCCGAACTCTACAAGACCTTCATTCCGGGCACGGAAAGCTGGCTCGACGTCAACAACAACCGCGCCTTCCTCGCGGGTGAGATCTCGGTCACCGCCAACGGCGTGTCGCTCTACTACGCCGCGAAGAACGATCCGAAGCTCGCCGACATGGCGAAGGACATCAAGACCACCAACATGCCGGTGGGGCCCCTCGGCCCGGCGGAGCTTGCGCAGACCACCTCGGCCTGCATCTTCAAGTACACCAAGTTCCCCAAGGCGGCGCAGGCCTACATGGCCTTCATGTACGACGCGCCGCAGATGAATGCCTGGATCCAGGGCTCCAGCGGCTATTGCTGCCAGACGCTGAAGGCGTTCGCCAACAACCCGGTGTGGACCTCCGATCCCAACCACGCGCCTTATGCCAAGGCCTCCGAGCTGCTGCGGCCCAACGGCTATTCCGGCCCGCTCGGCCCGCAATCGGCCGCGGCCATGGCGGACTGGATCGTGGTGGACATGGTGGCGGAGGCCGCAACCGGCCAGCGCTCGCCGGAAGAGGCGGCCAAGCGCGCCGAGACGCGGGCGAACCGCATCTATCGCGGCTGACCCGTAGCCGCCCCGCTTTCGTCAGGGCAAGCGGGGCGGCACTTATCTTAACGCTTTGGAGCCGTCAGGCCCGGGCTCGTCCCGGGCGTCCACGGCCCTCCCTTAAGCGCGTACCGAGCGGAGCCGCGTGGATGGCCGGGACGAGCCCGGCCATGACGGCTTGTGTGGAGCAAGGGTTATTTTCATGGCGGACATCGCAGCAGGAGCCCCCGCGCGCAGGCGCTGGTGGGCGGGCATCGGCCAGGGGCGGCATGTGCTCGGCCTTCTCTTCCTGCTGCCTGCGGCCGTCTTCCTGCTGTTCTTCCTCACCTATCCGCTCGGCCTCGGCGTGTGGCTCGGCTTCACCGACACGCGCATCGGCCGCGCCGGCGTGTTCATCGGCCTCGAAAACTACCAGTCGCTGTGGGAAGACAGCGTGTTCTGGCTCGCCGTCTTCAACACGCTACTCTACACGATCGCCGCCTCGATCCTGAAGTTCGCCCTCGGGCTGTGGCTGGCGCTGCTGTTGAACCAGCATCTGCCGTTCAAGTCGTTCTTCCGCGCCGTTGTGCTGCTGCCCTGGGTGGTGCCCACCGTGTTGTCCGCCATCGCCTTCTGGTGGATCTTCGACGCGCAGTTCTCGATCATCTCCTGGGCGCTCATCAAGCTCGGGCTGATCGACCACAACATCAACTTCCTGGGTGACAGCACCAATGCGCGCGCCTCGGTGATCGCCGCGAACGTGTGGCGCGGCATTCCGTTCGTCGCCATCTCGCTGCTCGCCGGCCTCCAGACCATCCCGGCCTCGCTGCACGAGGCGGCGACGCTGGACGGGGCGAGCGGGTGGCAGCGCTTCCGCTACATCACCCTGCCCATGCTCTCGCCCATCATCGCTGTGGTGATGACCTTCTCGGTGCTGTTCACCTTCACCGACTTCCAGCTCATCTACGTGCTCACCCGCGGCGGGCCGCTCAACGCCACGCATCTCATGGCGACGCTGTCCTTCCAGCGTGCCATCCCCGGCGGGCAACTGGGCGAGGGCGCGGCCATCGCGGTGGCGATGATCCCGTTCCTGCTCTCCGCCATCCTCTTCAGCTATTTCGGCCTGCAGCGGCGGAAATGGCAGCAGGGCGGAGGGGATTGAGATGAGCGCTCACGTTTCGAGGACAGCCCCATGAACGACCAGAGCGTCGCCGACCATTCCACCGGCATGAGCTATCTGGACAGCCTGCCGAAGCGGCTCATCACCGTGATGCTGCCGCTTCTGGTCTTCGTGTTCGTGCTGCTGTTTCCGTTCTACTGGATGGCGATCACCGCCATCAAGCCGAACCACCAGCTCACCGACTACGCCAATTACTCGCCGCTCTGGGTGGTGGAGCCCACGCTCGAGCACATCAAGTATCTGCTGTTCGAGACCTCCTATCCCGGCTGGCTCTGGAACACGATGCTCGTGTCCTTCTTCGCCACGGCCATCTCGCTCGTGACCTCGGTGTTCGCCGCCTACGCCATCGAGCGGCTGCGCTTCCATGGCTCGCGCTGGGTGGGGCTCGGCATCTTCCTCGCCTATCTGGTGCCGCCTTCGATCCTGTTCATCCCGCTGGCCCTGATGGTGTTCAAGATCGGCATCTACGACACCAAGCTGGCGCTCATCCTCACCTACCCGACCTTCCTGGTGCCGTTCTCCACCTGGCTGCTCATGGGCTATTTCCGCTCCATCCCCTACGAGCTGGAGGAATGCGCCCTGGTGGACGGCGCCTCGCGCTGGCAGATCCTCCTGAAGGTACTGCTGCCGCTCTCCGTGCCGGGGTTGATCTCGGCGGGCATCTTCTCCTTCACGCTCTCCTGGAACGAGTTCATCTACGCGCTCACCTTCATCGCCTCGTCGGAGAACAAGACCGTGCCGGTGGGGGTGCTCACCGAATTGGTGCGCTCGGACGTCTATGAATGGGGGGCGCTCATGGCCGGTGCGCTGATCGGCTCCCTGCCGGTGGTGATCCTCTATTCCTTCTTCGTGGACTATTACGTGTCGTCCATGACGGGGGCCGTGAAGGAATAGGCGCGGTGCTTTCTCCCCTTGCCGATCCGGTGGTGAACATGGCACCTCGGATGGGCAAGGCGGAGGAGCTGGAATGGTCGAGAAGTTGATCGAGCAGGTGTTGTTCCGCAGCCGCTGGCTGATGGCGCCCTTCTATCTCGGCCTCGTCATCGCGCTGCTGGTGCTGCTTTTCAAGTTCGGCCACGAGCTGCTGCATTTCGTGACCCATGCGGTGGGCGCCAGCGAGAGCGACGTCATCCTCGGCGTGCTGACCCTGGTGGACCTCACCTTCACCGGCAATCTGGTGCTGATCGTCATCTTCTCCGGCTACGAGAATTTCGTTTCGAAGATCGATCCCGCGGGGCATCCCGACTGGCCGGAATGGATGACGCGGGTGGATTTCTCAGGGCTCAAGCAGAAGCTGCTGGCCTCCATCGTCGCCATCTCGGCCATATCGCTGCTGAAGGCCTTCATGAACCTCGACGCGAATGCGGACACGACCCAGCTCATGTGGCTGGTGATCATCCATGTGGTGTTCGTGGGCTCGAGCCTCGTGCTGGCATGGTCCGACAGGATCGGCGGGCCGTCCCCCGGAGCGCACTGAGGGCAATCCCATCCTCGGCCGGGCTGCCTCGCGCCTCTATCGGGAGCAGACGCCTCATTCCCCCGTCGCGAGGAACCGTTCGGGGTCGAACACGTCGCCGAACTGCGTCGCGACGCAGTCGGGCTCCGGGCGCGGGGCGGGGACGGGCGGGCCGACTGCCGCATCGAACAGATCCGGCCGGTAGACCGAGATGGCCTCGCGCGCAGCATCCGCCGTCCACTCGCCCTGGCCGGCCTTGACGATCTGGCTGTACATCCACAGCGCATGGTCGAGGTTCGGCCGGTTGGCATTGTCGCGGTTCAGCACGAGATAGTCGGGGTGCGCGCGCAGCGCGCCGCCGGGCGCCGTGTGGAGGCGCCCGTCCAAAGTGCGCCTGAGGATATCGGCGGGCAGGCCGAGATGGCGCGGCTCGGCGAGGAGGCGGGCAAGGTCCTCGTGATTGGCCGGATCCTCGCACCAGCGGGCGGCGGCATGGAGCGCCCGCACGAGGCGCCGCAGCAGGTCCGGCTCGGTGTTGACGAAGCGGGCATGGACGCCCAGCACCTTCTCGGGCACCCACCCGAAGATCTCCGCGCCCAGCGCCGCGATGCGCCCCACATCCGCTTCCACCGCCACGCTGTTCCAGGGGCTGCCGACGCAGAAGCCGTGGATCAGCCCGTTGCGCAGGCTTTCCGCCGTGAAGGGCGGGGGGATGACCACCAGGCGCACGTCCTTGTCCGGGTCGATGCCGCCGGCTTTCAGGAAATGGCGGATGAGATAGGTGTGGGTGGAGAAGGAATAGACCGCAGCAAACGTGAGCGGGTCGTGCCCGGCCGCCCGGCGGGCCGCCACCACCCGGCCGAGGGCGCCGGCGGCGCCCAGCGCGGTGGAGAGGTCGGTGCCGGTCTCGCCCATCTCTTCATAGATGTCCTTGGCGATGGTGATGGCGCTGCCATTGAGGTTGAGCGCGAACGGCACCACGAGCGGCACCCGCACATGGCCGAGGCCCAGCGAGGAGGCGATGGCGAGCGGACCCAGCATGTGGGCGCCGTCCAGAAGGCCCACATTCACCTTGTCGCGGATATTGGCCCAGGAGACCTCCCGGTGCAGGTCGATCTCGATGCCCTCGGCCATGGAGAAGCCGCGCTCCGCCGCCGCGATGAGCACAGCGGCGTCGGTCAAGGGAATGAAGCCCATGGCGAGGCGTCTCATCGCAGGAGCTCCGCGGCGGTGATGATGGATTGGGCAATGTCGACGAGGCGCTTCTTCTCGTTCATGGCGGTGCGCCGGATCAGGCCGTAGGCGGTCTGCTCGTCGATATTCTTGGCCTTCATGAGGATCAGTTTCGCCCGGTCCACGAGCTTGCGCTCCTCAAGCTGGCTCTTCGCCTCCTCCAGCTCCTCCCGGAGCCGGGCGAAGGCGCGGTAGCGCGAGATGGTGGTCTCCAGGATCGGCCGCACCCGGTCCTTGCGCAGGCCGTCCACCACATAGGAGGCGACGCCGGCGGCGATAGCCTCCTCGATGGTGGACTTGTCCGACTGGTCCACGAACATGGCCACCGGCCGCTTCACCTCGCGGCTCACCTGGAACATCTGCTCGATGGTGTCGCGGCTGGGGTTTTCCAAGTCGATGATGATCACATCAGGGTCGATGGCGTAGATGCGCTCCAGAAGGTTGTTGACCCCTTCCAGGCGCAGCACGTTGACAAATCCCGCCTCCTGCAGCCCCTCGCTGAGGATGGCCGCACGGACGGGACTGTCATCGACGATGACGATGCGCAAGGAGAGATCGTTCGCCATGAACCTTCGCGACGCTGTTGGCCTCCACAGGCAAGGAGCGGACCACTCCCTGTCCCGCGGCGGACGATGAGGATGTGTGCCTCACCCGCCTGAGGCGGCAAGAGCGAAGTCGATGATCTTGTCGCGAAGCGCCGGCAAAGAGGGCGGGGTCTTCTGGAAGGAGACCCAGTCGGCGGGCACCGCATCGGAAAGCGCCTCCTTCAGCACCCTGGCCTTGGAATCCCCCGATGCCTTGTCCTCCAGCCATTGCAGCCAGCGCAGGTCCTCGATGCCTTCGCTGGTGGTGATCACCAGGGCATCGATGGTCGGCGCGGGCGCGCAGCGATCGCCGCTGAGCGGCAGCATGGCATAATCGGGCTCGCGGGCGTCGGTGGGGTCGCGCGGATCGCCGCTCCAGGCGCGGGCGTGCCATTGCAGATAGCCCCGGCCGCCCGTGCGCCACAGAAGGAAGCCGGCCGCCGCCCTGAAGTCGGGCATGTTGTACATCCAGGGGATGACTTTCTGGGCGCGCATCTGCTGGAAGCCGGACGCGCTCACCCCGAATCCGTCATTGACCAGCACCGTGTCGAACACCGGCAGGAGGTTGCGCTGCTTGGCATCGTTGAGCTGGCCTGAAATGGCGGCGTCCGGCGCGGCCGCCTTGATGGCGTCGCGGATGCTCTTGAACTCAGTGAAACCCGCTTCGCCCGGCGGCGGCTCGTCGGCGATGGACCAGAGGGGGTTCGGAAGCCCCGCCGCGGCCAGGGCGCGCTGGGCGGAGGCGATGTTCGGGCCGATCTTCGAGAAGCCCACCGCCTCCTGCATGTATTTGACGGAGGTGTAGTCGAAATAAGGGGGCAGGAAGCCGGCTTGCTTCACGAGGCTCATCTGCCGCACATAGCGGGAGAGCTTGTCCGGGGTCGGCATCACCATGTCGGGCGAGATGCCGTTGATGCCGAAGGCGCGCAGCGCAGTGTAGTCGCACACCATGCCCCGGTCCGCCTCGTCCGGCGCGGGCGGGAACCACACCTCCCAGTTGGGCGCCGCCATGTAATAGCCCACCGGCCGGTCGGGGAGGGGCAGGGTGACGGGGATCACCTCCACCATGGCGCTGGCTTCCACCTTGGTGCCGGCGATGTCGAGGGCGAGGGTCACGGGAAGGGTGCCCCTGGCGGTGTTGGGCACGGTGAAGGTGACGTTCAGCCGGCGTGGGACGCCGTTGACGACGCGCATGTGGGAGAGGTCGCCGTCCAGCACGTCGGAGGTGATGGCGAGGCTGTTCTCGCCGACGCCGCGGCGCATATAGGTCCACTTGCCCCAGCGCACGAGCGGGGTGATGCCGTCCGGCGCGGTGACCGAGACGTCGGGCATCAGGTCGTCCTGGTTGGAGAAGGCCAGGAAATCGATGGAGACCACGCCGCCGCGCGGCGCGCGGAAATTGGCCTGGAACGGCAGGCTCGGGTTCCAGAAGGGATGCTGGCTGCGCGGTGCGCCCGCAGGGAGGATGCGCAGCGTCACGTCCTTGGCGAGCGCCGGGTCCACCGGCTTGTCCACCACCGGCCAGCGCTCCAGATAGCGCTTGCGCCGCCAGTCCTCGATGGCGTCCACCGCCGTGTCGCTATTGCCTGGCTCGATGACCATGGCGGCGAGATAGCCGTTGTTCGGCGGCTGGTCGGACTGGAGTTGCACGACGATCTTGCCGTCGATGACAGGCACGGTGGCGGTGATCAGGCCCGAGCGGTCCTTCGCGTAAACCTCCCAGGGGCCGCCGTCGATCATGGCCTCCTTCCAGAGGCCGCGCTTATAGACTTGGTCCACCCATTCGCCCGGCGTCAGGCTCTGCTGGAGGATGACCTGCCCGTTGATGGTGATGGTGCGGTTGAGGGAATGGGGAAAATACTCCCACTCGCCCTGATCCTCGGTCCAGAGCGAAACCGTCGCGACGCTGCTCTTGGTCCAGGGGATGGTGATGGTGTCGATATTGTTGAGCCCGCTCGACAGCAGGGGATCGTTCTGGGTGCGGATCAGCACCCCGGCCGGATGGGACAGGCGGGAATCGTTGGGCAGAACGGTCTCGAAGCCCGGCACCTGGATGTCGGCGCTCGGCGCAAAGCGCAGCGCCAGCGCATCCGGCGGCACGGGCGAGCCCGCTTCCACATGCAGATCGTTGAGCGTGATGGGGCCCTCACCCTCACCGTTGGAGACGACGATGCGCTTCACCTTGGTGCGGTCCAGCCGCGCCTTAGAGGGAGTCACCCAGGAGGAGACCGGTGAGCGCAAGACAAAAGGGCCGGGGGGAAAGGTCGCGGTGGCGTTCACCCGCGAGTTCCAGTTGGTGGAGTTCACGTCATCCACCCGGAGATAGATGGTGACTGGCTTGGCCGACGTGTTGGTGCCGGAAACCACCAGTTCCTGGTTGGCGTCGAACGCCACCGGCGTGCTGAAATCCTGCGAGGCCGTCAGGCGCGCCCCCGCAAGCCAGGACTGGCCGTTCGTCACCGTGTTGGCGGCGGCCTTGGTGGTGGGCGTCAGCGCGCCGGAATTCTGCCGCGGCTCGATCTTCACGCTGTCGATCTTGGCCGGGGGCGTGCCCTGGTCGGTGAAGACGATGAAGCGGGTGAGCGCGTTTACGTCGAGCATGGTCGAACTCGGCGTCGGCAGGTTGTTCAGCGGTACCCGCATGACGAACGGGCCGGGCGGGAAGTTGCTGTTGGTGTTGAAGTTGGTCATCCAGTTCTTGGAGCTGGCATCGTCGATGCGCACCGAGAGGTTGAGCGTGCCGCTGCTGGTATTGACCCCGCGGATCACCAGGTCATCCCCCGGCGAGAAGGCGCGGGGCGGGGCGAAGCCCTTGTCCAGGGCCTCCTTGGTGTTGGTGTTGGTGAAGAAGGCGGGGATGCTGGCCGCCGGTGCGGCTGGGGCCGCCGCAGGTGGCGCGGCGGCAGCTGCGGCCACAGGCGCGGGCGCTGCAGCCGGCGCAGCGGCCGGGGCTGCGGGTGCCGAAACGGTTGGTGGTGCGGCCGCGAAGGGGCGCTCCGCCCGCATGCGTTCGACGAAATCGGGGCGAAACAGCATGATGCTGGCGGCCGAAGCGCCCAGCACGCCGAGGATGACCCCCCAGGCAAATCCACTGAACCAGGTGCGAAAGCTTCCCATACGACCCTCCTGGCCGGACGTTGACACGATCCGCGCGCCGAAAGCTATAGCCCCGAAGCCACCCCGGAAAGCCGCCGCCCGCCCGCCCGGTTCAACCGCGACGCGGCCGCTTGACGCGGGCGGCGTGCCTCGCGAAAAGCCACGTCATGCGGGATCTCGGGAATTATTCGCTTCGCGACTGGATGGGGGCCATGCCGCTCGCCCATGGCGCGCGGCGGCTGCGCAACATGGCCGTGGACCGGGTCTATGGGAAGCGGCAGGCGGAAGGGCAGGCGGCGCTTCTCGCTGAGCTGTCGCGTTTCCGGGGCGAGTTCCTCGTCTTCACCGTGGCCTTCAACATGCCCGAGGCCATTGCCTTCCTGTCCCAGGCCATGGCGCGCGCCATGCCGGGGCTTGCCCTGGTGGTGTGCGACAACTCCACCGATCCCGCCGCCCGGGCGCGCATCGCCGCGCTCTGCACGCAGGAGGGCCGGCTCTATTGCCCCATGCCCGCCGCGCCGCAGCTCCATTCCCGGCCGAACGGCTCGCGCTCCCACGGCGTCGCCCTCAACTGGATCTGGCGCAACCTCATAAGGCCGACGCGCCCCCGCGGCTTCGCGCTCATCGACCACGACCTCATCCCGCTGGCCGCGGACGATCTTTCCAGCCGCCTCGCGCACCAGCCGGTCTATGGCATGGTGCGGAAGGGAGAGCGGTTCGGCGGCTGGTTCCTGTGGCCCGGCTACAGCCTGTTCGATTTCGCGGCGGTGGAACACCTGCCTCTCGATTTCGGCACCGACACGCCTTTGACCCTCGACACGGGCGGGCAGAACTGGCGCGTGCTCTATCGTGACCTCTCCTTGCCGGCGCTCGACCGGGCGCAGACCTGGGAGGTCATGCTTCCCGATCCCGACACCGGCGAGCCGGAGCCCTTCCTCCTCGTGGACACCTGGCTTCATGTGGGCGGCGCCGGCCACCGTGGAGGCGGCGCCGCCGCCCTGGAGCGCGCGCGCCGGGCCTATGCGGCGGACCCGGAGGGACTGCTGGGGCGGCTCATGGCAACGGCTCAAGAGATCCCTTGAGTTCCGCGGCAGTTGGCGCCTCGGGTTCGCATTCGTGCGATGTTATCTTGTTGGCACGTTGGTTTTTGGGGGGATCGCCATGGTCGCGGCACGGACGCCTTTGTGGACATGGGCGTGGCCTCTCGTGGCCTGGGTGGTCCTGCTGGCGAAAATTTTCGTCGGCGGCGGGGGGATCATGGTCGCGGCGATCGGAATCGCCTTGCTGGCCACCGTGTTCGCGGCCGTTTACCACGCGGAGGTGGTCGCACACCGTGTCGGCGAGCCCTTCGGCACTCTTGTCCTGGCCCTCGCCGTAACGGTGATCGAGACCGCGCTGATCGTCTCGGTCATGATCGCGGCCCCGGTCGAGAAAGCAGGGCTCGCGCGCGATACGGTTTTCGCCGCCGTGATGATCGTGTGCAACGGCATCGTGGGCGCGTGCCTGCTCTGGGGCGGGGCGCGTCATCACGAACAGGGATTTCAGCTTCAAGGGGCGAGCGCCGCGCTGGCCGTTCTGGCCGCGCTCACCGGGCTCACCTTGGTGCTTCCGAACTTCGCCTCGAGCGAACTCGGCCCGGTCTACAGCGCCCCGCAGCTCGTCTTCGCCGGTTTCGTGTCGCTGGTGCTCTATTGCTCCTTCGTCTTTATCCAGACCGTGCGGCACCGCGACTATTTTCTCCCGGCCCAGGATGACGACCCGGAGGCGCACGCACCTGCGCCCACCGTCAGAACGACGGCTATAAGCGCAGGTCTTCTGCTCTGCGCGCTGGTGGCCATTGTCGGCCTTGCCAAGGCTCTGACGCCCACGCTGGAAACCGGGATCGCCTATCTTGAAGTTCCGAAGGCTGTGGTGGGGATCATCATTGCGGCGCTGGTGCTGCTGCCGGAAGGCTTGTCCGCTTTGAAGGCAGCGCGGCACAATCGATTACAGACCAGCCTGAACCTCGCGCTGGGATCCGCCCTCGCGACCATCGGCCTGACGATTCCGGCGGTTGCCGCTGTTTCGATGGTGATTGGGCAGCCTCTCGCGCTCGGCCTGGGTGCTAAAGACGTGCTTCTGCTGGCGCTGACCCTGTTTGTCGGCGTGATCACCCTGGGCACCGGCCGAACCACCGTGCTTCAGGGCATCGTGCATCTGGTGATCTTCGCCGCGTTTCTGTTCTTTGCGGTGGTGCCGTAAGCCCAAATAAAAAACGCCGCCGGTTGCCCGGCGGCGTTGAAAGCATCAGAAGCCGGAAAGGCTCACTCGGCGGGAGCCGCGGCAGCGGCCGTCGCGCCCTTGCCCTTGCCCTTCTTGTCCGTCTGGCGGTCGGTGCGCTCGGCGATGCGGGCGGACTTGCCGCGGCGGTCGCGCAGATAATAGAGCTTCGCGCGGCGGACCTTGCCCCGGCGCACCAGCTTGATGGAATCGATCAGCGGCGAGTGGATCGGGAACACGCGCTCCACGCCTTCGCCGTAGGAAATCTTGCGGACCGTGAAGTTCTCGTTGAGGCCGCCGCCGGAGCGGGCGATCACCACGCCTTCATAGGCCTGGACGCGGGTGCGCTCGCCTTCGACAACCTTCACGTTCACGATCACCGTGTCGCCGGGCTGGAATTCAGGGGTCGCGCGCTTTTCGGTGAGGCGAGCTGCCTGCTCGGCCTCAAGGGTCTGGATAATGTTCATGTCGCCAACCTTTTAAGCGGTCGCCAATGCAAGTTCCGTCCCCGGAACCAAGCCCCGGCGCCACATGGTGTCGTTT
Organism: Aquabacter albus; assembly: GCF_040049275.1. Lineage (NCBI taxonomy): Bacteria > Pseudomonadati > Pseudomonadota > Alphaproteobacteria > Hyphomicrobiales > Xanthobacteraceae > Aquabacter > Aquabacter albus. The sequence continues at coordinate 532,190 of NZ_JBDZDT010000001.1, read as the reverse complement.
TAAGTTAAGGGACGGGCCGCCCTATATCGCAGAATAAGGCCGATGTCATGCGCTTTCGTTCATGGGAGCGTCATCTTCGCCCTTGCGGCCGGGGAGGAGATCCGGCCGGCGCTCTAGCGTCGCCGCCTCCGCCTGTGCCCGGCGCCAGGCGCGGATGCGGGCGTGATCGCCGGAGGTCAGCACCTCGGGGATGCCGGCGCCCTCGAAGAGCTGGGGGCGGGTATATTGCGGATATTCCAATAGCCCGTCCGAGAAGCTCTCGTCCGTCCCGCTCTCGCTCTTGCCCATGATGCCGGGGATGAGCCGCACGCAGGCATCGAGCAGCAGCAGGGCCGCGCTCTCGCCGCCGGAGAGCACCACGTCGCCGACGCAGACTTCCTCGAGGTTCCGCGCGGCGATGATGCGCTCGTCCACCCCCTCGAAGCGCCCGCACAGGATCACCGCGCCGGGACCTGCCGCCAGCGCCGCCACCCGCGCCTGGGTGAGCGGCCGTCCGCGCGGCGTCATGAGGAGGCGCGGGCGCGCATCCTCGGGCGGAGAGACGGCGTCGATGGCGCGGGCGAGCACGTCGGCGCGCATCACCATGCCCGGCCCGCCGCCCGCCGGCGTGTCGTCCACGGAGCGGTGCCTGTCGAGGGCGAAGTCGCGGATCTGCGCGGTCTCCAGCGCCCATAGCCCCGCCGCGAGCCCCTTGCCGGCCAGAGCATGGCCGAGGGGACCGGGGAACATTTCCGGGTAGAGCGTGAGGATGGTGGCGCGAAACGTCATGCCGCCGTGATGGGCGAGCGCGCGCCGAAGGTCAAATGAAGCGTTTCCCGCATGCCGGGGCCGAGGCTGAACCCGGCGCAATACGGAGCGTCAGGGACGGGGCGCGGCCGTCTTCGGCGCCCCGCCCGTCCCTATCAGGGCGGCTACTTGATCTCGAACAAGGTCGAGAAGCCGGAAATGTCGAACACTTCCCGGATCTGCGGCTGGAGGGCACGCAGGGCAAGGTCGCGCTTGGCGCCCCGCATGGCTTTGCCGGCCACGAGAAGGGCACGCAGCCCCGAGGAGGAAACATAGTCCACCCCGGCGAGATCGACGGTGATGGCGCCCGCCGTGCCGGAGATGGCATCCAGAAGGCTTGCCTCGAAGGGCTTCGCATTGGGCGTGTCGAGGCGCCCGGAAACCTTCAGCACCACGTCGGATCCGGCCTGTTCTCGCTCAATCTGCATAAGCCTCGCCCCGGTTGAGATGGTGAGTTTCGTGGTTGGGATTAGCCTCATTCGCAACGGGGCGCAATGTCATGGCAAGGCGGTGCACCAGCCAGACTGCGCGCTCGAAAAGGCTAAGTGCGGTAAGCAAATGCCGCGCCTCCTCCCCGGTGCCGAGGGGAGAGGCGGATAGCGCGCGTCGGATGCGGTCCAGGGTATCGCTGCGGTCGCTGGTCAGCGCGATCACGAGGTCGAGCTCTTCCGCCGTGCCGCCGCGCACGTCCGCAAGCTCGAACACGATGGTTCGCAACGCTTCGCAGAGATTGAAGGCGAGCGGGGGCGGGGCGGCGAAGCCGTCGATGAGGTCGGCAAAGCTCTTGAGGGTGTCCTGGAGCGCGTGGATCAGATTCAGCTGATCCTGGATGCGCAAGGCGAGGTCCAGATCCTCACGCGAGAGACGCCGGTCGATCAGTTCCACCAGAAAATGGTCCGTGGCGCTCGCGATGGCTTTTGCCCCGCGCCATTGGATCGCGCGCGCCTTCGTGTCGTCGGCGTGGCGTTGGTCGAGGTCCGGCAGGAGGTCGGGCAGGTGCTTCACCAGCCGGTCGGCCTCGCGGGCGACGAGGTCGAGGGCGGAGGGCGGGTCCGCCATGGCCTCATCGGTGATGAAATGGGGCCGGGAGACGTGATCTTCCCGGCTCGGCGGGCTGAAACGCCCGGCCAGCGCCTCGGTCGTCCGGCAGAACACGGTCACTGCCACGCCGCCGGTCAACTGAAGCAGCAGGAAGATGATGGAGATGGCGAGCGAGACGCCGGCCTGGTTGACCGCGGCGAGGGTGGCGCCGTCATGGAAACCCGTTGCGGCGCTGACGGCCCACAGGGCGAAGACGGCGGCGCATCCCACGGCCTTCACGATGATATGAACGAAGCAGAGCTGCTTGCCGGTGCCCTGAAGCCCACCGGCGGACACCAGGGTCGCGAGGCCGGAGCCGAAATTCGCCCCCAGCACGATGAAGAAGCTGTCTTCCAGGCCGAAAATGCCGGCGCGCACGGCCGCGACGCACAGGATGGTCGCGGTCGAGGAGGATTGGGTGATGATGGCGGCGACCATGCCGATGAGGAGGCCGACGGGCGGGGTTATGCCGGACAGCAGAGACGCCGCACTGTCGAGCGAGATGGACTGGGGCGCGGCCTTGATGAAATCGAGCCCGAGGAACAGCAGAGCGAGCCCCAGCAGCACGCCCATCCATTCCCGCCGCACCGGCGTCCGGTCGAACTTCACCTGATAGCTCAGGCCGACCATCGCGATGAGGTAGAAGATGATCATGCGCATATCGATGGCGGCGACGAAGACGAGAGCGGATGTCCCGACATTCGCGCCCGCCACCACCGGGATGGCTTCACGCGTGGAGAGGGCGCCGCCGCGCACGAGGTTGGCGGTGATCAGCGTCACGGCGTTGCTGGACTGGGCGATGGCGCCGGTGAGGGCGCCGGAGGCGAACCCGACCAGGCGCGAGCGCGTCGCCCGTTTCAGGATGGCGCGCATGCGCCGGCCCATGGCCTGCTGGAGATGGGTGCTCATCAGCTTGAGGCCGACGAACAGCAGGCCTAAGCCGGCAAACAATTGGGCTAAAGCGATCACCCCCGGGTCCCCTTCAAAGTGCTACGCTGTCATTCGGAGGGCTTGAGGCCCGCAATCAGGGTGAGCTGGTTGTGCCCGCCGACCCGTGCATAGGCGATTTCGCTCAGGAAGTGCCGCATCAGCCGGATGCCGTGCCCACCGATGCCGGCTTCTTCCACGCTGTCGGCAAGGTCCGGCTGCCGCGCCGCCGTCGGGTCGAAGGCCACGCCATTGTCGACGATGCGGACCGCCACCTTGTGGTCGGGCAGGCGAAAATACTCCACCCGTATGAGGGGCGTTTCGGTGCTGCCCTCGAAGCCATAATCGATGACGTTGACGACGGCCTCTTCCAGCGCCAGCTCCAGCCCGAAGCGCAGGGAAGCGGGCCAGCCATCCTGCTCGGCGATGCCTTCCAGCCATTCGGAAACCTTCGTGACCTCCTCCACGGACGCGCCGATGGTGAGCGACGATAGGATGCTCTCGCCGGAAGTGGGGGTCATGGGAATCCGAGTGCCCGCTTGAGGTCTGGTTGGGTGCCGTGCCCGAATGCGGCCGGAAGCGCGGCGCCGCCGCTTGCCTGCCACCGCCCAGGACGCCGCGCGGCATAACGCCGGACGAAGCGTCGCCTGAGCCGCTACCACGCTATATGTCCCTGCCGGCTCCGGCAATCCGCACGTCCCGCAACTCCGGTGCGTGCATCTCCCCCGGCGGCGTTTCCACAAGCACCGCGGTCGGCGGATCGCGATAGACGCGCCGCACGCCGCGCCCCGCGGCCACCATCACCACATTGGGGGCAACGCCCGCCGCCTCGGCCAGAAGATGGACCGGCAAATCGGGGCCGAACACCGTCACCCGGCGTCCCGGCTGCGCCAGATGGGCGGGCAGGTCGGTCACGTCGATGGTCATGAGGCTCATGGACGTGCCGGCGACGATGGGTACGCGGTGGCCGTCGAGAAGCACGTGCCAGGGATGGCGGAAGGTGAAGGGGATGCCGGCGGCATAGCCGGCCGCCACATGCGCGAGGCGCCGGGGCCCGGGGGCGTGATAAACCCCGCCATAGCCGACTTCGGCGCCGGCGGGCACGTCGTGCACCCGCAGGATCGGCGCGCTCAAGGTCGCGGCGGGGATGATGGGCTGCGGCTGGGACGGCGTGGTCTCCACCCCATAGAGCGCACTGCCGACGCGGGCGAGGTCCGCATGCCGTTCGCGCGGCCCGAACGTGCCCGCCGAGGCGCAGAAGCTGAGCGGGGCAGGCGGCAGGCTCTGGGTCCAGGCGCGGAACCGCAGCCATTGCCAGCGGTTCTGCGGCGCGGCCGGGTCGGCGAAGCGCGCCAGATGGGTGACGTAGGCGGCGATGGACAGCCGGGCGAGCGGGGAGGGGTCGTGGGCGAGCGCACGCACGTCCCCTAGCTGGAGACCGAGCCGGTTGATGCCCGTGTCGAGCTGGATGGCGACCTCCGGCCGAGCCTCGCCAACAGTGGCGGCGGCGCGGGCGACCTCGCCGGCGTCCAGCAGCACCGGGATGGCGCCGACGGCCCGGAAGTCGGCCAGGGAATAGCCGGCGAGCCCGTGGAGAACGAAGATGCGCCCATGGGGGAGCACGCGGCGCAGCTCCACCGCCTCGTCCAGGTCCGCCACCCAGAAGTCGCGGCAGCCCAGCCGGTGCAGCAGGGGTGCGATGCGGGGGGTGCCGAGCCCGTAGGCATCCTTCTTCAAAACCGCGCCGAGACTGCTCCCCGTATAGGTGTCGCGGGCGATGAGAAAATTGCGGCGCACGGCGCCGAGGTCGATCAGCAAAGCGGGGCGGTCGGCGGGGAGGGCGTCGGTCACGGCTTGGCCGCCGGGCGGGCGAAGGCGAGGGAGGGGCCAGAGGGGCCATCGCGCAGCGCGACGCCGCGCCATCCCGCAGCCAGCAGGGCGGCCTGCTCCTGCGTTGCACTGGCATCTAGAAGCATGTGCCCCTCCTGCTCCATCCGCTCGGTGTTCCGCACCATCACGTAGCGCAGATGTCCGCCGTAATAGGGCTTGATAGCGCGAATGGCGAACCCTTCGGCAAGAAGATTTCCCCAACTGGCGCTGTTTGCCGGTGCAGAGGTGGCAAAGAGGATCGGCGGCGTCCCGGCCACGCCGTCCAGCGCGAGCCGCACGCGCGCCGCGATCAAGGCGCGCTGCAGGCCGCGCCCGCGATAGGCCAGGGCCACCGAGGCGCCCGCCAGCTTCATCAGCGGGACATCGAAGGGAAGACCAATCGCCGCGCGCGGATCATCGCTTGCCGGCACATGGTGCTGAAGCACGCCGTAAGCCACCAGCGCCTCACCTGCGAACACGCCCACCATGCGCCCGCGGGGGCCGAGCATGTCGGCGAGGAAGTCGCGGGTCTCGGGCTTCACCACCTCAGGCCCGAGGCCAGCCATGACCGCGCGGTGCAGCGCCTCGACCCTGTCGAGGTCGGCGGCGCCGAGGGGGCGCCAGATCAGGTCGTCGTCCGGCGGCACGGCGTCAGCTCGTGACGATTTCCGCGTAGTTCAGCATGGCGATGGGCGGGTAGATGCCGAGCGTCTTGGCAATCCGCATATTGATGATGAGCGAGAAGCGCTTCAGCGTCTCGATGGGCACATCCTCGGGCGCCTTCTTCTGCACCAGGATCTCGATGGCCTTGGCGGCGGCGAGCTGGCCCACGGAATAATAGCGGCTGACGAGGCCCACCAGGGCGCCGCCTTCGCGCACGCCGAGCTCGGCGGCGGCGAAGGTGGGCAATCCCACCTCCAGGGCCGCGGGGGTCACCTTGTCATAGATGGTGCCGAGGAAGGTGTCGGGCAGCAGGTAGAGCCAGTCCACCTTCTCCGCCCGCATCTGCTTGATGAGATCGACGACGCCGTCCGACGTGGGGCGGCCGCTGGAATCGTTGTGGAACGGCTTGGCGATGATGGTCGCGTTCATCTTGGCGGCCACGGCCTTGGCCTCTTCGACGATCACCACCGAGTTCTGCTCATTGGTGGAATAGAGGATGCCGACCTTGCTGAACGGCAGATAGGCCTGCATGGCGCGCATCTGCACGTCCGTGGGCACCACGTGGACCGCGCCAGTTACGTTGCGCCCCGAGGATTCGAAGCTCTTGGCGATGCCGGCGCGAACCGGCGCGGCGACCAGGGCGAACACCACGGGAGTGTTGTGCACGTAGGCCGGATCGGTATTGCCCAGGGGGCCAACCACGCCGAGGGTCACCGACGTGCCCCAGGTATAGATGAGGTCGGGCTTGAGCGTCGCCCGGTCAGCGATCAAGGCGGGCACGTTGCGCGGATCGCGGTCGGCGTCGCGCACGATGAATTCGGCCTTCACGTCGGCGGCCTGGAAAAATTCCCGGAAGCCCCGCTCCACGTCGGTCTCGCCGCGGAAGGTGAGCATCAGGATCTTGAAGGGCTTGTCCTGCTGCGCGCGCACGGGCGTTGCGCCCATGAGGCCGGCGGCGCCGGCTCCCAGGCCGAGGGAGAGGAGAGAGCGCCGGTCCATCACAGCGGGCTTCCTTCCGGTGCGGCATCGCCATCACTGCGGGCGGTGCGGGGGGTAGAGGGTTGACTGCGTCCAGATAGCGCGAAGCCGAGGGCGCCGGCTACAACCAAAATGCCGATGCTGACGCCGGAAGAGGCAAAACCCACCGCCGCCAGCAAAAGACCGGCCGCCGCCGGCCCCACCGCATTGCCCGTGCGCTCGATCAGCCGGAACAGGCCGAGCACACCGGCCGAGCCGGCGCCGGGCACATGCTGGGCGCTGTCGGCCACGAGGGCGGACTGGGAGGCGATGGACATGGCCTGCCCGAGGCCCAGCAAGGCCAGCACGCCGGCAATGATCGCCGGGGACGTGCCGGCCAGCAGCAGGAGCGTGCCGGCGCCCGCCAGAAGGCTGCCCATCACCACGAAGCCGGCGCGGGCGTTCAGCCGCTCGGCCAAGGCGGCGAAGGCGGGAACGGCGATGACCATCAGCACCGGATAGATCATCTGCAGCCGGCCGATGGCGGCGGCGCTGTAGCCTTGCCGCTGAAGCTCCACCGGCACCAGATAGAAGCAGATGGCGACCAGAAGGATCTTGGCCGGCAGGGCGCAGCCGAACAGCAGCGCCGCAAGGCGCGGCGCGCGCAGGGCGGAGCCGAGGTCGGACAGCCCCACGCCCTGCACATCCTTCTTCGGCTGCGAGCGCGGCAGGCTCAGCAGCGCCACCAGGAGGGAGAGCGCGGCCAGCGCCGCAGAGGCAAGGAAGGCGGTGTGGTCGCCGAGCCGGTCGGCGAGCACGCCGCCGATGGGCGGCCCGCACAGGCCCGCCACCAGGATGGCCCGCACGAACACCGCGAGCCCCGCGGTGCGCTCCGAGGGCCGGGAATGGTCGATGACGTGCCCCTGGGCCGAGACGAACACCAGCGCATAGCCGATGGCGGCGGTGAGGCGGCTGCCGAGGAAGAGGAAATAATTGTCGGTGAGGGCTGAGAGGACGTAGCTCGCGACGGCGATGGCGGCGCCGATGATGAAGCCGCGCTTGCGCCCCAGCCGCTCGGACGCCACCGCGAACGGAAGCTGGCAGAGCGCGACGCCCGCCATGAAGATCACGATGGGCAGCGAGATGGCGAAGTCCACGCTCATATGGAGATTGGCCGGCACCACCTCCGCCGCGAGGCGCGGCAGGAACGGACGCGCCAGCTCCTCAGCCATCATGAACAGGAACAGGGCTGGGCGGATAACCGTGGCGGCGTGGTTCTCGCCCGCATGGGTTGTTCCAAGTCCCGTGCGCGCGCTGAGCGCGTCCAGGCTGCTGATGGCTTCGGCATCGCCACGCCGCGCCGCCTCGCTCCGCGCTTTCTGGTGGCGGGCGTGCAGCAGGGCCACATGGGCGTCGATGGGGGCCACCAGGGGGGAGGCTTCCGTCGTGTCGGAATGCATCCAGAGATGCCCGCGCGACAGCGCGCGCACCCGGGCTTCCAAAGCAGCGAGCGCCTCCACGCCGCGCGCGCCCACCACCAGCGCCACCAGTTCGAGGGCCACCAGCAGCGACACCATGCCGATGAAGGCGACATCGATGAGCACCGCATTCACCTGGCCCGAGACGACGCTCGGATCGATGGTGATGATGAGGCTTGCCAGCGGCACGCCGCTGCGCGCGGTCACGGCGGTCACCACCTGCGGTGCATTCGCCTCTTCCGGCGGTGCGCCGGCCCGGCCGAGCACGGCCCCGGCGGGGGTGATGAGCTTCAGCTCCGCCAGTTCCACGTTGGCGCGCCGCAGGCCCTCCAGATAGGTGTCGACGCCCACCAATTTATCCAGCGGCACGCCGGCCGTGACGGCATTCTCCACCAGCGAGGCGGCGGAGCGGCCGACGGATTCCGCCTGCGCGGCGATGGCGGGGACGATGGTGCGCTCCACCGCCTCGCGCGCACTCCAGCCGATCACGACGAGGGCGGCGCACAGGATGGCGGCGATGGCGATGGATATGCCCGCTCTGAGGCCGATCATGGGCGATCCTCCGCGCGGAAGGTGGAATGGGCGGCTTCCGCTTCCGCCAGGGCGGAGCGCGCGGCGCGCGGCCAGAAGGCCGGGTTCGCGGCGCGCTTGGCGGCACGGCCGAGGCCGCCGGCCAAGAGAAGGCCGATGGCGATGGTCGCCAGCGCGGCCCCCGCCAGCGTCGGCAACGCGATCACCCCGAGTTCGCCCGAAAGCGCCGCCGCGCCGGCCGCAAGCGCCGCCGGGTCGTAGCGCACCACCACATTGCCGATGGTGGCGGCAAGGTCGTTTTCGATGCGCCGGCTGATGCCGTTGGCCGTCCGTGCGCCCTCGCCTCCGCCGATTCGGTCCGGATCGCTGCTGTAGAGCACCCGCTGGCGGTCATCGGTGACGTCGATGGAGAGAATGGTGTGGTCGAGGCGCGCCTCCCGGCGCAGCAATTCGGCCAAGGTGGTTTGCGCCGGCAATGCGATGCCGAGGGAGGCGGCGGTCTGGGCGCTGCCGGCAATGCGCTCCGCCGTGATGGCGAATCGCGCTTCCACGGCTTTCCTGTGGGCGTTCTGCAGGGTGACGAAGGAGAAGTAGGCGCCGAAGGCGACGCAGGCTGCGGCGATCAGGGCGAATACGACAATCAGGCCGAGGGAGGTTCGGATCATTCCGGCTGCTCGCAAAGACGCACGACGTCAGACTCGCCTGCTGGAGAAGGGCCTTGCCGACGAGAAGCCGGCACGCGTTCGCCCACATTGGATGGATCGCACTCTAACGCTTAAAGACATAAAGATTCAGCAATTTGACGGTCGTACCGCACCACGCATGGCCTTGGCCGACTTTTGTGAAGCATTTATAAAAGCGAGGTTTTTTCGACTGTGATCAGTTTAGGTCTGGTTTGCAACGGCCCGGGCGGCTAACGTCCCGCCCGATCCCGCGCTCAAGTTCAATTCATGACGTTCGTCGACCGGCTCATCTTCGTCATCGGTTTCTCGGTCATGGTCACCCTCGTGGCGATCGTGGGCGCAGCTTTTGTTGCGGGCGAGCATGTCAGCGAAGAGATCGAGCAGGCGCGCGTCTCCCATCTCATCGGCACGCTGCGCGCGGCGACGGAGGCGAACCTCTCTATCGGGCTGATGCTGGATGAGATCTCCCTGCTCCAGTCCAGCATCGAGCGCGAGAAGGCGAACGATTCCGGCATCGTGGCCATCGACGTGTTCAACGGCGCGGGCCGTTCGGTCTACAGCACCGACCGCGGCGCCGTGGGCGAAGAGGTGGAGAAGGTCTGGGTCGACAATCTGTCGCGGGAAGGCCTGTGGCGGGCGGAGGTCCGCGGCGAGACCGTCTTCGGCACCCGCTTCGAGAACGATGTTGGCGTTGCAGGGGGCATTGCGGTGACGGTTTCCGGCGCGAGCCGGCGCGCCCGGGCGGAGGCGCTGGGGGTGGATCTTGCGGCGCGCGCATTCGTCGTCAGCGCTGGGGCGCTGGTGGTGGGGCTCGCAGCCGCCTTTGCCTTCGCCTTTGCGCGGGGCCGCCCTTTCATCCGCGTGGCAAACATCCTGCAAGGCACCGATGTGCGGCCAGCGCCCCAGCAGCGGCTGGAGCGACTCGCCGTTCAGGTCCGCGAAACCTGGTCGGCGTCGGATGCGCGGGTCGCGCGCGGCGTGAGCCAGCTGGAGGCGCTTGACGATGCCGACTGACGTGCATCCCGCCGCCAATGCCCGCGACCGGCTCGCCTGCGGGCTGTTTGCGTTTCTCATTGTCCTCGTCATCGGCGGCGGCGCCGGCATCCTGCTGATGAACGGTTTTAAGGCGCGGGTGGAGGAGACGGCGCGACGGGACGCCAAGCTCATCGGCGCGACAGTCGCGCGCTCCCTGGCCGCCCAGTTCGAGAAGGCGGCCCGCTTCGGCATCCCGCTCAAGCTCCTGCCGGGCGTCGAAGCCTACCTCGCCGAGACCATGAACCGCACGCCGGGCCTCACCCGGATCATCGTGCGGGGGCCTGACGGCCGCGAGGTGCGTAGCGCCGTGGGTCTTACGCCGGGGGTCGACACCGTCGTCGCCCCGATCCTGGTGGATGGAATCCCGCTGGGGCAGGTGGATGTCACCACGACGCCGGCCACCTTGAGCTCTGTCCTGAGCTCGCTCAACTGGCGGACCGGCGTTGCGGTGTTCGTCTGTTCGCTGCTGGCCGGCCTCATTGCCGGCGCCTATGCCGGAGGGAGCCTGGCGAGCGCCCGGCGCAAGCTCGCCGAGGCTTTGGTGGCGAGCGCGGCCGGCAGCCCCGAGGACGTGCCGGCGAACCGCCGCCCGAGGCGGGGTGTCATCGCGGCCGCCTTTTCTGCGCTCGGCAACGGAGAGCGCAGGCTCGCAGACCAGAGGGCCTCGTTTCAGGCCTATGCCGAGGAACTTCTGGCGGTGGATTTCGACGGCCGTCTCCGGGCCGATATCGAACGCATCAAGCGCGAGGCGCTGTCGCGTGCGCCGCAGGCCCAGCGAGATCCGTGATGCAGCTCCGCACCCGCATCACCCTCATCGTTGCTGCCGGCTTTCTGGTGCTCATGGCCATCTTCTGGGCGGCGAGCCTGGTGCGCGACCGGCTGGAGCACGAGCGCACGGCGGATGTCGCCATTTCCGCACAATCGGCTCTTTGGCGGGAAATCGTGGCGGTGGCTCTTTCCAACCTGGAGCAAGAGCTGGATGACATGGAGGCCTATCCGGCGTTCCGCGTCGCTTTGTCCTTCGGCAACCGCCCGGCCATCCTGGCGACGCTGGGCGATCTGGGCGTGAAGGACGAGGACGGGACGCTCGCGTTCGAAACGGTCGGGCAGGAGCGCGACGTCACATCCTTCCTAGGGCAGGCGTCGGAACGCGGCATCCTGGATGCGGGCACCCTGGACCGGGCCTTTGCGGGAAACCGCGCCGGCGGGCTGCGCCTTGTCTCGGCCCGGCGTCTCGTGGTCGTTGCGACCCGCACCATCACCCTGCCCGAACGGGGCCAGATCGTTCTGGTGCTCAGCCGCGACATCAGCGTCGCCCTTTCGCGCTTCGCCGCCAGCATCGACGCGGAGGCGAGCGTCATCTCCCTGCGCGACCGCCTCCTCGCCACCACCAATGGCACGTTGTGGCAGGCCGCAGACCTCACCATTACCCCACGCCAGCCGGTCTATGACCGGGTGGTCGTGGGCGACAAGACCTATTCCGTCACCAGCGTGCCGGTGGACGACGTGACCGGCGGCATAGTCGGCGCCCTGGTCAGCCTCAAGGACAACACCGCGGCCTGGGCGGCCCAAGGCGTGCTGCGTTCCGTCGCCATTGCGGCCGGCGTCGGGCTCACCATTTTGGGCGTCATCGGCCTCAACATCTTCCTCTGGTACAGTTTCAGGCCCCTGGAGAATGCCATCGGCGTGCTCCAGGCGCTGTCGCGCGGCGAGACCTCGGTGGTGCTGGAGCATTCCGGGGATGACGAGATCGGCCGCATCGCCGAGGCGGTGACCGGATTGCGCGCCAATGCCCAGGCGCTGGCCGAAACCCGGCGCCAGCACGAGCGGGTGCGCCGCCGGCAGGAAGCGGTGATCTCCACCGAGCTGAAGTTCCTCGCAGACTCCATCGACCCCACGGATCGCGAAGAGGTGCTGGCGCTCCTCGCCTCGCCCAGCGGAGGGGAGACGGAGGACGGGCTGCGCCGGGTGGCGCGCGTGCTGCACGATCTGTCGCGCCGCATCGTCGAGCAGCATACGCGCTTGTCCTCCATGGTGGTGGAACTGCGCGAGGCCCTCGTCACGAAGACCAAGCTCGCTGGCCTCCAGCAGGAACTGGAGATTGCCAGCCAGGTGCAGCTCGCGATCCTGCCCAAGGCGTTTCCGCCGAACCAGCGCGTGGCGGTCGACGGCCACATGACGCCGGCGCGGGAAGTGGGCGGCGACTTCTACGATTATTTCCTCATCGACGAATCCACCCTCGGCTTCGTGGTGGCGGACGTATCAGGCAAGGGTGTGCCCGCGGCCTTGTTCATGGCCATCTCCCGCACGCTCCTGCGCTCCACCGCCTTGTTCGAGCGGTCGCCGGCGGGGTGCGTGCGGCGGCTGAATGACCTGCTTGCCATGGAAAACGAGCAGATGCTGTTCGTCACCCTGTTCTACGGGGTGGTCGACCTGAAGACCGGCCGCGTGAGCTATGTGAATGCCGGCCACAATCTGCCCTATCGCATCTCGCGGGCGGGGGAGATCTCCACCGTGCCGAGCACCAAGGGCATGGCGGTGGCGGTGCTGGAAGGCTTTGTCTACCAGGAGCACCATTTCGACCTGGAGCCCGGCGACACGCTGCTGCTCTATACGGACGGCGTCACCGAGGCGTTCGACATTGACGGCAGGCTCTATGGCGAGAGCCGGCTGGAGGCCCTTTTGGCCGACGGCGCCCGGGACTGGACGGTGCCGGAATTCTCCGAGCGGGTGCTGGCCTCCATCAAGGGCTTCGAGCGCGGCGCCCCCCAGGCGGACGACATAACCTGCCTGACCCTGCGCTATTTCGGCGGCCATCGTCCCACGGTGTAAGGGGCTGCACCGGGCCTGGGTTCCCAATGGAAAAGAACCTGATCGCGTCGGCTGAAATGGCCTATGCGCCCAGCCGGGAGGTGCGCTCCCCCCCATGCGTCAGAATCATATCAATTTAGCTGGCGCTGTCCCCACCCTTGCCCCTAAACCGGACACTCCGGTTGGCTCAGCCGCGCCGGAATGCTCGTCCACAAGAAGGCGGGCAGGGAGAGACGCGTGACATTAGCCATTCCCGCCACGGCGCCCCGCCGGGAGCTTGCCACCATCTCCGCCGTCAGCGCGGGCCATTTCGTCAGCCATATCCTGCAACTGGCGCTGGCGCCCCTGTTCATCGCCATGCGCGACGATCTCGGCGTCTCCTTCACCGAATTGGGCGTCCTTCTCTCCATCTTCTACCTGTTCTCCGGCGGTGGTCAGGTGGTGGCGGGCATCATGGTGGACCGCTTCGGCGCCGACCGGCTGCTGCTCGGCGGCATCCTGCTCCAGTCCGCCTCCATGGCGGCCATGGGGCTCGCGCCTACTTATGCCACCATGCTGCCGTTCGCCGCCTTGGCCGGCCTAGGCAACAGCGTCTACCACCCGGCGGATCTCTCCATCCTCAGCCACCGCATCCGCACGGAGCGGCTGGGGCGGGCGTTCGCGCTGCATGTGGTGGCCGGCAATCTCGGCTATGCGGCCTCGCCGCTGGCGTCCGGCGCGCTCGCCCTGATGTATGGCTGGCGCACCGCGCTGGTGGTGATGGGGGTGTCGTGCCTCATGGTCGGGTTCGCGCTGATGATGGCCCGTCCGCTCCTGCGCATCGAGCGGCACCAGGAGCATGCGCACCAGGAAGCCGCAGGGGCGCCGAGCTTTGCCGACATCATCGCCTCGCGGGTGGTGCTGCTGGCCTTCTTCTATTTCTTCCTCACCGCCATCTGCCTCGTGGGCCTTCAGAGCTTCGGCATCACCGCGCTCCAGGAAGGCTTCGGCATGGGCACGGCCTTCGCCGCTTTGACACTCACCTTCTACCAGGGCGCCAATGTCTGCGGTGTTATGCTGGGCGGCTATATCGCCGACCGCGCCTCGCACCACCACCGCATCGCCATGGCGGGTCTGGCGGTGGCGGCGGTGGCGCTGTTCGTCATCGGGCTCGTCCAGATCCCGCCGCTCGCAACGCTTGTGCTGATGGTGGTGATCGGCTTCTCGCTCGGCATGACCACGCCCTCGCGCGACGTCCTGGTGCGCCATGCCGCGCCGGCCAATGCGCGGGGCAAGGTGTTCGGCTTCGTCTATTCCGGCTTCGATATCGGTGCGCTGGCGGGGCCGCTCATGTACGGCATCATGCTGGACAACCACATGACCCACGCCGTCTTCCTCGGCGCCGCCGCCCCCTTGCTGGTGGGCATCGTCACCGTCATCGGCGTGCGGAAGAAATAAGCACCTTGCCGGGATTGAGCAGCCCGGCCGGGTCCAGCGCGCCCTTCAGCGCCGCCATGAGGTCGAGGGCGACCGGGTCCTTGTAGAGCGTCAGCTCCTCGCGCTTCAGAAGGCCGATGCCGTGCTCGGCGGAGATGGAGCCGCTGAGCGAGGCCACATAATCGTGCACCAGCCGGTTGAAATCCTCCCAGGTGGCGAGGAAGGCGGCCTTTTCCATTCCCACCGGCTGGCTCAGATTGAAATGGATGTTGCCGTCGCCCACATGGCCGAAGGCGCAGACCCGCACCCCCGGCAGGTGCGCCTCGCACAGCCGGCTCGCCTCCACCACGAATTCCGCCACCTTCGAGACCGGCACCGAAACGTCGTGCTTGATGGAGCCGCCCTCGAACTTCTGGGCGTCGGAAAGGTCCTCGCGCAGCCGCCAGAGCGCGTCCGCCTGGGCCTCGCTGGAGGCGATGGCCGCATCCTCCACTTCGCCGCCCTCGAACGCCTCTTCCAGGACGCCTTCCGCCAGGGCGGCCAGATCATCGTCGCGCCGCGTGGAGGTGAGTTCGGCGAGGGCGAAGAAGGCGTGATCGCCGGTGAGCGCCCGCACATTTCCGGGCATATGCTGCAGCACCATCTCCATGCCGAAGCGGGGCATCATCTCGAAGCCGGTGAGCGCATCCCCCGCCACGGCCCTGAGGCGCCGCATGAAGGAGAGCACGGCATGGGGATCAGCGAGGCCTGCCAGAAGCGTGGTGCGCTGGCGCGGCTTCGGGAACAGGCGCAGCACGGCGGCGGTGATGACGCCCAGTGTGCCCTCCGCGCCGATGAACAGGTCTTTCAGGTCGTAGCCCGTATTGTCCTTGCGCAGGCGCGAGAGGCCGTTCCAGACGCGCCCGTCCGCCAGCACCACCTCCAGCCCCAGGGTCAGCTCGCGCATGTTGCCGTAGCGAAGGACCGCAGTGCCGCCCGCATTGGTGGAGAGGTTGCCGCCGATGCGGCAGCTCCCCTCGGACGCGATGGAGAGGGGGAAGAGGCAGTCCGCCGCTTCCGCCGCCGCGCGCACGGCATGGAGCGTCACGCCCGCTTCCACGGTGAGGGTGAGGTCGGTGGCGTCCACCGCGCGCACCTTGTCCAGCCGTTCCAGCGAGAGCAGCAGCGCGCCGAACGGCACTTGGCCTCCCACGAGGCCGGTATTCCCGCCCTGGGGCACCACCGGCAGCCCCGCTTCGGCGCAGGCGGCAAGGCACAGCGAAACTTCGGCCGTATCAGCGGGGCGCAGGATGGCGGGGGTCGAGCCCTGGAACAGGCCGCGCTGCTCCACGAGATAGGGCGCCATATCGCCGGGGGCGGTGACGACGCCGCGCGGGCCAAGCTTCTCGGCAAGGGCCGAGAGCACGGAAGCGACACGGTCTTCGGGGAGGCGGAGGGGAGCGGGGGCGGTGGAGGACATGGCGGGGGAGACTGGCCGAGCCGCGGGCGCTGATCAAGGGGCACTTGGGGCGGCACGTTGATCCGCCATTTTTTGTTCGCGCACCCTTCGCACCGTTCCGCTAGAGTTCGGGCCTCTCCTGCGCGGCCAGCGCCTTACTCCCCATGGACGCCATCCTATGAAGAAGATCGCCCTGGAAGAGCACTTCATCGTGCCATGCCTTGTGGACCACCTGTTGGAAGGCATGCCCGCGGTGACACCCGAGGTGGAGCATACGCTGGTGGATCTGCTCTCCGATCTCGGCGAGCGGCGGCTTGCCGCCATGGATGCGGCGGGCGTCGAGTTATCCGTGCTCTCCATTTCCGGGCCGGGCGTCCAGGTGGAGCCGGACGCTTCCCGTGCCGTGGCCCTCGCCCGCGAGGCCAACGACCTCTTGGCGGAGGCGGTGGCCAAGCATCCCGCCCGCTATCGCGGCTTCGCCCACCTCGCCATGCAGGATGTGAAGGCGGCCACCGCCGAGCTGGAGCGGTGCGTGCGGGAACTCGGCTTCGTCGGCTCGATGGTCAACGGGCATACCCACGGCATCTATCTGGACAATCCTTGCTACGATCCGTTCTGGGAGGCGATGGAAGCGCTCGACGTGCCGCTCTATCTGCACCCCGAGGATGCCCATGTCCTGCCCCATGTGCTGCAGGGCGCGGCCGGGCTGAGCAAGCCCGTCTGGGAGTGGAGTGTGGAGACGTCCACGCATTTCCTGCGCCTGGTTTTTTCCGGCCTGTTCGACCGTTTCCCGAAGCTCAAGATCGTGCTCGGCCACATGGGCGAGACCTTGCCCTATGTGCTCTGGCGCCTGGACAGCCGGGCCAAGCTGACGCCCAGCAAGCGCCCCTTGAAGCTGCAGCCGTCGGACTATCTGAAGCGCAATCTGTTCGTGACCACGTCCGGCCAGTGCGACGACGTGCCTCTCATCGCCGCCATTTCGGGGCTGGGCGCGGACAATGTGCTGTTCTCGGTGGACTATCCTTACGAGGATTCCGCCATCGCCGGCCGCTTCCTCGACAATGCCGCCATCAGCGAGGCGACGCGTGAGAAGGTGGCGCGGCTCAATGCCGTCCGGCTGATGAACCTGAAGGTTTGAGGCCCGGCCTTCGCCACCCGCAGACATGTCATCCCCGGACTTGATCCGGGGATCTTTTGCAAGGCGAAGGAAGATGCCCGGGCCGCGCCCGGGCTGACGGAAAATGGGAAAGCCTCAGCCCAGCTTTCCCTCGATGGCGCGCCGCATGGCGGCGGCATCCCCTTTGAGCCGGAACGTCTTCACCCGCGCGGTGGCGCCGGAGATCAGCGCCGCCTGGGAAGGCGCCACGCCCGCGGCCCCTGCCAACAATTTCCCCAGCGCTGCATTGGCCGCGCCGTCCTCCGGCGCGACACGCACGCGCACCTTCAGCACGTCCCGCCCGTCCGCCAGTTGCGCGATGCCGTCCAGCCCGTCGCGCCCGCCCTTCGGCGTGACGCGGACCCTCACCTCAAGCCCTTCCGGCGTCTCGGTCCAGAAGGCCACGCCGGCTCAGAAGACGTAAGGATAGATGTAGAGGCCGATCACGCGCTCGAGGAAGAAGATGCCCAGGATCAGCACCATGGGCGACAGATCGAGCCCGCCCAGATTGGGCAGGATGGAGCGGATGGGCGCCAGCACCGGCTCGGTGACGCGGAACAGCATCTCGCCCACCGTCCGGACGAACTGGTTGTAGGGGTTCACCACATTGAAGGCGACCAGCCACGACAGCACCGCGGCGGCGATCAGCACCCATACATAAAGCTGGAGGACGATCAGGATCACGTCGAGAATGGCGCGCATCGTCGAAAAATTCCTCGGCAGGCGGGCACGGGCCCAAAAGGCGGCCCGCGCGTCAGGGGCCAGGAATAGCCAAGGCGCGCGCGCTTGAACAGAGCATTTGATAGGCGCCGGGGAGGGGAAAGCTTTCACTCACCGCCTTCGATGGAATTCCAATGGAGCTGTCATTCCCGGACTTGATCCGGGAAACCACATCGCACCGGGGCGTTCCACCTCACCCGGTCGTCGCGTCCCCTTCCGCCGGTCGCTCGGGATCGGGCAGGCTGCCGGCACCCGGGGTTTTCTGCGGGTCGGTCAGATGCGGCTTCGCATGCGGGCCGGCGGCGGGATTTCCAGGATCGTCGGGGGCGCCCTTGCGAGGCTCCTTCCTGGAGCGGTGCGGGGCCGGCTTTTTCTGGGCGGTCATGGGCTTTCTCACATAAACCATCTTTGGTTCTTAACGCTCCGGCCGCCACAGGGTTGCGCCCCGGCTTTCCGCCAGGGCGCGACACCTTGCGGTGCTTGACTCGCACTGCGGCGGCAGGCAGCTTCCGCCCGCTTTTCGGACGCGGTCAGGCGTCGTCCACTTCAAACCCCCACGGGCAGGCATGCGCAGCTATTTGGACTTCGAGAAGCCGGTGGCCGAGCTCGAGGCGAAGGTCGAGGAACTGCGCGCGCTCTCCACGGGCGACGGCGTCGCCATCGCCGAGGACGTGCAGCGCCTTCAGGCCAAGGCGGCCGACGCCCTCACCCAGCTCTATGCGAATCTCACCCCCTGGCAGAAGACGCTCGTGGCGCGCCATCCCGCGCGGCCCCACTTCGCCGACTTCGCCAAGGGCCTGTTCGACGAATTCACCCCGCTCGCCGGCGACCGCAAGTTCGGCGAGGACGAGGCCATCCTCGGCGGGTTCGCGCGCTTCCGCGGCCAGGCGGTGTGCGTGATCGGCCACGAGAAGGGCTCCAACACCGAAGCCCGCATCCGTCACAATTTCGGCATGGCCCGTCCCGAGGGTTATCGCAAGGCGGTGCGCCTGATGGAGCTGGCGGACCGCTTCGAGGTGCCGGTGATCGCGCTGGTGGACACTGCTGGCGCCTATCCCGGCATCGGCGCGGAGGAGCGCGGGCAGGCCGAGGCCATCGCCCGCTCCACCGACGCCTGCCTCGCGCTCAGCGTGCCCAATGTGGCGGTGATCATCGGCGAGGGCGGCTCCGGCGGGGCCATCGCGCTCGCCACCGCCAACAAGGTGCTGATGCTGGAGCACGCGGTCTACAGCGTGATCTCGCCCGAGGGCGCCGCCTCCATCCTCTGGCGCGACACCGCCAAGGCGCAGGAGGCCGCCACCAACATGAAGATCACCGCCCAGGATCTGGTGCGGTTCGGCGTGGTGGACACCATCGTGCGCGAGCCCTCGGGTGGCGCGCACCGGGACCCCAAGGCCGCCATCGCCGCCACCAGCGAGGCCATTTCCGAGGCGCTCGCCGGGCTTGCAGGGCTGGACGGGCCGGCCGTGCGCAAGGCGCGGCGCGAGAAGTTCCTCGCCATTGGCCGCACCCTTTAGTCTGGGCGGGAGGCGAATTTACCACCTGCATCGCGATGCAGGTGGATCTGGCTCCAGGGTCTTAAGCATAACCTTGCGTCCGGCTTGCAAGCAGTTCCCAGGGATGGCACGGTTTCCGGAACCATCTCATCTTGGCCGCAATTGGTGGGTTTTCTGCCCCTAAAGGGGCGCATCTCTTCCATTTTTCGCCATCTTGCGGTAACGGGCCGTCAAGGGTAGACGTTCTAACCATGACGCTCACCGCGCCCGGAATGGACCTTGGAGTTCTGCGTTGAGCCGTCCGCTTCATTTCATTCCGCGTGTGCGCTTGGCGGCGTTGGCTGCCGTGACGGCGCTCACCCTTGCCGGCTGCAATGGCGATTCTTATGAAACGTCCGCCCGCGCGCGGCAGCCGCTCTCTCCGAAGACGCTGGCGCTGATCGAAGAAAAGGGCATGACGCCCGAGAGCCCCATTCTGGTGCGCATCTTCAAGCAGGAATCCGAGCTTGAGGTGTGGAAGCAGAAGAAGGACGGCGACTTCGCGCTTCTGAAGACCTATCCCATCTGCCGCTGGTCGGGCGATCTCGGCCCGAAGGTGAAAGTGGGCGACCGGCAGGCGCCGGAGGGCTTCTATACGATCACGCCGGGGCAGATGAACCCCAATTCCAATTACTATCTCTCCTTCAATCTCGGCTTCCCCAACGCCTATGACCGGTCCTTCGGGCGCACGGGCGAGTTCCTCATGGTGCATGGCGACTGCTCGTCCGCCGGCTGCTACGCCATGACGGACGAACAGATTGCCGAGATTTTCGCTCTGGGGCGCGAATCGTTCGCCGGCGGCCAGAAGGCCTTCCAGGTGCAGGCGCTGCCTTTCCGCATGACGCCGACCAACCTCGCCAAGTACCGCAACAATCCGAACATGCCCTTCTGGAAGAATCTGAAGGAAGGCACGGACGCGTTCGAGGTCACGCTGCGCGAGCCGAAGGTGAATGTCTGCAACCGGCAGTACGTGTTCAACGCCACGGCCGATCCGGGCCGGGGCTTCGATGCGTCCATCGCCTGCCCGAACTATACGGTGCCCGCCGAGGTCGCCCAGGCTGTGTCGGCAAAGCAGCGGTCGGACGAGACCAAGGTTGCCGACCTCATCTCGCACACGGCCAATGCGCCGAATCGCGCGGGCATCGACGGCGGCATGCATCCGGTGTTCCTGGCCCACTACAAAGCGCAGAACCCGGCCTATTCCGACGGCCCGATCGTGGCCGCTGCGCCCGCGCCCGGCACCATGCCCGCCGCCTCCACCCGGCCCCCGCGCGTCGCCGACGACGGCTTCAGCCCCGCCGGCTTCACACCCACCGCGCCCTCCGTCCTCGCGGCGGCGCAGCCCGAGCCGTCCGTCGTCACGGCCCGCCCCGGCGCGCCCGCTTCCGGCGACACGCCCGCGGCCCCTGCCGTCGCCTCCAATGGGACCGGCGGTTTCTCCATCGGCAACATGCTCGGCTTCAACAAGACGAGTGAGCCGGCGAGCGATCCTGTCGCCGCAGCCGTTCCCGCCACGCGTCCCGCAAGCGTGCCGTCTTCACCGGCTGCTGCGTCGGCGCCCCGTCCGGCCGCACCCGTGGCTGCGGCTGGGCACCCGCCGGCTACCACGTCATCCCAGGGCACCCAGC
Source organism: Aquabacter albus (assembly GCF_040049275.1). Lineage (NCBI taxonomy): Bacteria > Pseudomonadati > Pseudomonadota > Alphaproteobacteria > Hyphomicrobiales > Xanthobacteraceae > Aquabacter > Aquabacter albus. The sequence goes on along the minus strand of NZ_JBDZDT010000001.1, from coordinate 511,477 downwards.
CGTCTGCCCAGGCCACGCCCAAGTCGCAGCAGCAGACGGCGAGCCTCTCCGCCGATACGGCATTCGCCCCTCCGCCGGCCCCGCTTTCGGGCGCCGGATCCATCATGAGCACCAGCGGCTTCTCCACGCCGCGCTGAGCATCGACCGCATGGTTCTGAATGCGCCCGGCCATCGGCCGGGCGTTTTCTTTATGGCGCGGCGTCCATCAGGGATTGCCGCAGGCGCGGCACCGCGAATTCGAGAAAGCGCCGCATCTTGAGCGGAAGCCGGCCCTGGCCGGCATGGATGAGATGGACCGGCATGGGCGCGGGCTCGAAATCCTCCAGCACGATGCGCAGCTTGCCCCCCGCCACCGCGCGGGCGACCTGATAGGACAGCACTTGCGTGAGGCCGATGCCCTCGATGGCCGCATCGATGGCCGCTTCCGCCATGTTGATGCTGAGCCGGCACCGCGGCTGCACCGATTTCGCCGCCTTGCCCCGGCTCTGGGATGGAAAGGTCCAGGATGTGCCCAGCCCGGCGAAGGTGACTGAGGTGAGGTCGGCGAGATCGTCCAGCGTCTTGGGCGTGCCGTGGGCGGCGAAATAGGCCGGGCTGCCGCAGACCACGCGGCGCACGGAACCGACGCGGGTCGCCACCATGGAGCTGTCCGGCAATGCGCCGATGCGCACCGCCATGTCGATATGGTCGTCCACGAGGTTCGCATTCCGGTCCGACAGCACCATGCGCACATCGATGTCGGGAAAGGCGGCCAGGAAGGCGGTGACGGTGGGCACCACATGCAGGCGGCCGAAGACGATGGGCGCGGTGAGGATCAGCTCGCCCCTGGGGGCGCTGTACTCACCGGAGGCCTGCGTCTCCGCATCGCCGACCTGTTCCAGGATGCGCTTGCAGGCCGCCACATAGTCCGCCCCGGCATCGGTCAGGGTCAGCTTGCGGGTGGAGCGGATGAGGAGGCGGGTCTTCAGATGCGCCTCCAGCTCTCCCACTTTCCGGCTGATGGTGGGGAGCGGCACGCCGAGCTTGCGGCTCGCCGCCGAGAAGCTTCCGGCCTCGACAGCCGCAAGCAGGATCGACATGGCTTCCAGGCGGTCCATCTTGTCTCTCATTTTTTGAGAGGATAATTCCCAAGATTACCGGATTATCCGCATGAGGGGTGAGGACTAAATCTTCACCACCGGGCCGATGGAGCCCGCCAGCAGATGGAGACCCTACGTGCCCCGCATCGCCATCCCGAGCCGCGACGACGCCCCCGAAGCCGCAAAGCCCATTCTCGATGCCGTCCACGCGCAGCTCGGCTTCGTGCCGAACCTGCACCGGCTCATGGCGCTCAGCCCGAATGTCCTTGCCGGCTTCGTCGGCCTCCAGGGACCGCTCGCCAAGACCCTGGACATCAAGACGCGCGATGCCATCGCCTTGGCGGTCTCGCAGGCGGACGGGTGCGATTACTGCCTCGCCGGCCACAGCTATCTCGCCGCGACCTTCTCCAAGGTTTCACTGGAGGAGATCGCCCTGAACCGCAAAGGCGCCTCCGCAGATGCGAAGCGGGCGGCCGCGGCCCATTTCGCGCAGGCGCTGATCGAGGCGCGCGGTAAGGTGGCCGATGCGGATCTGGCGGCGGTGCGCGAGGCGGGGTTCAGCGATCCGCAGATTGTGGAGATCGTGGCCTTGTCAGCCCAGTTCCTCCTGGCCAACTTCCTGAACAACGTCGCGGATACCGACATCGACTTTCCCGCCCTCGAAGCCACCAGGGCAGCCTGATGGGAAGGGCGGCCCAGAATGGGCCGCCCGCCTCAGGGGAGATATTCCCATGACCTACAAATTCCTCGATATGGCGACGACGCCGAGCGTGAAGGCGGCGCAGGAGGCCAATGGCGCCGGCGCCTATTGGGCAGGCTTCCGGGGCGAGCGGATGTTCGACCGCTTCACCGAGGCGGAGGCCGCCTTCATCGCCGCGCGCGACAGCTTCTACATGGCGACCGTGTCGGAGAGCGGCTGGCCCTATGTGCAGCACCGCGGCGGTCCGCCGGGCTTCCTGCGCGTGCTGGACGAGACCACGCTGGGGTTCGCGGACTTCCGCGGCAACCGGCAATATATCAGCGTCGGGAACATCGCCGCCGACGATCGCGTCTCGCTGATCCTCATGGATTATGCGGGCCGCCGGCGCCTGAAAATCTTTGCGCATATGGAGGTGCGAGACCTCGCCGATGATCCGGAGCTTGCCGAAAAGCTCGGCACGCCCGGCTACAAGGCGAAGGTGGAGCGCGCTTTGATCCTTAAACTCGAGGCCTTCGACTGGAACTGCCCGCAGCACATCACGCCTCGCTACACCGACACGGAACTCGAAGGAGCCCTGGCCCCGGTGCGGCGTCATATCCAGGCGCTGGAGGCGGAGAATGCAGCGCTTCGCGAGAAGCTGGCGGCGCTGGCGGTGGGTGGGGCTAAAGATGAAGGGCGAGACGCAGGCGGCTGACGAGCCAGCGCGGCAAACGCTTGGCGAGCCGTTTTCCCTGGATGGTCCGGTAGGATGCCATCTCGTCGTACTTTTCGGGCTGGACGGCATCGAACATGATGGGCCCGGCATAGAGCTCCTGCTGCCGCGCCTTGGCGGCGGCTATGGCGGCAGCGTTGCTGGTTCGCACATAGACGAAGGTGTTCTGCCGGTACCAGAAGTGGATATTGGTGTCCGACCAGTGCTTCGGGCGAATGAGATCGAAGGCCTCAAAGCCGCGCGCGGAGAACTTGGCCCGCCACCAGGATCCCCATTGCTCGTTCACATGCCGGAAGCCGCCCTGCAGCGGGATGGCGGCGCTGAAGACGATGACATCCGCGCTGCTAGCGAGCGAATCCACAATGATGTCGGCATATTCCAGGTCCAGGTGCTCCGCCACTTCCAGGCAGATGGCCATGTCGAATTGTCGGCCGATCGCCAGAGGCTTCGTGAGGTCGCGCACCTGGTAATGGTCGGGATCGATGACGAGATCGTCCACCACGTTCCAGGGGCCATCAACGGCCAGGTGGTCGCCGACCCCGTTCATGACCGCGACGCTGGTCCAGTGCGCGTTGCCGCAGCCGACTTCCAGCACGCTTGCCACGTGAAAGAGCGTCAGCAGGTCCGGCAGGATGGCCCAGGCAGAATGTTCGGTCTTGGCGGCGTGGACTGTATGCCATTCGGTTGCGTACATCGCCGGTTCCGATCACGTGCCGCAGGGGCGCGAAAAACTCGCGCGGGACGTGAACTCTGCTTCCGTACAGGCAGGCGTTCAACCGACCAGACGGGCAAAAGCGGAACCCTTGAAACGGGAATTCCGGCAATGAGAAGCCGGGCCACTCTCCAAAAGGCTTATTTGGACGCAAGTCGAGACGCCATTCGAAGCTTTCGGACGGCGCCTCTGATGTAGATGCCATCAACCGAAGCGGCCGTGGCAGTGCTTGTACTTCTTGCCCGAGCCGCAAGGGCAGTTTTCGTTGCGGCCGACCTTGCCCCAGGTGGAGGGATCGGCCGGGTTGCGGTCCGCGACTGCCACCTCGTCCGCCAGCGCGGAATCCGGGCGGCGGCCGATGGCGGCGGCCGCCGCGCCCATCTCGTCCTCGCCCGTGGAGGGGTCGATATGGTGCCCCTCCATGTGCGGAAGCTGCTCCATGGGGGGAGGGCTGGTGACGATCTCCACCCGCATGAGCTGCGAGGTGACGATCTCCCGCAGCCGGCCCAGCATGGCCGCGAACAGCTGGAAGGCTTCGGACTTGTACTCATTCAGCGGGTCGCGCTGGCCGTAGCCGCGCAGGCCGATCACCTGGCGCAGATGGTCCAGCATGGCGATGTGCTCGCGCCACAGATGGTCCAGCGTCTGGAGAAGCACGGACTTCTCCACATAGCGCATGAGGTCTGGCCCGTACTGGCCGCTCTTCGCCGCCATCCATTCGTCGGCGCGGCGGATCACGCGCTCGGTCACCTCCTCGGCGCCGATGCCTTCCTCCTTCGCCCATTCCTCCACCGGCAAATCGAGGGTCAGGACATCGCGCACGGCGAAGTCGAGGCCCTTCACGTCCCACTGCTCGGGATAGGAATTGGCGGGGATGTATTTCGCGACCAGGTCGTGGATCACCGAATGGCGCATGTCCTCGACGGTCTCGGCGACATCCGCATCGTTCATCAGGTCGACGCGCTGCTCGAACACCACTTTGCGCTGGTCGTTGAGCACGTCGTCATATTTCAGGAGGTTCTTGCGGATGTCGTAGTTCCGCGCTTCCACCTTCTGCTGCGCCTTCTCCAGCGCCTTGTTGATCCAGGGATGGATGATGGCCTCACCTTCCTTCAGGCCGAGGCGCTGCAGCATGCTGTCGAGCCGGTCGGACCCGAAGATGCGCATCAGGTCATCTTCCAGCGAGAGGAAGAACTTGGAATGGCCGGGGTCGCCCTGGCGTCCCGAGCGACCGCGCAGCTGGTTGTCGATGCGGCGGCTCTCGTGGCGCTCCGTGCCGAGCACCATCAGGCCGCCGGCATCCAGCGCCTTCTTCTTCAGGACGGCGATCTCCGCGCGGATCGCCTCTTCCTTTTCCTTGCGCTCGGGGGCGTCCTCAGGCGTGTCGGCAAGCTCATGGGCAATGCGCATATCGGCATTGCCGCCGAGCTGGATGTCGGTGCCGCGGCCCGCCATGTTGGTGGCGATGGTGATGGCACCGGGGACGCCCGCCTGCGCCACGATATAGGCTTCCTGCTCGTGATAGCGGGCGTTCAGGACCGAGAAGCCCTTTACCTGGGTATGGCCGTTGAAGGCATCCGGATCGGAAAAGTCCTTCTGCTTGAACCCGGCCTTGGACAGAAGCTCGGCCAGGAGCTCGGACTTTTCGATGGACGTGGTGCCCACCAGGATCGGCTGGTTGCGCTCATGGGCTTCCGCGATGAGCTTGATGATGGCGTCATATTTCTCGCCGGCGCTGCGGTAGACCTCGTCATCATCGTCGATGCGGGCCACCGGCACGTTGGTGGGGATCTCCACCACGTCCAGCTTGTAGATGTCGCCGAACTCGGCCGCTTCGGTGGAGGCGGTGCCGGTCATGCCGGCAAGCTTCTCATAGAGGCGGAAATAGTTCTGGAAGGTGATGGAGGCGAGCGTCTGGTTCTCCGGCTGGACCGCGACGCGCTCTTTGGCTTCCAGCGCCTGGTGCAGGCCTTCCGAATAGCGCCGGCCGGGCATCATGCGGCCGGTGAATTCGTCGATGATCACCACCTCGCCATTGCGGACGATGTAATCCTTGTCGCGCTGGAACAGGGTGTGGGCGCGCAACGCCTGATTGACGTGGTGAACCGCCGTCACGTTCTCGATGTCGTAGAGCGAGGCGGACTTCAGCAGCTCGGCCTGGGTCAGCATCTGCTCCATCTTTTCCATGCCGGCTTCGGTCATGGCCACGGAGCGCTGCTTCTCGTCGACCTCGTAATCTTCCTTGGCGAGGCGGGGAATGAAGGTGTCGATGGTGTTGTAGAAGTCGGACCGGTCGTCCAGCGGGCCGGAAATGATGAGGGGCGTGCGCGCCTCGTCCACCAGGATGGAATCCACCTCGTCGACGATGGCGAAGAAGTGCGGCCGCTGCACCATGTGGGCGCGGTCATACTTCATGTTGTCGCGCAGATAGTCGAAGCCCAGCTCGTTATTGGTGGCGTAGGTGACGTCGGAGTTATAGGCGGCGCGGCGCTGGTCGTCGTCGAGGCCGTGGACGATGATGCCGGTGGAAAGGCCGAGGAAGCGGTAGATGCGGGCCATCCACTCGGCGTCGCGGCGGGCGAGGTAGTCATTCACCGTCACCACGTGCACGCCCTTGCCGGCGAGCGCGTTGAGATAGACGGGGGCGGTGGCGACCAGGGTCTTGCCTTCGCCGGTCTTCATCTCGGCGATGCCGCCATGGTGCAGCACCATGCCGCCGATGAGCTGCACGTCGAAGGGGCGCAGGCCCAGCACGCGCTTGGACGCTTCGCGCACGGTGGCGAAGGCGGGTATCAGCAGATCGTCGAGAGTTTTGCCGGCGGCGATCTCGGCGCGGAACGCATCCGTGCGGGCGCGGAGCTGCTCGTCGCTCAGCGCCGCAAGCTCGGGTTCCAGCGCATTGATCGCCTGAGCGGTGGGACGATAGCCTTTGACCCTACGGTCGTTCGCCGAACCGAACAGCTTGCGGGCAATTCCACCTAACATGGTTAAGGTCTCTATTCGTTCCGTCGCGGTATCGAGGAGGACGGGCGACGGCCGCCGAACCCTCCGGTCAATGGCGTCCCCCATCGACGCCTTTTAATACGGCGTCACCAAGTCCGAAGCGCCTCACGCGCGATGGTCGCTGCCTTGTGAAGCCGACGAGCAAAGCTTGATGGCCGCGTCCGGCCGACGGCAAGGTGGGGGGACACCGCTGTGCCGAACGGAGACTTATGAACGGGGCGGGACCTTGTCAATGAGCGCGGGCGCCATTCCCGCACAGGCTGAGCGCGAGCTTTGCTGCGCCGCGAAGGGGTTTCCGCTGCGCGATGGGCCGATCTGGTCCGCGGCCCGGTCTCCAGCCGGTCAAAACGACGCCCCGTCCGGTCTTTATGTGTCATGGACAGTGTGCCGGCCGCTGCGTAGTATCCGCCCACTTTACACGGTCGGGGGACGGGCATGGCCGGGGTGGTTTCTGTTTACGGTGCATACGGTTCCGCCAACCGCGGGAATCGTCGGGTGCTGATTGCGGCCATGTGCGCCGCCGGCGCCCTGGCGCTCGCCGGGTGCGAGGAGAAGAACACGTATGTTGCACCGCCCCCGCCGGCGGTGACCGTCGCCCCCGCCCTCGAGCAGCCGGTCACGCGCTATCTTGAGCTTACCGGCAACACGGCCTCCATCAACACCGTGGACCTGAATGCCCGCGTCCAGGGCTTCCTCACGGACATCAAATATAAGGACGGTGCCCTGGTGAAGAAGGGCACCGTCCTGTTCGTGATCGAGCAGGACCAGTACAAGGCGGATGTCACCCAGGCCCAGGCGACGCTGGCTGCCAACCAGGCGCTCCAGGTACAGGCGGAAGCCGAGTACAACCGCCAGAACCAGCTCGCCAAGCAGGACTTCGCTTCCCAGGCCACCCTTGATCAGGCCCGCGCCAAGCGCGACCAGTCGGTGGCCAATGTGCAGAACGCCCAGGCCGCGCTGGATATCGCCAAGATCAATCTCGGCTATACCGAGGTGGCCGCGCCCTTCGACGGCGTCGTCACCGCCCACTTGCAGGACGTCGGCGCGCTGGTGGGCTATGGCAGCCCCACCAAGCTTGCCACCATCGTCGAAGTGAACCCCATCTATGTGTGGTTCTCGCTCTCCGAGACCCAGGTGCTGCGCATCAAGGAGGGGCTCGCCAAGCAGGGCCGCACGCTCCAGGCCGTGGCCCAGGACCTCGCCAGCATCCCCGTGGAGATCGGCCTCCAGACCGAGGACGGCTACCCCCACAAGGGCAAGCTCGACTATATCTCGCCCCAGGTGGACCCCAATCTTGGTACGCTGACCGTCCGCGGCATCTTCGAGAATCCCAACCTCACGCTGATCCCCGGCCTGTTCGCCAGGGTGCGCCTGCCCCTCGGCCCGGCGGTCCCCATGGTGCTTGTGAACGATAACGCCATCGGCACCAATCAGAGCGGCCCCTATGTGCTCACCGTCGACAAGGACAACAAGGTGGCCCAAGCCCAGGTGAAGATGGGTCAGTTGCAGGACAAAGGCCTGCGCGCCCTCGACAGCGGCCTTGCCGGCGGCCAGCAGGTGGTCATCAACGGCCTCCAGCGCGCCATTCCCGGCTCGAAGATCACGCCCGAGGCCGGCACCATGGGTCAGGTGGCTCCGCCCAACGCGCCTATCACGCCGGCTGCGGCCCCCACCCCGCCCGCGGCGGCCACCCCGCCTGCCGCGGCGCCCGCGGCCACAGCCCCGGCACCCACGAGCGCGGCGCCTGCGGCAACCGCTCCGAAGAACTGATCCCCGGCCCCTCGCACCCAGGCAGCGACCATGATCTCGCGCTTTTTCATCGAGCGGCCGGTTCTGGCGAACGTGCTCGCGCTTCTGTTCGTCCTCATCGGCGCCGTCTGCCTCATCCGGCTGCCGGTGGCGCAGTATCCGAACATCGTGCCGCCCACGGTGACGGTAACCACCTCCTATCCCGGCGCCAGCGCCAAGACCATGGTGGACACGGTCGCCCTGCCCATCGAGCAGCAGGTGAACGGCGTCCAGGGCATGCTCTACATGCAGTCCTGGAGCGCCGCCGACGGCACCTACACGCTGCTGGTCACCTTCGACATCGGCACCGACCCGAACATGGCGCAGGTGCTGGTGCAGAACCGCGTCTCCATCGCCATGGCCTCGCTGCCTCAGGCGGTGCAGGTGCAAGGCGTAACCGTGCTCCAGAAGGGCACGTCGATCCTGGAGTTCGTGGCCCTCATCTCGCCCGATGGGCGCTATGACGGCCTTTTCCTGTCCAACTATGCGGGCATCTTCGTCCAGAACGAGCTGGCGCGCCTTCCCGGCGTCGGCAACGTGCTTGTGTTCGGCGCCGGCACCTACGCCATGCGCGTGTGGATGGACGCCGACAAGATGCAGGCGGTGGGTCTGAACCCACAGGATGTCATCAACGCCATCCAGGGCCAGAGCCAGGAAGTGACTGCCGGCCAAGTGGGCATGCCGCCGGCGCCGGCCAACACCAGCTTCCAATATACGGTCAATATCCAGGGCCGCCTGAACGACGTGCCCGACTACGAGAACATCATCGTCAAGTCGGACAATACGAATGGCGGGCGCATCGTGCGCATCCGTGATATCGGCAGGGTGGAACTGGGCGCGCAGACCTATTCGAAGATCTTCACCCAGAACGGAAAGCCGGCCGCAGGTATCGGCATCTTCCAGCTTCCGGAAGCGAACGCGCTCCAGGTGTCGCAGGAAGTGAAGGCCAAGATGGAGGTCCTGGCCAAGTCGTTCCCGGAAGGGCTCGCCTATGACATCCCGTTCAACACCACGGACTTCGTGACCGCCTCGATCTCCGAGGTCTACAAGACACTGTTCGAGGCCGGCATCCTGGTGCTCGTGGTGATCATCTTGTTCCTGCAGGACTGGCGCGCCACCCTGGTCCCGGCCACCACGGTGCCCGTGACCATCATTGGCGCGTTCGCCGCCATGGCGGCCATGGGCTTCACCATCAATATCTCCACCCTGTTCGCCCTCATCCTCGCCATCGGCATCGTGGTGGACGACGCCATCGTGATCGTGGAGGGCGTGGCGCGGCATATCGAGGAGGGCATGGACGGCCAGCCCGCCGCCGAGAAGGCGATGGACGAGCTGTTCGGCCCGGTCATCGGCATCACCCTGGTGCTGATGTCGGTGTTCCTGCCGGCCTCCTTCATTCCCGGCCTCAGCGGCGAGATGTTCAAGCAGTTCGCCCTGGTGATCGCCGCCACCGCGGTCATATCGGCCATCAACGCCGCGACGCTGAAGCCCACCCAGTGCGCCCTGTGGCTGCGGAAGCCCGTGCCGAATGAGAAGAAGAACTTCTTCTTCCGCGGGTTCAACGCCGTCTATGACAAGTGCGAGCACTGGTATTCCGGCCTCATCAACCGCATGGTGCACGTGTCCGGCTTGATGGTGGTCGTGGCGCTGATCCTGATCGGCTTGGCAGGGTGGGGCCTTTCGCGCCTGCCCACCTCGTTCCTTCCCATCGAGGACCAGGGATACGTGATTCTCGCCGTGCAGCTTCCGGACGCCGCGTCCACCGAGCGCACGCATGAGATTGTCAGCAAGATCTCCGAGATTTCCCTGAAGATTCCCGGCGTCAAAACCGTGCTCGGCATCACCGGCATCTCCGCCCTCGACAACAATTCGAGTCTCGCAAACGGCGGCGTGCTCTATGTGCCCTTCACGCCCTGGGATGTGCGTTACGCGACGACGGGGCAGGATCTCCTCTCCATCTACACGACCATGAACAGGGAGTTCTCGAAGATCGAGGGGGCGCAGATCGCGGTCCTCGTGCCGCCTGCCATCCAGGGCATCGGCAACGCCTCCGGCTTCACCATGCAGCCGCAGATCCGCGACGGCAATTTCGACTACGCTTTGCTCCAGAACGTGGCCAATGCGCTGGTGGAGAAGGGCAATGCCCAGTCGGGCCTGCAACATCTGTCCACCTCGTTCCGCGCCACCGCTCCGCAGCTCAATGTGGAGGTGAACCGCATCAAGGCCGAGACGCTGGGCGTGACGGTGAAGCAGGTGTTCGACACCATCTCGTCCTATGTGGGATCGAGCTACGTCACCCAGATCAACAAGTTCGGAAACGTGTTCCAGGTCTATGTGCAGGCGGATTCCAAGTCGCGCCTGCTGCCGGAGGATCTTCAGAACCTGAAGATCCGCACCCCGCAGGGAATCATGGTGCCGCTCGGCACCCTGATCGACGTGCGCATCATGTCCGGCTCGCCACTGATCTCGCTCTATAACCTCTATCCCACCGCGACCATTGTCGGCACCAATGCGCCGGGCTTCTCCTCCGGCCAGGCGCTGGACATGATGGAGCAGATCGCCGCCGTGACCTTGCCGCCGGGCATGGGCTTCGAATGGACCGCCATGTCCTACCAGGAGAAGCAGGTCGGCTCGCAGATGTACTTCGTGTTCGGCATGGCGATCCTCCTGGTCTACATGGTGCTCGCCGGCCAGTACGAAAGTTGGATCCTGCCGCTCGCGGTGATCCTCGCCGTGCCGCTGGCGTTGCTCGGCACTGTCGGCGCGCTCATGGCGGTGGGGGCGAGCAACAACCTCTACACCCAGATCGGCCTCGTGCTGCTGATCGCGCTCGCCTCCAAGAACGCGATCCTCATCGTGGAATATGCCCGCGAGAAACGCGCCGAAGGCATGGACATCGTGGAAGCGGCGGTGGAGGCCTCGCGCCTCCGGTTCCGCCCCATCCTCATGACCTCCTTCGCCTTCATCCTCGGCGTGCTGCCGCTGGTGTTCGCGACGGGTGCCGGCGCCAATTCCCGCAAATCCATCGGCATCGCGGTGGTGAGCGGCATGCTCGCTTCCACCTGCCTCGCGGTGCTGTTCGTGCCCTCCTTCTACGCGGTGCTCCAGCGCTTCGAGGAGAAGGTGCTGAAGAAGAAGCCGAAGCCGCGCGGCACCGAAGGGACCCCCGACGGGCATCCCCCCGTCGGGCCTGTGGAGCCGGCCTCGGCGTGAGGGTTTCCTTGCGCCACGCACGTGCCGGCACGGTGCCCACCGGCTCCGTGCCTGCTAATGCGGCAGGCCGCCACAAAGTGTTGCTTTCGCGCGCGTAACCCCTTGTCTAACCTTGGGCCTCGCTTTGCCCCGCAGCTGGTGACCTGCCATGCCCATTCTCGCGAATCTGCACCACGTCACCAGCTACACTTATGACCGGCCGGTGGCGCTGGGGCCGCAGATCATCCGGCTGCGCCCCGCGCCCCATTGCCGGACCGAGATCCCGGCCTATGCGCTGAAGGTCACGCCGGCCCAGCACTTCATCAACTGGCAGCAGGACCCGTTCGGCAATTGGCAGGCGCGGCTCGTGTTTCCCGAGCGCACCAAGGAATTCAAGGTCGAGGTGGACCTGCTCGCCAGCCTCGCCGTCACCAATCCCTTCGATTTCTTCATCGAGGATTATGGCGAGCACTTCCCCTTCGCCTATACCGACGAACTGAAGGCCGAGCTCACCCCCTATCTGGAGCTGGAGGACGGCGGGCCACTGCTCGACGCCTTCGTCGCCGGCGTCTCCCTGAAGAAGCGTCGCACCGTGGATTTCCTGGTGGAGCTGAACCAGGCCATCCAGGGCGCGGTCGGCTATGTCATCCGCATGGAGCCGGGCGTCCAGACGCCGGACGAGACGCTGAAGGCGAAGCTCGGCTCGTGCCGCGATTCCGGCTGGCTGCTGGTGCAGGTGCTGCGCCGCCTCGGCCTCGCCGCGCGTTTCGTGTCCGGCTACCTGATCCAGCTCCGACCCGACGTGAAGTCCTTGGATGGCCCGTCGGGCACGGACGTGGACTTCACCGATCTCCATGCCTGGGCCGAGGTCTATCTGCCCGGCGCCGGCTGGATCGGCCTTGATGCCACGTCCGGCCTGCTCTGCGGCGAGGGCCATATCCCGCTGGCGGCCACCCCCCATTACGGCTCCGCCGCGCCCATCGAGGGGCAGGTGGAGCCAGCGGAGGTGGAGTTTGACTTCGAGATGAAGGTCACCCGCGTCGCCGAGGCGCCGCGGGTGACGCTGCCGTTCTCGGATGAGAGCTGGGCCGCCCTCGACACGCTCGGCGAGAAGGTGGACGAGGATCTCCTTGCCCACGACGTGCGCCTGACCATGGGCGGCGAGCCCACCTTCATCTCCATCGACGATTACGAAGCGGCCGAATGGAACACGGCCGCGCACGGCCCCATGAAGCGGACGCGGGCGGATGACCTGATCCGCCGGCTGCGCAAGCGCTTCGCGCCCGGCGGCCTGATGCATTATGGCCAGGGCAAATGGTATCCCGGCGAGGACCTGCCGCGCTGGTCCTTCGGCCTGTTCTGGCGGAAGGACGGCAGGATCGTCTGGCGCGATGACAGCCTGATCGCCCTCGAGACGAAGAATTACGGCGTCGGGCCCGCCGATGCGGAGCGCTTCGCGCGGCTGCTGGGCGAGCGCCTCGGCCTCGGCCCGCAATATGTGCGGCCGGCCTATGAGGATGTCGCCCACTTCCTCATGAAGGAGGCGAACCTTCCGGAGAATCTGGAGCCCGGCGACCCGCGCATCAAGGACCCGGTCGCCCGCAAGGCCATGGCCAATGCGTTTGCGGACGGTCTCGGCACCCCACGCGGCTTCATCATCCCGATCCAGCGCCTGAATGCCGCCGCCGGCGGCGGCTGGCTCTCGGAAGTGTGGAAGTTCCGGCGCGACCATCTCTTCCTGGTGCCAGGCGACAGCCCCATCGGCTTCCGCATCCCGCTGGATTCGCTGCCCTTCCTGCCGCCCACCATCTATCCCCACACCATCCCGGCCGACCCCCTGGACCCGCGCGCGCCTCTGCCCGATCCGGACAGCATGGCGCAGGCCTATCGCCGCGACGGCGAAAGCGGCCTCGTCCCGGCGGCGGAGAAGGCCCGGGGCATCGTCGAGGAGTATCTGTCCCACTCCCCGCCGGTCGGCCCCTTCTATGTCCGCACGGCGCTCGCCATCGAGCCGCGCGACGGCCGCCTCTGCGTGTTCCTGCCGCCGCTGGAAAGGCTCGAGGATTATCTCGAGATCATCACCGCCATCGAGGCGGTGGCGGCGGAGCTGCGCATGCCGGTGCATCTGGAGGGCTATCCGCCGCCCTTCGATCCGCGCCTCGATGTCATCCGCGTCGCCGCCGACCCCGGCGTGCTCGAGGTCAATGTCCACCCCTCCGCCACGTGGCGCGGCTGCGTGGACACCACCCGCATCCTTTATGAGGAAGCGCGGCTCGCCCGCCTCGGCACCGAGAAATTCCAGCTGGACGGGCGCCATTCCGGCACCGGCGGCGGCAACCATGTGGTGGTGGGCGGCATCACCCCGGCCGACAGCCCATTCCTGCGCCGCCCGGATCTCCTGAAGAGCCTGATCCTTTATTGGCAGCGCCACCCCTCGCTGTCCTATCTCTTCTCGGGCCTGTTCATCGGCCCCACCTCGCAGCATCCGCGCATCGACGAGGCGCGCCACGACAGCCTCTACGAATTGGAGATCGCGCTCGCCAAGATCTCGGCGCCGGGCACCGACCTGCCGCCGCCGCCCTGGCTGGTGGACCGCCTGCTGCGCAACATCCTCATCGACGTGACGGGCAACACGCACCGCACCGAGATCTCCATCGACAAGCTCTATTCGCCCGATGGTCCCACCGGCCGGCTCGGCCTCGTGGAATTCCGCTGCTTCGAGATGCCGCCGGACTGGCGCATGAGCCTCGCCCAGCAGCTCCTCCTGCGGGCGCTCATCGCCATGCTGTGGCGCAAGCCGCTCCAGGGCGGCTGCGTGCGCTGGGGCACGTCGCTCAACGACCGCTTCATGCTGGCCCATTATGTGTGGTCGGACTTCGAGGACGTGCTCGCCGACCTCGCCGAGGCCGGCTACGCCTTCGATCCGCTCTGGTTCAAGGCGCAGTATGAATTCCGCTTCCCCGCCTACGGCAAGGTGCAGCGAGCGGGCGTCGAGATGGAGCTGCGCGGTGCGCTGGAGCCCTGGCACGTGCTGGGCGAAGAGGGCGCCATCGGCGGCACGGTCCGCTATGTGGATTCCTCGGTGGAGCGCCTGCAGGTGAAGGTGGAGGGCTTCAATCCCGCCCGCTACGTGGTCACCTGCAACGGCCGCCGCGTGCCCATGACGGCGACGGGACGGAACGGCACCTTCGTCGGCGGGGTGCGCTACAAGGCGTGGCAGCCGCCCAACGGCCTGCACCCCACCATCCCCGTCCATACCCCGCTCACCTTCGACCTTATCGATACCTGGAGCGGGCGCTCACGGGGCGGCTGCGTCTATCATGTGGCGCATCCGGCGGGCCGCAATTACGAGGCCTATCCGGTGAATTCCTACGAGGCCGAGGCGCGGCGCCTCGCCCGCTTCCAGTCCCATGGCCACACGCCCGGCGTGCCTTACGTGCCCGCCGAGACGGCGCCGGACGAGTTCCCCACCACGCTGGACCTCAGGCGGCCCGTGGGGGTGTGAGAGTTCTTCATAAGGAGCCGTCATGGGCGGGCTTGACCCGGCCATCCACGTCGCTCTGCAAGTGCAAGGCCGACGAAAACACGTGGATGCCCGGGTCAAGCCCGGGCATGACGGTGCCCTTCGGGATTAGCCCTGTACTGCGCTCCAAAGGCTTATAAGCCGCCCCGAAAGCACAGCCGTTCAACGGTTTGCGCTGTTTAGCATTGGAAAAAGTCGCTTCCCCTTCGGCGCGTTCACGGCTCTAATGCAGTGCAGCGGCGGCGGGCCGCGCGGGGATCGCGCGCCCGAGGTGGGGACGTGCCACCACAACAGAAAGGCCGAGCGTGTCCGGGGCGGAGCAGCGCAGCGAGGCATTCCAGGAAGCAGCCGTGGCGAGCGTCATCGGCGGCTATGCGACACTGCCCGGCATCCGAGACGAGATGATGGATGCCGATGGGCATCCGCGCCCCCATTGGGTGCCCTTCCTCGCCGCCCTCGCCGAGATCGGCCCCGAGGAGCTGCGCCGCCGCTTCGGCGCTGCCGACCGCTACCTGAAGGATTCGGGCGTCTTCTACCGCGTCTATGACGATGCCGGCGGGGGGGAGCGGCCCTGGGCGCTGAGCCATATTCCCCTCCTCATCGACAAGGCCGACTGGGCCGTGCTCTCCGCGGGCCTCGCCGAGCGCGCCGAGCTGCTGGACCGGCTGCTCGCCGACCTCTACGGCCCTGCCAACCTCGTGAAGAACGGCGCACTGCCTGCCGCCGCCGTGGCCGGCAGTCCGGAATTCCTGCGCCCGCTGGTGGGTGCGACCCCGCGCGGCGGGCGGTTCCTGCGCTTCTATGCGGCCGATGTGGGGCGCGGGCCGGACGGGCGCTGGTGGGTGCTCTCCGACCGCACGCAGGCGCCATCCGGCACCGGCTATGCGCTGGAGAACCGCCTGGCGCTGAGCCGCGCCCTACCGGACGTCTCCCGCGACATGCGCATGGAGCGGCTCGCCGGCTTCTTCCAGGCGTTCCGCACCTCCCTCATCAAGCTCGACCGGACGGGCGAGGGGCGCATCGGCCTCCTGACCCCCGGCCCGCTGAACGAGACCTATTTCGAGCATGCTTTGCTCGCGCGCTATCTCGGCTTCCTCCTGGTGGAGGGCGAGGACCTGACCGTGCGCGGCGATGCGTTGTTCGTGCGCACGGTGGCGGGCCTGCGGCGGCTCGACGTGGTGCTGCGCCGCCTGGATTCCGACTTCGCCGACCCGCTTGAGCTGAACGCCCGCTCGCGCCTTGGCGTGCCCGGTCTCGTCCAGGCGGTGCGCTCGGGCGGCGCGGTGCTGGCCAATGCCTTGGGTTCGGGGCTTGTGGAGGCGCCCGCGCTCATGGCCTTCCTGCCGCGCCTCGCCACCCACATGCTCGGCCAGAACCTCTCGCTGCCGCATGTGGGCACATGGTGGTGCGGGCAGGAAGCGGAGCGCGCCCAGGTGATGGAGAACCTGGAATCCCTGGTGATCGCCCCCGCCTTCGGCAGCACCGTGCCGGGCCTGAGGCTGAAGGGCTCGCTGCTCGGCGCGGACCTCGGCCCGGCCGAGCAACGCAAGCTCGCGGCCCTCCTCGCGCGGCGCGGCGCGGACCTCGTGGGCCAGGATGTGGCCCGCCTCTCCACCATGCCGGTCTGGACCGGCGACAAGCTCGTGCCGCGTCCGTTCTCGCTCCGCGTCTTCCTCGCGGCGACGGAGGAGGGCTGGAGCGTCATGCCCGGCGGCTTCTGCCGCATCGCCGAGAGCCTGGACGCCCGCGCCTTCTCCATCCAGCGGGGCGACCGTTCGGCGGACGTGTGGGTGCTGGCGGACAGCGACGTCCCCACCACCACGCTCCTGCCGAGCCCGGACAATGTGCGGGTGCGCCGCTCCTCCGGCACGCTGCCCAGCCGTTCGGCGGACAATCTGTTTTGGCTCGGGCGTTACGTGGAGCGGGCCGAGGCGACGCTGCGCCTCGTGCGGGCGCTGGTGGGACGGCTCGCCGAGATGGAGCCGTCGTCGAGCCCGCTGGTGACGCGGCTGCTCTCACTCCTCTCCACTTGGGGGGCCATGCCGCGCGATCTCGCCCGCGCGAGCCCCGGGCGCTATGCGGTCGCCGCGCTCACCAACCGCGATCTCCCCGGCGCGCTGCCGCAGCTGGTGAAGAGCGCCCGCGCCTCGGCCTCGGTGATCCGCGACCGTTTCTCGCCCGATGCGTGGCGTGCGCTGGTGGACCTCGAAGCCTGCGTCGATGCGCCGGTTCCGGCCTCCCCCTCGGAGGCCGATGCCCATGAGCGGGCGGACGCCGCGCTGCGCATCGTCGCCGCCTTCTCGGGCCTTGCCAGCGAGAACATGAACCGCCTCACCGGCTGGCGCTTCCTGGAGATGGGCCGGCGCATCGAGCGCTCCATCGCGCTGATGCGCTTCGTGCGCACCTTCGCCGAGCCCGGCGCCCCGCGCGGCGCGCTGGACGTGCTGCTCCAGCTCGCCGACAGCCAGATCACCTATCGCAGCCGCTATGTGATGATGGAGGCGCGCGGGCCGGTGCTGGACCTCGTGCTGCTGGACCCCGACAATCCGCGCTCCTTCGCCTTCCAGGTGGGGCGCATGGCGACGCACCTAAAGGTGCTGCCCGGCCGGGACCCGGACGAGCCGCCGCCCTTCGCCGAACGCCTGGTCGCCCGCATGCAGGCGGACCTCACCGCCTCCAGCGCCGACAGCTTCGACCTCAGCGATTTCGAGGCGCTGGAAGGCGATCTCATGCTGCTCTCGGACGAGATCTCATCGCACTATTTCATCCAGGAAGCGGCCACCGACAACTGGCAGGCATAGCGGGCATGCTCTACGACATCCGCCAGACCACCACCTATACCTATGGCGCCCCCGTGCGCGCGGCGCGGCAGGTGATGCGCATGACGCCGGTGGACCGCGGCAGCCACCAGCACGTCATCGCCCACCTTCTGGACACCAAGCCGGAGCCGAGCGAGATCGAGCATGGGGTGGACTTCTTCGGCAACGCCATCTGCTACGTGACCTTCGAGGCCGCCCACGAGACCCTCGGCATCACCATGCGGGCCCGCATCGAGGTGCATCAGGTGCCGCTGCCGGACCCCATGACGACGCCCGTGGTGGATGTGGTGCGCGCGCTGGCCTTCGCCTCCACCGACCTCAGCCCCGCCTCTCCGGTCCACGGCCTGTTTCCCACCCGCGGGGTGCCGCTCGACCCTGTCATCACCGACTGGACGGCGGAAAGCTGTCCCGAGGACCGCCCGATCCTCGCGGCCGCCATGGAGGTGATGCACCGGATCAAGGAGGGCTTCACCTACCAGCCCGGCGCCACCGACGTGACGACGCTCCCCTCCGAGGCGTTCGCTGCCAAGACGGGGGTGTGCCAGGACTTCGCCCAGGTGATGATTGCCGGCCTGCGCGGCCTCGGCCTACCGGCGCGCTACGTCTCGGGCTATCTGCGCACTGTCCCCCCGCCGGGCCAGGAGCGTCTCTCCGGCGCGGACGCCACCCATGCCTGGGTCGAGGTGTGGTGCGGGCCGGACATTGGCTGGATCGGCCTCGACCCCACCAACGCCATCCCGGCCGGGGAGGACCACATCATCCTCGCCATCGGCCGCGACTATGCGGACGTCTCGCCGGTGGACGGGGTCATCGTCGCCTCGGGGGACCACCAGCTGGCGGTGGGGGTGGATGTCATTCCCGTGGAGCGCCCCCAGGCCGAGGCGCCGGCGTCGTAGCTCTTCTGGGATCTCCCTCCCCCTTGCGGGGGAGGGGACTTAGCCCCACCCCTCACGCAACGCTGCGGTAGATGTCCTTGTAGGTCTCGCGCAGAACGTTCTTCTGCACCTTGCCCATGGTGTTTCGGGGCAGCTCGTCCACGAAGAACACGCGCTTGGGCAGCTTGAAGCGGGCGAGGCGCTTCTCCAGCGCCGCATGCACTTCGGCCTCGGTGAGTGCGGCGCCCTTGGTCCTCACCACAACAGCGGTGACGCCCTCGCCGAAATCCTTGTGGGGCACGCCGATGACCGCGCTCTCCATCACGCCGGGGAGGGCGTCGATCTCGCCTTCCACTTCCTTGGGATAGACGTTGAAGCCGCCGGTGATGACGAGATCCTTGCCCCGGCCGACGATGTGCACATAGCCGTCGGGATCGATCTTGCCGAGGTCGCCGGTGATGAAGAAGCCGTCATGGAATTCGGAGGCGGTCTTCTCCGGCATGCGCCAATAGCCCCTGAACACGTTGGGGCCCTTCACCTCGATGCTGCCGATCTCGTCGGCCGCGAGGAGCTTGCCGGTCTCGGGATCGGTGATGCGCACATCGATGCCGGGGAGGGGGAAGCCCACCGTCCCGGCGCGCCGGTCTCCGTCATAGGGATTGGATGTGTTCATGCCGGTCTCGGTCATGCCGTAGCGCTCCAGGATCGCCTGGCCCGTGCGCTCGGAAAAGGCGCGATGGGTCTCGGCGAGGAGCGGGGCGGAGCCGGAGACGAACAGGCGCATGTGCGCCGTCGCCTCGCGGGTGAGGCCGGGCTGGTCGAGGAGGCGGGTGTAGAAGGTGGGCACGCCCATGAGGCTGGTGGCCTTGGGCATGAGGGAGAGGGCCTCCTTCGCATCGAACTTCGGGCAGAAGATCATGCGCGCGCCGGCCAGAAGGATGACGTTGGTGGCGACGAACAGGCCGTGCGTGTGGAAGATGGGCAGCGCATGGATGAGCACGTCATCCCTTGTGAAGCGCCAATAGTCCTTCAGCGTGCGGGCGTTCGAGAGCAGGTTCTCGTGGGAGAGCATGGCGCCCTTGGCGCGGCCCGTCGTGCCTGACGTGTAGAGGATGCCGCCGAGGTCGTCCGGCCCGCGTGCTACGTCCGTGAAATCTTCCGGGAAGCCCGCGGCCGCCACCGTCAGCGAACCCGTGCCGTTGGTGCCCAGCGTCTCGACGCAGGGCACGTTGAGCGATGAGGCGAGCGCGCGCACGTCCGCCTCGACCTCCGGCCGGCAGATGAGGATCGTCGGTTCCGCGTCCGAGAGGAAATAGCTGAGCTCGGCCAGGGTGTAGGCGGTGTTGAGCGGCAGGTAGACGGCGCCCGCGCGCACCGCGGCGAGATAGACGGCGAGGGCCGTCCAGGACTTCTCCACCTGCACCGCGATGCGGTCGCCCGGCTTCACGCCGCGCGCGATGAAGAGATGGGCGAGGCGGCCCGATAGGGCGAGCGCATCGCCATAGGTCTCCTCGCCCCCGCCGGGGTGGTAGACCAAAGGCGTGTCGAGGGACGGCATGGCGGCCCTGAAGGCTGCGAACAAATGGTTCATGTCTGTCATTGCGTCGATACCAGAGCGCGCGAGTTGGCTTCCCCGCGGAGGAGTTTCTTCACCACCGGGCTCGCCACGATCTCCGCCTTCCCGGCGAAAGCCTCGTGGTTCTTCTCGATGTCGGGGAGGATGTAGCGGTAATTGACCATCAGGCCGGCGGCCTGGGCGATGCCCTTGGGCGAGAGGTCGCCCATGGGATTGATGCGCTCAAGCCGCGCACCATTGCCCAGGTGGAAGCGGGCCACCGGGTCGAGCGGGCGACCCTTGGTGGACTTCGCCACCAGGAAGAAATGGGCGGCAAGCGCGTTGATGACGGGCGTCAGCTCCGTCTTGGCTTCCGCCCGGTCCGCCCAGTCGGGCGCGTCCATCAGTTTCAGCGTTTCCCGGTCGGCAGCGGTGAGGACGGGGGAGGACTCGCTCGCCCGTTCCGCGTCGAGCCATTTGCGGAAGGTCGGCACCGGGGAGAGCGTGACGAAGGTGGTGAGGGACGGGATTTCCCGCGAAATCTCCTCCACCACCTGCTTGATGAGGAAATGCCCGAAGGAGACCCCGCCCAGCCCGCGCTGGCAGTTGGAAATTGAATAGAAGACGGCAGTGGTCGCGGTGCCCGGATCGATCACGGCGCGCGATTGGTCGAGGATGGGCGCGATGGCGCTCGCCGTCTCCTTGGTAAGGGCCACTTCCACGAAGATCAGCGGCTCGTCCACGAGGGCCGGGTGGAAGAAAGCGTAGCAGCGCCGGTCCGGTGAATCCACACGGGCGCGCAGGTCGTTCCAGTCCTGGATCTCGTGCACCGCCTCGTAGCGGATGATCTTCTCCAGCACGTTGGCGGGCGTCGACCAGTCGATGCGGCGGAGCACGAGGAACCCCCGGTTGAACCAGGACGAGAAGAGGTGGCCGAAATCCCGGTCCACGGGCGCGAGGTCGCGGCGGCGGACCATGGCGTCCATCAGGTCCTCGCGCATGCGCACCAGGCTCAAGGTGGCGTTGTGGGCAAGGTTGAAGCGGCGGAACAGCTCCTGCCGGCGCGGCTCGCTGGCGGCGTGAACCTCGGTGATCGCAGCTTCCGAGCCGGTGGCGCCATAGTCCGCTATGGCCTTTTCCAGGCGCGGCAAATCGGGGCCGAACGTCTCCTGCAGCAATTCGAAGAAGGCGATGCGCTCACCGGTCTTCATGCGGGCATAGCGGTCGAGGATGTCGGTGGCCAGCGCCACGCCCGATGCCTCGCCGCGTCCCGAGAGCAGGTCTTGGCAACGGTCGGCCAATGTCGCCGCCTTGGTGGCGCCGTTGACGCGGCTGTTGCGATCGAGCAGCGCGCGTCCGCGCTCGGCGATGGTGGTGAGGAGGTCGCCGAAAAAGCTGGAGTTGGAAGTCATGCCCGCCGCTCCGCCAAGTTCGCCCACCCCTTATGGGACAGGGCGGTGCGGGGCTTGGCAAGCACCCGCGTGCAGGTCGCGCATGGATCTTTCGGAGGATGCGACATAAGCGTTCCCTTGATCGCTCCATCAAGCCGCCACCGCCGGAAAATGTCAACGATCATGTATGCAAGAATTTCGCACATGCATTTTCGTGCATGCTAATCTGCGCGAGCTAAGGAGACGGAGCATGCGTGGAGAGGCGACGCCGCGCCTGAGGGAAGCGCTGGAGGACGACATCGTCTCGGGCCGGCTGCGGCCCGGCCAGCGCCTCGACGAAGTGGGGCTCGCCGAGCGTTTCGAGGTCTCCCGCACGCCGATCCGCGAGGCGCTGATCCAGCTGGCCTCGTCCGGGCTCGTGGAAATCCGGCCGCGCCGCGGGGCGTTCGTGGTGCTGCTCGGCCCGCGGGCGCTCATCGAATCCTTCGAGCTGATGGCCGAGATCGAGGCCGCCTGCGGGCGCCTTGCCGCCCGGCGCATGACGCCGGAGGACAAGGCCGCGCTCCAGGCCGCGCACGCCGCCTGCGCCGAGGCCGTCCAGGCCGGCGACATGGCCGCTTACTATCCGGCCAATGCGGTGTTTCATCAGGCCATCTATGCGGCCACCGCCAACCGGGTGCTCGCCGAAGAAGCCCGGCGCTTCCAGTTGCGCCTCCAGCCCTATCGCCGGCTTCAGCTCCGCGTTCCGCGCCGCATGGATGCCTCCTTCCTGGAGCATGAGGCAATCCTTGCCGCCTTGGTGGCAGGGGACGGGGAAGAGGCGGCCACGCATCTGCGGGCTCATGTGCTGGTGCAGGGGGAGCGCTTCATGTCGCTGCTCACCGCGCTCCAGGATGAGACGGAGGATGCGGCAAAGGCAGGGTAAGGGTTGCGGTGCTGGCTTACAGCTAACGCAGCACTTGCAGTTGCCGGACTATGCCGCCAAATTCCGCCCCGATAAAAATCGGAGGTAACGCCATGGCGTCGGCCGGGGGAGATGACGTCTACGACTATGTGGTCGTCGGCGCAGGCTCGGCGGGGTGCGTGCTCGCCAACCGCCTCTCGGCGGACCCCAATGTGCGGGTCGCCGTGGTGGAAGCGGGCGGCAACGACAATTGGATCTGGTTTCACATCCCGGTCGGCTATCTCTTCGCCATCGGCAGCCCCCGTGCCGACTGGTGCTTCAAGACCGAGCCCGAGCCCGGCCTCAACGGGCGGGCGCTGTCCTATCCGCGCGGCAAGACGGTGGGCGGCTCCTCCGCCATCAACGCCATGATCTATATGCGCGGGCAGGCGGCGGACTACGACCATTGGCGCCAGCTCGGCCTGGAGGGCTGGGGATGGGACGATGTCCTGCCGCTGTTCAAGAAGCATGAGGACCATTTCCTGGGGCCGAACGCGCACCACGGCGCGGGCGGGGAATGGCATGTGGAGTTTCCCCGCATCACCTGGCCCCTGCTGGACGCCGTGCGGCGCGCGGCGGCGGAGGACGGCATCCGCCCCATCGACGACTTCAACACCGGCGACAATGAAGGCAGCTGCTATTTCCACGTGAACCAGAAGCGCGGTTTGCGCTGGAGCGCGGCGCGCGGCTTCCTGAAACCCGTGCTCCACCGGCGCAACCTCAGCCTCATCACCTCGGGCCATGTGGAGAAGGTGGTGCTGGAAGGCCGGCGCGCCACCGGTGTGCGCCTGCGCACAGCGGCTGGGACGCGCACGCTCACCGCCCGGCGCGAAGTGGTGCTGGCGGCGGGTGCCCTCGGCTCGCCGCAGCTCCTGATGCTTTCGGGCATTGGCCCCGGAGAGCACCTGAAGGCGCAGGGCATCGACGTGGTGCTCGACGCCCCCGGCGTCGGCGCGAACCTCCAGGACCATCTGCAATTGCGCCTCATCTACAAGGTGCAGGGCATCGGCACGCTGAACGAGCGTTACCATTCCCTGCTGGGACGGGCCGGCATGGGGCTCGAGTACGCGCTGTTCCGGAAGGGGCCACTCACCATGGCGCCCTCGCAGCTCGGCATCTTCACGCGGTCCGGCCCCGACAAGGAGCGCGCCGACCTCGAATTCCACGTCCAGCCCCTTTCGCTCGACAAGTTCGGCGATCCGCTGCATCGCTTCCCGGCCTTCACCATGAGCGTGTGCAATCTGCGCCCGACTTCGCGCGGCACCATCCGCCTGAAGACTGCCGATCCGGCCTCCGCGCCGGAGATCCGCCCCAATTATCTCGCCACCGAGGAGGACCGGCTGGTGGCGGCCTCGTCCATCCGGGTCGCCCGCCGCATCGTCTCGCAGCCGGCGCTCGCCGCCTATGCCCCCGATGAGATGCTGCCCGGCCCCTCCGTCCCCAATGATGACGACGCGGCGCTCGCTCTGGCGGCCGGGCAGTTGGGCACCACCATCTTCCATCCTGTGGGCACCGCGAAGATGGGCCTTAAATCCGACCCGCTTGCAGTGGTGGATACAAGACTGAGGGTGATGGGTATCGAGGGGCTTCGGGTGGCCGATGCCTCGATCATGCCCAGCATCACATCGGGAAACACCAATTCGCCCACCATCATGATCGCTGAAAAGGCTGCCGGAATGATCCTTGTGGATGAGCGCGCTTGACCGGCCTCGCACGGCCTGCGCCGACCCGCATACCTCTTGTGGTGGACTTGAACTTGGATACGATCCGTGCAGCCTTCCGCTACGGATGGAGCCGCGTGACGGACCCGCTAGCTTGAAGAAGACGCCTCGATCCCGAAAGAGCAAAGGCGTTCGAGAC
The DNA here is from genome assembly GCF_040049275.1 of Aquabacter albus. Lineage (NCBI taxonomy): Bacteria > Pseudomonadati > Pseudomonadota > Alphaproteobacteria > Hyphomicrobiales > Xanthobacteraceae > Aquabacter > Aquabacter albus. Next base: position 487,325 of record NZ_JBDZDT010000001.1, on the reverse strand, counting down.
AAAAACGCGCGGTAGTGTCCGCGCTCCCCGCCCAGTCGGAGCACAAGGTGGCGACGATCCTCATCGTGGATGACCACGCGGCAAACCGCGAATTTCTGGTCACCCTTCTGAAGCACGGGGGGCACCGCCTGGCCGAGGCGTCGGACGGGTCGTCCGCGCTTGAGATGGCGCGGGACGAGCGCCCGGATCTCATCATTTCCGACATCCTGATGCCCTCGGGCGACGGGTATGAACTGGTGCGGAGCCTGCGCCGCGAGCCCTTGCTGGCCGAAGTGCCGGTGGTCTTCTACACGGCCCATTTCAACGAGCGGGAAGCGCTGAATCTCGCCCGCGCCTGCGGGGTCAAATATGTCCTGACCAAGCCGGCGGAGCCTGGGGACGTGCTGCGGGTGGTCGAGGACGCGCTGGCAGGTTCGGACGGCGCGTCATTGGAGGGGGGCGAGGCCGCCCAGTCTGTGGACCAGACTTATCTCCGCCTCGTCTCCAGCAAGCTCGTGCAGACCACCCAGGAGCTGGAATGGACCACCAGCCGCCTGATGGCGCTGATCGAAATGTGCATCCAGATCGCGGCGGAGCGCGAGCCGGAGCAGATGGTCAAGACGTTCTGCCGCTGGACCCGCGATCTCGTGGCGGCCCGCCACGCCGTCGTCGGCCTGTGGGAGGCCGGCACGCCCCCCACGGGGCATATCGCCGTGAGCGGCTTGTCGGACGAGGCGGCTGAGGCGGTGGAGGCGGGGCTCACGAGCGTCACGCCGCATCCCGTGCCCCTGTCGGCCACCGGCCCCGTGCGGCGCGCTGGCCCCGTCAGCGATGCCGATGATGTGGGCCTGCCCTGGGCCTATCCGCCGGTGGGGGCCATGCTGGTGGTGCCCGTCAAGTCGCCGACGCGCCAGTATGGGTGGGTGTGCGCCACCAGCAAGATCAGCGGCCAGGCCTTCAGCGCGGACGATGAGCGCCTCCTCACCATCTTCGCCTCCTATCTCGGGCGGATCTTCGAGAACCATTGCCTGTTGAGCGAACTGTCCCAGCGCTCGCGCCAGCTCGAAATGGAAGTGGCGCAGCGCGCCATGAGCCAATGGCGCGCGGAGATGCAATGCGAGGTGGCGCGCGTGCTGGCGCAGACCTCCACCATCGAGGAAGCCGCGCCCGAGGTGCTGAAAGCGATCTGCACCAAGGCGGACTTCGCCATCGGCGAATTGTGGGAGATCAACCGGGACGAGGACCGCCTCTGCCACGTGGCCACATGGCATGCCGGGGTCGAGGGGATCGACGCCTTCATGGCCGAGACGCAGGCCTCCACCTTCTCTCGCGGAGAGGGAATGCCGGGGCAGGTCTGGCGGGACGAGGCGCCGGTCTGGGTCGCGGATGTGGAGAAGGAGGCAGGCTTCCTGCGCTCCGCCAGTGCCAGTGCGGCCGGCGTCAAGTCAGCTCTGTTCTTTCCGGTGGTGGCACGGGGGCGCATCGCCGGCGTGCTCGGCTTCTTCGGCGAGAATGTGCGCCCGCCCGATCCGGACCTCGTCCTGCTGTTCAGGGCCATCGGCGGACAGGTGGGCCAGTTCATCGACCGCCGCGCACAGGAAGAGCGCCTCGTGCGGCTTTCGCGCATGCACACCATGCTCGCAAGCGCCGGCGAGCTCAGCGCCTATGCCGAGAACAAGGCCGCCCTGTTCGAAGGTGCCTGCCGGATCGCCATTGAGGACGGGAAGTTCGCGTATGCGCAGGTCCGCGTCCGGGATGAGGATCGGGGCCTGCGCACTGTCGCATCGGCGCGGCTTATGGGCGCCACGCCCAAGCCCGATCTGGGAGGCGTCGATCGACTGACCGCCGACGTGTTCGCCGGCAGGGGGCCCGTGATCGACAATGAGCGTGGCTTCTCCCGCGCTGGCGATGGCTCTTGCGCGGCCTTGCCCCTGGATCATGGCGGCAAGGTCAGGGCGGTGCTGGTGCTGCACGCTGCGACGCCCGGTTTCTTCACGCCGAGCGAACTTGTCATCGTGAAGCAGGTGGCCGTCGACATCTCTATGGCGCTTGATTCCCTGCAGAGCCGGAGCCTGCATGCCGCCCCCGGCGAACCGGCGCTCTGACGAAGCTGCGGCCCGGCCGGTCTTCGCCTGAGTCCCGCGCTCGCTCTAGGCCATCGCCTCCATGGCCCGCATCTTCGGCACGTAGAAGCCGGGCTGCGGGCCGGACACGAAGGCGTCGGAGATCCCCATCACCGTTTCCGCGCCGCCCAGGAGGAGATAGCCGTCGCTCGCCGTGCTCTTGGCGATGCGCGCGAGCACGTTCTCCTTGGTGGGCACATCGAAATAGATGAGCACGTTGCGGCAGAACACGATGTCGAACATGCCGAGCATGGAGAACGGCTCCAGCAGGTTCAGGCGGCGGAACTTCACCATGGCGCGCAGCTCGGGCGCGATCTGCCACTGGTCTCCGGACTTGGTGAAGTATTTCAGGAGGAGCTGGATCGGCAGCCCGCGCTGGACTTCGAACTGGTTGTAGAGCCCGGCCGTGGCCCGGTCGAGAACATCGCTGGAGAGGTCCGTGCCGATGATCTCCACGGTCCGCCCCCCGAGGAGATGGGCGTTCTCGCGCAGGGTCATGGCGATGGAATAGGGTTCCTGCCCGGTGGAGGCCGCGGCGCACCAGATGCGCAGCGGCAGTCCGGGCCGGCGGTTGCGCGCCAGGGTCGGCAGCATCACCGAGGTGAGGATGTCGAACGGCTTGCGGTCGCGGAAGAACAGGGATTCATTGGTGGTCATGGCCTCGACCACCGCGTCCGCAAGGCCCGGCTTGCTGGTGTCGCGCAGCGCCCGCGCCAGCCGGGCCATGTCCGGGAGATCGAAGCGCCGCATCACGGGCTCGAGCCGGCTTTCCAGCAGATAGTGCTTGTCGTCGGTGAGGACGAGGCCGGAGCGCGCCTTGAGATAGTTGCGCAGGAAATCGTAGTCGCTCGCCGAGATCACGCCCGCCCCCCCGTCAAGATCCGCGACACTTTCCGTCCCATGTCGCCGATTGGCAGGATGTCCGCGCACGCGCCGGCGGCCACCACGGCTCCGGGCATGCCCCACACCACGCTCGTTTCCTCGTCCTGGGCGATGACGCTGCCACCGACGGCGCTGATGGCGCGCGCGCCGTTCGCCCCGTCGGAACCCATTCCGGTGAGGACCATGGCGAGGGTGCCGCTGCCATAGATGTCCGCCACGGAGCGGAAGAGCGGGTCGACGGCCGGCTTGCAGAAATTGACGGGCGGGCTGTCATCGATGCGGATGACCACGTCCTTGCCGCTCTTCTCGAGCACCATGTGGAAGCCGCCGGGCGCCACATAGATGTGCCCTGCCTTGAGCGCTTCCCCATCCGTGCCTTCACGGGCCGGGCGGCCGGCGGCGCGGGCGATGTGCTCCGAAAGGATGGCGGTGAAGGTCGCCGGCATGTGCTGGACGATGACGACGGGGACATTCCCCAATACCGGCCCGATGTCCGTGAAGAGCTGCGTCAGGGCCTGCGGCCCGCCCGTGGAGGAGCCTATCGCGACAATGCCGGGGGAGGTCGAGGAATAGGAGCGGAGTTTCTCCGCCGCCTTCGCCCGCGCCAGTGCCGGCGTGGCTGGGGCGCTCGGTGCGGGCGCGGCCTTGCCGGCCGCGGGCTGCGGCGCAGGCTGGCCCACGGGAGGGCGGGGCAGGGCGCGATTGCGCTGGCGCTGGCCAAGGCTGCGCACTTTGAGGGTGAGCTCGCGGCGGAACTCCTCGGCGGCGCCGATGCCCTTGCCGGCATCGGGCTTCGGCAGATAGTCGGCGGCGCCCAGCGTGAGCGCCTTCAGGCTCACTTCGGCGCCGCGCCGCGTCAGCGCGGACGCTACGAGCACCGCGATGTCGGGCTTGCGCTCAAGGATCAGGGGGAGGGCGGTGAGGCCGTCCATGCCCGGCATTTCGAGGTCGAGGATGACCACGTCGGGCTGGGTCTTCTGAATGTCGTCCGCCGCCAGACGCCCGTTGGAATGGGTGGCGACGACGCTGATGCCCTTCTCTTCGGAGAGCCATTTCACGACGATGCCGCGCACCATCACGGAATCGTCCACCACCATCACCTTGATGGCGTGCGTCGCCTCCGGCGCTTCCTGGGCGAGAGCGGCGGGAGTGGTCATGCGGAATACTCTTCAAGCAGGCCGACGGCTTCCAGCTTTTCCTTCAGGATATCCGCATCGAAAGGTTTCATGATGTATTCGTCCGCCCCGAGCGACAGCGCCTCGGTGATGTGGTCGAGATCATTCATCGTCGTGCAGAAGATCACCTTCGGCGCCGCGCCGCCGGGGCTGGCCCTCAGCCCCTTCAGGAAATCGACGCCATTCGCCACCGGCATGTTCCAGTCGAGCAGGATCACGTCGGGCATCGCCTCGGTGCAGCGCTCAAGCGCCTCCGCACCGTTCTGCGCCTCCGTCACCGTAAATGACCACCCTTCCAGGAGGCGCCGCGCGACCGTGCGCACCACGCGGGAATCGTCCACCACCAGCCCCGTCTTCATTACCGTCTCCTGTGTTCGCGTTCGGCCGTCACGCGGCCGTCCGGCGCGCGCCGAGCCGCGCAAGGGCGCGCTCCACGTCGAGCACCAGCATAAGTTCGCCCGTGAGGCGGTGGACGCCGGTCACCAGCTCCGCCCAGCGCGGATCGAGATTGGCCGGGTTCGACTCCCGCTTGGCGGCCTCCAGCACCAGCACCTCACCGACCGCGTCGATGATGAGGCCGAACGCCTCGCCGAACCGCTCGATGCCCACGGCGGTGGTCGCCGTTCCGCTCGACGGGACGCCGAGGAGCCGGCGCATGTTCACCATGGTCACGATGCGCCCGCGCAGGTTCAGCACGCCCTCGATTTCGGGCGGGGAGAGCGGCACGTGGGTGATGCGGTCTGGCGTGAAGACCTCGTGGACGATCTCGATCGGCACGCCGAACAACTGCCCGGCAATGCGCACCGTGACGAACTGCGTGGTGCCGGTGGTCTTCTCGGCCTCACTGATAGACTTGGTCATGCCGCTTCTCCTTCAGCGGAGCCGGTGAACTCCTGACCGGTGAACTCCTGCAGGGCCGAGATCAGGCCCGGACGGTCGAATTTCGAGACGCATTCGGTGAAGCCCGCCGCCCGGCCGCGCTGGATCGCGATCGCGGGATTGGAGCCCGCCATGGCGATGATGGGCACATGCGTCAGGCCGAGGTCGCCGCGCACCATCTCTGCGAAGCGGAAGCCGTCCATGCCGGGCATCTCCACATCGCTGATGATGGCATCGTAGGGGCTGTCGGAGGTGAGACGCTCCAGCGCCTCCTGCGCCGAGGCGCAGGCCGTGACCGAATAACCCCGGCCCCGCAGCACGGGCTGGATCAGGTTGCGGTAGAACGGGCTGTCGTCCACCAGCAGCAGGCGCGGTTGGGCGCCGGCTTCCTGCTCCTGCTCGTTCTCCTCGCCGAGGGCCATGGAGAGGAAGTAGCCGACGTCGAGGATCTCGGTCGCCCGCCCGTCGATGATCGCGCCGCCCAGAACGTGAGGCGAGGACGAGGAGAGCTGGAGGTCGAGGCTGCTCTCCACGATGTCGACGATCTTGTCCACCGCAAGCCCCATGACGCGGGCGTCGTGGGAGAAGATCAGCATGGGCTGCGTCCCCGTCCCGCGCTCGGCGAGCTCACCATCGGCCCGAATGACGGGGATCAGCTTGCCGCGATACTGGATGACCGCGCGGCCATCCACCTTCTCGATGGTGTCGCGCTCGAGCTCCTCGAGGCGCGTGACCAGCGAGAGCGGGACCGCCTTGATGTCGTCCGAGCCGGCGCTGAACAGCAGCAGGGACATGAAGGCGTCCGAGGTGTCCTGCTGGACCGCATCGGCCATGGTGCTCGTCATCGAGGCCTCGGAGCCGGCCGCGACCGCCTGGGCGAGCCCGTTAGGATCGACGATCATGATCACATGGCCGTCGCCGAGGATGGTGCTCCCCGACACCAGGGAGACCTGGCGCAGCACCGAGGACATGGGCTTCACCACGATTTCCTCGGTGTGGGAGACGCTGTCCAGCACGATGCCGAAGCGCTCGTTGCCCACATCCATCACGGCGATCAGCCGGTTCTCGAAATCCTCGTCCACATAGCCTTCGGGCTTGCCGGCATCGAGACCCAGCAGGCGGCCGAGATGGAGCATGGGCAGAAGCTGGTTCCGCAGGCACAGGACCGGCGCGTCGTTGAGGCGCCGCACCGCGTGCTCGGAATCCGCCTGGATCCGCACCAGCTCGAGCACCGTGTTCTGCGGGATCGCGAAGCGCTCGCCCGACACCTCGACGATGAGCGCCGGCATGATGGCGAGGGTGAGCGGGATCTTGATGATGAAGGTGGAGCCGACCCCCGCCTTCGACTGGACGTCCACCGTGCCGCCGATGGACTCGATGTTGGCGCGGACCACGTCCATGCCGACGCCGCGGCCCGAGACGCTGGTCACCTTCGCCGCGGTGGAGAAGCCGGCGGCGAAGATGAAGCGGAAGATCTGGCCTTCCGACATCTTGGCCAGCTCGGCCTCGTCGGCGAGGCCGTTCTCCAGCGCCTTCGCCTTGATGCGGGCGAGGTCGAGGCCCTTGCCGTCGTCGGAGATCTTGACGATGACGAAGCCGCCCTCGTGATAGGCGGACAGGCGGATCACGCCCTTTTCCGGCTTGCCGGCGCGGCGGCGGTCGTCGGGGAATTCCAGGCCATGGTCCGCCGAATTGCGCACCATGTGGGTGAGCGGGTCCTTGATCTGGTCCAGCACTTGGCGGTCGAGCTCGGTCTCGCTGCCGGTCATCTGCAGATCGACCTGCTTGCCCAGCTCCTGGGCGAGGTCGCGGACGATGCGCGGCAGCTTCTGCCAGGCATTGCCGATGGGCTGCATGCGGGTGCGCATGATCGCATCCTGCAATTCGCCGGTGACGTTGGACAGGCGCTGGAGGGAGACCTTGTAGTCGTGGTCCTCGTTGCGCCGGGCGATCTCCAGGAGTTGGTTGCGGGTAAGCACCAGCTCGGAGACCATGGTCATCAGGTGTTCGAGCATGCCCACGCTGACGCGGATCGACTGCGCGGCGATGGGCGTGCCCGGGGCGTTCTCGTCATCTCCGCGCTTGGCGGCCGTCGCGGGCTCGTTCTCGGCCACCGTCTTCACGACGGCGATGGGCTTGTCTTTCGCCGCAGCCTTTTCCTTGGCGGGGGCCTTCTCCTTTGCGGCGGGCTTCTCCTTCGCCGCAGCCTTGGGCGGGGGGGACTTTGCCGATGCCTTCGCCTTGGGGGGCACGACCTCCACCTCGGTCTGGCGGAAGAGGCGTTCCAGCTCGTCGAGCGACACCTCGCCGGGCAGCAGCTCGCGCTCCAGGGTCTGGTGGACGATGGTGCCCATCTGCACCACCGATGCCGAAGGAAGCTCTTCTTCCACCTCCGCCGCGGCGGGCGGGTCGGTGGCCATGGCGAGCAGCTCGTCGATGAGGTCGGCGTCGGATCCTTCCGGCTCGATCCCTTCGCTGATCTCCAGCTCGGTGAGGATGAGCTTCACCCGGTCGATGGTGACAAGCACCAGGCTGACCGCGTCCGGCGTCACCGGGATGCCCTCGCGGAACTTGTCCATGAGGGTCTCGGCGGCATGGGCGAGCGCCGCGAGGCGCGACAGGCCGATGAAGCCGCAAGTGCCCTTGATGGTGTGAACCAGGCGGAAAATGTTGTTGAGGATCTCCCGGTTGTTGGGGTCCCGCTCGAACTTCACGAGCTCAACGTCGGCCACGTCGAGGCTCTCGCTGGTCTCCGTCAGAAATTCACGCAACAGATCATCCATGGCTCTTCTCCAACGGTGCGACCCACGTTCAGTCCCCGCGCCGCCTTCCTGTCCTTCACCCCGGTGCGAACGACGCGGGCCAGGTCAGGCGGTGCAGGAACCAAAGGGCATTCAAGACGGGATGGCGTCCTGCTCACGACACCCCGCGACGCAAACAAACTCTTCAGCCCGCCGCCGTGGCGGGCGTTCCCCCATCAGGCGGCGCGTACCCGCTCGATGAAGGCATCCACCTGGGTCCGCAGGCTGCCCGCCTGCGAGGCGAGATCGGACGCGGAGCGCACGATCTCGATCGAAACCCGGCCTGTGTTGGCGGCCGCGGCGGTCACCGTCGAGATGGAGGACGACACCTCCTGCGTGCCCTGGGCGGCCTGGAGGACGCTCTGGGCGATCTCGCCGGTGGCAGCGCCCTGCTGCTCGATGGCGGCGGCGATGGAGGTGGAGATTTCATCCACCTGCCGAATGGTGCCGGAAATGCCCTCGATGGCTCTCACCACGTCGCCCGTGGCGCTCTGCACCGCCGAAATCTGCGAGGAGATCTCATCGGTGGCCTTGGAGGTCTGCTCGGCCAGCGTCTTCACCTCCATGGCGACCACGGCGAAGCCGCGTCCCGCATCGCCCGCCCGGGCCGCCTCGATGGTGGCGTTGAGGGCGAGGAGGTTGGTCTGGGAAGCGATGTCGGTGATCAGGTTCACCACCTGGCCGATGCGCTGCGCGCTGGTGGCGAGGCCCCGCACCACTTCGGCGGTACTGGTTGCCTGGTCGGTGGCGTCGCCCGCGATCCGGGCGGCGGTGGAGACCTGCTGGCCGATCTCACGGACGGAGGCGGCAAGCTGTTCGGTGGCGGTGGCCGCGACCTGCACGTTGCTGGTCGCCTGCTCGGCCGCGGCGGCAACCGCGGTCGACTGGCGGCTGGTCTCGTCGGCGGACGAGTTCATGGACGCGGCGCTGGCTTCCAGCTGGCTCACGGCGGCGGCAACCGTGCGCACGACGCCCGAAACCTCGCTGTCGAACCGCTCGGCGAGCGCATTCATCATGGTGCGCTTTTCCACTTCCATGCGCCCGGTGGAGGCGGCCTGCTCCTCGCGCATGCGCTCGGCTTCGTTCAGCCCCGTCAGAAGGCGCCCGGTGCTGCGCCACAGGTCCCCGACTTCGTCGCGGGATCCTTTCTCGACCTTCACATCGAGCTCGCCGGCAGCCATCTCCTTGAGAACGGCGGAGACGCGGACAATGGGGCGGCTGAGCGTCACGACGCCGATGAACAAGGCGATGGCAATGCCGCACACGAGGCCGACGATGCTGGTCGCGATGATCATCATCCGGGTCCAGGCTTCCATCGCGTCGGCTTCGGCGGAGAGCGGCTCGGCAGCGGCCCGCAGCGCCTCGACATAGCTCGCGAGCGACGCCTGAAGCGCCTTGCGGTTCGCGCGGTTGGCGTCGTTGTTACCCTGAGTGGAGGCGGCCTGAGGCCCGACCTCGGTGCCGAGACGTGCCGTCTCCAGGCGGAATTCTTTGAACTTGGCGAGATCCTGGGCGAGAACTTCCATCGTCGCCTTCTGGCTGGCGGTCGTCAGCTTCCGGGCGTCGGCGAGGGTGGTGTCGATCTCGCCGAGGTTGCGCAGGATGCCGGCGGCGAACGGCTTTGCCACGGCAATGCTCTCGGCCATATAGACGCCGCGCGATTCCATCACGACGGCCGTCACGAGGCCGTTGATGCGCTCCGAGAGGAACGCGCGCTGCGAAGCTTCCTTCAGCCGTTCGGCGGTGAGGGCCTGAAGGTGAACAGAGTAGATGCCGATCCCGGCGACGGCGACTGTCGATAAGCCTAGAACTGCGACGATTGAGTAGATTTTATTGATGATTTTCATTTCCCCTCCTCCGGTCTCAGTTGGCGGGCTTGGCGGCTTTATCCGCTTCTCCTCGCCCCTGTGACCCAGCAGCCTCAGCCATTTTCCTCATATCGTTTTTATCTATGTAGTTGATGCTGTCGACGAGGACGTCCTGGATAACGTCTCCGTTTAACTTTTTATTGGTGGTTGCTTTGATGTTGTCGAGCATCTCCTTCAAGTTGTACTTGGCTAATTTGCCGGTATCGATGCGGCCGTTGGTGTAGACCTCTTCGAACGCGGCGCTGGTCACGAATGCCTGGGGGTCGATGCCGAGCTGGCGCAGCTTGCTGTTCTCGGCGGTGTAGACGAGCTTGGCGATCACATAGCCGCGGACCGAACCATCGATGATCATCGGGATGTTGATGGACGGCATGCGGCGATATTCGATGCCGGACACATGCGCATCTTCCCCATCGACCCGGGCCGCGCCGGCCGCCCAATAGGCAGCGCCATAGCTGGAGATCAGCGTGACGATGCACACCCAGAGGCCGATGAAGAGGACGCGGATCACGTCGCCGATCCCCCATACGTGATGGTGGTGGAATAGGTGCCGTCGGATTCCGCATCCCGGAGCGCGCCGTGGAGGATGGTCCCCACCTCCTGGGCCGCAGCCAGGTGGACGCCGAGAAGCTCGAAATTCTGCTGCAGTTCCTCGCGCAGGGCACGAACCCGCTCAGCGGTGCCGGCATCGAGGCGCGGCGGCACGGCACGGGCCACGCGGCTCAGCTCCAGGAGGCTGCGGCTCTTGCGCCGGCTGATCTCGGCAAAGTCGATGGGCGTGCGCATGCGCAGCGCGTGGCTTTCTTCCCGCACCAGCTCTTCCAGACGCTCCAGGGCGCTGGTCAGGGTGGAGCTCGCCGGTCCGGCAATGCGCTCCTCCATCGCGTGGTCGAAGGTGGCCGGCACCGGGGCCGGCGTGGCCTCCACCGCCAACAGCGGAAGCACCGTATCCTTGGGCGCGAGGCTCATAGTGGGCGCTCTCCTGATGTCGGGGCGGGTTTGTCGGCGCCGGTCTTTGCGGCATTGGTGGCGAGGCGGTCGGCGATGCCGATGCCGCCGGTTTTCGCGACCTCATTGGCGATGCGCTCGGCCAGCATCGAGCGCCAGACGTCGCCGGCGGTGCCGGAGCCGTACACGGTGCTCGCCTTGGTGGGCAGCATGCTTTCCACGAAGCTCGAGAGCACCATGGCCTCGAAGCGGCGATAGGCCTCGCTCGACGAGTTCGTGCCGTTCTTCTGCGAGAGAGCGGTGGCGTTGCGCAGGCTCACCGAGGAGGAGGCGCTGAGCAACGACATCTGCTCAAGCGGCAGGGCCGCTTGCTTCATCTCATCATCGAAGCCGGCGGTATATCCCAAGGGGGTGGGAGATGCCGCCGCCTGCTTCAGGCGCGTGGCCATCGCCTGCGCCTTCATGGGGTCGGCGGCGTTGATCACGTCGAGGATCAGGTCGGAAGGAGGTTGGATGCCCATTGTTCCTGCACCGAGGCTCAGGTTTTCGAGCAACCACCATGCTGTCTCAAGCTGGCGGCAGGCTTGCATCCACGGTGGGCGCCGGCTTGGCAGCGATGCCATCGAGCAAAGTGTGGAGATCCGCCTTCTCGCGGGCCTGGTCGTCCGCGCGGCGGACCGTCTCCGCCATGCGCTCGACCTGCTTCAGCCGCCTCGCCTCCTCGCGCACCTGGGCGACCTGCACGTCCTCGGCGCGGGTCAGCTGGCCATGCACCAGGGCGACGGTGCGTAGGCGCCGTGCGGTCACGTCCACCAGCAGTGGCCCGAGCACCTCGTCGGAGAGGGTGTTGATGAGGGTGTCGCGGGTGCGGTGATTCTCCGCGATCTCGGCACGGATGCCCGCAAGCTTCCATTCGCTTGCGCGGTGGAGCAGGTCCTGGAGCTCCAGGATGCGGCGGATTTTCCGCGTGCGCGTGCTCATGTCTGTCTCACATCCCCGTCACCCAGGCGCCGAAGGCGTCGAGGAAGTCGGTGAGCATCTCGGTCACCATGAAATAGAGCAGCAGCAGGCCGCCCGCCGTGACGATCGGGATGGAGATGAAATAGACCGGGATCTGCGGGACCATCTTGTTGGTGAGGCCCACTGCGAAATTCACGATGAGCGAATAGATGAAGAAGGGGCTGGTGATGCGCAGCGCCAGGATGAAGGTGGTGCCGAGCTGGTCCACCACGGCGGTGAGGAACCGCGCCGCGCCGGCGAATTGCCCCATGGGCATTTGGCTGTAGGAATCCACCAGGCCCCGCAGCAATTGCCAATGGAGGCCGGAGAGGAAGACGAGGGCGGTGGCAACGAGCGTCAGCAGCGTCGCGATCTCCGGCGCCTGCTCGCCATCGTCCACCACTGTGCCGGCGAGACCCGTGAAACCGATAATCTGCGAGGAGGCTGCCAGCAGCGCCTGAAGCGCCAGGAAGAAGATGCGCGCGAGAAAGCCGATGAACGCGCCCGTGCCCAGCTCCGTCACAATGGTCCAGAGCAGGGACGGCACGGTGGACGGGTTCCCCCCGCTTTGAATCTGCGGCTCCACGACGGGCAGCAAGGCGAGCGACAGGCCAATGGCGAAGAACAGCCGCACCTGCACCGGCAGCCGGCTTGAGGACAGGCCAGGCATCAGCATCATGCAGGCGCCGATGCGGCAGAAGATCAGAAAGGCATGGAGTATCCACGTCTGGAACTCCGCGTTCACGCGACCGTGCCCAGGGAGCGGATCTGCACCCCGCGCGCGATCTCCACATGCGAGAGGACGGGAAGCGAGGGGAACATGCGCTCGATGATCATGCGCACATAGGGCCGGCAATCCGGCGCGGTCACCAGAACGAAGCTGCCGCCCTGCTTCATGCGCTCGCGAATGGCGGCGGAGGCATCCACGCCGAACTGCTCCACCAGGCGCGGGTCGATGTCGAACTCCACCACTTCGCCCTTGCCGTCGCGCTTCAGGCTCTCATGGAAGGCGAGATCCCACTTCGCGCCGAGGCGCAGCACATTCAGCATGCCACCTTCGGAGAGGTCGCCGCAGATCTGCTGCGCCATGCGCATGCGCACATGCTCCACCACCTGCTCCGAGCGCCGGGCATGGGGCACGATTTCCGCTATGGCTTCCAGGATGAGGTGCAGGTTGCGGATGGACACCCGCTCGGCCAGCAGCAGCTTCAGCACCGCCTGAAGGCCGGAAAAGGAGATCTGCGACGGGCACATGTCGTCGATCAGGCGCTTGTATTCCGGGTCGAGCCGATCGAGCAGCGTCCGCATGTCCTTGTAGGACAGCAGCTGAGGCAGGTTGTTGCTGATGACCTCGCTCAGATGCGTGAGCATGACCGAGAGCGGATCGATGGGGTTGAAGCCTTCCCGCCGCACTTCGGAGGAATAGGCTTCCGAGATCCAAACCGCCTTCATGCCGAAGGCGGGCTCGCGGACCTCATCGCAGGGGACGTCGGGCTTCGGGCCGTCGCCGGTGACCACCAGCAGCTCGCCGAGGCGCACGTCCTGCGTCGCCACGGCGGTGCCATGCACCTTGATCTGGTAGCTTTTGCTGGCGACGCCGAGATCTTCTCCAACCTTGATCTCCGGGACCACGAAGCCGTAGCGCTGGGCGAACTTGCGCCGCATCTTGCCGAGACGGTGGGCCAGTTCCTGCGGCGCGCGCAGGGCGGTGGTGGCGAATTGCTTGCCCACCGCCAGCTCGATCTCGTGGGTGCGAAGCGATTCCTTCACGGAATCGCGCGCGTCCGCCACGGCCTGCTGCTGCTTCGCCTTCTCCAAGTCCTCCTCGGCCTGCTGCTTGCGGGCGATCTGGCGCGGGATGGTGTAGCCGACGAAGGCGAGGAAGCCGCCGAGCGAAGCGAAGGGCAGGAAGGGCAGGCCGGGCACGATGGAGAGCGCGAACATCAGGCCCGAGGCCACGAACAGAGCGCGCGGATAGGCGCCGAGCTGCCCGAGGATGGCCTTTTCCGCCGAGCCCTTCGTGCCGCCCTTCGACACGAGGAGGCCGGCGGCCAGCGAGACGATGAGGGCGGGAATCTGCGAGACCAGGCCGTCGCCCACGGACAGGCGGGTATAGATGTCCGCGGCTTCGCTGAGCGGCATCTCGTGGCGGGTCACGCCGATGATGATGCCGCCGAAGATGTTGACGGCGATGATGATGAGCGAAGCGATGGCCTCGCCGCGCACGAACTTGGACGCGCCGTCCATGGAGCCGAAGAAGGAGCTTTCCTCCTCCAGCTCGGACCGGCGTCTCTGGGCTTCCTTGTCATTGATGAGGCCGGCATTGAGGTCGGCATCGATGGCCATCTGCTTGCCGGGGATGGCGTCGAGCGTGAAGCGTGCGCCCACTTCCGCGATACGGGTCGCACCCTTGGTGATGACGAGGAAGTTCACCGTCACCAGGATCAGGAACACCACGATGCCGATGACGAAGTCGCCGCTCATGACCAGCTGCGAAAAGCCATGGATGATGTGGCCGGCGGCCGTCACGCCGTCTCCGCCATGGGCGAGGATGAGGCGGGTCGTGGCGATGCCGAGCGCGAGGCGCAGCAGCGTCGCGATCAGCAGCACGGTTGGAAACGAGGAGAATTCCAGCGGCTTGCCGATCCACAGCGCCACCATGAGGATGAGCACGGACAGTGCGATCGAGAGCGCGAGGCCGATGTCGATCAGGAATGGCGGGATCGGCAGGAACAGGACGGCGAGGATGGCGACCATGCCAATGGCGAAGCCGATGTCACGCCGGGAGGCGGGGGGGCTGGCCGCTGCCGTGCTCGCGGAGATATCGGTCATCGCTCAGCCTCGCTCCAGAGCCAGGTCCACAAAGATTGAGGGCAGGTCACGCTTTAGCCGGTCCCCTCAGAAGCCCGTCGTGATCCGTCCGTAGATCTGCTCAGTGAAGGCGAGGATCTGACCGCCCATGAACGAGCCTGTGAGCGCGGTGACGGCAAGCACCGCGATGATCTTGGGGATGAAGGTGAGCGTCATCTCCTGGACCTGGGTGAGGGCCTGCAGCAGGGCGATGATGATGCCCACCAGCATGGCGGCGGCCACCGCCGGCCCCGCGGCCACCAGGATGGTCCAGATGGCCGATTGTACCAGGTCGAGTGCGTCCGCTTCGGTCATGGCTCAGGAGATCGTGACGCCGGGGCCGAGGAGAACCTGCTGCCCGTCCTTGAGGGTGGCGATGGCACCGTCGCTGTAGATCTTCACCGAGGCCACTTCCCCAGTGACCGTGCCGTCCGCGCTGGTGATGTTGTGACCGATGGCGGCGTCCGCATTCTGCAGGGCCGAGGCGGTCAGAAGCGAGTCCAGCTTGGAGTTGGTGGAGACGCTCTGCTCCACCTGTGAGAAGGACGCCAACTGCGCCATGTACTGCGTGGAGTCCATCGGCGCCGTGGGGTCCTGGTTCTTCATCTGGGCGATCAGAAGCTGCAGGAACGCGTTGTAGTCCACGGTTTTGGACGAGTTGTTCGAGGCGGCGTTGGACTGCTGGTTCGTCCCGATGGGGCTGACGCTCATAACGTGATCTCCATAAGAGGGGGGGCGGCGTCGATCCGCGGCACCGGATTCAGCGAAGCGGCGCTGTCGCTGTTGATGATCTGATCTTCGACCGGGAACAGGGAGCGTATGATGCGCAGGGCCTCGAACAGCCGGTTCTGGTCCACCAGCGTGCCCACCTGCAGCAGCGAGGTGAGCATGGCCTTGTTCTCGAACACGCCGATGAGCGAGGAGAGCTGCTGGCCGAACAGCACATAGGCGGCCTCCGCGTCGCGGGGGGCCATGAGCATGGTCTGCACGGCGAAATAGAGCTGGCGGAGCGGGGTGGTGGTGTCCTCCATCTGGAGCACATGGCTCTCCAGCAGAAAGGCCACGTCGTTCATCAACTCAAGTGTCACTTTGCGGTCGACCCGGACCACCGCGCCATTGAGGAAGATGCGTTCGCCCGGCTTGAGGCTGATCTGCATTCGCTTTGTCATGCCAGTCCGTCCCGGATGCTACGCGTCACATCGATGAGGCCGGAGAAGCTTTTGGACTTCTGCTGCATGATCTGATCGGCCTCCTTGATTACCCAGAGGCCGATGGAGATGAGATTGCCCCTGAGGGCTTCGGCCAGCTCGTTGCCGGGATCGGAGAGATCCTTGATCAGGAAGCCCCAGAGCTTCTGGAGATAGAGGACGGCCTGCACCGCCTCGTCCGAATTCGGGCCCTGCTCCTCGGCTCGGGTGAGGAGCTCGATGGCGTGGTCAAGCGCGAGGCGTTCCTGTTCGCGCATCTCGGTGCTGGAGTCGTTGATGATCTCCGCATAAGAAATTCTGTACATGGCGTCGATGCCCCTCAACTAGACGTAGTTGATGATCGAAAGCTTCATTATTTGTTGCGTCAGCGAGTAGGACATCTCGATCTGGGTGGTGATCATATCGAGCCGTGACTTGGCCTCCGCGGGGTCGACCGCTTCCAGCGCGGACATTCTATCGTCGAGGGTCGAGGACGCGCGCTTCATAACCTCGTTCGCCGTCACGATCCGCTGCTGCGAGGTTCCGATCTTGCCGCCGATGGTGGTGAGA
The DNA here is from genome assembly GCF_040049275.1 of Aquabacter albus. NCBI lineage: Bacteria > Pseudomonadati > Pseudomonadota > Alphaproteobacteria > Hyphomicrobiales > Xanthobacteraceae > Aquabacter > Aquabacter albus. Next base: position 471,064 of record NZ_JBDZDT010000001.1, on the reverse strand, counting down.
TCGGTGACGGCCGGTCCCAGAAGATTTCGGGCCTTCTCGATGACGACCTGGCGCGCTGCCTCGGAGAGATTGACGGTGCCGAGCTCCCCGACCATGGTGAATACCATGGCGAGCTTGCGTATGGCTGTGTCGTTGGCGCTCGCGGAGACGGCGACCTTCTCGGTGGGCGAGATCTGGGCGGTGCGGGAGGCATCGGTCGCGGTCGACCAGTTGGCCTTCCAGCTGGCATCGTCGAACTCGGCCGCGAACTGATTGTCGATGAAGGCCGCCATGTCCGCCGCTGAGATGTCGCTGATGGTCGGATCGTCCGGGGTGCGTCCCCCGAAGGCCGCCGCGAAGGCCGCGTCGATGGCGGCCTTCGGCGCGCCGGCATAGTCGTTCAGCGGCTGCTCGCCGGTATTCGTCCCGCCGAAGACATAGCGCCGGCCGTCGGTGGCGTTGGCGGTGGCGATGAAGGCATTCAGGCTGCTGCGCGCCTGGTTGCGGATGACCTCGGCGCTGCTCGAGCCCGGCGCCGCGATCAAGGTCTTCATCATGTCGTTGGCGCTGGCGGTCATGTCGTCGACCGCCGCCTCGGCGATCTCGAGTTGGCCGGTGGCCAAAGCGTTGCTGTCGATCAGCGACTGCAGGCTCGCTTTTTCCTGCCTCAGGGAGACGCTTTGCCCGACGCGGACGCCGAGATCGAGCCCCAGATCCGCGCGGCTGCCGGTGGTGAGCTCGGTATTGGCTTTCAGCGCCTCAGCCTGAAGCCGCGGCAGCGCGTTGCGGGGGCCGTTATTGATGGTGAGCGTGGAAAGGAAGCTGGTTCTCACGGCATCACCTGATGTTGAGGAGGGTGTCGTAAAGCTCGTTGATCACACCGATCAGCTTGGAGGACGCTTGGTAGCTGTGCTCCAGGTCGAGCTGGTGAATATATTCCTCGTCCATGTTCACGCCGGTCGCATTGGAGAGCGCGGTCGAGGCATGGGACAGAAGGGCGGCCTCGGTATCGGCCGAGGTGGATGCCGCCTGCCGTTGGGCGGCGAGCCAGGCGACGGAGGCCGAGCCGTAATCCGCCAGATTGGTTTGGGTCACGATCTGTCCGGTGGGGCTGAATGTGCGCTGCGCCGAGAGGTCGTCCACGAGCTGCTGGAGGTGGTCCGGGAAGCTCGTCGCGTCATCGGCATTGTAGTCGTAGGTGATGCCGTCGCGGATCCTGTCGGCCGAGCCGCCCTGCGCGGGATCGACAAGCGGATTGACCGTAATGCTCCTGGCCGACCCCGGTGAGCCGCCCGCCTGGAAGAGGCCCGCAGCGGAGGGAGGGGCGGGGGGAGGAGCGAGCGTGGTGTGCTCCGAGAAGCTGGCGACGAGCGCGTTCGCCATCTCGTCGAGCTGCGTCTGGAAGGTGACGGCAACGTCATCCCTCAATTGGGTAAGCCCGGTGATGCGGCCGGATGTGAGCGGCATGGGCGCTGACGGGCCGGTGACGGCCACGCCGTCGACGAAGACCGAGCCCCCGGTGGTACCCGGGCCGTAAACCGCGGTCGGCTGGAAAGTCACCGCGCGAGGGGTCTTCTCGAACAGGGTCGCGCCGCCGGCGGCATAGATCACGATGTCATTGCCAGGGCGGGTGACCGTGGAGATTCCCATCTCCTCGGAGAGCTGCGAGAGGATGCTGTCGCGGCGGTCGAGGGCATCGGTGACGTCGGCGCCGCTCAGAGTGCCACCGACCACGGCGCTGTTCTCGACGGCGAATTGCTGGAGCAGGTCGTTCACCCGGGAGACCGAATCGGCGATGGCCGCGTCTGCATCGCTGCGGACGTCGAGCACGCCCGCCGCGGCGCTGTTGAGCGAAGCGGCAAGATCGCGGGCCGCCAGGACTGCATTCGTGCCCATGCCCGGTTCATCCGGAGCATTCCGAAACTGGGCCAGAGCATCGGCGAGAGCGCTGATGCGGGCGGCAGGCGAGTTGGCGCTGTCGGGGGTGCCTACCGCCGATTGCAGCTGATTGAGCCCGGACAGCAGAGCCTGCTGTCCGGCGGTGCGCGATGTGGCGGAGATCATGCGGTTGTAAAGCGCCTGATCGCTTGCCCGCGATACCTGCACCACATAGGCCGATCCGAGAGCGGAGGTGGTGGTATTCGCGATCTTGCGGGAATAGCCCGGCATGTCCGCCCCGCCGGTGTTGCGGGACGAAACCTCGATCTGGGACGAGGTCGCCATCAGCGACGAACGCGCCGAGTTGAAAGCAAGCGAAAGGCTCATGGCGATCTCTCAGGTCACACGCGTTGGAACGCGATCAGCGCTTCAGGTTCATCAGCACGTCCAGGAGCTCGGAGCCGGTCTGGACGACCTTGGAATTGGCTGTGTAGTCGCGCTGTGCGACGATCATGTCGGTGAGCTCCGTCGCCATGTCCACGTTGGACTGCTCGGTGGCACTGGAAACGATGTAGCCGGTACCACCCTGGTTCGGGATGCCGATCTGAATGTTGCCGGAGGCAGCAGTCACCTGAAACACGTTGCCGGCGCCCGGCTCGAGCATGTCGGCGCTCGGCACGGTGGCGAGGGGGATTTGGAAGAGCGGGCGCTTCTGGCCGCTCGGATCAAGGGCCGAGACCACACCGTCATCGTCGATGGTCACGTTATCGATCAGGCTCGCCGCGTTGCCGTTCGCCTTCGGGTCGGTCGGCGTGTAGGCGGCATTGAGGTTGGTCATGTTGGAGATATCGAAGCTGAACGGCTGGCCCCCGGGGATGGTGAACGGAGCCATGGGGGATCGTGTCTGACCAGCGCCGGTGCCGATGTTCAGGTTGCCGTTCGCATTGAAGTTGAGGGTCGTGGTCGTCAACGGTCCGCCTGCATAGGGAAAACCACCGCCGGCAGCTGCATTCGCCCGATTGTAGACCGCCATTTCCCAGGCCGCAGGCGTACCACCCGTATTGCTCAGGTAGATGTCGAGAACCACCGCATTGCCGAGGTTGTCATAGGTGGTGATCGACGATTTTGCGGAATAGGTGGAGGTGGCAAGGTTTGCCGAGGGCAGCTGGGCTGCGGGCACGACGGCCGCGGATGTGGGGAGGTTCGCCGAGAAGGAGCCCGCGGTGGAGGGAACCGCGTCGAACTTCGCCGCTGAAAGATTGATGGGCACCATGCCGGCCGTGCTGTTCAGATTGATCTGAGCCGGGCCATTGGTGATGTCGTAGCCCTGGAGGACATAGCCGGCCGCATTCACCAGGTTTCCGGTGGAGCCATCGACCGTGAAATTGCCGGCGCGGGTGAGGAAGGGCTGACCCGAGGCGTCCTCCACCATGAAGAAGCCGTTGCCCTGGATCATCATATCCGTGCGCGAGGTGGTGTAGTTCGGCGCGCCCTGTTGGCTGATGGCATATCGGACCGAGGTGTTCACGGCGCCCGAATTGTACTGGCCGCCAGTGGTTCCCAGCAGCAGGGAGGAGAATTCCGTGGAGGCCCGCTTGTAGCCGGCGGTGCCGGAATTGCCGATATTGTCGGCAATCGTGCCGAGTTTGTTGGATTGCGCGTTCATCCCGGAGACACCGGTACGCAGCATGCCGTAAAGGCTCATCTTGGAAGCTCCACGAACTCAGCCGCTCCATTGATGAAGCGCAGCTGCATTTAAGGCCATTTAGCTTGTGCGAAACTGGCGAGCTCAGCCCTGTATGGCCTGAGCAAGCTCCGCGAACGCATCGCGGCTCGGCGGGGCGTCGGCGAGTTGGCGCAGCGCTTCATAAATGCGCGGCGTGAGGGTGACGGCCCGGTCGAGATCCGGGTCGCTGCCAGGGTGGTAGCCGCCCATGAGGCGCAGGTCGCGCGTGTCCTCGAAGCGCGCGATAAGGGTGCGCAGCTTGCGCACCAGCTCCCGCTCGTCGGGCGTCCAGGCCAGCTCCGCAAGGCGGGAGATGGAGGTGAGCACGTTCACGGCGGGAAAGCGCCCTTCATTGGCAATGGCGCGGTCGAGCACGATGTGGCCGTCAAGGGTGCCGCGTATGGCGTCGGCCACGGGATCGTTATGGTCGTCGCCGTCCACCAGCACCGAGAAGACGGCGGAGATGGAGCCGGTGCCCTCGAGGCCGGGTCCGGCGCGTTCCAGGAGCTTCGGCAGGGTGCTGAAGACGCTGGGTGTGTAGCCGCGCGCCACAGCCGGTTCCCCGGCCGCCAGTGCCACGTCGCGCGCGGCGTGGGCATACCGGGTCACGCTGTCGACGATGAGCAGGACGCTCTCGCCGCGGTCGCGGAAATATTCGGCCACGCAAAGGGCCGCCTGGGGCGCGAGGCGCCGCATCATGGGGCTCTCGTCGCTGGTGGCGAGCACCACCACCGAGCGGTGCCGGTTGGGCGCGAGGGGGCCTTCCAGGAATTCACGGACCTCGCGGCCGCGCTCGCCCACCAGGGCCACCACCACCGTGTCGAAGCCCTCGCAGCCGGCCAGCATGGCGAGCAGGGTCGACTTTCCGACGCCTGAGCCGGCGAAGATGCCGATGCGCTGGCCCTTGCAGATGGGCGTGAAAAGATCCAGCACCCGCACGCCCGTTTTCAAGGGCGCCTCCACGCGGCTGCGCTGCATGGCGGACGGCGGCTCGACGTCGTACGGCATGGACCGTTCGCCGCGCACGAGTGGCCCGAGATTATCCAGCGGCGCGCCGATCGCGTTCACGACGCGCCCCTTCCATGAGGGGGACGGACTGAGCGCAAGCGCTCCCGTGCGGTAGGCTAAGGCGCCGATGCCTACCGGCGCACGCTCGTCGAACAGCTTTACGGTCGCGGCCGCGCTGTCGATGCGCACCACCTCGCCGATGGTGGCGCGGCCGGCCTCCTCGATGCTGACGCGGTCGCCGAGGCGGATATGGGACGAGAGACCGGCCACCCGAACATGGGTCGGCGCGACCTCGCGCACATGGCCCGCGACGCGCGTCATGGGCAGCTCGTTGATGCAGCCGTCCACCGCGGTACCGAGGCGCGCCAGGGCGTTCATGGCGCGCGTCAGGCCGGGCCGAGTGACGTGATCGCCTGCTGCGTCAGGTCTTCGCCCGCCTGCACCGCCATGGCCGCGCTTTCAAAGGCGCGCTGGACCATGATGAGCTTGGTCATTTCCATGATGGGATCGACGTTGGAACCCTCGATATATCCTTGCCGCACGCCCTGATTGGTGAAGTCGATCACCGGGTTGGGGGGCAGATCGGGGATGACGCCGGAATTGCTGTAGCGGACGAGCTTGGCATTGGGCGACATCTCGAAGACGCCAATGCTGCCCACGGGCTGGCCGGCCTGGGTGATGGCGCCGTCCATGCCGATGCTCACCGTGCCGCCGTTCGGATCGAGCAGGATCGGACGGCCGCCGGGATCGACCACCGCGAAGCCGTCCAGCGTCTTCAGCTCGCCGTTTTCATTGATCTGGAGGCGCCCGTCCCGGGTCAGCACGCGCCCCGCCGGGGTGTCGAGGCCGAGCCATGCGGCGCCCCGCACCGCCACGTCCAGGGTGTTGCCGGTGTACGTGACCGGGCCGGACTTGAGGGAGGTGAAGACCTCGCCATCGTTGGCGAAGGCGACGCTGTTCCGACCCATCTTCGAAAGCAGGGTCTCGAACTTCACCTCCTCGGCGCGGAAGCCGGGGGTGCTCATGTTGGAAAGGTTTGTGGCGATGGTGGCGAGGCGCCGCTCCATCGTGCTCTGCGCCGAGAGGGCGACGTAAATGCTGGAGGCCATTTCAGCCGCCGTACTTGAGGTTGAGGAGAGACATGGAGAAGTCGTAGCCGGCCGTGTCGTCGCCGCCGGCGAAGAGCTGGAGAACCGGGGCGGGGCTCGCGTTCTGGGTCGCGTCCCACATCACGGTGAAGCGCTGGATGAGGCGGTCGAGCTTGGCGGGGTCCTGCAGGTCCTTGACATCCAGGGCCTTCTCCACGACCTGGGCCTGGCGCTCGATGTCCGCGTTCGCCATGGCGTCGGGAAAGCCGAAGATGGTCTTCACCACCTGCCACAGCGCCTGATCGCCGAGCAGGCCGTAGGCTGTGGTGACGTCCGGAGCGGCGCGCTTGAAGTAGAGCGCGAGGCGGACGCCCTGGTTCTCCGCGCCTTGGTCCACTTCCAGCGACTGGCGCACATACTTGTCCACCACCTCCTGGCCCGTGGCCATTCTCAGCGTGGTGTTCTCACCATAGGTCTCGAAATCGAACGCCTTGGCAAAGGTGACGAAACGATCGTCATTGATCCGGTTGGCGAACGAGGTCTTGTCCATCACCCCTTCTTCCAGAACCTTGCGGATGTAGGCTTTCGCATAGGCCATGTCTTCCAGGCCGAACGCCTTCAGCGCATAGTTATAGACTCGGGTGTTCTTCATGAAATCGTCGATGCTTTTGATGCTCTCGACGTTATCCAGATAGTATTTCGTCTCAAGCGAGACCGTCGGCTCTTTCTGCTTGAGCTCGAGGGTGCGGTCGAGGTTGCGTGTCAGATACTGATATGTGGCGAATGTCGTATCCATCGCGCGTCCCTCGCTCAAGATCGTGGCTCGGATCGTGGACCTGCCCGGCGCCCGCAGAGGCAGCCGCTCTCAGCATCTCTTCTCAAGCTTGCGTCGGCCTGCCTTCTCGGAATCAAGCCTCGCGCAATCCTGGCCTCGTAGAACCGCTGGGGCTTGTGGAGGGATTCGCCTTGGGCGTCTTGATTGGATTGGTCGTCGGCCTCGGCTCGCTGCTCGGCGGGTTCATCGCGATGGGCGGCAATGTCGGGGTGATCTGGCAGCCGTCCGAATACATCATCATCGTCGGCATCGCGCTCGGCACCTTCATCATCGCGAACCCCTTGTACACCATCAAGGATACGGGCCTGGCCTTCGTCGAGGCGGTCACCGGCGCCGTGCCGAAGCGCAAGGATTTCATCGCGATCCTGGGCCTCCTCTACGCGCTGATGCGGGATCTCCGCTCCAAGCCGCGCAACGAGGTCGAGCAGCATATCGACAGCCCGCAGAACTCCGCCATCTTCCAGAGCTTTCCGAGCATCCTGAAGGACAAGGAGCTGACCCAGTACATCTGCGACTACGCGCGCCTGATCGTGATCGGCAATGCGCGCTCCCACGAGATCGAAGCCCTGATGGAGCAGGAGATCTCGACGGTGAAGAAGCAAAAGACCAAGCCAGCCTCGGCAGTGAGCACGGTCGCTGATGCGATGCCCGCGCTCGGCATCTGCGCGGCTGTGCTCGGTGTCGTGAAGGCCATGGGCGCCATCGACCAGTCGCCCGAAATCCTTGGGCACTACATCGCCGCCGCCCTTATCGGCACCTTCATCGGTATCTTCCTGTCCTATGCGGTGCTCTCTCCGCTCGCCACCAAGATCAAGCTGACGCGGGAGAAGCAATGTCAGCCCTTCATCATCGTGAAGCAGTCGTTGATCGCCTTCATGAACGGCGCGCTGCCGCAGATCGCCCTGGAGCATGGGCGCAAGACCATTTCCTCCAGCGAGAGGCCGACCATCGACGAGGTGGAGAACGAGGCCATCTCTCACGCCATCCAACCGGCTTCGGCCCCCGTGCAGCAGGCGGCCTGACATGAACGCAGCCGTTTCCCACCAGGACATCCGCGACATGCTGCTCGACGCGGCGGGCCTGTCGCTCGACAAGCTGCCCATGCTGCATGTCATCTTCGACCGCATGGCCACCCATTGCGCGGACGGCCTGCGCCAGTACGCGGCGTCCCAGGCCTATTACTCGCTGAGTAACCTGGAGAGCGGGCGCATCGGCGACATGCTGGAAATGTACGAGGCCAATGCGGTGGCCGGCGTATTTCATGTTCCCGAATGGGACAGCCACATCATCGTTGGCTTCGACCGCGACTTCGTCTTCACCATGGTCGAGGTTCTGTTCGGCGGCGACGGCTCTGAGCCGCCGGTGGACGACGAACGCAGCTTCTCGAATATCGAGATCCGCATCGCGCAGGCGCTTTTCGAGCAGATGGGCAAGGCGCTCGCGACGTCGTTCGCCCTCGTGAAGAAGGCGACCTTCACGTTCCAGCGGCTGGAAACCCGCATGGATTTCGCGGTGATCGGCCGGCGAAACAATTTGGCCATCGCCTCGAAATTCCTGCTGCAGGCCATCAATCGCGGCGGCGAGATGTTCGTCATCATCCCGCAATCGGCACTCACCCCCATGCGCCAGCGGCTCTCGCGCGTGACGGCTGACGATGTGTCCACCCGGGACCCGAACTGGACGCGCCACATCCGCTCCGAAGTGAACCGGGCGGAGGTGACGCTGCGGGTCATCATGGAGGAGCGCCAGGTCACCCTCGGCGACGTGGCGGACCTGAAGGTCGGCCAGGTGCTGAAGCTCCAGGCGACTCCCCGCAGCAAGATGAAGCTGGAGAGCAGCGACCACCCGCTCTTCTGGTGCACCCTCGGCCAGGCCGAGGGCTCCTATGTGGTGCGCGTGGAAGACCCCGTGGATCTTGAGCAGGAGTTCCTGGATGACATCATTCCCCGTTGATCTGGTGCTGCTGGCTGCTCTCGTGGTCACAAGCACTGTCGTCGTCATGCTCTATCGCAAGCTGAGCGCGCTGCGCACCAGCCAGACCGAATACGAGCACGCCTTGGGTGAGACCGTGGCCGCGCTGAACACGGCCCGCGAGGCGGTCGACGTGCTGAACCGCGACGGGCGCAGCCTCATCGTTTCGCTCGGCAGCAAGATCGATGAGGCGCAGTCGCTCATCATCGAACTCGACCGTCGCCAGCACGTGCCGGCCGGACGCATCCCCGCCCGACCCGTCTCATTCGACCGCCGCGGCTGACGCGCGCTCCAGAACGGACTTTTCCGATGAGCAACTCGAAAGACACCATGGCATCGCTCCTCGATTCCGAAGAGCTGGAAAATTTTGAAGGCGCCGGCTCGGATACGGCGACCGCCCAGCGCGCGGGGCTGGAGCATTTCGGCGCGGGCAAGGGCCTTGATTCCCTGCTGCGCGTGCCGGTTCTGCTTCAGGTGGTGCTCGGCTCCGCCTCCATGCCCGTTGCGCAGCTCATGAAGCTCGGCCGCGGCGCCGTGGTGCCCCTCGACCACCGCGTGGGTGAGCCCGTGGACATCGTCGTGAACGGCCGCATCATCGCGCGGGGCGAGGTGGTGGTGGTCGAGGACGACAATTCCCGCTTCGGCGTTTCGCTGACCGAGATCGTCGGTCCCGGCGGCGGCGAAGTGACGAGCTGAGGCGGAACACCGCCATGGCCGCGGCCAGCACCAGAACCCAGCAACGTCAGCTCCAAGGGGTGGAGCGCGTCGCCGCGCTGCTCATGACCATGGGCAAGCCCATGGCGGGGCGCCTCATGAAATATTTCAGCGCGGAGGAGCTGAAGACCGTCACCCGCGCCATCGCGGACATGCGCTCGATCTCCACCGCGCAGATCGAGGCGGCGGTTGAGGAGTTCGCGTCCCAGTTCGTGGCCGGCGCCAACATTGCCGGCACGCCCGGAGACGTGGAGCGCATCCTGAGCGCGTTCCTGTCGCCCGAGCAAGTCTCCGAGGTCATGAACGATGTTCTCGGTGCGGCCAACCATTCCATCTGGGACCGCATCTCCAGCGTTTCGGAAAGCACCATCGCCGCCTACATCCTGAAGGAACATCCCCAGGTGGCGGCGCTCGTCCTCTCGAAGGTGAAGCCGGCCTGCGCCGCCAAGGTCATGGCGCATCTGCCCGAGCATGTGCGCAACGGCGTCATGCGGCGCATGCTCACGGTGAAGCCCATCGTCGAGGAGACGATGCACATCATCGAGCACACCATCCACGAAGACTTCATGATGAATCTGGCGCGAAATGCCGCCGCGGATACCCATTCGCGCATCGCCGATATCATCAACAAGATGGAGCGCAACGATATGGATCAGGTGCTCCAGAATCTTGCGACCACCCGCCCCAAATCGGCGGAGATCCTCAAGAGCCTGCTCTTCACCTTCGACGACATCATGGATCTTCCGGCGCGGTCCAAGACCCTGCTGTTCGACCAGGTGCCGGCCGAAAAGATCGTCCTCGCGCTGAAGGGCACCGACCCCGTCTTCCGCGAGGCCATCCTGCAGTCCATCTCCTCGCGCGTGCGCCGCATGATCGAGCAGGAATTGCAGGGAGGCGAGCCGGCGCCGCATCGCGACGTGCAGGAGGCCCGCCGCTTCATCACCGACCTTGCCCTCGATCTTGCGGGCAAGGGAGAGATCGATATCAGCACCGGCGCTGATGACGCCTATATCGGCTAGGCGCGCCGATGTCCGAGGATGCGGATAAGGAGAGCAAAACAGAAGACGCCAGCGAGAAGAAAATCTCGGAGGCGGTGGAGAAGGGCAATGTGCCGTTCTCCCGTGAAGCCCCCTTGTTCGCTTCGCTGGTGGGCATCCTTGTCTGCCTCTCCTTCTTCGCGGGCCCCCAGACCAGCCTCCTGACCGAGGGCCTTGCACGCTTCGTCGACGATCCTGCTGGCTATCCCATCGCCACTGGCGAAGATGCCACGGCATTGTTGTGGAGCGCGCTGGAGATGGCGGGCCGCTTTCTCTTGCCGATCGTCGTGGTGCTCATGCTCGCAGGCCTTGTGGCGTCCCTGTTCCAGAATACCCCGCGCCTCGTGCTGGAGCGCATCCGCCCTCAATGGTCGCGGCTGTCCCCGGCGAGCGGCTGGTCGCGAATCTTCGGCACGCCGGGATACGTGGAATTCGGAAAGTCCCTGTTCAAGTTCGTGGTCATATCGGTGGTCTGCGTGGCGCTGCTCTATTCCGAGCAGGCGAACGTGATGAACGCCATATTCACCGACCCGCTGATGCTGCCGTCGGTGGTGCTGAACCTTGCCACCCGCCTCATTTCAGCGGTCTGCGTCGCCACCATCGTGCTCGTCGCCGTCGATCTCGTCTGGACCCGCGTCCACTGGCGCACGGAACTGCGCATGACGAAGCAGGAGGTGAAGGAGGAGTACAAGCAGGCCGAGGGTGACCCGCTGGTGAAGGCCCGCCTGCGCTCCCTGGCGCTGGAGCGGGCGCGCCGGCGCATGATGAACGCCGTCCCCGGCGCCTCCCTCGTGATCGCCAACCCGACCCATTACGCCATCGCGCTCCGCTACGACCGCACGAAAGGCGGCGCCCCGCTGGTGATCGCCAAGGGACTGGACCTGATCGCCCTCAAGATCCGCGAAATTGCGGAGCGCCACGGCGTGCCGGTGATCGAAGACCGGCAGCTGGCGCGAGCCCTTTATGACGCCGTGGAAGTTGACCAATGGATTCCGCCGGACTTCTACCGGCCGGTCGCCAATATCCTCTTCTATCTCTACTCCCGAGGTAAAGATGGCAATCTCAAGCAATGAACGCTTCCTGGACGCGCGCGCTCTACCCGGGCGCGTAGTGTTTCCTTATGAGAAGATGCTTGCGGAAAACCTCAAAGGTTTTCTCTCGGAACTCTGCCTTATCAGTGCAGGGATCTTCATCTCCTATATCGAAGCGGACAAGGGCGAGAACATCAACGACATCGTCGATTCCTCCGCGGAACTGACGCTGAAGCCCGGCCTGCTGCGCTACGGACGCCACGCAAGTGTCGACACCGTCTGGGGCTTTCCGCCCGAAGTCTCCCTCGACCTCGAGCTGCACCATGACAGCCTCGCGGCCTTCTTCCGCGTGACCTTCGAGGCCCAGGCTGTCGGCGTCCATATCGACGGCATCCTGTTCAGCGAGGCGCTGGGCGGGCCCGAAGAGAATCTTCGTCGCTTCGCGCGCGCCCTCTCCGAGGCCCGTCTCACCCGCCAATAAAGACGGTGCGGCGCGCGGCGGCCAGCCTCGTGCAAGGTTGCTCTCTTAAGGTCTCCTGGAACCGTGCGGAGGCCCTCTTGGAGCCCATTTATCTCTTCGATCTGGTCTCCCGGCATGCCCAATGGGCGACGCTGCGGCAGGCCACCATCACCAGCAACATCGCCCAGGCGAACACCCCCGGCTACAAGGCCATGGACGTGGAGCCGTTCTCGGCGGTGCTGTCGAAGACCCATCTGCAGGTGGCGCAAACCGCCGCCGGCCACATGGACATCCGCGATGCGGGGACCCGCCAGGCGCGTCTCGACGGCCGTGACACGTGGGACGTCAACCACTCCGGCAACTCGGTCACCCTGGAGCAGGAGATGGTCAAGGCCGACGAGGTCAACCGCGCCTATACCCTCGACATGAGCATCACCCGCTCCTTCCACCGGATGATGCTGGCCAGCGTGAGGTCTCAGGGATGATCGATCCATTAAAGGCCGCAACGTCCATCGCCAGCTCGGGCCTCGAAGCCCAGAGCATGCGCATGCGAATCGTCGCGGAAAACCTCGCCAACATGCGCTCCACCGGCAGCACCACCGGCGCCGGACCCTATACACGCAAGACCGTCCACCTCGCCCCCGACTTCGACCGCGCCCTTGGCGTGAACGTGGTGAAGGTGAAGTCCATGGGCGTCGACAAGGCGCCGTTCCGGGTCGAACACGAGCCGGGCAATCCGGCGGCGGACGCCGACGGGAACGTCAAGTATCCGAACGTGAACATGACCGTGGAAATGGCGGACATGCGCGAGGCCAGCCGCTCCTATTCGGCCAACCTGCAGATGATCAAGCAGGCGCGCGGCATGGTCGCCATGACCATCGACCTGTTGAGGAGCAGCTGATGATCGACGCCATCTCGAGTTTCACGACCCGGGTCACCGGGCCGGGCACCTCCTCCTCGGTCTCGCTTGAAAACGCCCCCGGCGCAGCAGCAACGAGCGGCGTCGCTCCCACGAGCTTCACCGAAGTGCTCGCCGACGTTGCTTCCAACGCCGTGTCGACGCTGAAGGCGAGCGAGGCGGCAGCCATTTCCGGCGTCGAGGGCAAGGCGTCCGTTCAGCGGGTGGTCGAAGCGATCATGAACGCGGAGCAGTCACTCCAGACCGTCGTTGCGGTCCGCGACAAGGTGGTTTCGGCCTACCAAGAAATTTCACGTATGGCGATCTGAGGACGCATCATGAGAGCACTGGCCATAGCCGCCACCGGCATGAGCGCGCAGCAGACCAACGTGGAGGTGATCGCGAACAACATCGCGAACATCAACACCACGGGCTTCAAGCGCGCCCGCGCCGAGTTCACCGACCTCCTCTACCAGGCCGAGCGCGCCCAGGGCGTGCCGGTCGTCGACGGTCAGCTGCCGGTTCCCGAAGGCGTGCGGATCGGCCTCGGTGTCCACACCGTCGGCATCCGCAACCTGCACATCCAGGGCCCGCTCACCCAGACCGGAAACCCGCTCGACCTCGCCATCAACGGCCGGGGCTGGTTCCAGGTCACGAGCCCCACCGGCGAGATCCTCTACGCCCGCGCCGGCGCCTTCAACAAGGGCCCCAACGGGGAACTCGTCACCCCGGACGGCCTTCTGGTGGAGCCCGCCATCACCTTCCCCGCGGACACGATGGAGATCGTGATCAACGAGGCGGGCAACGTCTATGCGAAACGGCCGAACGTCCAGCAGCCGCAATTGCTCGGCCAGCTCACCCTCGCGACCTTCGCGAACGATGCCGGCCTCGAGCCGCTCGGCAACAACCTTTATCGCGAGACCCCTGCCTCCGGGCAGCCCGTGGTCGGCCCGGCAAACCAGGATGGGTTCGGCAAGATCCATCAGGCTTATCTTGAGAACTCCAACGTCGACCCGGTGAAGGAAATCACCGAGCTGATATCCGCCCAGCGCGCGTACGAGATGAACTCCAAGGTCATCCAGGCGGCCGACGAGATGGCTGCCACCGTGTCGAAGGGAATCCGCTGATGCATCGGCTGGGCGCCGTCCTCATCGCATTCGTCCTGTCGTTCGGCTGCGTGCGGCTTGCGCAGGCCGAGTCGTTGGCGGCCCTGGCCGAAGCTGCACGGGCCGCGATGGCGGAGACGCCTCCGGCGGCTCCCGCACGGGCCCCGGCGCCCCAGCCGATGGCTGCTGTCGAACTGAGCGTGCCGGTGCCGAACGTGACCATTCATGTCGGAGAAATCATCACCGACGCGATGCTCCAGGACCGGAGCTACTCGTCCGCCTTGATCGAGCGCTATTCGGTCGCCACCAACCGGGCATCCCTGATCGGCAGGGTGGCGAAGCGCGTTCTGGTGGCGGGAAACCCCATTCCCGCCAATGCTGTGGGATCGGCGAAGGTGATCACGCGGGGCGTTGCCGCCACCATCGTCTTCGAGGAAGGCGGGCTCAGCATCCGGGCGGTCGGCATGCCGCTCGAATCCGGCACCACCGGCGCCGTCATCCGCCTCAAGAACCTCGATAGCGGCCAGGTCATAACCGGCATCGTGCAGAGCGACGGCTCGGTGAAGGTGGGTGGATGATGGGTCGCCTCTTCCTCGCCCTCGCTCTTGCTGTCCTGTCGGCGCTGCCGGCGGGCGCCATGACCCGCATCAAGGACATGTCGAGCATCCAGGGCGTGCGCGACAACCAGCTCATCGGCTACGGCCTCGTCATGGGCCTCCAGGGCACCGGCGATACCATCCGCAACTCGCCTTTCACCGAGCAGGCGCTGCAATCCATGCTCGATCGCATGGGCATCAACATCAAGGGCCTGCCGCTCCGCGCGCGCAACATCGCCGCCGTCGTGGTCACGGCCAACCTGCCGGCCTTCGCCGGCCTCGGCTCGCGCATCGACGTGTCGATCTCTTCGGTGGGCGATGCTTCCTCGCTGAAGGGCGGAACGCTCCTCATCACGCCGCTCGCGGGCAGCGACGGACAGATCTATGCGGTGGCGCAGGGCCAGCTCGCGGTGTCCGGCTTCACGGTCCAGGGGCAGGCGGAAACCCTCACCCAGGGCGTGCCCACCTCCGGCCGCATCCCCAACGGTGCGCTGGTGGAGCGGCAGATTCCCGGCCAGCTCCGCGACCTGCCCGAACTGGTGGTGGAGCTCGACAATCCCGATTTCAAGACGGCGGCGCGCATCACCGACGCCATCAACGCCTATACCCGCGCCCGCTTCGGCAAGGCCCTGGCGCGCGAGCGGGATCTGCGGACGGTGGTTGTCCAGCGTCCGGCGCAGCTTTCCGTCGCCCGCTTCCTCGCCGATATCGGCGACCTGCGCATCGAGCCCGACACGCCGGCGCGGGTGGTGGTGGACCAGCGCACCGGAACGGTGGTGATCGGCTCCAACGTCCAGATCTCCACTGTTGCGGTCACCCAGGGCAACCTGACGGTGAGCGTGACGGAAACCCCGGTGGTCTCACAGCCCGCACCCTTCTCCGACGGCGCGACGGTGGTGGTTCCCCGCACCGACATCACCGCCGAGGAGACTGGCGGCTATCTCTCCATCGTCCGTGGGTCCGACCTCCAGACCCTGGTCCGCGGCCTGAACCGCATGGGCATGCGCCCCTCGGACATCATCTCGGTGCTCCAGGCCATCAAGACCGCCGGAGCCCTCCAAGCGGAGCTCGTCGTCCAATGACCCGCGCCTTCTCAACCGCAGGCTTCGGCCTCATCCTGACCGCGCTGGCGGCATCCCCGTGCTTTGCCCAATCCGCGCCGGCCGTGACCGCCGTTCCGACCATTCCGCAGAGCGCGGCCGATGCCAATGCCGCGCAATATTGCGCCGGCATCGCCAACGCCGCGGCGGACGCACGCTACGCGCGCCAGGCCAGCGCGCTTGCCGCCATGGAGAAGGAGATCGAGGAGCGCATCGCCAAGCTGGAAGCGAAGCGCGCGGAGTATGAGCAGTGGCTCGCCCGCCGCGAGAACTTCCTCAAGAAGGCCGATGCGGCCCTTGTGGCCATGGTCTCGCAGATGCGCCCGGATGCGGCCGCCGCCCAGCTCAGCGCCATGAGCGAGGATGCGGCAGCGGCGATCCTCACCAAGCTCTCGCCCCGCACGGCGAGCGCGATCATGAACGAAATGGACCCGACCCGCGCCGCGCACCTTGCGACCACCATCGCGGGCATGTCGCGGCGTCCGAACGAGGGCAAGCCCGGATGAGATACGTGCTGATGACGTTCGCGGCGCTTTGCGTCGGCGGCTGCCAGACCAACAATTACGACAGCCTGGCCTTCGGCCCCACTTTGACCCCGGTGGGCCACGGCCTGGAGGCGCAGCGCGCGCCGCTGCCCGTCACCTTCACGCCGCCGGTCCAGAAGACCTTCCGGTCCACCTGGAACATGAACGGCCAGAGCATGTATCGCGACCTGCGCGCGACGACGGTGGGCGACGGGCTGACGGTCGCCATCGCCATCGACGACAAGGCCCAGTTCGACAACGAGACCGACCGCTCGCGCGACGCGGCCTCCAAGTTCGGCGTCGACGCCGCGCTGACGCTGTTCGGCTTCGGCCGCGGCGCCAATGCCGCCAACGGCTCCGGCGACCTCAACATCTCCGACAAGACCTCCACCAACGGCAAGGGCTCCATCGACCGCTCCGAAAAGCTGCGTCTCGCGGTTGCGGTGGTGGTCACCGAGGTGCTGCCCAACGGCAACTTCCTCATCAGCGGCTCGCAGGAGATCCAGGTGAATTACGAGGTGCGGGTGCTGAACATCGCCGGCATCGTCAACCCGCTCGACATCTCCAGCAACAACACCATTCCCTACGACAAGATCGCCGAGGCGCGCATCTCCTATGCCGGCCGCGGCCGTCTCAACGACGTGCAGCAGCCGGCCTGGGGCCAGCGGCTCTATGACGTCGTGGCGCCCTGGTAGCGGGACAGCAACATGGCAAAGGTGGAACTGCCCAAGACGACCCCGGAGCCGCTGCAATTCCAGCCGGCGAAGACGAGCAACGGCCTGATCATCGCGGTGATCGTGCTGACCTTGCTTGCGGGCGCGACGGGCGGGGGCCTCGGCGTTCTGCTCGCCTCGACGGTGAAGCAGGTGGTCACCGAGCAGGCGCGGGCCGAGCCCGCGCAATCGGGTGCGCCGCCGCTGCGCTATAGCGGCGACATGGTGCTCGAATCCCTGAAGCCGGTGGTGGTCAATCTGGCGGCGCCGGCCAATGTGTGGCTGCGCATTGAGGGCGCCATCGTCTTCAAGAACGGCGCCCTGCCGAACCCGCAGGTCGCCGCCGCGCAGATCCGTGAGGACATCCTCACTTATGCCCGCACCTTGAACCTCACCCAGCTCGAAGGTCCGAGCGCCCTGCAGAACCTGCGCGAGGACCTCAATGAGCGGGCGCAGCTGCGGGTCGAGGGCAAGCTTTCCGAACTCGTGATCGAGACGCTGGTCGTTCAATGAAAGCATGGGGATGGCTCCGCTGGCTGGCGGCGGCGGCATTTGCGGCCGGCCTCGCGACGCCGGCGGCCGCGCAGGTTCCGGGTCTCGACAGCCTGCTCCAGGAGAGCGGCGGGTCGGCGGCGAGTGGGCGCATCGTCCAGCTCGTGGCCCTCATCACCGTGCTGTCGGTGGCGCCGGGCCTGCTCATCATGATGACGAGCTTCACGCGCTTCATCATCGCCTTCTCGTTCCTGCGCTCCGGCCTCGGCCTGCCGTCGACGCCCGCCAATATCGTCCTGATCTCGCTCTCCCTTTTCATGACCTTCTACGTCATGGCGCCCACCTTCGACCGCGCCTGGGAGGACGGGGTAAAACCCCTCACGGAACGCACCATCACCGAGCAGGAAGCGCTGGAGCGCATCTCGGCCCCGTTTCGCGAGTTCATGATCGCGCATGTGCGGCCGAAGGACCTGCAGATGTTCTCCGATCTTGCCGCCACCAACGGCCGGCCGGCGCCGCCGACCGAGGACAAGGTGGAGATGCGGGTGCTGATCCCCGCCTTCATGATCTCCGAGCTGCGGCGCGGGTTCGAGATCGGCTTCCTCATCGTCCTGCCGTTCCTGATCATCGACATGGTGGTGGCGACCCTGGTCATGTCCATGGGCATGATGATGATGCCGCCTTCGATCATCGCGCTGCCGTTCAAGGTGCTGTTCTTCATCCTCATCGACGGCTGGAGCCTTCTCGTGGGCAGCCTGGTGCGCTCCTTCTTCTGAGCGGGATGCGCCAGCACCTTTAACCCCGCCGTTTCGGGCGAGGGGAGGGATGCGGGAGCGGCCGGCACGCCGGCAGGCATGCCAGGGAATGCAGGTGACGTCGGAGCCGGTGCTCCGTCCGCTCCCGCGCGGGGATTTATGGCGTGTCGGCTGCGCCGCGTGGGTGATCGGTCCTCCCCATCACCACCGGCCGGACCAGCGCCGGATCGGTGCGCAGACCCCTTCGGCCTCCTTTCTCGCCGGACGGGGTGCGTTATCCCCGCCCAGTCGGACACCCGCTGCCCCGCACCACCCGTCAGGCCGCTCCGGACGCGCCCCTCCTTGGTGCAAGGTGAGGGGACCATAGCAGGGGTTCACACGAAAAGGAATATAGTCCTTAGGATTATTTTCTTGAAACCTGTCCTCCCGATGACCCCGTCATGCCCGGGCTTCCACGCCTCTCCCTTAAGCTGCGCCCGGCGGAGCCGCGTGGATGGCCGGGACAAGCCCGGCCATGACGGTGGCGCCCGGCCGGTTCGCAACCCACAAGCCTCGCGCAAGCTTGACGCAAGGTCGTTCTGGGATACCTCCCACCAACGACAGGTTGACCGCTCGCGATAGGCGAGCGGACGGGTGTTCCGCACAGCCGGAGCGCCCTTCAGAGGCATGACGCCGCCCCTGCCGTGCCGGTGTGAGTCCGGCATGTCCCCCAAAATCCTCACGTGAAATCAAGGGACATTTGCATGACCAGCCTGATCACCAACACCTCGGCCATGGTTGCCCTGCAGACCCTGCGCGGCATCAATAACGGCCTCGACAGCACCAACACCCGCGTTTCCACCGGCCTGCGCATCAACTCGGCCCAGGACGGCGCCGCCTACTGGTCCATCGCCACCACCACCCGCTCCGACAACGGTGCCCTCGGTGCCGCCAAGGACGCGCTCGCCCTCGGCAAGTCTTCCGTCGATGTCGCCAAGACCGGCATGGACGAAGCCCTGGACGCCCTGAAGCAGGTGAAGAACCTGCTGGTCACCGCCTCCTCGCCGGACGCGGACCGCTCGAAGATCCAGCAGGAAATCAAGATCCAGCTCGATCGCATCAATGGCGCCGCCAACAGCGCCAGCACCAGCGGCAACAACTGGCTCTCGGTGGATTCCGCCGCGACCGGCTACAACGCCGTCAAGTCCGTGGTCGGGTCGTTCTCGCGCAGCTCCACGGGCGTGACCATCGACACCATCGACATCGATACGTCTGGCGTGAAGCTCTACGACTTCAATTCGACCGTGCGCGCCGACGTTTACGCCGATATGGTCGGCGTAGGCAGCACGATGGAAGCTGTGGAGTCCTTCCTGGGCGGTACGTTTGCCTCCGACAACACCTCCCAGCGCTCCGGCAGCATCGTGTTTGATGGGGCGGCTGCGACTGCGGATACGGTGGCAGAGGTTGAGAGCCTGGTTGACTACTTCAAGACGGCGATCGGCATTGTTGATCCTGGCTTCAACAACGACAAGCTCGGCATCATGGACAAGATGCGTGTGGCTTACACCATGCAGAACGACGGCGTCGGCGGCGTCATGACGATGTCCACCATCGCGGACATGGACATCAGCAAGCTCACGGGCTCTGCCGATGATCTGATGAAGATCTCCAACTACGCCTCCATCGTCGATGAAGCCATCGGCGACATGACGGATGCCAACACCACCCTCGGCGCGAACGCGGCCCGCATCGCCTCCCAGGGCAACTTCGCCCAGGCTCTCATCGACGCCAACGACCGCGCCATCGGCGCGCTCGTCGACGCCGACATGGAAGCGGAATCCACCAAGCTGAAGGCGCTGCAGACCCAGCAGCAGCTGGCGATCCAGTCGCTCTCCATCGCCAACAATTCCACGCAGAACGTGCTCAGCCTGTTCCGCGGCTGATCGCGCTTTTCTTCAACGCCAATCTTCTGGCGCTCCTGGCCACGTCCCGAAAGGGGCGTGGCTTTTCTTTTGGCGCTGTCATTGCCATGCCGAGGCCGGCTGTTCCCCGGGAGTGGGGATGCGCGGCGGTCCGGCCCCGTGCGCCGGGAAGGGGAGGGGCCTGCCACCAGCTCCCTCCCGCGTCCCGCTGCAAGGCATCGCAGAATTATTGAGACGGCTCGCAAGCTTCGAGCAAGCTTGATGAATGAAGCTTCAGAAACGGGCAGGTTGACCACTCGCACCAAGCGAGCGGACGGGCGCTCCGCACCAGCGGAGCAACCTTCAAAGGCATGACGCCGCCCCTGCCGTGCCGGTGAAAGTCCGGCATGTCCCACATAATCCTTCCTGCATAACCAAGGGACATTCGTTATGACCAGCCTGACCACCAATACCGGCGCCATGGTTGCCCTGCAGACCCTGCGCAACATCAATCAAGGTCTCGACGCCACCAACACCCACGTCTCCACCGGCCTGCGCATCAACTCGGCCCAGGACGGCGCTGCGTACTGGTCCATCGCCACCACCACCCGTTCCGACAACGGCGCCCTCGGCGCTGCCAAGGATGCGCTGGCCCTCGGCAAGTCTTCTGTCGACGTCGCCAAGACCGGCATGGACGAGGCCCTGGACGCCCTGAAGCAGGTGAAGAACCTGCTGGTCACCGCCTCCTCGCCGGACGCGGACCGCTCGAAGATCCAGCAGGAAATCAAGATCCAGCTCGACCGCATCGCCGGCGCCTCCAGCAGCGCCAGCACCAGCGGCAATAACTGGCTCTCGGTGGATTCCGCCGCGACGGGCTACAACGCGACCAAGTCGGTGGTCGGCTCGTTCTCGCGCAGCGCCACGGGCGTGTCGATCGACACCATCGATATCGATACGTCCGGCGTGAAGCTCTACGACAGCAACGCTGCCGTCACGACCTATGTCACCACCGAGATCAACAGCGCGACCGCCACGACGGCTGCGGGCATCCTCGAGGGCGCCCTTGGTGCCGGCACGACCTACACGCAGGCCAATGGCAGCAACCTGTCCGGCAGCTTCGTGGCCGACGCGGCGACCACCTCGGCCGCCATCAAGGCGGCGGTCGACGCCTTCACCGGCACCACCGCGGCAGGTATCAACGCAACCGCGGATGCGAACAACAACAGCAATCGCGGCATCATGGACAAGGTGCGGGCGGCCTTCACCGCGCAGGCTGACGGCACTGGCGGCGTCGTGACAGTGTCCACCATCAAGGACATGGACATCAGCAAGCTCACGGGCTCTGCCGACGATCTGATGAAGATCTCGAACTACATGTCCATCGTCGACGAAGCCCTCGGCGACATGACGGACGCCAACACCACCCTCGGCGCGAATGCGGCCCGCATCGCGTCCCAGAGCAACTTCGCCCAGGCCCTCATCGACGCCAATGACCGCGCCATCGGCGCCCTCGTCGACGCCGACATGGAAGCGGAATCCACCAAGCTGAAGGCGCTGCAGACCCAGCAGCAGCTGGCGATCCAGTCGCTCTCCATCGCCAACTCCTCCACGCAGAACGTGCTCAGCCTGTTCCGCAGCTGATCGCTCTTATCTTCCACGCCAATCTTCCGGCGTTTCCTGGCCACGCTCCGAAAGGGGCGTGGCTTTTTCTTTTTGCGCTGCCTTGTTGAATGCCCAGGCAGGTTGCCCCCCGAGATTGACGGGTGCGTGGTGGCCTGCCCCCGGCTCGTCGCGAAGCTTGCGACCAGCACCCCCTTCTCCAGCCTTGCTCTTCTTCTCCAACCTCGCTGCCAGGCATGGCGCGCGAGGCATCACGCAAGTGCTAAGCCGGCTCGCAAGCTTCGTGCAAGCTTCGTCGGCAAAACTTCCTGGACGGGCAGGTTGACCACTCGCACCAAGCGAGTGGACGGGTCCTCCGCAGAGCCGGAGCACCCTTCAAAGGCATGATGCCGCTCCTGCCGTGCCGGTGAAAGTCCGGCATGTCCCACAAAATCCTTCATACATGACACCAAGGGACATTCGTCATGACCAGCCTGATCACCAACACTTCGGCCATGGTTGCCCTGCAGACCCTGCGCGGCATCAATAACGGTCTCGACAGCACCAACACCCGCGTTTCCACCGGCCTGCGCATCAATTCCGCCCAGGACGGCGCTGCGTACTGGTCCATCGCCACCACCACCCGCTCCGACAACGGCGCCCTCGGCGCTGCCAAGGATGCGCTCGCCCTCGGCAAGTCTTCCGTGGATGTCGCCAAGACCGGCATGGACGAAGCCCTGGACGCCCTGAAGCAGGTGAAGAACCTGCTGGTCACCGCGTCCTCGCCGGATGCGGACCGCTCGAAGATCCAGCAGGAAATCAAGATCCAGCTCGATCGCATCGCCGGCGCCTCCAATAGCGCCAGCACCAGCGGCAACAACTGGCTCTCGGTGGATTCCGCCGCGACCGGCTACAACGCCGTCAAGTCCGTGGTCGGGTCGTTCTCGCGCAGCTCCACGGGCGTGACCATCGACACCATCGACATCGACACGTCGGGCGTGAAGCTCTACGACACCAACGCCGCGACGACGGCTGCGGTGCAGACCGCCGCGACCACCGGCGCTGCCACCTATGCCACCGCCGTCACCACCTACGACACGGCCGTGACCACCGCCGGCACCACCTACACCACGGCCGTGGCCGCTGCCCAAGCCGTCTTCGACGCCAGCCCCCAGGCTGCGGCTGACCAGACGACCCTCGACACGGCGATTGCCACGGCGACGACGACCCGCAACACCGCCCTCACCACGGCGAAGACCACCTTGACGACCGCCCAGACGACGCTGACGACCGCCCTCGACACGGCCGGCTCGGACGATCTCGGCATCATGGACCAGACCCGCGTCGCTTTCGGCGAGGACGGTTCGGCAGTGGTCAGCACCATCGCCGGCATCGACATCTCGGCGCTGACCGGCAGCGCCGACGACCTCCAGAAGATCTCCAACTACATGTCCATCGTCGACGACGCCCTCGGCGACATGACGGACGCCAACACCACCCTCGGCGCGAACGCGGCGCGCATCGCGTCCCAGAGTAACTTCGCTCAGGCCCTCATCGACGCCAACGACCGCGCCATCGGCGCCCTCGTCGACGCCGACATGGAAGCGGAGTCCACCAAGCTGAAGGCACTGCAGACCCAGCAGCAGCTGGCGATCCAGTCGCTCTCCATCGCCAACTCCTCCACGCAGAACGTGCTCAGCCTGTTCCGCAGCTGATCGCGCTTATCTCTCGGCGCCAATCTTCTGGCGCTCCTGGTCACGCCCCGAAAAGGGCGTGGCTTTCTTCCGTGTGGTCCGCGGCCATCTCCGCGGCGCCGGTCTTGTCCCGCAAGCTTCGCGCAAGCTTGCTCTGGGATGTTTCGCCCAATGGCAGGTTGACTGCTCGCAACTGGCGAGCGGACGGGTCCTCCGCATAGCCGGAGCACCCTTCAAAGGCATGATGCCGCCCCTGCCGTGCCGGTGAAAGTCCGGCATGTCCCCCAAAATCATCCACACGGACACAAAGGGACATTGTCATGACCAGCCTGATCACCAACACCTCGGCCATGGTTGCCCTGCAGACCCTGCGCGGCATCAATAACGGCCTTGACGCCACCAACACCCGCGTCTCCACCGGCCTGCGCATCAACTCGGCTCAGGACGGCGCTGCGTACTGGTCCATCGCCACCACCACCCGCTCCGACAACGGCGCCCTCGGCGCCGCCAAGGATGCGCTCGCCCTCGGCAAGTCTTCCGTCGACGTCGCCAAGACCGGCATGGACGAAGCCCTGGACGCCCTGAAGCAGGTAAAGAACCTGCTGGTGACCGCGTCTTCGCCGGACGCCGACCGCGCCAAGATCCAGCAGGAAATCAAGATCCAGCTCGATCGCATCAATGGCGCCGCCAACAGCGCCAGCACCAGCGGCAACAACTGGCTCGCGGTCGATTCCAGCGCCACCGGCTATAACGCGACCAAGTCGGTGGTCGGCTCGTTCTCGCGCAGCGCCACGGGCGTGTCGATCGACACCATCGATATCGATACGTCGGGCGTGAAGCTCTACGACTCCAATTCGACCGTGCACGGCACCGTTGACGGCGATATTGGGACCGGCGCGGGCTCGATGGACGTGTTGGAGACGGGCCTGGGCAATACGTTTGCCTCCGACAACACCTCTGCGCGCTCCGGCAGCATCGCGTTTGATGGCGCGGCCACGACTGCGGATACGGCGGCGGAGGTTAAGGCCCTGGTCGACGCCTTCAAGACGGGTGTCAGCGCGACTGCTGTCGGCAATGACAAGCTCGCCATCATGGACAAGGTGCGCGCGGCTTACACCATGCAGGCCGACGGCACGGGCGGCGTCGTGACGGTGTCCACCATTGCGAACATGGACATCAGCAAGCTCACGGGCTCTGCCGACGATCTCATGAAGATCTCCAACTACGCGTCCATCGTCGACGAAGCCATCGGCGATATGACGGACGCCAACACCACCCTCGGCGCGAATGCGGCCCGCATCGCCTCCCAGAGCAACTTCGCCCAGGCCCTCATCGACGCCAACGACCGCGCCATCGGCGCCCTCGTCGACGCCGACATGGAAGCGGAGTCCACCAAGCTGAAGGCGCTGCAGACCCAGCAGCAGCTGGCGATCCAGTCGCTCTCCATCGCCAACTCCTCCACGCAGAACGTGCTCAGCCTGTTCCGCAGCTGATCGCGCTTATCTTTTCCGCCACTCTTCTGGTGGTTCCCGGCCACGCCCCGAGAGGGGCGTGGCTTTTGTTTTTGCGCAGCGCCTGTCCGCAGCGCCGGTCCCGCCCCTCAAGGTTGCAAGCTTCGCGCAAGCTTTGCGCAAGCTTGGTCTGGAATGCTCCGCCCAATGGCAGGTTGACCACTCGCGACAGGCGAGCGGACGGGCCCTCCCGCATAGCAGGAGCACCCTTCAAAGGCATGATGCCGCCCCTGCTGTGCCGGTGAGAGTCCGGCATGTCCCCCAAAATCCTCCATACGTGACATCAAGGGACATTTGTCATGACCAGCTTGATCACCAACACTTCGGCCATGGTTGCCCTGCAGACCCTGCGCGGCATCAATAACGGCCTCGACGCCACCAACACCCGCGTCTCCACCGGCCTGCGCATCAATTCCGCTCAGGACGGCGCTGCGTACTGGTCCATCGCCACCACCACCCGCTCCGACAACGGCGCCCTCGGCGCTGCCAAGGACGCGCTCGCCCTCGGCAAGTCCTCTGTCGACGTCGCCAAGACCGGCATGGATGAAGCCCTGGACGCCCTGAAGCAGGTGAAGAACCTGCTGGTCACCGCGTCTTCGCCGGACGCCGACCGCGCCAAGATCCAGCAGGAAATCAAGATCCAGCTCGATCGCATCAATGGCGCCGCCAACAGCGCCAGCACCAGCGGCAACAACTGGCTCTCGGTGGATTCTGCCGCGACGGGCTATAACGCGACCAAGTCGGTGGTCGGCTCGTTCTCGCGCAGCGCCACGGGCGTGTCGATCGACACCATCGACATCGACACGTCAGGCGTGAAGCTCTACGACAGCAACGCTGCTGTTGGTACCGTGGTTACGGCTGAACTCAATAATGCTACGGCTACTGTGGCTGCGGGCGTCCTGGACATTGCTCTTGGCGCTGGTGCGGTCTACACGCAGGCCAACGGCAGCAACAAGTCTGGCAGCTATGTGGCCGACGGGGCGACCACCTCGGCCGCCATCAAGACGGCTTTCGACACCTTCGTCGGCACCGGCACGGACGGTATCAATGATGCCGCGGTCGCGGACAACAACAGCAAGCTCGGCATCATGGACAAGGTGCGTGCGGCCTATTCCACCGAGGCCGACGGCACGGGCGGCGTCGTGACCGTGTCCACCATCAAGGACATCGACATCAGCAAGCTCACGGGCTCTGCAAACGACCTGATGGCGATCTCCAACTACGCGTCCATCGTTGACGAAGCCATCGGCGACATGACGGACGCGAACACCACCCTCGGCGCGAACGCGGCCCGCATCGCGTCCCAGAGCAACTTCGCCCAGGCCCTCATCGACGCCAATGACCGCGCCATCGGCGCCCTCGTCGACGCCGACATGGAAGCGGAGTCCACCAAGCTGAAGGCGCTGCAGACCCAGCAGCAGCTGGCGATCCAGTCGCTCTCCATCGCCAACTCCTCCACGCAGAACGTGCTCAGCCTGTTCCGCAGCTGATCGCGCTTATCTTCCACGCCAATCTTCTGGCGCTCCTGGCCACGCCCCGAAAGGGGCGTGGTTTTTCTTTTCTGTCGTCCGCGCGCATCTCCGGCGCGCCCGTTCTGCCCCAGAATTTTGCAAGCTTCGCGCAAGCTTTGCGCAAGCTTGCTCTGGAAAGCTTGACCTAATGGCAGGTTGACCGCTCGCGACAGGCGAGGGGACGGGCCCTCCGCAGAGCCGGAGCACCCTTCAAAGGCATGATGCCGCCCCTGCTGTGCCGGTGAGAGTCCGGCATGTCCCCCAAAATCCTCCATACGTGACATCAAGGGACATTTGTCATGACCAGCTTGATCACCAATACCTCGGCCATGGTTGCCCTGCAGACCCTGCGCGGCATCAATAACGGCCTCGACAGCACCAACACCCGCGTTTCCACCGGCCTGCGCATCAACTCGGCCCAGGACGGCGCTGCGTACTGGTCCATCGCGACCACCACCCGCTCCGACAACGGCGCCCTCGGCGCTGCCAAGGATGCGCTGGCCCTCGGCAAGTCTTCCGTCGACGTCGCCAAGACCGGCATGGACGAAGCCCTGGATGCCCTGAAGCAGGTGAAGAACCTGCTGGTCACCGCGTCTTCGCCGGACGCCGACCGCGCCAAGATCCAGCAGGAAATCAAGATCCAGCTCGATCGCATTTCCGGTGCCGCCAACAGCGCCAGCACCAGCGGCAACAACTGGCTCTCGGTGGATTCCAGCGCCACCGGCTACAACGCCGTCAAGTCCGTGGTCGGCTCGTTCTCCCGCAGCGCCACGGGCGTGTCGATCGACACCATCGACATCGATACCACCGGCGTGAAGCTTTATGACTCCTCCGCTGCGCAGACGACAGCCATCAACGGCGCCATCGCCGGCGCCAACACCAATCTGGGCACCGCTCTGAATACAGCGGTCGCTGCTCTGACCACCAGCGACGATATGGCCGCTTTCAAGGCGGATCTCGACACGGCGAAGACTGCCTTCTTCACCGATCTCGACAATGATGCGACCACTCCGAATGCCAACAGCCTCCGCGGCATCATGGACAAGGTCCGCGTGGCGATTTCCTTTAAGGTGACCGACGATGGAACGGGCCAGCTGACGGGCACTGCCGCTGCCACTGCCACCACCATCAAGGACCTCAACATCGGCTCGCTGACCGGCTCCGCCGCTGATCTGATCACGATCTCCAACTACGCCTCCATCGTCGATGAAGCCATCGGCGACATGACCGACGCGAACACCACCCTCGGCGCGAATGCGGCCCGCATCGCCTCCCAGAGCAACTTCGCTCAGGCTCTCATCGACGCCAATGACCGCGCCATCGGCGCCCTCGTCGACGCCGACATGGAAGCGGAGTCCACCAAGCTGAAGGCGCTGCAGACCCAGCAGCAGCTGGCGATCCAGTCGCTCTCCATCGCCAACTCCTCCACGCAGAACGTGCTCAGCCTGTTCCGCGGCTGATCGCGCTTCTCTTCAACGCCAATCTTCTGGCGGTCCTGGCCACGCCCCGAGAGGGGCGTGGTCTTTGTTTTTTGCACCGCCCGCCTGCTGCAATGCCCAGGCAAGGTTGCTCCACGAGATTGCGGGGGGCGTGGCGGGCCTGACCTTGGCTCGTCGCGAAGGGTGCGACCTGGCACCCGCCCTTCACCGGTCTCGCCGAAAGGCTGGGCCGGTCGCGCAACACAGCGTGGCGAGCGGACATGGTCGGAACCGAGCAACTGAACATCCTTCTCGGCAACCTGCGGGACCTCGGCACGCGGCGCCTCGTGGCGCTGGGCCTGGTGGGCCTCATCGTCATCACGGTCATCGGCCTCGGCGCCTATTATCTCAGCCAGCCGGAGCGCGAGACCCTCTACGCCAACCTCAACCGCGAGGACGTCAACCGCATCGGCGGCGCGCTGAAGGATGCGGGCGTTTCCTTCGATGTCAGCTCCGATGGCACCTCTGTTCTCGTCGCCCATTCGGACACGGCCAAGGCCCGCATGCTGCTGGCGGTGAAGGGCCTGCCCCAGAGCACCTCGACGGGCTACGAGCTGTTCAACGATGTCCGCTCGTTCGGCCTCACCTCCTTCATGCAGGAAGTGACGCGGGTGCGCGCGCTGGAGGGCGAACTCGCCCGCACCATCCAGACCATGAAGGGCATCAAGGCGGCCCGCGTGCACATCGTGCTGCCCGACCGCTCCTCGTTCCGGCGTGACGCGCAGCAGGCCACCGCCTCCGTGGTGGTGCGCACCGAGAATTCCGACGACACCTCCACCGCCCAGGCCATCCGCCATCTCGTCGCGTCGGCCATTCCTGGCATGAAGCTGGACAGCGTCACCGTGCTGAACACCGACGGCGCCGTGCTGTCCTCGGGAGAGGATTCCGAGAACGCGCCCGCCGGCAAGAAGGCGCTGCTCCAGCAGCAGGTGGCGCGCGAGACCGAGGAAAAGATCCGCCGCACGCTGACCCCCTATCTGGGCCTCGGCAATTTCGAGATCAGCGTGGCCGCGCGCCTCGATACGGACCGCAGCACGTCGAGCGAAGTGACGTTTGATCCCGCCTCGAAGACCGAGCGGTCCGTGCGCGTCATCCGGGAAAAGGGCCTGTCGCAGAACCGCAGCCAGCAGCCGCCCACCACGGTGCAGCAGAACATTCCCCAGCAGCAGGTCCAGACCCAGGACCAGGGCAATGATTCCAGCGAGCAGAACGACCGGCGCGAGGAACTCACCAATTTCGAGATCTCCTCCCGCACCACCCAGACCGTGAGCGACGGCTTCGCGGTGAAGAACCTGTCCATCGCCATCCTGGTCAACCGCGATCGCCTCGCCGCCAATGCCGGCAAGGGCTCGGACGTGGTGCCCATCGAGACCCAGATCTACGAGATCGAGCAGCTCGCAAGCTCCGCCGCCGGCTACGACAAGGATCGGGGCGACAAGCTGAAGGTGGTGGCGACGCCGTTCGCCAATGGCGGCCATGCCCTTGAGCCGATCCCGCCGCTCAACTGGACGGAGCTGCTGCTGCGCCAGGCGGGAACGCTGGTGAACGCGCTGACCATCCTGGTGGTCGCCGCCCTCCTGATCTGGTTCGGCCTGAGGCCGGCGGTGCGCGCCATCCTCGCGCGGCCGGAGACCGAGGCGAATGCCATCGAGGCGGCCATGCTTGCCGCCACAGGGCCGCAAACCGAGGGGAGCCTCGAGAGCACGGAAGCGCTGCCGAACGCCGCGACCCTCGCGCCGGTCAATCTCATCGAGGATCTCACGAGCCGCCTCAACCGTTCGCCCCAGAAGCGGCTGGAACAGATCATCGATTTCGACGAGGAGCAGGCGGCCGCCATCCTGCGCCAATGGCTGCGGCAGGAAGCGAGAGCCTGATCCATGCATGCCATCGCCCGCCACCTGCCGGACTTCACCACTTCTCGCACGCCTGCACCCGAACTTCCCGCGTCCCCCGGTTTCTCCGCGCTCTTCACGCACTCTCTGCGCCCCGCGCCGAGCGTGTCGTCCGGAGCGGCCGAGCCGCCGGCTGCGCCTGGCCCCGATATCGCCGAACTGACGCGGGAGGCCGCCGAGCGCGGACGCCGCGAGGGGGAGGCTGCGGCGCGGGCGGAGTTCGAGCGCCTGCGCGCCGAGGACGAGGTACGCTTTGCCGAACGCCTCGAGGCCGAGCGCGCCACCTGGAGCGAGGTTGAGGCCGCCCGTCTCGCGGGCGCCATGGAGGCGGCCATCGCGGAGATGGAGGCCGGCATGGCCGAGAGCCTTGCCCGCATCGTCTCCCCGTTCCTGGAGGCCGGCGTGCGAGAGCGGGCCTTGGCGGAACTGGAAGGGCTGATGGTGCCGATTCTGGCCCGGGAGGACCGGCCCGTGCTGAAGATCAGCGGTGCGGCGGACCTTCTCGAACGCCTGCGTGCACGGCTCGGCGATCCGCCGGCATGCGTGTTCGAGCCGGCCGACATGGCGGACGTGCGCGTGGTGGTGGGCGAAACGGTCCTGGAGACCCAGGTTCGCGCCTGGGTCGACCGCCTCAACCCGCCGAAGGTGTGAGGGCGCGATGTCCGACAACGGCAAGCACGACATCATTATCGTCAGGCGTTACGAGGAAGAGGAGCACGAGGCCCATTCGAGCGCATGGAAGGTGGCCCACGCCGATTTCATGACGGCGATGATGGCCTTCTTCCTCATCATGTGGCTCATCAACGTCACCGACCAGGACGTGCGCAAGGTCATCGCGCAATACTTCAACCCCATCAATCTCAGCGACGACATCATCCCGCGCCGGGGGCTGAACAATCCCCAGGACGCGCAGGATGAAGGTACGTCGGACGACGGTGCCCAGTTCTCGGCCGTGAAGAACACCAAGGGCGCCGCCAGCGGGCAGGGCGACGACATGCAGCAGGGCGCGCGGGAGCGGGCGCTGTTCCAGGACCCCTATGCCTCTCTCGCGGAGCTGGCGGCGACGGCTCAGCAGCCCGTGACCGGCGTGCGGGACGTCGCCGTGGGTGATGTGGGGAAGCCCGGGACGGGCACCGGCGACGCCCAGCGCGATCCCTTCGACCCGGCCTATTGGCAGACCGCCTCCACCCTCGTTCAGGACGGGGATCGGCAGAGCACGCAGCCTTACATCATGCAGCAGTCGAGCACGGGGCAGATCAGCGCGTCCGGCCCCGTGAACACCTCCGCCGGCGGCGAGGCGAATGTCCCGCCATCCCCCGAAGCGCGGGCCGACACCGCGAAGGGTGGCAAGGGGGAGAGGACGGACAAGACGGAGAAGGCGGGCGACCAGGCCGCCCAGAAGCTGGAAGATGAGATCAACGCGGCGGTCAAGAGCACCATGGGCTCCGTGAACGCCCCGCTCGTGGAGGTCCGCGTCACCCGCGAGGGATTGGTGCTGAACCTGATGGACGATGCGAATTTCAGCATGTTCGCCGTGGGCTCCGCCCAGCCCGACCCCAAGCTGGTGCGGGCCATGGAGAAGGTGGCGAAGATCCTCGCCAGCCGGCCCGGCGAGGTGGTCATCCGCGGCTATACGGACGGGCGGCCGTTCCGCTCCGAGATGTACGACAATTGGCGCCTCTCCACCGCGCGCGCCCATGTGGCCCATTACATGCTCGCGCGGGGCGGGCTGGACGAGAAGCGCGTCACGAAGATCGAGGGATTTGCCGACCGGCGGCTGAAGAATCCGGGGGACCCCAATGCGCCCGAAAACCGGCGCATTGAAATCCTGCTGCGGGAGCCCGCCACGTGATGCGCGCGCGCCTCGTCCTCTGTGCGGCCGCCGCCTGGCTCGCTTGCGGGCCGGTGGTTGCGCAGGAGGGCGATCCATGGGCCGGAATGCGGCGCGAGGGTGAAACCGTTCCCCCGCCCGCCGCCTCAACGCCTGCCGCCGCCACCGCCGCGCGGCCGGCACCGAGGGTTGCCCCGCCACCGGCGCCTGCCACCTCTGCACCCCGTGCGGCCACGGCCGCCGCTCCGGCGGCCCCCGTATCTCCGGCGGCAGCACCGGCGAGCGCCGGCCGGGTCACAAATCCCCTTTCCGGTCCGGTTCCCGCGGTCCCCGCCACGCGCCCGGTCACGGCCGCCGCTCCGGCGACCCCCGCCTCTTCTGCGGCAGCACCCGTGAGCGCCGGGCGGGTCACAAATCCTCTTTCCGTTCCAATCCCCGCAATCCCGGGCACGCGCCCGGCCGCGGTCGCTGCTCCGGCGGCCCCTGCATCTCCTGCGGCGGCGCCGGCGCCCACTGCGCGGGCGGTCAACCCGGTTCCCGTTCCCGTGGCGGCCGTGCCGATGCCGAAGCCGCGCCCGGCCATTCCCGCGTCGGCAGTGGCGATGGTGGCTGCCACCCCGGTCGCCAATCCAATCGTCCAGGCCGCGGCGCCCCAGGCGCCTGGGGCACTGCCGCCGCCACGCACCGTCGCGGCCCTGACACCGCCGTCTGTGCCGGTGGCGCCAGTTTCCCCGCTACCGGCCGAGCCGGCCCCCTCTGCCGTGCGCGCGCCGCCACCGGAGCCTGTGCCACCGGCCCCCGCGGCGCAGCCGGAAGTGATTTCTGCCCCTCCCGCTCCGGCCGTCTCGCCCGCATCCACGGCCGTTACTCCGCCGGATGAGACGTCTGCGCCCGCTGCCAATTCGGCAGTGCCGGCCTCCACACCCCCGGCCGAGGATCCTCCGACGGCATCCGCCTTGCCGGCGCCCCTTCCGCCCATTCTCCCGCCGGTGGTTTCCCCGCCGGCGCAGGCTGAAGCCCCGGCCCCCGCCGCCGATGGCCAGTCTCCGCTCTGGCCACAGGAACTCGTCCGCTCGCTTCGCCGTGTGCAGGACCGCCTGGCGGCCGGCGCCAACGACGCGTTCGCGGCGCAGCGCGCCCTGAGCGAGCGCATCGAGCGTGAATTCGCCGCCGCCGATCCGTCGGTCTGGCGCGACCCGCGCAATGCCCGCGCGGCGGTGACCTATTTCCTCAGCGGCGGCAATCCCTCCGTCCTCAGGCGCCTGATGGGGCAACAGCCCCCGCCCTCTATCGATTCGCGCCTGCTCCGGGGCACGCTCGCTTATCTGGAAGGGCGCGAGGAAGAAGCCCTGCGCCAGCTTTCCGATATCAATCCCCGCAGCCTGCCGGCCAGCCTCGGCGGGCAGGTGGCGC
The DNA here is from genome assembly GCF_040049275.1 of Aquabacter albus. Classification (NCBI taxonomy): domain Bacteria; kingdom Pseudomonadati; phylum Pseudomonadota; class Alphaproteobacteria; order Hyphomicrobiales; family Xanthobacteraceae; genus Aquabacter; species Aquabacter albus. Next base: position 438,344 of record NZ_JBDZDT010000001.1, on the reverse strand, counting down.
TGGCGCAGGCGGCTCTATGGGTACGCAAGGACCCCAAGCGGTCCACCATGCTGCTGGATGTGGCGCGGCTGCTGGCGCCGGGGACGCTGGTGGAGGAAGCGGCCTTGCGGCGCGCCATCGTGGTGGCGAGCCAGTCCGGCGATACGGAGGCCTTCGAGCATGCCTCGAAGCAGTATCTCTTCCGCTTCCGCAACTCGGTCTATGCGGACAATTTCCGCCAGCGCTTCGCGAGCGCTCTCTCCCGCATGAACTTCGTCAACGATCCGCAGCAGTTCCACCGGCTCGACGACATGCTGAAGATGATGGAGCCCAACAGCCGGCGCGACATGGAGCTGCTCGTGGCGCGCTCCGCCGTCGTCCAGGGAAAGACCGCGGCCGCGGGCATGGCGGCGCAGCGCGTGCTGGCCGGCACGCCCGACGGCAGCGCGGAGGCCGATCGCGCCCGGCTCTATCGGGGGGCGTCGCTCGCGCCGTCCGCGGACACCTACGGCGCGGCGCTCAAGGATCTCAAGACGGTGGATCGCGACCGCCTCGGGCCGGCGGATGTCGCCCTGCTGGATGCCGCCTCCGCCACCGCCAGCATGGTGCAGCGCGCCGCCGAAAGCGCGCCGCCGCCGCCCGCGCCCGCACAGCCTGTCGTTCTGAGCAAGGAAGAAGAATTGCCGGTTCTGGAGCGGGCGCGCGCCGCCCTCGCAACGGCAGATTCCGTCCTGAAGGGAGGTCCGCGATGAGCGCTTTGGAGGTGGAACGCCAGTCCCAATCCATTGGGGCCGCCGGCAGGTCTGGTGCCAAGACGGTCGGCGGCTTTTCCGGCGGGCAGGGGAGTAAAGACGAGGCCAGCGCCTTCGGCGCCCTTCTGGACGGCCTCGGCGATGCTCCCCGGGGCGTGGAGAACGTGCCCGAGGGCGCAAAGGTCGATTCCGGCGCGGAGACGGAGCCTTCCCTCCGCACGCGCATGAGCGCGCTGTTTTCCGCCCTTGGCGTCGATGCGCCCGCTCCGGAAGAAAAGGCCAGCCGGCTTCCCGTCGCGAAGAACCAGAAGGACGCAGCGTCGGAGGAACCATCGCCGCATGCCGTGCGCGAGCGGGGCGCTGCCTCCGAGGGCACCAAGCGCGGGCCCGCGCATCTTCTGGGCGCGCTTTCGCCGCCCGACAGCAAGGCAGGGCGCCCGCAGGACACGATCAAGACGACCGACGCCGGGAACCGCCACGGGGTTTCCGGCGCGGGACAGAAGGGGGACGAGGAAAGCGGGCAGCCCGCTCTCGCCGCCGATCCCCGCCTTGCGCAAGCCACGCCGGACGCAACGGCGGCGGCCATGGCCGCCATGCCGGTCACACCGCCCCAGCCTAAGCCCGACGCGGGGCAGGAGGGAGAGGCCAGGCTGCGCGGAGGCGCGCCGGGAACCGCGCCACAATCCGCCGAGGAAGAGGGCGAGGGGAAGGCGGCCGGCCCTGCGCCGATCCGCATCACCGTGCTCAGCCGGGAAACCCATTTCGCCCCCGTGCGCGAGGCGAATCTGCCGGGAACGGCGCAGAGCGCGCAGCCTTTCGCTCTGCCGGGCTCCGCCACGGGCGCATCCCCCACCGGCGAAGTGGCTGGCGGGCGGCAGCACGAGCGCGCGAAGGAAATCGCCTCCGAGGGAGCCGAAGACGATGCCGCCGAGCGGGTGGAGCGCCGGCTGGCGGGCCGCAGCGAGCGGCATGAGGAGGTGAAGCCCGTTGCGGCGCGGGACGGCGGCGCCGCGACCCGCCGGGACGTGGAGGGGAGGGCGGCCGACCGGGAGACCCCGGCTTCCACACCGGCTTCCGGGTCAGCCACGGCCACCGGAAACACCCAGCAATGGATGGCCACGGCCCAGCAGGGCCTGCCGCTCTCGAACCTGCGCCAGGTCTCCGATGCCATCGGCGCCGAGATCGCGCGCATGACCAACCCGGCGGCAGCCGCGGCCGGAGATCTGGCCCGGGCCCAGGGGCCTGTGCGCCTCCTCGATATCCAGCTCAATCCCTCCGACCTCGGCATCGTCACCGTCCGTCTCCGGTCGAGCGCGTCGGGCCTGGAAGTGAAGCTGCAAGCGAGCAACCCCGAAACCGCCCGGCTGCTGAAGCAGGACCAGGCGCGCCTTGCCGAGATGCTGCGGTCCGAGGGCGTGGAGGCGGCCGATGTCTCCGTGGTGGATGGAAGCGACGGCGGGGCTGCCTGGACGCGGTTCGAGATGACGCCGCGCCAGCCCCTGGCGGCAATGCCGGCTGCGCGGCAGGGCGAGGGCCAGGACCCGTCCGACCAGCGCCAGGGCGGCGACAGTTCGAGGAATGGACGCAATGGGGATGAAGACGCTTCTGACGGCGGCAATCGCCCTGGCCGCGATCGCGGCTAGCCCGGCGCAGGCTGCGAAGGAGAATCTCCGCCTCGGCGTCTGCGAGGCGGAGATGGCGCGTGCCTCGGTGAAGTTCGGCGTGCCGCTGCCGATCCTCTATGCGGTCGGCCTCACGGAAAGCGGGGGCAACGGCACGCTGCAGCCTCTCCTCGTGGCCACCAAGAAAGAGAGCTATGTGGGCCTCAGCGTGGCTGACGCCATCAAGCGCTTCAACCAGATCCGCGCTGCGACCGGCTCCGACCTCATCGATCTCGGCTGCATGCAGGCGAACTTCTACTGGCACCGGGCCGAGTTCAAGTCGCTGGAGCAGATGTTCGATCCCCGCGCCAATGTGGAGCAGGCGGCGCGCTTCCTGAGCGAACTCTACAAGCGGCACGGAAGCTGGATTATGGCGGCAGCGCGCTACAATGCCGGGCCGAACAACACGCCCGCCCAGCAGCGCTATGTCTGCATCGTCATGCGCAATCTGGTGCGTTCGGGCTTCGGCTCATGGACACCGCAGGCCAAGGCCTTCTGCGATGCGGAGCCGGTGCAGAACACGGCGGCGGCAAAACCCGCGCCGGTTTCTCCCGCTCTTGTGGCGCCCGTCTCCATCGGGTCCTCGGCGGAGGAGTCCGCCTCCGAGGAAACCACCCCCGAGGAGCCTGCCGTTTCCCAGTGAGCGGGGCAGCCGCGTCCTGCGTGACGGCACGCCGGCCAAACACGGCCGGGTTGCGCGGCGGTGGAAGATGGACCTGAGCTTAAGAGATTGGAGAGCGCCGCCCGCCTTCGGAGACCGAAGGCGTCTGCTCTCGTGGCATTACAGGCCGCACGCTGCTCAGGCGAACAGCGAGTCGATGTCGTCCTGGGAGACCACGTTGTGGTCGGTGGCGAGGGCCGGGCCGTTGAGCAGGGCGGCGTCGCCCTCGCGCTCGCGGTTGAGGGAATCGGCGACCCGCTGAACCTCGTCCGCGCCACCCCAGATGTGGATCATGCGCTCCACATGGTGCTCGATGAACTGCATCAGGCTCACCACCTTGCTGATGCGCTGGCCGGTAATGTCCTGGAAGTTGCACGCCTCGAAGATGTGCACCGAGCAGTCCTGGATTTCCTTCACCATGGCCTGGTGTGGACCGGACAGCTCGGAGAACAGCCGCCCCGCCAGCGCGTCAATGGTCTCGGCGGCGGAGAGGATCACCTCGGTGGCCGCCTCGGTGTCGCTGACGACGGCGCCGAGCTCGAAGCTCGCGCGGTCGATCTTGGCGCCGCTCTGGTGGCCCGCATGGAGGGAGGCGATCTCCACCTTCGTGCTGTCGATGGCATCGCGGATGGTCTCGACGCCCTGCCACAAGGCGGCTTTCGCGGTCTCGGGATCGGCGGGGTCGGGGACCGGCTGGCCGGCCTCGGGAGCGAGCTGGGTGGCGTCGGAAGCGGGCTGCGCGGCCCGGGATGCCTTCGCAAGATCGCCGCGGAGGGCGGAGAGCTCCTCCAGGATGCGATCAAGCTGAGCCAACGGGATACCAGCTTCCGCATCCACGCCCTTCCTGCCGCGTAGGGCATTTTCGATGCGAAACGGCCGCATGCTGGTAGACATCCACAGCTCCTACGGGATTTACAGTCATTCGATCCGATTTTCTTAGACTATTTTGGGCCGCGTAGAAAAGGCCCCCCGAAGCGAAGGAGCAAGCTTCGCGCAAGCTGCGGTCGACTAAAACAATACATAGAACGGGAGGTTCGCTCTCCCCAGTGACGCGTGTTGCCTGCGCCTGCCGAAGGAGTGGATTATGGCGGTTGATTTATCGATGCCGGTTCTGGTGGTCGACGACTACAAGACCATGGTCCGCATCATTCGCAATCTCCTCAAGCAGATCGGCTTTGACGACGTGGACGAGGCGTCGGACGGCACCGAGGCCCTGTCGAAGCTCAAGGAGCGCCAGTACGGCCTCGTGATCTCCGACTGGAACATGGAGCCCATGACCGGCTACGAGCTGCTGAAGCGGGTGCGCGACGATGCGGATCTCACCAGCCTGCCCTTCATCATGGTGACCGCCGAAGCGAAGTCGGAGAATGTCATCGCGGCGAAGAAGGCGGGCGTGAACAACTACATCGTGAAGCCGTTCAATGCGCAGACCCTGAAGAGCAAGATCGAGAACGTCTTCGAAGCCTGAGAACGAGCTTGGAAAGCCGCCTCGGACCACCGCCGCTTCACAGGAGCGGGAGAGCCGGCGATCGTCATGCTGGCTTGAGGGCGGCACGTTGCTCATGGCCGCTACGGCGCGGCGGGTTCTTGACCAAGGCGGGCGCGCTCGGTCGCCCATCGGCACGGCACCTCGAAGCCATTCGCGGCGGATGATCCTGATCATGACGCAGATATTGGCGCTCGCCCTCCGCGCGGCTCGCCCGTGCTCTTCGAAAGTGAGGCCTAGGTCCACGGGGCGGTCATGGCGGGGATGCGTGTGAAGGATCCGGCCATGGCGGAACATTCCCATTCCAAGCCCCGTCGCCGCAGACCGGCGTCATGCCGCCGCTGGATTTGCGTGAGCCGCGAGAAATCTACGAGCATCCAGTCCCGGCTGCAGTCTCCGCCGATGTCCACAGCAAACTTCCGTCTGACGAAGACGAGAAAGAGTGGCGAATCAGACACAGGGGGAGAGATGCGACATTTCTACATGCACGTGTCGGGGATGTGACGGTAGGTGGGTGCGGGATGGTCGGTGTCGGCGCTTTCCTGCCGTGCCAAGGGTCCATGCAGTACCCGCACGGCATATTCTTACCGTGCGGCAGAACCTGAGCCGGCGGCACTTGCATCTCAGGGTCGAGGCTAGCCGATCGACATGACGCCGGAATGAACAGGCGTACATCAATACTCCCATTTTGGTAGCAAAAACCCGCCGAAACCGTAGTAACTCCGATTGAGTGGAATAACCCAAAGGCTTACGAGTTTCTTATGCCCAGGGAGAACGGCAGCCGGGGCGGGGGAAATTTAGCCGGAGCAGTCGTTGTCGTTGATCTGCGCTTTGTACATAGGGGGGATACCGTGTACGTCATCGTTGATCATAGAGAAGCTGTCGCTGACAGCTATGTTTCCGGTTTTTCCCGGGAAGGTCTTTCTTCGCTTGGTCTCGGCGAAGGTGAGTTCAAGGAATGGCTGCGGGCTGCGTCCGACCATGACTTGGAAGCAGTTGAGGGTTTTCTTCTCGGGGACTTCGATGCCCGCCCGGCTTTTCCGGATCTGATCCGCACCCATTGCCAGGCTCCCATCATTGCGCTCAGCGACGTGAAGTGCCTTTCGCAGACCCTGGAACTCTTCACCGCCGGCATCGATGACGTGGTGCGCAAGCCGGTGCATGTGAAGGAGATCGTGGCGCGTTCCGAAGCCGTCCGCCGCCGCATGATCGGCGTGCCGAAGGCGCCTGCCGAGGGCCGCCTTCAGGTCTTCTTCGATGGCCGCGATCCGGAGATCGGCGGCGAGCCGCTGCCGCTGCCGCGCCGCGAGCGCCATATCCTTGAATATCTCGTGAAGAACAGCCGCCGGCGTGTCACGAAGACCCAAATCTTCAACACCATTTACGGCATCTTCAACGACGACGTGGACGAGAGCGTGGTCGAGGGCCACATGAGCAAGCTGCGCAAGAAGCTGCGCCAGAAGGTCGGTCACGACGTGATCGATGCCAAGCGCTATCTCGGCTACCAGTTCATCGGTTGACCGCGCCCGGCGGGCCTCGTGCCCGCCATATCCTCCCATGGCGCTTTCTAGGGACAGGCAGGAAATCTGCTTGTCCCTTTCTTTTTTGGGGCGGACGCTCAGCCTTTTTGGCGAGGCGGAAGCTCAGTCGATGGTGACGCCGAGGCGCGCCGCATGGCGCTGGACGAAGGCTTCCATGCGCTTGCGCCCTTCAGGGGTCAGGTGCACCAGCACGCGGCGCCGGTCCTGGGGATCGGGAATGCGATCGAGCAGGCCGGCTTCCTTCATGTCCTCGATCCGCCGCAGGGCGGTGGTGGTGGGCGCCCCCGAGGCGATGCACAGGCTGGTCACCGAGATCGCCCGGGCAGTGGCCTCCGCCACGGCCAGATCCAGCAGCATGTCCCAGGCCGGATCGGAGAACAGGCCCGATTGGAAGATGGCGTCGCGATCCGCCCGCGCGGCCACCAGCGCGCGCAGATAATTGGGCCGGGCCGTGGCGCTGGTGCGCGTCGTCTCCTCCGCGGGCATCGCCTCAATGGCTTCATCCTCCAGCAGCGCCATGGCGCGGTGGATGGCGTGGGCCACCTCCTCCGGCAGCAGCGGCTTCTGGAGGAAATCCACCGCCTTCAGGCGCAGCGCGCCAACGGCGCGGTCGAGCGAGGCGTGGCCGGTGATCACGATGGCGGCGATGGGCCGGGCGCGCTTGCGCATGGAGAGCTTCTGAAGGAGCTCGATGCCGTCGATGCGCGGCATCTGCAGATCGGTGACGATCACTTGCAGCTCTTCATGCCGCTGCACCATGTCCAGCGCCAGGACAGCCGTGTCCGCCGTCCGGGAGGGCAGCCCCAGGGAGGCAAGGCCCTCGCTCAATTCGATCAGAATGTCCGGATCGTCGTCGACGAGAAGAACGCGGGGCTCTTGTGCTGCTGCTTCTTCCGGCATGTCTCAGGCCACCCCTTGCCGCGGCTCGACCCAGGGCTTCGAGGAATTGCCCAACATGGTCTGCATAGCAAGCAACTCCGACAATGGCCGCTTTCTCGACACAAGATGGCCTTGAATGTAATCCACGCCGTAGCGTCGCGCCAGGGCGAGATCCTCCAGACTTTCAACTCCTTCCGCTACCACCTTGATACCGAGGCGGTGGCCGAGATCGACGATGGAGGCGAAGATGCTGCGTGCTTTGTCCCATTGGCGCGCCTGGCGCAGAAGCTCGAGGTCGATCTTGATTTCGGTCACCGGCAGGTTGGCAAGCTGAAGCAGCCCGCTCTGGCGCTGCCCCATATCGTCGAGGGCGAGCCCGAATCCCGCGAGGCGCAGCCGCACCACCGCCGCCAGGGCCTCCGGCGAGGAATCATAGAGGGCATCCTCGGTCAGCTCGAAGATCACCTGTCCCGGCGTCAGCGCGCCCTCGGCGACAATCCGCGATATGGTCCGCACCGCCTCGGCCTCCCGCAGCACGTCCAGCGGCAGGTTGATGCTGACCTGCCCGCTGAAGCCGATCCGGTGCCATCGCGCGCAGGCATTGACCGCCTCCCGCAGCACATGGAGGCTGAGCTCGACCAGAAGGCGGGGCTGTTCTGCGGCGGCGGCGATAAGGGCTGGCGGCATGACCGGACCGAAGCCGGGCAAAGTGTTGCCGAGCAGCGCCTCGGCGCCGGCAAAATGCAGATCGTCCGCCATCACCAGGGGCTGGTACAGCACGGGAAGGGTGCCCGTGCGCACCGCTTTGGCAAGGGCCGGCAGGAGGCGCTTCGACGGGCAGGCGGGCGGATGCGGCAACGGGGGCTCCGGCAGCACCGGCCGGCTGGCGAGTGCGAGCACGTCCTCGGGCGCAAAGGGCTTGCGCAGCGTGCCGAGCACCTGCAGTCCATGGCTGCGGCCGATGGTGGCGGCCGTGCGCAGCAATTCCTCGCCGCTGCCGCTGATGAGGATCAGGCGCGGCGCATAGGGCATGCGCGCCAGCAGCGAGAGCATGCCGATCCCGTCAATGGTGGGAAGCGCGAGGTCGAGGAGCAGCACGTCGATGGCGGCGAGGGTGTCGCCTTTGACAAGGCGCGCATCCCCTGCGGTCTCGACGGCATGGCCTTCGGCGGCGAGGGCCTCGCCGAGGTCATCGCAGAAATCGGCATCGTCATCGAGGATGAAGAAGGCGCGCCGACCCGGCTTCATCTCAGCCCTCCTGCGGGGCGTCGCCCCGGACAGAGAGCAGGAGCTCAAGGTCGTTCAGAACCACATCGGGGTCGATGGGTTTGACGTAGAGAAAATCGACGCCGAAATCGCCGGCCCCCGTGCTGTCCACCACGTGGCCCGTCATGATGGCGAGGATGCTAGGCTGGAGATGCGGCGGCAGGCGGCGCGCGGCGGTCACCAGTTCGGCGCCGTCGAACTCACCGATCCTGAGGTCGGTCAGGAGGCAGGTCGGCGCGAGCCCGCCATGCAAGGCCTCGAGCGCATCCGGGGCGGTGGTGCGGACGATGGTGCTCCACCCGCTGGTGGTGAAGAACTCGCCAAGCTCGCCCGCAAGGTCCGTTTCGTCGTCGCAGATCAGGATCGAGAAGCCGCCCATCATGCCGCCTCTCGCGCCGGCACCGCGGCGGACACCGGCAGAACCACGGTGAAGCAGGCGCCGGCCCACATGTTGCCGGCGGTGATCTGCCCGTTCATCTGGCGCACGACGCTGCGGGCCAGGGAGAGGCCGAGCCCGGTGCCCTTTTCCACCGACTTGGTGGTGGAGAAGGGCTCGAAGAGCTTCAGGAGCATCTCCTCGCCGATGCCGCCGGCATCATCCTCCACCTCGATCACGGCCTCGGCCCCATTGCTGCGCGCCCGGAGCCAGACGGAGGGAACGTGGTCGAGAGCCTTCTCCTGGAAGGCGTCGCGCGCATTCACCAGAAGGTTCACGATCACCTGCTCGAAGAGCGCCTGCTCACCCACCACCATGAGTTCGGGGGGGATGTCGAGCTGGATGGTGAGGCGGATGCCGGAGGCGCGATACTGCTGGGCGACGAAGCCGACCGCCAGCTCGATGGCGTGACGCAGCGAGAACCGGTCCAGGCTGTCGGAGGGGATGCGGCCGTAGCGGCGGATCTGGTCGATGATGGACTTGGCGCGCTCCACCTGGGAGGACACCCGGTCGAGCTTGCCGGCGATGGCCGTCCGGTCCCCGTCGGCCGCAAGCATGCGGTGCGCATTGGCCACCGCCATCCGGATCACCGCGAGGGGCTGATTCAGCTCGTGCGCTATGGCGGTCGACAGCTCGCCCAGCGTCGCGAGCTTTGCGGCTTGCAGGAGTTGGAGGTCGGCATCGCGCACGCGGGTTTCGTCCATCAGCACCAGGAGGGTTTGCGCACGCCCCTCGAATATGACGCTGCACAGGGTCCCGCACAATGATACGACATCGCCGTTCGCTTTGGCGAAGGTCATCTTGAGCGTGCCGCGGGGGCCATCACCCAGGCGCGCGGCTTCGAGCGCGGCGCGGATCAGGCGCTGCCAGTCCGGATGGTCGGGTGAGGCATCCACCATCGTGGCCGCCGCCGGATTGATGAAGCTGACGGTGTCGTTGCGCGGGTCGATGACCGTCATGCTGGCCGGCACCGCCTCGATCACGGCGCGCAGGTTCTCCTCCATGGCGGTCAGGGCGGCGGTGGCCGCCTCCACCGCGGCGAGCCGCTGGCGATCGCGCCATGCCTGCAGGAGAAGAACCCCCGCAAGGCTCGCCCCCGAAATGAACAGCAAAGCGAGGGGCACGATGGCCGGCATGGCGGCAAGCTCGCGCTCGCGCCGGTAGAGGTCGCCATTATAGGCCACCGCGGCCATCAGCACGCTCTGCAGCGTGCGGCCCAGCGGCTCCACGGTGTCGAGCCATGTGCCGATCTCCTCCGATGTCGCGATCTCGGAGGGGGCAAGCGTTGGAAGCCGGTCGAGCATGGTGTCGAGCATCACCTCGAATTCCTGGACCCCGCTCTTCAATGAGGCGATCTCATTCAGAAGCTTGCCCTCTTCCGCCTGGTAGAGGAGGGGAAGGCGGGAGCGCAGCAGTTCGAGACGCAATTGCAGCGCTTCGAGGGCCGTGCCGGTGGGCCGCGCCACCGCGCGCTCCATTTCCACACGGGATTTCACATATTCCAGTTGTGCCTGATAGGCCACCCAGCCGGAGCCCTGGACGGTGGCGGACATGACGGCACGTTGCTGGTTCTGCCAGATGTAAAGGAGGGTCGTGGCCGCGAACAGGCAGACCGTCGTGACGATCAACGCCAACGGCAAGATGCGCAGTTTTACGCGCGCCTTATTCGACCACGAAATCAAGGCTTTTCACCTGCCAAACCATGCGGGAACGATAGTTCAGTTGTGCGAATTCGCCTCTCTTGTTGATCGGATACATGATCCAGAAAGGGCCGTTCTCGCGCACCCGAATGGATTTGCCGTCCAGCCGGGTGGAAAAGACGATGCTGTTCTCTTTCCAGTCCGTCGCGGGTATGGACGAGACAAAGTCGTTCAGGGCGGCGACGCGGACGGTTGCCGGGTCGAAGCCGGTCAGGCGTGCGAGGTCCAGCAGCGTGGGGCCGGTGAAGCGCTTGATGCCCTCCGTCCAGGGCGTGCTGGTGACGATTTCCATCTGGGGCAGGGCATCGAGTGCGGCAAGGTCGAGCGTGCGTTCGGCAAGGCTGTGCCCGTCCTTCGCGCTCCAGCGCAAGGCCACCGTCTGGGCAAGCGCGGGCATCGTCCACGCGAGTGCCAGCAGCAGGGTGAGGAGAGCCTTCTGTCGCATCCGTCCAGGTCCCTCCTCGTGCCAGTCTTTCCGCACGTGGCCGGAATCGGGGCATCTTTAAGTGTTTAGTTCGCAGGAAGGGTGACACAGGGGTGTAGAGAAAGCCCGCCGCACCCGCTCCGTTTTGATCCTGACCCGCGACGGATTGCTCCAGATTGGATGATTAAAGTGTATCCCTTTCGGGAACACCTTCACATGTCACAAAAACTGCGCTCTAAAGGTCGGGCACAATGCGGCTGGGGTGGCGCAGGGGATAGCGCACACCCAAGGTCGGCCGCATCCGAGAATGCGACGAAGTATGGGGCGCGGATCTAACGACGAACCGCCGGGACGCGGCCCGGGAGCGCAGGGCCCGAAGCGCCTTTTCGTCTGGCTCGTCCTCGCTGTCGTCTGCTGCGCGCCGGTGGCGCTCGCGCTGGCCACGTTCGAACTGCATCGCCGGCATGAAGAGCGCACTTCGGTCGCCGGCTCCCAGAAGCTCGGCTACGTGCTCATGTCCCACCTCGAGCGCACCGTCGAGGCGGTCGACAGCTTCATGCTGAGCTTCTCGAACTATGTGGGCGAGAAGTGGACGCCCGAGGACGTCTACCGTGAGTTGAGGAATGCGAGCCTGCCTCCCTCGGTCATCCAATTGGCCATGGTGGACACGCAGGGCCAGCTCATCGCCAGCAATCTGTCCGCGCCCGGAAATCCCGTGGACATGTCCGACCGGGACTATTTCCGCACCCTGCTGTCCGGGACCGGGGATGAAGTCTTCATCAGCCGGCCCGTGAGGGGGCGCATCTCGCAGACCTGGACCATCCAGTTCAGCCGCGTGGTGCGGGGCAGCAAGGGCCAGACCCTCGGCGTGCTCATCGCCTCCTATGAAATCGCCGATCTGGTGGAGTTCTACAGCCGCCTGCGAATGGATCGGAGCATGCTGGTGTCGCTGTTCGGGCATGACGGGGTGATCCGCGCCCGCGTTGCCGGCGACACCACCGCCTCCTCGGTTGGCCTCGACATAAGCGAGTCGCCAGCGTTCGAAATGATGCGCTCATTGCCGGAGGGCGAGTATCGAGCGCTGAGCGCTGTCGACGGCGTCGAGCGCGTCGGGTACTTCGTCGCGTCCAAGCGCTTCCCGCTCATGATCCTGGTCGCGGCCGAGACGGCCTATGTGCGCGCCCAGAGCCGCGACTTCCAGATCGCCACCGTGTCCATCTCCATCGGCCTCGGCGTGGCCCTCCTGGTGCTGGGCATCCTGGTGCTGCGCTACAACCGGCTCGAGCAGCGGCTGCGCGCGAAGGAAATCCAGGCGAATGCGCGCCAGCGCGAGGCGCGGTTCCTGCGGGCCTTCGGCAACATGCCCGGCGTCAGCGTGGTGCATGTGAGCGGCGACATGGCGAACCCCATCGGTGCGCATGCCAACGATCCTCTGTCGCCGGTGGACGAGCATGTCCGCAGCCCGCAATTCCTCTCGCACATCAGCGATGCGGACGGGCCGGCGGTGAATGTGGAGCATTTCACCAAGGACGGGGAAGAGTTCGAGATCCAGTACGTGGTCGCGCCGATCGACGACATCTCCAAAGCCGCCGGGAAAGCGGAACCGCCGGAAAACCGCGAATTCGTGGTGTTCGCCCTCGACCGCACCGCCGCGCGCACCGAGGAGAACAACCTCTACCAGATGTCGAAGATGGCGGCGCTCGGCGAACTGGTGACGGGCCTCGCGCACGAGATCAACCAGCCTCTCGGGGTGATCCGCCTCGCCGCCGCCAATGCGCTAAGCGGCATGAAGCGGGGGCTTCCCCCCGATCATCTGGAGGAGAAGCTCAACCGCATCGTTCACCAGACCGGGCGGATGAAGGCCATCGTCGACCACATGCGCATCTTCGGCCGCAAGAGCGAGCTGAGGCGGGACCCGAGCCTTGCGAGCGCCGCCATCGAGGGGGCGCTCCAGGTGGTGGGCGCCCAGATCCGCCTGGACGACATCTCCCTCAACGCCGAACTGCCCTCTTATGGGAATGTGCGGGTGCTGTGCCGCCAGGAGCAGTTGGAGCAGGTGCTCATCAACCTGCTCCTGAATGCCCGCGACGCCATCCGCACGCGCCGGGCGCAGGAGGCGGGCTATCGCGGCGCCATCGAGGTCACGTGCGGCATCGAGGCCGAAGAACGCGACGGCAGCATGGTGAAGATCGTGGTGCGGGACAATGCGGGCGGCGTTCCCGAGGCGATCATCGGGAAGGTGTTCCAGCCCTTCTTCACCACCAAGGCGGCCGGGCAGGGGACCGGCCTCGGATTGTCGGTGAGCTTCGGCATCGTCCGCGACCATGGCGGGAGCCTGAGCGTCACGAACGATGCGGACGGCGCCGTCTTCACCATCCTGCTGCCCGGCATGCTCACCCCGGCCAGCAGCCCGCTCGAAAAGGCGGGATGAAGGGCGCGTCGGGCTAAGTCCCGCTAAAGTCGATCACGGCCAATCCTTCGCGCCCTCCATCGGTGGCCGCGACCAGCCTCGCGCCCGCCGCGCGATGGGCCGGATGCACCAGATAGGCATCGCGCGCCGCCGCATCGACGAAGTCGCAGGAGAAGGCGTGCGTGAAGCCCTGGTCGAGCCCCTCGGGATTGACATTCGGGCCCCCCGCAAAGTGCGTCATGCCGGGGAGGACGGCGCACAGATCTTGCAGCTGCCGGAGAATGGCCTCGATCTCCTGCGGCGGCACATCCTTGCGAAACCGAACGAAAACCACGTGCCGGATCATTTCTCTCGCCTCAATGATTGCGTGGCCGCCCCACCATAAGGGCCTAACGGCCGGCGCGCTGGTGTGCCGGGTTGCAGGGGGCGATGGGACGCACCAGCACCTCGCCGGTGGTGGAGACGAGCTTGATGAGCATGCCGCCTTTGTCGCCCGTCCGCCGCGCGACCACGGGGATGCCGAGATGGGCCAGCCGCGCCATGGCGGCGGCGACGTTGCGGGCGCCGACGCTCATTCCCTGCGTGGAGATGGGCAGGACCTCGGCGCCGCCGAACACCTTGGCCTCCAGGGGCGCACGGGGCCCGCAGATGCGCCGCATGGCCGCCGTGAGATGGTCGATGGCGATATTGCCGTAACGCAGGCTGGCTTCCTCTCCCTCGCTGCAGGGCAGGATGAAATGGTTGATGCCGCTGACACTGCGCACGCGGTCGGTGAGGCAGACCGAGACGCAGGATCCGAGCACCGTGGTCACGATGCTCGGCGTGATGGCGCAATGCATCAGGCCGGGCAGGAGATAGACCTGCAACGCCGGGCCCGCATCGTCGTCCATCCCCGTGTCGGGCGGGCTCATCGCCGCCCCGCCTGGATGATCTGGGAGGCGAGGTGCTGCAGCGGCACCACCTTGCCCGCGGCGCCCAACAGGATCGCCTCGCGCGGCATGCCGAACACCACCGATGTCTCCTCGTCCTGCGCGATGGTGTGCGCGCCAGCCTCCTGCATCTCCTTCAGCCCCTTGGCACCGTCGTCGCCCATGCCGGTCATGATGATGCCGGTGGCGTTGGCGCCGGCGAACCGGGCGGCCGAGCGGAACAGCACGTCCACGGACGGCCGGTGCCGCGAGACCAGCGGCCCGTCCTTCACCTCCACATAATAGCGCGCCCCGCTCCGGCGCAGCAGCGTGTGCTTGTTGCCGGGGGCGATGAGCACCCGGCCCCGCAGCACCGTGTCGCCGTCCTCCGCCTCCTTCACATCCACCTGGCAGAGGCCGTCGAGCCGCCGGGCGAAGGCGGCCGTGAAATGCTCCGGCATATGCTGGACGATGACCACCCCCGGGCTGTCGTGGGGCAGGGCTTCGAGCACCACCTTCAGGCTCTCGGTGCCGCCGGTGGAGGCGCCGATGCACACGATGGTCTCGGTGGTGCGCGACATGGCCTCGCGATGGACCGGCGGGGGGAGCATGGCGTCGGCGGTGAGCTTGACGCTCGGCGCCGGCCGCGCTCCGGCGGGGAAGCGGCCGCGGCGCGGCATGCGGGACAGGTCGGCCCTGGCCGCGGCCTTCACCGCATCGCAGATGCGCACGCTGGATTCCTGGAGGAACTGCCGGGTGCCCACCTTCGGCTTCAGGATGATGTCCACGGCGCCGGCCTCCAGCGCCTCGAGGAGCGTCGGCGAGCCGTCCTCCGTCAGGCTGGAGCACATCACCACAGGAATGGGCCGCTGGGCCATGAGCTTGCGCAGGAAGGTGATGCCGTCCATGCGCGGCATCTCCACATCAAGGGTGATGACGTCCGGCACCTCCTCCTGGATGCGCTTGGCCGCGACGAAGGGGTCGGACGCGGCGGCCAGGACCTCGATCTGCGGATCGCCGGAGAGGATGTCGGAGAGCGTCTGCCGGACCGAGGCGGAATCGTCGATGATGAGGACGCGGATGGGGCGGCCCATGGGTCAGGCCCGCTGGAAGATGGTGGTGGCCACGGGGCGCAGCGGCAGGCCGAAGCCCGTCAGCGTCTCCGAATGGCCCATGAAGAGGAAGCCGCCGGGCCGCAGGTGCGTGCAGAGCTGTTCCAGCACCTTTTTCTGCGTCGCCTTGTCGAAATAGATCAGGATGTTGCGGCAGAAGATGATGTGCATGTCCTGGTCCAGCGGATAGGGCTGCTCCATCAGGTTCAGGCGCCCGAACGCGATCATGCTCCGCAGCTCCGGCACCATGCGCACGCGGTCGAGGGCGCCGGATTTGGCGCGCATCACGTAGCGCTTGCGCAAATCCTGCGGCACCGGGGCGATCATGGCCTCGGGATAGATGCCGAGGGTCGCCGCTTCGACCACCTCGGTATTGATGTCGGTGGCGAGGATGGTGGCGCGCAGGCCCGCGTGCGCGCGGGCGATCTCGCTCGCGACCATGGCCAGCGTATAGGGTTCGGCACCGATGGAGCAGGCGGCGCTCCAGATCTTCAGCGGCGCCTTCGGCCCGATCTCGCGCTTCCTCAGAAGCTCCGGCACGGCCTGTTCGGCCATGAAGCGGAAATGCTCGGGCTCGCGGAAGAAGTCCGTCTTGTTGGTGGAGACGGCATCGATCAGGCTCACCGCCTCGCGGTCGAGGCCGTCCTGCTCGAAGAGGTAGCGGCAATAGTCCGTCAGGCTGGTGATGCCGAGCGCCCGCACCCGCCGCCGCAGCCGGCCTTCCACCATGGATTTCTTCGAGGTCGGCATCTTGATGCCGCTATAGCCATGGATGAACTCGGCGAGCCGCTGGAAGTCGCGGGCGCTGAGATGGTCCAGGGTTTCGAGGGTCTTGGCCGTCACGGTCCAGCGTCCTGCTTTCTTGGGGCCGGTATTCAGGAGGGGCGGTCAGGCCGCGATGGCGAGCGCGGCTAGGTCTTCGGCCGTGAACAGCTTCGGCAGGTGAAAGATGATGACGAAGCTCGCATCGCGGCGGCCGACGCCGGAAATGTAGTCCGAGCGCCAGCGCACGCCCACGTCCGGCGGCGGCTCGATGTCCTTCACCGGGAGCGAGAGCACCTCGATCACCCGGTCGGCCACCAGGCCCAGCACCAGCAGCCGGCCCTCGATGGCCACTTCCAGCACCAGGATGCGGGTTGTTTCGGTGGGCGGGATGGCCTCAAGCCCGAGCTTCAGCCGGAGATCGAGAACCGGAATGCTGCGCCCGCGCAGGTCGATGAGGCCGAGCACATAAGCGGGGGTTTCCGGGATGCGGAACACTGGCCGCATGTCGAGGATCTCGCGCACGGCCTCCACGGGCACCGCGAAGACCTCCCGGCCGATGCCGAGGGAGACGAGCTGCGCCTCCGCCCGGTGCGTGGTCACGCCGGCATCCATGGCTCAGTACCGCTCGAATTCGGCGTCGCGGGCATCGCCGCCGCCGAGGTCCAGGGCAATGCCCGGCGTGCGCCCGTTCGTGCGCGCCGTGCGCGGCTTCGCGTGGGTCGCGGCCTTGACGGCCGCCGAACCGGGGCGGGGCGGGGCCGGCATGCGGACCGCCGCCTTGGACGCGGGGGCGGGCACGGCAACCGTCCGGACCGGCGCCGGGGCGCGGGCGGAGACGGTGGCGCCTGTGGCGTCCACGCGGAAATAGGCGATGGAGGACTGGAGCTGCTCGGCCTGCGCCGCCAGCTCCTCCGACGTCGCCGACATCTGCTCGGAGGCGC
This sequence comes from Aquabacter albus, assembly GCF_040049275.1. Classification (NCBI taxonomy): domain Bacteria; kingdom Pseudomonadati; phylum Pseudomonadota; class Alphaproteobacteria; order Hyphomicrobiales; family Xanthobacteraceae; genus Aquabacter; species Aquabacter albus. The sequence continues at coordinate 421,423 of NZ_JBDZDT010000001.1, read as the reverse complement.
CGGCATTCTGCTGGATCACCTTGTCGAGCTGCTGGATGGCCTGGTTCACCTGGTCGGCGCCGATATCCTGCTCGCGGCAGGCGGCGCTGATCTCCTCCACCAGCTCGGCGGTCTTCTTGATGTCGGGCACAAGCTTGGTGAGCATCTCGCCGGCATCTCGGGCCACCGTCACCGTCTGGGTGGAGAGGGTGCCGATCTCGGCCGCCGCCGTCTGGCTGCGCTCGGCCAGCTTGCGCACTTCCGAGGCGACCACCGCAAAGCCCCGGCCGTGCTCGCCGGCGCGGGCCGCCTCGACGGCGGCGTTGAGGGCGAGGAGGTCGGTCTGGCGGGCGATCTCCTGCACGATGGTGATCTTCTCGGCGATGGTCTGCATCGCCTGGACCGCCCGGCCCACCGCCTCGCCGCTGGACTGGGCGTCCACGGCCGACTGGCGGGCGATCTTCTCGGTCTGCGCCGCATTGTCGGCGTTCTGCTTGATGTTGGCGGCCATCTGCTCCATCGAGGAGGAGGCCTCTTCGGCAGCGCTCGCCTGCTCGGTGGCGCCGGAGGACAGCTCCTCCGCGCCGGCGGAGAGTTCCTGGCTGCCGGATGACACATTGTCGGCGGCGGACAGCGAATCCCCCACCACGGCGCGCAGCCGCTCCACCATGGAATTGACGTGCTCGATGAGGTCGCCCACCTCGTCATTGGGCGGGTTGGCGATGGTCTGGGTGAGGTCGCCCGAAGCCACGGCCTGAGCGAGGCTGCCGGCGCGGGAGAGGCCGCGGCTGATGCCGAAGCTGATCCAGATGCCCGCCGCCGCGCTGACGAGAAGCACGATGACGGCGGCGATCACGGCGGTGCGGATGGCGGCCTGGTTCTCCACATCGGCGTCGGCTTCGGCCGAATCCATCTGCTTGTGGTTCAGCTCGATAATCTCATCGAGGGGTTTGGCGATATCGCTCAGGATCTGCCGGCCCTGGACCTGCGACAGGGTGGTGGCCTGATTCTGATCGCCCCGCTGCATCACGTCGAGGATCTTGGCCTGGAGCGCGCCCCATTGCTGCCAGGGCCCATCCACGGCCGAAATGATGCTCCGGCCCTGCTCGGTGGAGAGGCCGCGGTATTTCTCAAGCAGCGCCGTGAACTTGGCCCGCTCCGTGGTCAGCTCGGCCTGGTAGCGGCTGATGGCCTCCGGCGTGTCGGAGAGGATCAGGTTCTTCTCGCGCCGGAGCACTTCCAGCATGGCCACGTGCAGGTCCGAGATCACCATGTTCCGCGCCACGGGGCCGCGCAGGATGTTGTCCGTATAAGTGTTCTGCGCGATGAGGCCGGAAATGCCGAGCCATGCCATGGCACTGGTGAGGAGGATGATGACGGCGAACGTCACCCCCAGTTTCAGCTTGATCGTCGCGCGCATGATCTGCCCCCAAAATCCCGTCCGAATGGTTCCGTTGGACGAGGGATCCCCCGATCACCCGCCCTCTGCCTTTACAAACCCGGGCCGCGAACGGCCGCTCTCACGCCGCGTGGCGCCCCGTCGGGTCCCCACCGAAATCCGATGTGCCCTGCCGGCCGGAGGCGAACACCGCCGCGATGTCGAGCACCACGACGAAGGCGCCCTCGCGCTTGGCGATGCAGCGGATGAATTCCTGCCGCCACGCCATGCCGATCTTCGGCGTCTCCTCGAGGGCGGCGGGGGCCATCTGCGTCACCTCGTAGACCTTGTCCGCGAGGAGGCCGATGGTGGTGCGGTCGCCGTCGAGGTCGATCTCGATGACGATGATGCGCGTGTCCACGGTGGGCGGGCGCAGCGCCATGCCGAACTTGTGCCGCAGGTCGGCCAGGGGCACGACCTTGCCGCGCACATTGATCAGCCCGCCCACGAAGGGGTTGCTGGTGGGCACCTCGGTCACCGGCACGAGGTCCAGGATCTCGCGCACATGGCAGGCTTCAAGCGCGAAGACGTTGTCGTCCAGGCTCAGGGTCACCACTTCCAGCGCGTGGTCATGAAAGGGTTTCATCAGCCGGCCGCCTTCAGGCGCTCTTCCTTCATCTGGCCGAACGAGACCAAATGCGGAACGTCGAGGATGAGGGCGACGGCGCCGTCGCCGAGGATGGTAGCGCCGGAGAACATCTCGATGTCGGAATGCAGCTTCGACATGGACTTGATGACCGTCTGGTGGTCGCCGATCACCTGGTCCACCACGAGGCCCACCTTGAAGTCGCCCGACGAGACCACGATGATCTTCTGGTAGCGCTCCGCCGGCAGCCGCGAGGAGAACAGCTCCCGCAGCCGCAGGAACGGCACGAGGTCGCCGCGGATGTTGAGGAAGCTGAGGCCGCGCGAGCGCGCATCCTCCTCCGTGGACAGCTCCACGCATTCCTCGACAGCGGTCAGCGGCACCACGTAGCGCCCCTGGCCGACGCGCACGAGCAGCCCGTCGATGATGGCCAGCGTAAGGGGCAGGCGAAGGGTGACCTTGGTGCCTTGCCCCTCGGTGCTGGCGATGTCGATGGTGCCGCGCAGGCCCTCCACCGTGCGCTTCACCACATCCATGCCGACGCCGCGGCCCGAAAGGCTGGTGACGGCGGCGGCGGTGGAGAAGCCCGGCTGGAACAGAACCTGGAACAGGTCCGCATCGCTGAGCACGGCGTCGGGCGCGATCAGGCCGCGCTGCTCCGCCCGCGTGCGGATGCGCTCGCGATTGAGGCCACGCCCGTCATCGGTGATGGTGACGAGCACTTCGGTGCCGGCATGCTGCGCGGAGAGCACCATGCGCCCGCGCTGCGGTTTTCCGGCGGCGAGCCGCTCCTGAGGGTCCTCAAGGCCATGGTCGATGGCGTTGCGGATCATGTGCACGAGCGGGTCGTTGAGCTGCTCGATGACGGTCTTGTCCAGCTCCGTCTCCTCGCCTTCCATGACGAGGTCCACCTGCTTGCCGAGGTCACGCGAGAGGTCGTGGACCACCCGGCGGAAGCGGCCGAACAGCGAGCCAATGGGCAGCATGCGGATGCCCATGGTGGTGTCGCGCAGCTCCAGCACCAGCCGCTCGATCTCCTCGGCAACCGCCTTCACCTGTGTGTCGGCAGAAAGGACGGCGATCTGCCGGAGGCGTGACTGGGTGATGACCAGTTCGCCCACCCGCTCCATCAGTTCGTCGAGGCGCTCGGCCGGCACGCGGACCGTGGCGGCGGCATTGGCGCGGCTCTGGCCCTCGCGGCGCTCGGTGAGCGCCGTGGCCTGCGCGGCGGAGGGGCAGGGGGCATCGTCTGCGGCGTCCTCGCAGGGAGCCGCCTCCTCGTCCCCGGCGTCCAGCGGCGAGATGTGGAGATCCATCTCGTCGCGGATGAACATGAACACGTCCTCGATCACCGAGAGCGGCTCGGACGTCTCAAGCTCCACGTCCCACGCCATGTAGCAGGCGGTGGGGTCCATTTCGGCAAGGGGCGGCACGTCGTGCGTGAACGCGGTCACCCTGGCGGTGCCCAGGGTGCGCAGCTCATCCAGGATCAGCAGCGGATTGGTACCGTTGGCCATGGCGTCGCGCGGCAGCTTCATGCGCACGCGCCAGGACGCGGGGGTGGCGGCGGCCGGGACGGGGAGGGCGGTGTCCGCTTTCGCGGGTGCGGCGCCCGGCTCGCAGATGCGGCGCAAGTCTCCCAGCAGCGCTTCGCCCGCGGCGAAATCGGCGGCCTCGATATCCTCGATCAGGATGCGCATATGGTCGAGGGCGCGCAGCGCCACGGCGATCAGCTCGCGGTTCGGCGCCATCACGCCCTGGCGCACCTTGTCGAAGGCGGTCTCCACATGGTGGGTGAAGGCGGCCACCGCCTCGAACCCGAACATGGCGCCCGAACCCTTGATGGTGTGGAGCGCGCGGAAGGCCGTGTCGATCATCTCGCCGTCGCCCGGCGCGTGATCGAGGTCCAGAAGGGTGACCTCGAGCAGCGCCAGCAGATCGTGGGCTTCCTGCCGGAAGATCGCCTTCGGGTCGGTGATGCTCACTGGCCCAGCACCTTCTTCGCGAGGGACAGCAATTGCTCCGGCTGGAAGGGCTTGGTGATCCACCCGGTGGCGCCCGCCGCCTTGGCCTCAGCCTTCTTGGCCGCGTCGGATTCCGTCGTCACGAGGATGATCGGCACGCCCGTGAGGGAGGGGAGCTTGCGCAGTTCCCGCACCAGGGTCACGCCGTCCATCACAGGCATGTTGAGGTCGGTCAGCACCATAGAGACCGGCGCGCCACGGGCCGCAGCGAGGCCCTGGGCGCCGTCGCCCGCCTCGATGACGTCATAGCCGGCGCCGGACAGCGTCATCTTGATCATCTGCCGCATGCTGGCGGAATCGTCGACGGTGAGGATGGTCTTGCCCATCACCGGTTTCCTTCTGTGGTGTTGAGCCAGAAAGCGCGGTCGGCGGCGCAGGCGTCCGTGGCGATGCCGGCGCGCAGCACCGCATCGTGCAGCGCGCCGCCGGAGGGATGGGTGAGCGTGAGGCGCGCACCGGAGGCCGCCGCGCTCCGGCGGGCGGCCAGGAGCAGCTGGACGAAGCTCAGGTCCACATGGGTCGCGCCGGAACAATCGATCTCGACGGCCCGGTGGCCGTCAAAGGCATCGATGAGCTGCGCCTGGATGCGGGCGGCGGAACGGACCGTCAGATCGCCGTCGAATGCGCAGCGGTGACTTGCGGCGTGCTCCCCCATGAATTCTTCCCCCAATCCAACTCTGCAACATTTGTTCGCTGCCCGGTTCTCGGTCAGCAGGCATCAAGTCCATGCGATGTCATATCGCCCGGATTTTATGATTTTCGATGATATTCTTTATTATAGAGTAAACTTATCGCCACAATAAGATAGTTGAATACGTGATACAATTATACCTTATGTCAAAATGTTCCCATAATGACTTATAATATCAGGTCACCATCAGATATTTCTGGCGAAAAATAAGTCCAATATGAATATATACAATCGTTCATGAGCGATATGTTCCGTATATATTCTCGCTCTTCTCATTCTGGGCGCCCAGCTGGGCAGACGCGCCGCAGTGTTATGCAACCGGAGAAAGCTTGCGCGAAGCTGTCCCAACGGAACGCCTGGCCAGCGATCCCTTACCCCCGGCACCTGACGGAAGCACGTGCGGCCCGTGGCCAGTCTGGGGCAAGCCTGCCACTTGATGATGCGACCGGCGCGAGGCGCCGCAGAGCCGAATATTGCCGGCTGCACGCGATTGAGAAGTTGAAAAATGGCCATACACACCGCGCCGCAGGCGGGCTCCGTCCCGCTCGGCACTGCTCCGCACGATGAGGTCACAAGCGTGATGGAGCGCTGGCAGAGCCTGTCGCTCACCCAGCGGCGCACGCTGCAGGTGCTCATCGACGAAATCGCCGTCACCACGGACCATGCGGAGACCAACGTCCAGAGCATTTCCGCCCGCTTCCAGAACATCGCCGCGACGACGCGGCAGCAGGCGGCGACGTTTCACGACCTTGTGACCTCGATCCAGACCGTCAAGCTCGACGGCGCCGAGATTCCCCTGACCGAAGTGGCCGGCGGGCTCGGCGAGACGCTGTCCCATCTCATCGGCAAGATCACCAGCATGTCGACCCACGGCGCCTCCATGGTCGGCGCGCTGGACGGCGTGTTCGGCGAGCTGAAGTCGGTGAATGCCAGCATCGCCGAGATCGACAAGATCAACCGGCAGACCAACCTCCTGGCCCTGAACGCCAAGATCGAGGCCGCCCGCGCAGGGGAGGCCGGGCGCGGCTTCGCCGTGGTCGCCGACGAGGTGCGAGAGCTGGCGAACGTGGTCAACCGGCTCTCGGACGCCATCCGCACGCAGATCGAATCGATTTCGCGCGGCCTGCGCGCCAGCCATGGCATGCTGCAGGAGATCGCCGCCCTCGACATGTCGCAGGAGAACCTCGCCGCCAATGCCCGGGTGAGGACGGTGATGCAGAGCCTGGTAGACCAGAACGCGCTGTTCGCCGACGTGTTGCGGCGCACGGCGGCCACCACCGAGCAGATCACCTCGGACGTCTCCGCCTCGGTGGTCGCCATGCAGTTCCAGGACCTGACAAAGCAGAAGCTGGAGAATGTCAGCGCCGTGATGCAGGCGCTCATCGCCGCCCTGGCGTCCCAGCCCGGCCCGTCGGGTAGAGAGAAGGTCGAGATCGACCGCGCGCTCGCCGAGAGGATCATCCAGGGCTGCACCTTGAGCGAGGTGCGCAACCGCCTCTCCGCCGGCATCCTCGGCACGCCTTTGGGAAGGGTGCAGAAAGATGCCGCGGACGGCGGCATGGAGCTGTTCTGAGGCCCCCAATACCACCCGCCGGATTTTCACCGGCACGCTGAAACGACTGGGAGGGCAGGGCGTTTCTTAACCAGAACAAGAGGAAGGAAACGCCCCATGGAACATGACCAGAGCCGGTACAGCGCCCGCCGCCTGGCGGAGATCGAACGGCAGAAGGCAATCGCGCGCGAGCACGAACACGCCCGGCTGAGATCGGGCGCCGGTGACCGCGACGGCCATGGCCAGAAGCCTGTCCCTTCCAGCGCACGGGACAGGCGACCCCAGGCCGCCGGCATCGGCGATGCGCCGAGCCCGGTGGGAGAGAACGATCTCGCCTGAGGGGTCAGGCCGCGCGCACGCACTCCAGGAAGGTATCCACGGAGCGGCCGAGATTGTGGGCGCGGTCCGCAAGGTCCACCGCCAGCATCTGCACCTCGTCCACATGCTCGCCATGTGAGGCGACGGAGGCCTGCACGCCGCCGATGCTGACCGAGACGGTCTGCGACCCGTCCGCCGCCTGGCTCATGCCCAAGGCGATGTCGCTGCTGGCGATGCCCTGGCGCATGGCCGCGTCGGCCACCTCCGTGGCGAGGAGGTTCATGCGCCGGATGGTGTCGCCGATGGTGTCGATGGCCCGCGCCGTGCCCTGGCTCGCATCCTGGACGGCGCGGATTTCGTCCGTGACCTGATCGGTGGCGCGGGCGGTCTGCTCGGCCAGCGCCTTCACCTCGTTGGCGACCACGGCGAAGCCGCGGCCCCTGTCGCCGGCCCGTGCGGCCTCGATGGTGGCGTTGAGGGCGAGAAGGTTGGTCTGCTCGGCGATGGAGGCGATGACGCGCACCACATCGCCGATCTTGCTGACCGCCTGAACGAGCTGGGTCGCCGCCGCGCCCGTCTGCTCCGTCTCCGACAGCGCCTCGGCGGCGATCTGGCTGGTGACGCGGATGCGTTCGCCGATCTCATTGGCCGAATTGGAGAGCTGGGCGGCATTGTCGGCGATGGAATCCACCGCCTGCGCCGCTTCCGCGGCCGCATTGAAGGCCACCTTGGCGTCGGAGGTGGTGGTGTGGGAGGCGTCCGCCATGGCGCTGGCGGCCGAGCTCATCTTCTCGGCGGCCTCGCGCACCGCGCTCATCATGCCCAGCGCCTCGTTCTCGAAGGCGCGCGCCGCCTCGGAGAGGCGCTCCACGCGGGCGTGCTCCGCCGCGACGCGGGCCCGGAGGTCCTCATCGGCTTCGGCCTTCTCCAGCAGCGCGAGCTGGAACACGGCGATGGCGTCCGCCATCTCGCCGATTTCGTCGCGATGCCCGGTATAGGGGACGTCCACCGCCAGCTCGTTATTGGCGAGCGCCGTCATGGTGCGCTTCAGGCGGCCGAGGGGGCGCTGGATCTGCGTCACCGAGAGCCAGATGGCGGCGGCCAGCACCAGAACGAGGCCCACGATCGGCACCACGATCAGCAGCACCTGCGCCTTGTCGCGCGACGCGTCGGCGGCGAGGCGGGTGCGGTCGAGGCCGGCCAGCACGTCGCGGCCCAGCGCCTCGATGGTGCTGATCATCTGCTCGCGGCTCTTGATGGTCGGCTCTTCCGACGCCTGGAGCAAGGCGGCTTGCGGGGAGATGGTGAGGCCGAGCTGGGCGGTGTCCTGCTGGTAGGCGATGAATTCGTTGAGCTGGTTGGTGAGGCGCAGCTTCTGCACCGGCTCCAGAAGGTCGCCGAGGGCGGCGAAGAACGGCTCGCGCGCGGCCTGCACGTCCTTCAGCGCTGCCTCCAGGCCCTGCAGCTTGTCCTTCGCGGCCGCCTTGTCCCTGGCGGTGTAGACGGTGTTGGCCTGGACGACCGAATGCTCGATGGCGCGGGCGAGGTTCTGCGCCTGGAGCGCACCGTTCCAGATGGCCTCCACCTGCTCCGCCCGCTGCTGCTCCGCCGAAATCTGCACATAGCCGAACGCGGAGACGGCGATGGTGAGGCAGGCCAGCAGGGCCAGCACGACACCGAGCTTGCGGCCAATGGTCATGCGGGGGGAAAACCCGCGGAGGGAGAAGGAGCGCAGCGCGGAGAGGGGGGGCGAACGGAACGCGGGCCGCTGGCGCGTCAAGGCGAGGCTCATGGCAATGTCCGTGGCAAGAACACAATTGCCGGACACCTGCCGCGCCATATTTTACGGGCGTATGACGTTTGCAGGCTAAGCTTTCGTGGAGCTTGCATCCTGGATTTTGTCATGCCGGGAGCGCATGGCGGGCGGGGACGTGAACCGCCGCCCTTATATGGACGCTGCCTTCCCCACGGCCGTCAGGAGCCGAACCATCGCCGTCTGCGAGTGCACCCCCGTCTTGGTGTAGATCGCCTTCATCTGGGTCTTGACGGTCTCGCGGGACACGCCGTTCTCCGCGGCGATGGCCTCCGGCGTCTTCAGGTCCGCCATGGCGCGGGCGACCCTGGCTTCCGCGGGCGTGAGATCGAACAATGCGGAGAGCAGGCTGGCGCGGGGCGATGCGGCGATGCCGACCGTGTTCGCGATCACGATGAAGGCGGCGCCCGAAAACACATCGCTGGCCGCGCGCCGCACGGGCAGGACGTGGATGACGAGGCCGGGTTCCCCGACCCGCCCCCTTACGGGAATGGACGCCACATCGGCCACGCTCCCCGGCTCGGAGAGCTGCATCAGCGCCCTGCCCAGCAGGTCGTCCGCCGTCTTGCTGGTGAGGGTCAGCCGCTCGCGCCGGTCGGCGAAGACCTCGGGGATGAGGGCCTCCATCTGCGTGTTTGCCGCCAGAAGCCGGCCATTGGGCCGGACCACGGCCGCGGCCGTGCCGACCGCACTCAGGGCCGCGGTCGTCGCCTGGGCATGGGCCATGGCGAGGCGCATGGAAAGATAGGCCGCACGGCCCAGATGCGGGCGCAGCGCATCCAGCGCCGCGATATGCTTGTGCGGGAAGGGGCCGGCTGCGTAGGCGCGCTCCATGGTGAAGAAGATGCTGTCGCCATCGGGCAGCTCCATGGCGGTGCCCGCCCCCCAGCCCGCGCCGATCTTGCGGAAGAACTCGATGTAGACCGGCTCCCGCTCCAATTCCTCGGGCGTGAACAAATCGAGGTCGTGCACCCAGCCGGCGTGGTTGAACGCCAGCAGACGGTTTGCCCGAGAATTGTTCTCCAGCCAGCCCCCGGCCACGAAGCCCTCCCACAGGGCGAGGACACCGGGCGATGCGACCCACCGGGTCCTCGCGTCCCGCAGCACGAACAGGAGGCCGCCGAGGCACCCGGTCTCCTCCGCGACCCGTTGCAGCGTGTCTTCCCAAAGCTCCGGGATCGCCGCGGATTCGTAGATGCGATCGATCAGGGTGTCGGACATTGCATGCCTGGCCGCGCCGAAGAAACGGAATGGCCGCCTGAAGCGGGTGCTCTCAAGCAGCCTACCACTGCCCGGTGGCACCTTGTACAGTCCTTATGTACTTGGCCCCGCTCATCTCTTGACGGCGCCGCCCGTCGGGGCGCGAGCGTTTCATACTGCGCGGCGGCCCGGCCATGCTCAGGACACGACGGCCTGACCCGAAGCCCACGCCTTTGGCGAAGGCAGCAATGCGTCCCCGGGCCGTTTCGTGATCGAGAAAGCGTTCGCCGAACGCCGGCCCGCTGGCACGCCGCGTGCATCTTGCTGAGAACAAGGCTGGAAAATGCCGGGAAAAAGTGAATAAGCTGCGAACGAAATTTGCAAACCCGGCAAACGGCTTTCCTGATGATCCAGGGAAAACCGTTGCGGGGGTTGGATTATCGGTGGGGGGATATTTTTCAGCACGCGGATTAGAATTTTGCCAAGTCTCAATCGAAGCGAACCTCTCAATCGAAACGAACCTGGCGAAAAGGGTGACACCATGCCGGCCAAGCGCGCGAAGGCCATCGAAGAGGCGCTCCACGAGCCCATCGTTTCCTCCGCCCACCTCGCCGCCGGCGGGTCACCCGCATTGTCGGAGACCGAGTTCGGGCTGATCCTGGCGGTGCATGCGTTCGAGCGCTGGATCGTGCGCTGCATGGCGGCATCAGGCGTCCCGAACCTCTCGCCGCTGGAAGTGCTGATCCTCCACGCCGTGCGCCACCGCGACCGGCCGAAGCCCTGCGCCGACATCTCCCTCATCCTGGATATCGAGGAGGCGCATGTCGCCTCCTATGCGCTGCGCAAGCTGGAGGTGGCGGGCCTCGTCTCCATGCAGCGGGTGGGCAAGGAGAAGATGGTGCAGGCCACCAAGCGCGGGGTCGAGGTCTGCACCCGCTACGCCACCATCCGCGAACAATTGCTGGTCAAGCCGCTGCGGTCATCCGGCGGCCCGTCCGAGCCGGTGCTCTCGGAAGTGGGCGAGGTGCTCCGGGCCGTGTCCGGCTACTACAACCAGGCCGCCCGCTCGGCGGCCACCGTTTGAAGCGCCCTCAGGGCCGGGAAAGGGACGATAGTGGCACAGGAAGCCGTCCATCTTGAAACCGACGTGCTCGTGGTCGGCGCGGGCGCGGCGGGCATGGCCGCCGCGCTCTCCGCAGGCGGCGCGGGCGCGAGCGTCATCATCGCCGACCGCAGCCTGATCGGGCGCTCGGGCGCCACCATCATGGCGCAGATGACCGTCGCCGTGGCCTTGGGCGAGGAGGTGCCGGACCATTGGGAGCACCATTTCGCCGACACCATGGCCGCCGGCCGCGGCCTGTGCGACGCCGACCTCGCGCAGCTCGTCTGCGAGGAAGGGCCGATCGACATCCGCCAGATGGACACCTGGAAGGTGGGCTGGGCGCGCAAGCCGGACGGCACCATCCGCCAGACCCAGGCGCCCGGCCATGACCGCCCGCGCTGCGTCTATGTGGACTTCCTCTCCACTGGCCCGGCCGTGGCGAAGACCCTGCGCGGCCGCGTGCTGCGGCAGGACGGGGTGACCCGCGTCGGCGATCTCTACATCACCGACCTCATTGTCCGCGACGGGGCGGTGGCGGGGGCTGTCGGCTTCTCGGTGGCGGACGGGCGCACGGTGACCATCTCCGCAGGCGCCGTGGTGCTCGCCACCGGCGGGCTGACCCGGCTCTACCGGCGCAACAGCGCCTCTGCCAACATGGGCGGCGATGGCTATGCGCTGGCGCTGCGGGCCGGTGCCGAGCTCATGGACATGGAGTTCGTGCAATTCTTCCCCATCGGCCATCTGGCGCCGCGCCTCGTGGGCATGGACCCCATCATGTGGGACCCGTTCCGCTACAAGCTGGGCGGGCGGCTGCTCAACGCCGAGCTGCGCGAGTTCGTGAACGATTACGGCAATGAGGAAGAGGGCAAGTACAACGTCACCCGCGACCGGGCGACCTATGCCATCCTCAGCGAAGTGGCGGCCGGGCGCGGTTCGCCCGCCGGCGGCGCCTATCTCTCTTTCCAGCACATTCCCGAGCAGCAATTGCGCGAGGCGTTCGGGCCGGTGATCGACCGGCTCGCTTCCAACGGCATCGACCTCGGCAAGATGCCCATCGAGGTGGCGCCCATCGCCCATTACCATATGGGCGGCGTGCGGGTGGACATGGAGATGGAGACCGGCGTCGCGAACCTGTTCGCCGCCGGCGAAGTGAATGCCGGCGCCAACGGGGCGAACCGCCTCTCCGGCAATGCCATCACCGAGGCCCTGGTGTTCGGCCGCCGCGCGGGGGCTTCCGCCGCCAAGCGCGCTCGGTCGGCGCCGCGCGCCGCCGCGGCCCCGCCGGCCGCTTTCATGGATCTCATCGGCGCCGCGACCGCCCCGGCGCAGGAGAATTTCGCCGGCGCCATCGCCGAGCTTCAGAACATCATGGCCGACCTCGTCGGCCCGTTCCGCACGGAGGAGGGGCTGAAGGAAGCCCTCGTCCGCCTCGCCGCGCTCAAGGCGCTTTTGGGTGACCTGCCGCCGGGCAGCCCCGGCCCCTACAATATGGGCCGGCTGGACTGGTTCGACCTCAGGTCCATGCTGCTGGTGGCCGAGACCGTCACCATGGCGGCGCTGGCGCGCAAGGAGAGCCGGGGCGCGCACCAGCGCAGCGACTTCCCCACCATGGATGATGCCCTGGTGTTCCACCAGACCGTGGCCCTCTCCGGCGACACCCTCGTGCTCGGCCGCCGCGCGGTCTACGGCACCAAGATTTCCGAGGTCGCGTGATGAGTGTCACAGCCAAGCTGATCGTCCGCCGAGGCAATGCCGGCGAGGCGGCCTTCACCAGCGAGTATGAGGTGCCCTACACGCCCGGCCAGTCGGTGCTGGACGGCCTGCGCTATGTGCGCGCCCATATGGACGAGACCCTGAGCGTCCGCCATTCCTGCATCAATGCGAACACCTGCAAGGAATGCATGATCATCGTCGACGGCAAGGTGGAATATGCCTGCACGGCCCGCCTGGAGCCGCGCGACATGGTGCTGGAGCCGCTCTCCAATAAGGCGCACCTGCGGGACCTCGTGACCGAGATCGGCCCGCCCGATGAGCGCCTGGAGCATGCGCTGAAGGTGCAGGCCGCCGCCAAGACACAGGCGGCGGGCTGAACGCGCCATGACCGTCCTGGGGCAGGCGACGAAATGGATCGGGCACCCCGTGCCGCGCCTGGAGGATGGAGCCCTCCTGCGCGGCCAGGGGCGGTTCGTGGACGATATCGAATTGCCCGGCCTGCTGCACGGGGCGTTCCTGCGCAGCCCGCTCGCCCATGCCCGCATTACGTCTTTGGACGTCTCCGCCGCCGAGGCGCTGCCCGGCGTGCGGCGCGTGCTGACCTATGCTGACCTGCGGCCGCTTCTGACCTGCGACCGCATCCCCCTCGCCATGCCCTCCGGCGCCATCCGCTTCGATGTGGATCCGTTCGTCCTGGCGAAGGACGAGGTGTGCCATGTGGGCGAGCCCATCGCCCTGGTGGTCGCGGAAAGCCGGCACGTGGCGGAGGACGCTCTTGCCCTGATCGAGATTGAGCTGGACGCGCTGCCGGCGGTGGTGGACCCGCGCCTCGGCCTCGCCCCCGGCGCCCCGCAGGCGCGCACCGACTGCCCGGACAATCTCGTTGCGAAGATGAGCGCGGCCTATGGCGATGTGGAAAGCGCCTTCGCCTCCGCCGCGCACGTGATCGCGGAGGAGTTCCACATCCATAAGGGGGGCGGCCACTCCATCGAGCCGCGCGGGATCGTGGCGCGCTTCGATGGCGGGGACGACCTGATGACCGTCTGGGACAGCACCCAGATGCCCCATCAGGCCAAGCGCGTGCTGGTGCGCACGCTGGGCCTCTTCGAGCATCAGGTGCGGGTCATCGCGCCTGACGTAGGGGGCGGCTTCGGGCCGAAATTCGTGTTCCACCCGGAGGAGCTTGCGGTCGCCGCTGCCGCCCTGCTGCTGAAGGCGCCGGTGAAGTGGATCGAGGACCGCTTCGAGAACTTCATGTCCACGGTGCAGGAGCGGGACCAGTATTGGAGCGTGGAGGTGGCGAGCGACGCCGAAGGGCGGCTGCTCGGCATCAGGGGCCGGCTGGTGCACGACCACGGCGCCTACACGCCCTATGGCGTGGCACTGCCCTATAATTCCGCCACCAACCTGCTCGGCCCCTATGTGCTGCCCACCTACAAGCTCGACATCGAGCTGTGTCTGACCAACCTCATTCCCTCCACGCCGACGCGCGGGGCGGGGCGCCCGCAGGGCACCTTCATCATGGAGCGGATGCTGGACCGGCTCGCCGGCCGGCTGGGCCTCGACCGCGCGGAGATCCGCCGCCGCAACCTCATCGGCCCGGCGCAGATGCCCTATGACACGGGGCTGAAGACCCGCGACGGCGGGGCCATGATCTACGACAGCGGCGACTATGTCGCCTGTCAGGCGCGGGCGCTTGAGATTGCCGGCTGGGCCGGTTTCGAGGAGCGCCGCGCGGCCGCCCGTCGCGAAGGCCGCTGGCTCGGCATCGGGCTGTCCAATTATGTGGAGGGGTCCGGACGCGGGCCGTTCGAGAGCGCAGCGGTGCGCATCGGCCCCTCGGGCAAGGTGGTGGTGACCACCGGCGCCGCCGCGCAGGGGCAGGGCACGGTGACCATGCTGGCGCAGCTCGCAGCCGAGGCGCTGGGGGTTAAGCCGCAGGATGTCACGGTGATCGCCGGCGACACGGCGGCGAGCCCCCTCGGCCTCGGCGCCTTCGCCAGCCGGCAGGCGGTCACCGCCGGCAATGCCGCGCACCTCGCCGCCCACGAAGTGCGCGAGAAGATCCTTCATGTGGCCTCCGCGTGGCTGGAAGCCGAGCCGGACGACCTCGACCTTGCGGACGGGCGCGTGCATGTGAAGGGCGTTCCGGGCCATGGGCGCAGCTTCGGTGAGATCGCTTCCGCACTCGCTGGCTTGCCGGGACTGGCTTTGCCGAAAGGCACCGCGCCCGGCCTTGCCGCCGCTGTGGATTTCCGGCCCCCCGCCATGACCTATTGCAACGGGACGCACGTGGCCGAGGTGGAGGTGGATCCGGAGACCTGCGTGGTCAAGGTGACGCGCTATGTGGTGGTCCATGATTGCGGCCGCCTCATCAATCCCATGATGGTGGATGGCCAGATCATCGGCGGCGTGGTCCACGGCATCGGCAGCGCGCTCTATGAGTGGATGGTCTATGGCGAGGACGGCCAGCCGCTCACCTGCACCTATGCGGACTATCTGCTCTCCACGGCGGATGTGGCGCCCCGTATCGAGCTGCACCACATGGAATCGCCCACCCCGCTGAACCCGCTCGGGGTGAAAGGGGCGGGGGAGAGCGGCACCATCGCCGCGCTGGCGGTGATCGCCTCCGCGGTCGAAGACGCGCTCCGGCCGTTCGACATCACCGTCCGCGATCTGCCCATGACGCAGGCCCGCCTCTATGGGCTGCTGGGAGGCGCGCGCCCATGAAGCCGGCCGCCTTCGCCTATCACACCCCCGCCTCCAAGGCCGAGCTGCTCTCCCTGCTCTCGGAACTGGAGGATGCGCGGGTGATCGCGGGCGGCCAGTCGCTGATGCCCATGATGAATCTGCGCCTCGCCGCGCCCTCCCACCTCATCGATCTCAACAGCCTGCCGGAGCTGGGCGGTATTGCGCAGGACGGCGACACGCTGGTCATCGGCGCCATGACGCGCCAGCGTGAGGCGGAGCGCTCGCCTTTGGTGGCGCGGGTGTGCCCGCTGCTGCGCGATGCGCTGGAGCATGTGGGATTCCAGCAAACCCGCAATCGCGGCACGGTGGGCGGCAGCATCGCCCATATGGATCCCACCGCCGAACTGCCGGTGGTGGCGAGCGCGCTCGATGGCGTGCTGATCATTGAGAGCGTGCGGGGCGTGCGCCGTGTGCCCATGGGCGAATTCTCGGTGGGCTATCTCGCTACCCAGGTCGAGCCTGACGAGGTGCTGGTGCGCATCGAGCTGCCGCTCTGGCCCGAAGGCCATGGCTGGGGTTTCGAGGAAGTGACGCGGCGGGGCGAGAATTTCTCAGTCGTCTGCGTGGCGGCTCTGGTGCTGCTGGATGGCGCGGGCCGCATCTCGCGTGCGGCGATCGCGGTGGGCGGCCTAGCGGCGGCGCCGGTGCGGCTCACGGAGGCCGAGGCGGTTCTGACGGGTGCCGTGCCGAGCGAAGAGGCCATCTCCGCAGCCGCGGCTTTCGCGGGCGAACTGGAGGCGGACGACGCGCTGTTCGTGCCGCCGGATTTCAAGCAGCACCTCGCCAGGGTTCTCACGACGCGCGCGTTGCGCAGCGCCCTGGAACGCGCCGGAAGCCAAGTCCATGCATGAGGCGCGGACCATCTCCATCGAAGTGAACGGCGTCCTGCGCGAGGCCGCCGCGGAGCCGCGCATCCATCTCGCCGATTTCCTGCGGCATACGCTGGGGCTCACCGGCACCCATATCGGCTGCGAGCACGGCGTCTGCGGCGCCTGTACGGTGCTGCTCGATGGGGCCAGCGTGCGCTCCTGCCTGACGCTCGCGGTGCAGGCCCACGGCCGCACGGTGACCACCATCGAGGGCGTGGCCGCGCCGGACGGCGCGCTGCACCCCCTCCAGGCCGCGCTGGCGGCCCACCACGGCCTGCAATGCGGCTACTGCACGCCCGGCGTGGTGATGACCCTCATCGAGCTTCAGCGTGAGCTGGATGGGCAACCCATCGAGGAGCCGGCGGTGCGCAAGGCGCTGGCCGGCAATCTGTGCCGCTGCACCGGCTACCAGGGCATGGTGGATGCGGCGCTCTCCGTTCTTAACGCTCAACAGACGACAGCAATGGAAGGAAGCGCGCCGTGAAGCTCGCCATACCGGACAAGGTCTCGAACTCCTACTTCCCCGCCATCGCCGCCATCGAGCTCGGCTACTTCAAGGAAGAGGGCCTCGATGTGGAGCTGGAGCTGATCTTCCCGCCCAACAAATCCTACGAGGCCATGCGCGACGGCACGGTGGATCTCGTTGCCGCCTCCGCCCATGCGGGGCTCGGCGCCTTCCCCAACTGGGAGGGGCTGAAGCTCATCTGCGCCCAGGCGCAGGGCATGTACTGGTTCCTGGTGATGCACACCGACCTCGGCGTGAAGCGCGGCGAGATCGAGGCCGTGAAGGGCCGCAGCATCGGCGCGGCGCCCTGGGTGGAGCTGGGCCTGCGGCGGCTGCTGAAGGAGGTCGGCCTCGACCCCGTGCGCGACGACATCCGCATCGCACCCGTCCCGAAGGGGCCGAGCACCGGCCCGAATTTCGGCCTTTCCGCCGCCCAGGGTCTTGCGGACAAGAGGGTGGACGGGTTCTGGGCCAATGGCATGGCCGCGGAGGTTGCGGTACGCCACGGCTTCGGCACGGTGGTGCTGGACTTGCGGCGCGGCGAGGGGCCTAAGGGCGCCTTCGACTACACGTTCGCCTCTGTCGCGGCCTCCGACAAGGTGCTGGCCGCCAATCCCGGCCTTGCGGGCGCGGTGACGCGGGCCATCAAGAAGACCCATGCGGCCCTGAAGGCGGACCTGACCCTCGCCACCAAGATCGGCCGGGCGCTGTTCCCGCCCGCAGAGGCGGAGCTGATCGCCGACCTGATCCAGCGTGATCTGCCCTATTTCGACACCACCATCTCCCGCGAGACGGTGGCGGGCCTGAACGGTTTCGCGCGCGATATGGGCCTGCTCACCAAGGACGTTTCCTACGAGCAGGTGGTGGCGGCCTGAGCACTCATAATAACATTATAAAAATGTTATTAGCGTAAAAGTGCGTGCACTGGTCGTTCAATTGATTATAAGGCCACGGAGGCGGTGGAAAGCGTGATGAGCGGGTGGGATTTCTGGATCGATCGTGGTGGCACCTTCACCGACATCGTGGCGCGCCGGCCCGATGGCGGACTGGTGGCGCACAAGGTGCTCTCGGAGAATCCCGAAGCCTATCGCGACGCCGCCATCCAGGGCATTCGCGAGCTGATGGGCATCGCCCCGTCCGCGCCGATCCCGGCAGACCGCATCAATGCGGTGAAGATGGGCACCACGGTCGCCACCAACGCGCTCCTGGAGCGCAAGGGCGCCCCCACCGTGCTCGTGACCACACGCGGCTTCCGCGATGCGCTGCGCATCGGCTACCAGGACCGCCCCGACATCTTCGCCAAGCGCATCGTGAAGCCTGATCAGCTCTATGACGCGGTGGTGGAAGTGGACGAGCGCGTGCGGGCCGATGGCACGGTCGAGCGCGTGCCCGACCTTGCTGTGGTGGAGGCCGACCTCAAGGCTGCGCGCGCCGCTGGCGCCGAGGCCTGCGCCATCGTCTTCATGCATTCCTACCGCTTCCCGAAGCACGAGCGGGCGGTGGCGGAGGTGGCGCGGCGGGTCGGCTTCACCCAGGTGTCGGTGAGCCACGACGTCTCGCCGCTCATGAAGCTCGTCGGGCGCGGCGACACCACCGTCGTGGACGCCTATCTCTCCCCCATCCTGCGCCGCTATGTGGACCAGGTGGCCTCCGAGCTGGAGAGCGCGGAAGGGCGCTGCCGGCTCATGTTCATGATGTCGTCCGGCGGCCTCACGGACGCGGCCCTGTTCCAGGGGCGCGATGCCATCCTGTCCGGCCCGGCCGGCGGGGTGGTGGGCTGTGTCGAGACGGCCAAGCTCGCCGGCTTTGGCAAGGTCATCGGCTTCGACATGGGCGGCACCTCCACGGACGTGTCCCATTTCGACGGCGAATATGAGCGCACCTTCGAGACCGAGGTGGCCGGCGTGCGCATGCGCGCGCCCATGATGTCCATCCACACGGTGGCGGCGGGTGGCGGCTCCATCCTGCACTTCGATGGTGCGCGCCTCACCGTCGGCCCGGACTCGGCCGGCGCCAATCCGGGGCCCGCCTGCTACCGGCGCGGCGGCCCGCTGGCGGTGACCGACGCCAACGTGATGGTGGGCAAGCTCTCCCCCGACTTCTTCCCGAAAATCTTCGGCCCTGGCCGCGATTTGCCGCTGGACACCGACACCGTGCGCGCCGCCTTCGAGGCACTCGCGGCGCGCATCGGCGATGGCCGCGCGCCCGAGGCGGTGGCGGACGGCTTCATCCGCATCGCGGTCGAGAACATGGCCAACGCCATCAAGAAGATCTCGGTGCAGCGCGGCTATGACGTCACCGAATATGCCCTGCAATGCTTCGGCGGCGCGGGCGGGCAGCATGCCTGCCTCGTGGCCGATGTGCTCGGCATGCGCTCGGTGCTCATCCACCCCTTCTCGGGCCTGCTTTCCGCCTATGGCATGGGCCTCGCCGACATCCGTGCTACCCGCCAGCGCACGGTGGAAGCCCCGCTCGATGCGGCCGGCGCCGAACTGGCTCGCGAGGCGCTGGACGCCGCCGCAGACGTGGTGCGCGGTGAGCTGACGGGGCAGGGGGTGCCGGAGGCGGAGATCGAGGTCTTCCGCCGCGCCCATGTGCGCTATGCCGGCACCGACACCTCGCTCATCGTGCCTTTCGCCACGCCGGAGGCGATGAAGGCGGCGTTCGAGGACACTCACCGCACCCGCTTCGGCTTCATCGACGCCACCAAGGCGCTGGTGATCGAGGCCATCTCGGCGGAAGCCGTGGGCGGCGGCACCGCCATCGTCGAGCCGGAGGAGAGCGTATCGGAGGGGGAGGCCGCGCCTGCCGCGCAGACGCGCTTCTTCTCCCAGGGTGCATGGCACGAGGCGGGTGTTTTCCGCCGCGAGGACGTCAAGCGCGGCCAGACCCTTGCCGGCCCCGCGCTCCTCATCGAGCCGCACCAGACCATTGTCATCGAGCCCGGCTGGGCGGCGGAGATCACCGCGCGCAACCATCTCGTCCTGGAGCGCGCGGAGGCGGCGCGGCATGCCCCGGCGGTGGGCACCCATGCGGACCCGGTCCTGCTCGAAGTGTTCAACAACCTCTTCATGTCCATTGCCGAACAGATGGGCGTGACGCTGCAGAACACCGCCTATTCCGTGAACATCAAGGAGCGGCTGGACTTCTCCTGCGCGGTGTTCGACCAGGACGGGAAGCTGGTGGCGAACGCCCCGCACATTCCCGTGCATCTCGGCTCCATGGACAAGTCGGTGGAGAGCGTGATCCGTGCCAATGGCGGAAACCTGAAGCCCGGCGACGTCTACGCCATCAACGCCCCTTATAATGGCGGCACGCACCTTCCCGACATCACCGTGGTGACCCCTGTCTTCGACGATGCCGGGGCGCGCATCCTGTTCTATGTGGCCGCCCGCGGCCATCACGCGGACATTGGCGGCGTGGCGCCGGGCTCCATGTCGCCGCGCGCCACGAACATCGAGGAAGAAGGGGTCTATATCGACAATTTCAAGCTGGTGGAGGAAGGCCGCTTCCGCGAGGCGGAACTGGTGGAGCTGCTCACTTCCGCACGCTATCCCGTGCGCAATGTGGTGCAGAACGTCAACGACCTGAAGGCGCAGATCGCGGCCAGCGAGCGCGGCGTCTCGGAACTCAAGAAGATGATCGCCCATTTCGGGCAGGACGTGGTCGCGGCCTATATGGGCCATGTCCAGGACAATGCCGCCGAGAGTGTGCGGCGGGTGCTGGACAAGCTCGCAGACTGCGCCTTCGAAGTGGAAATGGACCAGGGCAGCGTGGTGAAGGTGAAGGTCACCGTGGACCATGCGCGCCGCGAGGCCACCGTTGACTTTACCGGCACCTCGCCCCAGCGGCCGGACAATTTCAACGCGCCCGCGCCCGTCACCCAGGCGGCGGTGCTCTATGTGTTCCGCGTCATGGTGGACGGCAACATCCCCATGAATGCCGGCTGCCTCAGACCCATCCGGATCGTGGTGCCCGAAGGCTCCATGCTGTCCCCCACCTATCCGGCGGCGGTGGTGGCGGGCAATGTGGAGGTGAGCCAGCAGGTGACCAATTGCCTGTTCGGTGCGCTCGGTGCCCTGGCGGCGGCGCAGGGCACCATGAACAACCTCACCTTCGGCAACGACACCTACCAATATTACGAGACCATCTGCTCCGGCTCCCCTGCCGGGCCGGGCTTCGACGGCATTGGCGGCGTCCACACCCACATGACCAATTCCAGGCTTACGGACCCGGAGATCCTGGAGTTCCGCTATCCCGTGGTGCTGGAGGACTTCCACCTGCGCGCCGGTTCCGGCGGGCGGGGGCGCTGGAGCGCGGGCGATGGCACATCGCGCACCATCCGCTTCCTGGAGCCCATGGAATGCGCGCTGCTCTCCTCCCAGCGCCGCGTGCCGCCCTTCGGGCTGGACGGCGGCCTGCCGGGGGAAGTGGGGCGCAACGCGGTGCGGCGCGCCGATGGGCGCATCGAGGAATTGGGCGGCTGCGACCAGACTCTGATCGGGGCTGGCGAAGCTGTGATCCTGGATACACCCACGGGCGGGGGCTATGGCACGCCTCCTGCAAAGGCGGAGCAGACCGCGACGGAGGCCGCATGCCTTTCGGCCTGACGCGCACCCCGATCTCGCATCCGAAAGGCCGGCAGAGATGACCGTCGAAGCTGAGAGCAAGCCCCGCTCCCTGCCGCGCCTGAAGCTGCGCGTGTGGGGGGATCGCCTTGCCTTGTTCGTCGTGTCGATCGTCGCCTGGCAGGTGCTGTCCGAGACGGTGATCGATCCGTTCTGGATCTCCTCGCCCACCATGGTGGCGGAGCGCCTGTGGCGCATCACGCTGAACGGCGACCTCTTCTGGCACGCCAGCGCGACGGTCTGGCAGGCGGTCCTCGGCCTGTTCCTGGGCCTCGTGGTGGGCTTCGCCATCGGGCTCCTGCTCGCCCGCTATCCGCGCCTCGCCGAGGCGGTCGATCCCTATCTCATGGGCCTCTACAGTCTGCCGCGCATCGCGCTCGCGCCCCTGTTCATCCTGTGGTTCGGCATCGGCCTTCTCTCCAAGGTCATGATGGCCTTCTCCTTCGTGGTCTTCATCTTCCTGCTCAACACCGTGCAGGGCCTGCGGGAGGTGGACAAGGACCTCGTGGACCTCATGCGCTCCATGCGCGCCTCGCCCGCCTTCATCGCCCGCTGGGTTCAGCTCCCCTCCATGCTGCCCTGGCTGTTCGCTGCGGCCCGCATCAGCGTCGGGCTCGCGCTCATCGGCTCGGTGCTGGGGGAGCTGCTCGGCGCCAATCGTGGGCTCGGCTGGTATGTGGAGCATGCCAGCGGCCGCCTCGACACCACCGGCGTCTTCGCCGGCCTGACCGCGTTGATGGTCATTGCCGTCCTCATGAACCAGGCCGTCAACCTGCTGGAGCGGTGGCTGACGCCTGCCAAATGATCCGTCCCTGATTTCCTATCCAGAGGAGAGACCGATGTCGCTTAAAGCCAGTCTCCAGACCTTCGCCCTCGCCACGGCCGCCCTCGCGGCGCTCGGCACGGCGGCGGTCGCGCAGACCAAGATCACCGCCGGCACTGCCTCGTTCAACGAGGCGCTCCTGCCCATCTACACCGCGCAGGAGAAGGGCTACTTCAAGGATGTCGGCCTCGCGGTGGAGATGGTGGCCTTCAAGGGCGGCGGACCGGCCGTGCAGGCGCTGGTGAGCGGCAGCATCGACATGTGCCTGTGCGCCGCCGACCACGTGGTGCGCCTGAAGGCCCGCCGCCAGCCGGCGAAGATCCTGGTGGGCCTCGACGAGTTCCATTCCTATGCGCTGGTGGCCAAGGCGGACTTCCCCTTCAAGGACTACAAGGAGATGAAGGGCAAGAAGCTCGGCATCACCTCGCCCGGCAGCCTCACCGACAATACGCTGCGCTATTCCATCGCCAAGGCCGGCATGAGCGCCGAGCGCGACTTCGAGATCATCGGCACCGGCGGCGGCGCGCCCATGACGGCGGCCATCGACAGCGGGCAGCTCGATGCCGGCCTCCTCATCACCACCGACGTGGTCGCCATGCTGCAGAAGGCGGGCGCCTACAAGGTGGTCGTGGACTATCGGCAGATGCCCTACGCCTCGTTCGGCGCCATCGTGCTGGATTCCTGGGTGAAGGCGCATCCCAAGGAGGCGAAGGACTTCGCCCAGGCGGTGGTGAAGGCCATCGGCGACCTGAAGAAGGACCCCAAGCTCGCCGCCGACATCACCGCCAAGATGTACCCGAACTTCTCGCCCGAGCTGGCAGCCGAAGTCGCCAAGAGCGCCGTGTCCCGCATGCCGAACGGCGGCGTGGTGAGCGCGGAATCCATCAAGAACCTGAACGACATCGTCACCGCCACCGACGACACGCTGAAGCCGGTGACGCTGGAAGAGGCCTTCGACGCCAAGCTCATCTCGAACTGAGGATGAAACGCGAGATGGCCCACGACGGCGCAATAGAGGGGCTGCCGGCCGGGCCGCCGGCTGACCTCCCCGCATCGGCTCCGTTGCGCGAGCGGGTGCGGGTGGAAGCCGCCTCGAAGGTCTATACCGGCCCGGACGGCAAGGCCGCCCGGGTGCTGGACAAGGTCGACCTTTCCCTGGCCGAGGGGGAGTTCCTCTCCATCGTCGGGCCGAGCGGCTGCGGCAAGTCCACCTTGCTGCGGCTCATCTCCGGGCTCGTTCCCGCCACGGAGGGGCGCATCATCATCGCGGGCCAGGAGGTGCGCGAGCCGCCCCCCGGCGTCGGCTTCATGTTCCAGCGCGACACGCTGCTGCCCTGGGCGAGCGTCGGCCAGAATATCGGCGTCGCGCTGGAGCTGAACGGCACGCCCCCTGCGGCGCGCCCGGCGCGCATCGCCGAGCTGCTCCAGCTTCTCGGCCTCGAGCGCTATGAGCACTACAAGCCCAGCGCGCTCTCCGGCGGCATGCGCCAGCGGGCGGCGCTGGGGCGGCTGCTGGCCTACGGGCCGGAGCTCTATCTCATGGACGAGCCGTTCGGTGCGCTCGATGCCATGACCAAGATGATCATGGGCCGCGAGCTGCTGCGCATCTGGAGCCGGGACGCCAAGTCCGTGGTCTTCGTCACCCACGACATCGAGGAGGCCGTGGGCCTCTCAGACCGCGTGGTGGTGATGGAGGGCCCGCCCGGCCGCATCAAGAGCGAGTACCGCATCGACCTGCCCCGGCCGCGCGACTTCCGCGAGGTCCGTCTCCTCCCCGAGTTCCGCCGGTTGTGCGAGATGATCTGGCGCGATATCGGCCGCCATTCCGAAGCCGAATAGGCGCCCGCCCGGCGCCCAAAAAAAGGAAACGCCCATGACCCCCGCGACCACTCGCGCGACGACCGTCCTGAAGCCCGGCGAGCCGGTTGTCCTGCCGCCGGCGGAGAAGATGAGCTTCGAGATCGAGGCGGGCCAGCGGCTGAAGCTCACCCAGCCGGACGGCGAGCAGGTGGCCGACCTGATCTCCTTCAATCGGGACGATGTGCGCGAGCTGCTCTCCATGCATTCCAGCCGCGCGGTGAACCTCAACTGGAAGCTCACCGCCCCGCACCTCCTCTACAGCAACCGCACCCGCGAGATGTGGAAGATCGAGGAGGACCTGACCGGCGAGAATTATTGCGGCGGGGGCTATTGCAGCGAGCACCTCAACGTCACCCGCTATGGCGAGAAGGGGAAGGGCGCTCCCAACTGCCAGTGCAATCTGGAGACGGCGATCCGCGGCTACGGCATGGACCGCTGGAACTTCAACATCGATGCCTGCTTCAACATCTTCATGACCGTCGCCTATGACCAGGACGGCGTGTGGGAAATCCGCCCGCCCAAGGGCAAGCCCGGCGACTACATGGTGATGCAGGCGCTGATGCCGCAGATCGTCGCCATCTCCAACTGCCCGATCCTCTTCAACTCCTGCAACAATTTCAGCCTGAAGCCACTGGTGGTGGAAATACTGGACCGCTAGGGCGGTCAGCATTCGGACATAAGCAGGTTTGACGCCCTTACTACCGTCATGCCCGGGACAAGCCCGGGCATGACGGGGCTCTAGCGGACCCGCCAGCTTACGCGACGTCCACCGCCGCCGCTGCCACAGCAACCGCCTGACGCAGCCGCTCGGCATAGATTTCCGGGGAGGGGGGCGTGCCCATCTTCGCCCCGATGGCCGCCCGGATCAGCGTCCACACGATAGGCTCCGGATCGACCCGCTTGAGGGAGATTTCCCCAGCGGCATCGCCTTCCCTCAGGAGACGCAAGGCGAGGGCGACGAAGACGCCCTCATGGTCCTCGATCTCGCGCGAGGCGATGGCTGTGATCACCGCCTTCAATTCGGGAAGATGCTCCCCCGCACCGAAGGCGGCGTAGCCCGCGCCGAAATGGGCATCCATCAGCGCCGTGAGCTTTTCGCGGAAGGGCGCCTTCTGCGCCATGACCTCATGGCATCGTGTTTCGACACGCGCGCCGAACCGGCGGATCATCGCCCGGAAGATGTCGTCCTTGCTCTTGAAGTGCAGGTAGAGCGTCGCTTTGGCGAGCCCCGCTTCCTTGGCGATGTCGTCCATGGAGCTTCGCTTGAAGCCATAGCGGGAGAAGCGCCGCAGAGCGGCGTCCGCGATCTGGTCGATGCGGGTTTTGGCGTCGTCGGATGTCCCGACGGAACAGTCGCTGCAATCGGTCATTGTCTATCTTGACGAATTCCAGACTTTGCGCGATTATCCTATCTAGACTCAATCATTCTAACGAGTCCATTTTTCGTCCGCGCAATGGGTCTCCCTGCCTAAGTCCGTTTTGTCAGATCAGGCACAAAAGATCGACCCTCCTTCAACGCGCGCGGGCACCAATGCTGTTCCAAAGCCACCCGCGAGGCAGCCATGGCCTACACACTCAAAGTCAATGGAACGACGCACAGCGTCGATGTGGATGATGACACGCCCCTCCTGTGGGCGCTCCGAGACAATATCGGCCTCACCGGCACCAAGTTCGGCTGCGGCGTCGCGCAATGCGGCGCCTGCACGGTGCATGTGGACGGCCAGCCGCTGCGCTCCTGCGTGACGCCGGTTTCGGCCCTGGAGGGCCGCGAGATCACCACCATCGAGGCCATCGCCGGCAAGGAAGCCGAGGCCGTGCAGACGGCCTGGATCAGCATGGATGTGCCCCAATGCGGCTACTGTCAGTCCGGCCAGGTGATGACCGCGGTCGCCCTGCTGAAGGAGAACCGCAAGCCCAGCGACCGCGACATCGACCTCGCCATGAACGGCAATATCTGTCGATGCGCCACCTATGCCCGCATCCGCGCCGCGATCCATAGCGCCGCGCACACGCTGGAGGGCTGAGCCATGACCGCGCATGACACCACTCTCTCCCGCCGTGCGATGCTCCGGGGCGCCGGCGCGCTCATCATCGGCCTGCATCTGCCGCTGGCAGCCAGGGCGCAGTCCGGGGCGGCCGCGGCCTTCCGGGGCGGCAGCGCGCCTGAGGTCTTCGCACCCAACGCCTTCGTGCGCGTGGCGCCCGACGACACCGTGACCGTGCTGGTGAAGCACATCGAATTCGGCCAGGGCCCCTTCACCGGGCTGTCCACTCTGGTGGCCGAGGAGATGGATGCCGACTGGGCGCAGATGCGCGCCGAGCACGCACCGGCCGACGTGAAGCTCTATGCCAACCTCGCCTTCGGCGT
The DNA here is from genome assembly GCF_040049275.1 of Aquabacter albus. Lineage (NCBI taxonomy): Bacteria > Pseudomonadati > Pseudomonadota > Alphaproteobacteria > Hyphomicrobiales > Xanthobacteraceae > Aquabacter > Aquabacter albus. The sequence continues at coordinate 395,203 of NZ_JBDZDT010000001.1, read as the reverse complement.
GCAGGGCACCGGCGGCTCCACCGCCATCGCCAATTCCTACGAGCAGATGCGCAAGGCCGGCGCCACGGCGCGGGCCATGCTGGTTCAGGCGGCGGCGCAGGCGTGGAACGTGCCGGTCGGCGAAATCGTCGTGGAGAAGGGCGTCATCTCCCATGCGTCCGGCAAAAAGGGGCGTTTCGGCCAGTTCGCCGAGGCGGCCTCGAAGCTGCCCGCACCTGAAAACGTCCCCCTGAAGGACCCTTCCGCCTTTCGCCTGATCGGCAAGGAGGGGGCGGTGAAGCGTCTCGACAGCGCCGCCAAGTCGAAGGGCCAGGCCCAGTTCACCATCGACATCCGCAAGCCGGACATGCTGACGGTGGTGGTCGCCCGCCCGCCGCGCTTCGGCGCCAAGATGGCGAGCTTCGATGCGGCGGAGACGCTCAAGGTCAGGGGCGTGGTTGATGTGAAGCCCATCGGCTCCGGCGTCGCGATCTATGCCAACGGCATGTGGCCGGCCCTGAAGGGCCGCGAGGCGCTGAAGGTGACCTGGGACGAGAGCGCCGCCGAGAAGCGGGGCAGCCGCGAGCTGATCGCCGAATATCGCGCGCTCGCCCGCACTCCCGGCACCGTCGCCGGAACTCATGGCGATGCGCCCGGCATACTGGCCAAGGCCGACCGGGTGGTGGAGGCGGAGTTCGTCTTCCCCTATCTCGCCCACGCGCCCATGGAGCCGCTGGACGGCTATCTGGAATGGGACGGCCAGCAGGCGCTCGCCCGCTTCGGCAGCCAGTTCCAGACCACCGAGCACCAGACCATCGCGGGCATCCTCGGCCTGCCGCTGGAGAAGGTGAAGCTTGAAACCATGCTGGCGGGCGGCTCGTTCGGCCGGCGCGCGCAGGTGAGCCAGCATCTGGCCGCCGAGATGGCCATGGCCGCCAAGGCCATCGGTCCGAACCGCCCGGTGAAGGTGGTGTGGACCCGCGAGGACGACCTCACCGGCGGCTATTACCGCCCGCTTTTCGTGCACCGCATGCGCGGCGCCATCCAGAACGGGAAGATCGCGGCCTGGAGCAGCAGCATCGTCGGCCAGTCCTTCTTCCTCGGCACCCCGTTCGAGGCGATGGTGGTGAAGGACGGCATCGACGCCACCATGGTGGAAGGGGCGAACGAGCTGCCCTACGACGTCTCCGACTTCCACTGCGAGGTGCATGTGGCCAAGGTGGGTGTGCCCACTTTGTGGTGGCGCTCCGTGGGCCACACGCACACCGCCTATGCGGTGGAATGCTTCGTGGACGAGCTGCTTCAGGCGGCGGGGCAGGACCCTGTCGCCGGGCGGCTGGCCATGATGGGCAAGGAGCCCCGCGCGGCCGGCGCGCTCAAAGCGGTGGCCGCGCTTGCCAAATGGAACGGGCCGGGGCCGGTGGACGGCCGGGCGCGCGGGGTCGCGGTGGCGGAGAGCTTCGGCTCGTTCGTCGCGCAGATCGCCGAGGTTTCCATGGGGGCGGACAATGAGCCGAGAGTGCACAAGGTCTGGTGCGCGGTGGATTGCGGCGTGGCGGTCAATCCCGACATCATCCGCGCCCAGATGGAAGGCGGCATCGGCTTCGGTCTCGGCCACGCGCTCTATGGCGAGGTGACCCTTGACGGGGGCCGCCCGGTGCAGACCAATTTCGACACGTACCGCTCGCTGCGCATCAACGAGATGCCGCAGGTGGAGGTGGTGATCATCCCCTCCACGGAGAAGCCCACCGGCGTCGGCGAGCCGGGCGTGCCGCCCATCGGCCCGGCGGTGGCGAACGCTTTGGCGCGGCTCGGCCATCCTAGGCCGCGCCAATTGCCCATGGTGGGCGGGAGCGTGTCGTGATGCGGCCCCTGCTTCTTGCGACCGCCGCCGCGCTGGCCGTTGGTCTCGGCAGCGCGGCGGTCACCTTCGCCCAGTCGCAGACGGCGGGCACGCCGCTGCGGGATGTGGCGAGCTTCTCCCGCATCTCCGACCCGCAGGCGCGCTCCGTCGCTTTGTTCGGCGAGATCGGCAAGGTGCTGGAGCATCCGCGCTGCATGAACTGCCACCCCGCGAGCGACCGCCCGCGGCAGACCGATGCCCGGCGTCCGCACCAGCCCCTGGTGGTGCGGGGGCCGGACGGCCACGGCGCGCCGGGCCTCCAGTGCGCCACCTGCCACGGGGCGCAGAATTACGACCCGGCGCGGGTGCCCGGCAACCCGCACTGGGCGCTCGCGCCCGCCTCCATGGCCTGGGAGGGCAAGTCGCTCGGCCAGATCTGCGCGCAGCTGAAGGACCCCGCCCGCAACGGCAACCGGGATCTGGCGGCGCTGGTGAAGCACGTCACCACGGATTCGCTGGTGCTGTGGGGTTGGGATCCCGGCGAGGGGCGCGAGCCCGCGCCCGGCACCAATGCCCAGTTCGGCGCGCTGGTGCAGGCGTGGGTGGACACAGGGGCAGCCTGCCCGCCCTCGTGAGGGCGGGCAGGCCCTCCGCCCGTGCGCCATGCTCCCTCTCCCCGAGGGGGAGAGGGTTGGGGTGAGGGGGAACCACCCTCTCCAATCCTGACCGGCCGGAGCCCCCTCACCCGCCGCCTGCGGCGTCGACCTCTCCCCTCGGGGAGAGGTAAAATCAGCCGTCTCAATGAGGGGGTGAATATTGCGATGCTCCCCTTCCCGGATGGAGAAGGGGCAGGGGATGAAATGCGCTAGAAATTGACCACGGTCTTCAGGCCGATAACCCCAACATCGGCCGCGCTCGATACGCCGCCTGGATTGAAGATGTACTGAAAGTTCGGCCGCACATCGAGGCCGGCGCAGACGTGGATATTGTAATAGGTCTCGATCACATATTCGGACGTGTTCTGCACCACGACCGAGCCGGGATTCACGGCGTTCTGCAAGGCTTCGGTCGCCACATAATTGCCGTTCAGCTGCGTGCGGCCGAAGGCGAGGGCAACGACATCGCGGGGCCGCTCGTTGAACGGGCCGGTATATTGGAAGCCGACGGCCACCTGATTGTCGGTCTGCGAGGTTCTCGTGTCCGTCTGGGTGATGTTGAGGAACACGCTGAGGCCGCGCACCGGATCGTCCGCCACCGGCTGGTAGACCTGCTGCTGGAGGTGGACGCTGAAGCCGTAGCGGCCCTGCACCAGCATCGGCGAGCCGCCGAACAGGCCCAGGGGCGCGCCGAAGCTGTTGTAATAGACGTCGTCGGCCGAGGACGTGTCGTACCACACGGTGGCCGTATAGCTCCCGGCCATGCCCCACAAGGTGGGCTTCCAGCCGACCTCGGCCGGGATCAGCACGCCGGTGGTGTCCGAGAAGCCCATGTAGAAGCCGTTATTCTCGGCATTCCTCGGGTCGACCTGATAGGCGCCGATCTGGAAATAGCTGTCCGGCTTGCCGAAGCGCACGCGCGTGCCCCACTGGCTGACCGGCCAGTTGAACCAGTAATTGCCCACGAGGTTACCCGGGGTCGCGCCGCAGAAGGTCAGGTTCTGGAAGTCGCAGGAGAAGCCGGCGAAATCCTCGCCGAGGGTCATCCGGCCGCCCTTCCAGGACAGCGCATCGTCGAAGAACTTCTGCTCGTACCAGAAATCCACCAGCCGCCAGATATTGCCGCGCCCGTAGACCTCCTGGACCAGTTGCAGGGTGTTCAGCCCCGCCGCATCCACGAGGTTGGAGCCGTTGCGGTTGGTCACCGTGAACTGGACCGTCGCGCCGGGGATCGCCAGGATCTTCTCAAGATCGAGGGTGGCGCCCAGCATGAGCTGGCCGGCACCGTTAAAATATTGTCCCGTCCCGCCGCTCGTATTGCCCGCGGCTTCCTCGGTATAGCCCGCCTGGAACTGGTAGCCCTTCTGCGCGAGCTGGGTGCGCAACCCGCCCCAATCCCCCGTGAGCTGGTTGGCGTCCTGCGCCTGCGCACGATCGGCGCCGAGAGCGCCGATCGTGGCCGTGAGGAGGAGCGAGGAGAGAAAGGCAGCTTTCGAAGAAGGGTCCAAACGGGGCATTACGCTGCCTGGAGTTGGCCTTGGGAGGCGCGCGCGACGATGTGCCGGCCCAGCCGGTGCGACAGGGCCATGATGGTCAGCGTGAGATGCTTGTCGGGCAAAGTGGGGATGACGCCGCCGTCGCAGATGTACAGGTTCTCGATGTCGTGGCTGCGCAGGTCGCCATCCACCACGCCCGAAGCGGGATCGCGCGAGAGGGCGGTCGTGCCGGCATAGTGGATGCCGGTGCCGCTATTGTCCCACGTCTCGTAGATGGAGGTGGCGGAGGCTTTGCGCAGCACGCGGCGGCCCCATTTGGCCATGGCCTCGATCATCTCGCGCGCGCTCGCCGACATGGTGAAGTCGATCTCCACCTGGGGCACGCCGAAGCGGTCGAGATTGGTGCCGGGGCGCACGCGGTTCTTCGGGTTGGGATCGCCCGCGCAGAACAGGCCGAGCGTCACGTAGCTGTGGAACATCAGCCGGGCGAGCTGCTGCTTCGCGAAGGGCGGGAAGGGCGCGAGGCCGGCAAGATAATGCGGCACATCCGGAATGCCGTGGATGGCATGCCCGATGAAGGGGAAGCTCTCGCCATTGGGCATCCGCTCCTGCGCCATCAGGATCAGCAGGTCGCCATAGCCGATGTCGTAATTGCGCCGCTTGCCCCACAGCTTCCACAGCGAGGTGGAGAGGACGGACTTGGGATTGTCCTGCAGGCGCAGGCCCACCTGGCCGTGGCGGTTGGCAAGGCCCGCGGGATCTTCTTCCGTAGCGGAATTGAACAGGATGCGGGGCGTCTCCACGGCGCCCGTGGCAAGCACCACGATGGAGGCCTTGAGGAGATGGTGCTCGCCAGTCGCGGTGTCGATATATTCGACGGCCTCGATCTTCTGCTGGCCGGGCGCGCGGATGAGCTTGGCCACCTTGGCGTTGGTCCGCAGCTCGTAGTTCGGCAGTCCTTCGATTTCCGGCAGGAGGCGCGCCGAGAATTTATAGACCGAGCCGACGGGGCAGCCGGAGGTGCAGATGCCGGTGGAGATGCAGCTCGTCGCCATGCCGCCGCGGGTATTGATCGCCTTGCGGTTGGGGATGGCGAAGGCCCGCTGCTCGCCCAGCCCCTTCACGGCGTCCACGATCATCTGGTCCGCGGGCCGCAGGGGCTTCGGCGGGATGAAGTCCCCGTCCGGCAGGTCCGGGATGTTTTCCGAGGTGCCGCAGACGGTGATGCGCTTCTCCACCGCCGAATAGTGCGGCGCGAGGTCGTCATAGCTGAGCGGCCAGGGGCCGAGATCGCTCGGCGAGAAGCGGACGCTGACCCCGTTCCACAGGTTCTGCAGGCCGTTGACCGCATAGACCTGATACTGCTTGAAGCCGTCGGGATGGCGGTTCGCGGAGGCGGTGGAGGCGTCCGCGAAGAGGCTGTGCACGAACAGGCTGTCGTGCGGGTCGCTCGGCCACGTGCTCGTGGCGCGCAGGCCGAAATCGCGGATGGAGCCGGGCGGATCCACCGTCTTGAAATGGTCTGCCGCGATGTGGCCCCCCTGTTCCAGGGAAACCACCTTCAGTCCCGCCTTGGCGAGTTCGTAAGCGAGGATGCCGCCGCCGGCGCCGGTCCCCACCACGCAGACATCGAAGGAGCCGGTATCAGCCACGGACTTGCCCCAGCGGCCATTCACCGACGGAGGTGAGGAAAGCGGGGGAGGCGAACGCGACATATTCGAGGAAGGCGGAGATCGCGGCCTCCTCTACGCCCGGGCGCTGCCAGAAGCTCCGCGCCGGAGCAGGCGTGCGCGCCAGCGTCTCGAGGGCGGCGCGGATCTGGTTGGTGCCGAAGGCGACCCGCTCCACCTCGGCGGTGATGGGCTCCAGCATGGCGCGGTACGGGCTCTTCGCGATCCGCGCGCGCAGCACGGCGCCGGCGCGCGGATCGATGTCCGGCCGCGCCGCCGGTCCGGCGGCCTCGGTCAAGCTTGGGGCCTCGGAAACGGAAACGGCCAGCGACATGGGCCTCTCCTTAGGACTTGCGCGCGGCCAGCGCGGGGCCGGCGGGCGGAACGGCTGAGGTCTTGCCTTTCCCGAGCGACCGGAAGGGCTTTCCGGACTTCAGGTGCTCCTCGATCTCTTCGAGCGAGGCGCCGCTGGTCTCGGGGGCGTAGAACCACGTGAAGGCGATGCCGATGAGGCAGGCCACGGCGTAGATGCCGAACACGCCGCTGAGGCCGAGCGAGGTGACGAGGGTGGGGAAGGAGAAGACCACCAGGAAGTTCATGCCCCAGTTGGCGACGGAGGCGACGCTCATGCCCAGGGCCCGCACCTTCAGCGGGAAGATCTCGGACATCATCACCCAGGGCAGCGGCCCGATGCTCGCCGCGAAGGCGCCGATATAGATGACGAGGCTGATGATCGAGACCACGTCGAGCCAGGGCAGGTCCGTGGCCGCGCCGATGGCGATCATGCCCAGGCTGAGGGCGGTTCCGATGAAGCCGATGAACAAAAGCGGCCGGCGGCCGATGCGGTCGATGAGCGACATGCCCACGAAGGTCATCAGCACGTTGACGACGCCGATGCCCGCAGTCGCCAGAAGCTGCGTCGAGTGGGAATCGAAGCCGGATTCCTTGAACACCGTCGGTGCGAAATAGATCACGGCATTGATGCCGCTGAGCTGCTGGAGGATGAACAGGCCGACGCCCACGATCAGCGCGGGACGGACCGTCGGGCCGAGGAGATCGGACCAGCTGGCCTTTTCAACGGGCCCTTCTGCGGCCCGCTGGATCGCCACCAGTTCGCTTTCCACCTCGGGGGAGGTGGGGGCGATGCCGCGGACCTTGGCGATGGCCGCGCGGGCCTCGGCCAGCAAGCCCTTCGAGGCGAGCCAGCGCGGCGTGTCGGACATGGTGAAGATGCCGACCGCCAGAGCGAGGCCCGGGATGGCACCCAGCACGAACATGATGCGCCAGGATTCGGAGAAGATGTAGCCGACGAGATAGGCGCCGAGGATGCCCAGCGTGATGGCGAGCTGATAGACCGAAACCAGCATGCCGCGCTTTTCGGCCGGCGCATTCTCGGAGATGTACAAAGGCGCGACGATGGCCGCGATGCCGATAGCAAAGCCGAGCACCAGCCGCGCGAGCGCCAGGACGATGGCTCCCGTTGCCAGCGAGGCGAGCACGGCGCCGATGACGAACAGGCCGCCGGCGATCAGCAGCGAGCGGCGGCGGCCGAGGGATTCGGCGATCCGTCCGGCCACCAGCGATCCGAACAGGGCGCCGAAGGGAACCGCCGAGGTGACGACCCCTTCCATGACGGGATCGATGCCGAACTGGTGACGCAGCGCGGCGAGGGCGCCGGCGATGACGCCTTCGTCGAAGCCGAACAGGAAGCCCGCCATTCCGGCGATGGCTGCAACCAGATAAATCATCGCCCCGTCCCCCTCTATTCACCGTCCGAGCCTGCCGAGCGGCAATCTCAGGCGAGCACGACCCGAGCGACTTTCCGGAATGCGGTCACGATGTCGTCCACGTCGGCATCGGTCAGGCTCGAGGCGACGGCGAGGAGCGCGCTGCGCGTATGCAGGTCGTCGCACGCCGGCAGCGCGCCGAAGCTGTAGTCGTAGGCTTCCGCGAAGGCGTTCGCCGGATGGGTCCAGGGCATCCCGTCCCGGCTGTTGGAGCGCTTGTGCACGAGGCTCGGGATATTGGAATACCAGTGAAGGCCCCATTCCCGCATGGTGATGCAGGTGAGGCTGCCCGGCTGGCCGGTGATGCCTTCGGCGCGCACCGCCTCAACGAAGCGCTTGCAGGTGGCCTCGTCCGCGAAGGTGGTGATCATGAACGGGCTGGTGTCGCCCGACGGATCGAGAATGGTGCGGAAGCCGAGGCCGGGAATATCGGCCAGCGCGTTGCGGATGCGCCACTTGGCGCTGTTCATGGCGCCGGTGATCAGCGGGAGCTTGCGCATCTGCGCCAGCACCATGGCGCCGGACAGTTCCGACATGCGCGCGCCGATGCCCCAGAGCTGGCAATTCTCGTCGGAGGTGTCGAGGCGCCCCGCCTCGTTGCGGGCATAGCCGAGATCGTGCAGCGCGACGATGCGCTTGAAGATGTCGTCGTCCTCGCAGACGATCATGCCGCCGTCGCCGGAGGTGATATTCTTGTTCAGCTGGAAGCTGAAGATGCCGATATCGCCGAAGCGGCCCACTGCGCGGCCGTTCTGGCTGGCGCCGGCGGCCTGGGCGCAATCCTCGATGAGGCCGAGGCCGTTCTCCCGGCAGATTTCCGCGATCTCGGCGATCCGCCCCGGGGCGCCGCTCATGTGCACGCACAGCACCGCGCGGCTGTGCGGGCCGATCTTGCGGCGCAGGTCGTCAGGGTCGATGCAGAAGGTCTCGTCGATATCGACAAGGCGCGGGATGGCGCCGGAGCGCACCACGGCCGAGACGCAGCTGACCCAGAGATAGCCGGGAACGAAGACCTCGTCGCCGGGGCCGACGCCCAGCGCCCACATGGCGATGGACAGAGCTGCGGTGCCGGACGAGACGCCGAGGGCGTGGCGATGACCGAAGGTCTCGCACCATTCCTTCTCAAGCGTCTCCACCATGTGCTGGGGATCGGGGCCGTAGAAGCGGAAGGGGCTGCGGGCGCGCACGACCCGGTCGACGAGCTCACGCTCTTCTTCGCCGATCCAGTTTGCGCCGGGCAATTCCCACGGCAGCGGCGTCGTCCTGACCGGGGTGCCCCCCTCGATCGCGAGGCGATTGGCCCATTCCTGATCACGCGCGGAAGCGCCCGATACCGTCATGCTAGCCCCCCAGTCGATGCAGGCACCCAGCCGCACACTTTATCTTTGGCCGTATAGAGTTCCTCTTTAACTTATGCAATAAGATTTTGCGTTCGCCTTGCCAGCAATGGAACGCGATACGGGATTATCAATATGTCCGCTGTATACCGTGTCGTAATTCTGGTAACGAGCTTCGGAATACTTTTTGGTTTCAGTACAGCCAGCATCGCCGGCGTTCTGGACAAAGTTATACGCACTCTCTCGATGAGCACTTTTGAATCGGAGGTGCTTGTAACCGCGCTTGTGGCGGGAAGCTTTATCGGCGCCGTTATTGCCGGAATCCTGTCCGGGCGGCTGGGCCGGCGCAAGACGCTTTTCATTGCTGTTGCGGTCGCTGCGCCAGGCTTTGCCCTCATGCTGTTCGTGCCGGCCTATACGCCCCTCATCGGCGCGCGCCTTCTGGTTGGTCTCGCCGTTGGCCTGTCCTCCATGGTGGTGCCGATGTATGCGGCCGAGGCGACGCCCTCCCGCCATCGCGGGGCGGTGGTGTCGATCTTCCAGCTCGCGGTCACCGCTGGCATCATGCTGGCCTATGGGGTGGCGTTCGCCTTCTCCGATGCGCGGTGGGAGCTGATCCTGGGAAGCGGCCTTGCGATCGTGCTTTTGTGCACGGTCAGCATCTTCCTGCTGCCGGAAAGCCCGCGATGGCTCCTCGCCCAGGGCGACAGCGACGCGGCGGCCCGGGCGGCGAAGGACCTGGGGCTGCTCCAGGAATTGTCGCTCGTCACCGAGCGTCCCTCATCGGCGCGCGGCTTCGACTGGAGCGCCATCCGCCGGGGCAGCACCGTGGCCGTGCTGGTGCTCTGCGCCGCCCTGTTCGTGCTCCAGAACCTGAGCGGCATCGACGGCATCCTCTATTACGCGCCGACCATCTTCCAGGAGCTCGGCTTCTCCGCGGGTTCGGCCGCGCTGGCGGCGACCTTCGGCCTCGGCATCGCCAATTTTCTCGCCACGCTTGTTGCGCTGAACCTCGTGGACCGCGCCGGCCGGCGCCCGCTCCTCATCGGAGGGTCTGTCGCCATGGTGCTGGGGCTGGGGATCACGGTCGCCGCCACGCTGCTCGATCACCCGTGGCTCGGGCTGGCGGGGCTGTGCATCTACATCGTCTCCTTCGCGCTCAGCCTCGGGCCGCTGCCCTATGTGCTGATGTCGGAGCTGTTCCCCACCGCCATCCGCGAGCAGGGCATCGCCGTCGCCTCCGCCACAAGCTGGCTGTTCAACGGCCTGATCGCGCTGACCTTCCTCAGCCTCGTGGAAGGCGCCGGCCTGACCGGCGCCATGGGCCTGTTCATGGCGGTCTGCGTGCTCTCCACGGTGGTTGCCATATTCTTCGTGCCCGAGACCCGCGCCGTGAGCCTGGAAACCATCGAATCCAACGTGGTGAGGGGCAAGTCCCTCCGATGGCTCGGCATCTGAGGCGGGGACGCCCCGGGCTTCAGGCGGCCGGTGCGGACCGAGCCGCAGACGCCTTCGTGAAGACGTCCGGCGGGCCCATCTGGCCGCCTTTCAGGATGATGTCGAGGCCGTCGAGCCGCGGGTCGTCGCTGTGCGCCCGGCAGAGGGGCGCGCCAGGGACGAAGGGCGCGCGATAGGACAGGCCCCAGATGTCGAGGGACTTCACCGCGAGCGTCGAGGTGTCCCCGCCCGCCACCACCAGCCGGGCAATGCGCGCCTCGGTCATGATGGCGCGCAGCAGCAGGCCGGTCGCGGTGGCGACACGTCCCGTCTCCGCCAGCACGCCGGTGGGACGGTCGGTGATCAGCATCACATTCCCCTCGGCCAGATGCTGGAGCGCTTCCCGCTGCAGCGTCGCCGCATAAGTGCAGTCGTCGAGCAGGCGGCGCGGATCGATGGCGATCCTGGCATAGCCCGACGCCGCCTCCACCTGGGCGCGCGTGACCGGCGAGAGGCTGCCCACCAGCGCGAGGGTCGCCCCCTCGCGCCGGTCTGAAGGGGCGAGAGCCGAAGTGGCAGATTTGCCGCCCCGTGAACCTGCGAACATCTGGGCGACCGAACTCGGGCCGACGACGAGCATGGGGCCGGCACCCGCCTGCGCGCGGACGAGATCGCCGATGGCCGCGATATCGGCGGCGCGGGAGACGTCGAACAGGACCGCATCCGGCTGCGACGCGAGGCTATCGGCGAGGGTCGTGTCCGCCGTGCCGGTCTCGTAGCTGCGATAATCCACCAGCGCGACGCGCTTCAGCCCCTGCGCCGCCAGATGCCACCTCAGATCGGCCTCCGCCATGGGCGTCACCGGATGAATGCTCATGGTGGGGTGGCGGTCGATCCGGTAGACCGTGCCGCCGCTTCCGGCTGCGGCGAACAAATTGCCGAAGAGGCAGTAGCGGCCCAGATTCGGCTGGCCGCCGACGATCGGCAGGAGCGGGTTGGGGAAATGCGGCTTCAGCGCCCGCACCGCCGCGCCGATGCTGCCCACATGGGGGGCGCTGTCGAAGGTCGAGCAGCATTTATAGTGCAGGATGTTGACGCGGAGCCCGGCGAAGAAACGGCCGGCGGCCTCCAACTCGGCGGCCATGGCCTCGGGCGCCATGGCGCGGGTCGCGCCTGCTATGCCGAGGGCATCGAGGGGGCGGGCCGCCGACAACTGCGCCAGGGTCGGCATGCGCAGGAAGAGCAGGGCGCGCAGGCCCTGCTCGGCCAGCGTCGCCAGCGTGTCGGTCGCGCCGGTGAAATCGTCGCCGTACCAGCCATACTTCAGAGCGGGGGGCGCCATGGTTCGCTTATCCTGAGGGTGTGCCGAAGAAGTCCAACGCCTGGCGCAGCTCGGGCCAGCGGGCGGCGGCCTCCGCCAGCGGCTCGCCTGCCGCGACTGCGCCCCAGGCCTGCCGGATGCTGGCGACGCCCGCCGCCGGGCCGCCGGGATGGGCGAGGATGCCGCCGCCCGCCATGAACAGCAGGTCGGCATGCCCGATGGCGTCCCAGGTGGGCTGCGCCGTGCCGGCCCATTGGCCGGAGGAGAAAGCGGGGAGCACGCGGTCGTCGGCCCCGTCGGTCAGCGGGGTCACGCAGTCGCGGGCGGAGGACACCACCTCTTCGTCGTCCTGCGCGAATTTTCCCTGCAGGCCGTGGACATGCATGTGATCCACGCCGGCGAGCCGCCAGAGCACCTGATAGGCCTGGAAGGAGATGCCGAGCAGCGGATGGCGCGAGAATGCGCCATAGCCGTTGCGGTGGCCGTGCAACGCAAGGTCGGTGGAGCGGCGCAGGGTCTCGATGGCCGAGAAGCCGCACCAGTTCAGGCTCGCCATCACGCACGTGCCGCCCTCGCGCGCCACGAGGTCGGCGTGGCGGCGCATGGCATCGGTCTCGTCGGTGATGTTGAAGGCCATCATCACCGCCTTGCCGGTGCGGTCCTGGTGGCGGCGGATGGCCGCCATGACCGCCGGGATGCGCTCCGCCAGTGGGGCATGGACCGGATCGGCGGAAATCTCGTCGTCCTTGATGAAATCGAGCCCGGCTTCGCACAGGCTGGTCACGAGCGCTGCGGTCTCCTGCGCGCTCAGGCCCACATTAGGCTTGATGATGGAGCCGACCATGGGGCCATTGGCGACGCCGGTGAGGCGCCGCGTGCCTGAGATGCCTTGGGCGGGCAGGGGAAAGCGCTGCCGGAACGACCAGGGCAGGGTGATGGTGTCGAGCCTGAGGCCCGTGACCTCGCCGAGATCGTAGAGGTTGCCGGCGACGGTGGCGGCGAGGGTCGCGAGGTTCGCGCCCACATTGTCCACGGGGAACGAGATCGCCACTTTTGCCCGCCGCCAGGGGCCCGCGGCGCCCTTCCGCGCGAGCCAGGCATTGGGCAGGCTCGGCGCCGCGGCGGCCTCCAATTCCTCCACGCGCGTGACGACGGCGCGCGCCCGGGCGCGCAGGTCGTCGGTCTCGCCATGGACGCGGGTAAAGGTGCCGCAGGACTGCTCGCCCGCCATCACCTCCGCGACCTTTGCGGGATCGAGCGGGGTCTCGATGAGGTAGGTCGCCTCGAAGCGCTCGCCGGACATGGCCGTCTCAGAGCGTGCTGAGATCGGGGAAGGGGCGCACCGGGTCGCGGCCGTCCCAGGTCTCGGACGCCTCGCGGATCATGCGGAACATCTCGCCCTTGGGGCCGGCCACCTCGGAAAGCTCGATCACCGTGCCGGGGTGATAATGGGTGTCGAAATAGACGAAGCGCCCGCGCTCGCCCACTTCCCCGCTCATCACCGACTTGAAGCCCTGGGCGGTCAGGCGTTCGAGATCGTCGTCATAGGTGTCGGTCCAATAGGCCACGTGCTGGAGGCCGGTATGGCCGGCCTGCGTGAAATCGCGATACATGGACGGCACGTCGTTGCGGCACTGGATCAGCTCCACCTGGAGCGGTCCGGAATTGGCCAGCGCCACCGAATTGTGCGGCTCGTAAGCCTCGCCCTTGTAGCGGTAGTTCTTGATGGGCACCTTCGGATTGTAGAAGAACGGCCCGACCCCGAGGACGCGGCTCCAATAGTCCATCGCCGCCTCGATGTCGGGGACGACATAGCCGGCCTGTCGGATCTGGCCAAAGAAACGGCTCATGTTGGGATGCCTCTTCTACGCAATATCGGGTGTCAGATTTTCAGGAAGCCGATGGAGATCCACGGCACGGCGGCGACGACGACGAGGCCGATGAGGAGCGCCAGCACGTAGCCCCAGATGTATTTGAGGCCCTCGTCCGGATTGATCTTGCTGATGGCGCAGGCGCCGTAATAGCCGACCCCGAAGGGCGGTGAGAAAAGCCCGATGCCCATGGCGAAGATCACCACCATGGAATAGTGCACCTCGTGCACGCCCACCTGCTTGGCGATGGGGAACAGGAGCGGGCCGAACAGCACGATGGCCGGGATGCCCTCCAGCACGCTGCCGAGGATGACGAAGGCGACGATGGAGATGGCGAGGAAGCCCCAGGTGCCGCCGGGAACGTTCGCCATGATCTGGGCGAGATCCTGCGAGAAGCCGGACTGGGTCAGCCCCCAGGCCATGGCCGTGGCGCAGCCGACGATGAAGATGATGGCGCCGGTGAGCGAGGCGGTGTCGACCAGCATGCGCGGCAGCCGGCGCCAGTCGAACTGCCGGTAGAGCAGCAGGCCCGCGGCGATGGAATAGGCGATGCCGATGGTGGAGACCTCGGTGGCGGTGGCGATGCCCTCCACCACCGCGGCGCGGATGACGAAGGGCAGCGCGATGGCCGGCAGCGCGATCACCGCCAGTTTGGCGATCTCACGCTTCGACACCCGCGCCACTTGGCTCAAATCCTCGCCGCGATAACGCCACCAGACCACGAAGCAGAGCGCGATGCCGAGCACCACCGCCGGCAGCATGCCGCCGGTGAACAGCGCGGCGATGGAGACCCCGGTGACCGAGCCTATGGTGATCAGCACGATGGAGGGCGGGATGGTCTCGGTCTGCGCGCCGGTGGCCGAGAGCAGGGCGACAAGGTCGCCGGGCTTGGCGCCGCGCTTTTGCATTTCGGGAAACAGCACCGGAGCGATGGCCGCCATGTCGGCGATCTTCGAGCCGGAAATGCCGGAGACGAGATACATGGCTCCGATCAGCACATAGGACAGCCCGCCGCGCACATGGCCGAGCAGGCTCGCGAGGAACTGGATCATGGCGCGCGCCATGCCGGTCATCTCGATGAGCGCGCCGAGGAAGATGAACAGCGGCACGGCAAGCAGGATGAGATGGCTCATGCCCTCGTCGAGCCGGCCGACCATGACGAGCATGGGGGTGGAGGTGGTGAGCGAGAGATAGCCGAAGGTGGCGAGCGCGAAGGAGAAGGCGATGGGCACGCCGCCGAACACGTTCACGGCCACGAGGCCGACGAAGAAGATGACGAGGTTCGCCTTGCCGAGCGGCTTCAGGACCGGGCCGGCGAGCCAGAACAGCAGCACGAGGAGCCCGGTGATGGCGAGCGCGAGCAGCACCGGCTTCAGCGCGCCGAAACGCAGCAGGCGGAAGGTGGCCGCCAGCAGCATGAGGCAGAGGCCCACCGGGATCGCCGCCGCGCGCCAGGTGTTCACGATCTCCAGCGCCGGGGTGACGATGTAGATCTCCTCCTCGGCATATTCCATGGCATGGGGCAGCAGCAGGAGGAGGAAGGCGATGGAGGCGGTGATGGCCATCGCTTCCAGCAGCACCCGCGCCTGCGGCCCCACGCGGGTGACGAGGCCCGTCATGCGCATGTGCTCGCCCCGCCGCAGCGCCACCACGGAACCGAGCATGGAGAGCCACAGGAACAGGATCGAGGCCAGCTCGTCGGACCACACCAGCGGCGCGTGGAAGACATAGCGCGCGGTGACGCCCGCCCCGAGGATGAAGATCTCCACAACGACCAGCAAGGCAGCGATCATCTCCACCGTGCCGCCGAGGACGCGGTCGACGCGGTCGGCGAGGCGGGCGATACCGGTCGCAGGCGCGAGCGCCTGCGCGGGCATGGCTGCGGCATGGCCGTCCATGAGGGGTTCCTTCACTGCTGGTCCTTCCGAGGTGGGGCGGCTCAGGCGAGCTTGCCGACCGTGCCTTCTAGAAGGCTCCAGGCCTCCGCGCCAAAGCGCTCCTGCCATTCCTTGTAGAAACCGGATTCGCGCAGCTTGGCGCGGAAGCTTTCGGGATTGGTCTTGTTGAAGGCGAGGCCCTTCGATTCCAGATCCTTCTGCACCGTGGCGTTGAGCGCCTTGATGTCCTCGCGCTGCTTCACGCCGGCATCGTTGATGGCATCGGCGACGATCTTCTGGAGATCGGGCGGCAGAGCGCGCCAGGCGCGGCCATTGGCGATGAACCAGAAGCCGTCCCAGATGTGGTTGCTCACCGCGCAGCTCTTCTGCACCTCATAGAGCTTGGCCACCTGGATGATGGGCAGCGGGTTTTCCTGCGCGTCCACCACCTTGGTCTGCAGGGCGGTGTAGACCTCGCTGAACTGCAGGCTCGCGGGGGCGGCGTCCAGCGCCTTGAACATGGAGATGGAGAGCGGGCTCACGGGCACGCGGATCTTCAGATTTGCCATGTCCTTCGCGGTTTCGATGGGCCGGCCGCTGGTGGTCATCTGGCGGAAGCCGTTGTCCCACATCTTCTCGAAGGCGTAGAGGTTCACCTTGGAGATGGCCTCGCGCACATGGGCGCCCACCTTGCCGTCCATGGCCTTCCAGACCTGATCGTAATCGGTGAAGGCGAAGCCCACCGCATTGATGGCGGCCACCGGCACCAGGGTCGCGATCACCAGGGCGGACGGCGTGAAGAAGGTGATGCCGCCATTGCGCACCTGGCTCAGCATGTCGGTGTCGCCGCCGAGCTGGTTGTTCGGGAAGATCTTGATCTCGACCCGGCCGTTGGTCTCGGCCTTGACCCGGTCGGCAGCTTCCTGGGCGCGCACGTTGAGCGGGTGGCTGAGCGGCAGGTTGTTGCCGTATTTCAGCTCGAACTCGGCGGCGCGGGCCACATAAGGCATGCCCACCAGCGCGACGGCGGGCGCGGCCGCAAGGGTGCGCAGCACGGTGCGGCGCGTCAGACCAGTCATCGTTACCTCCCACAAAGCTGTTCTTTCTTGAGGAAAGGATAGAAATCGCGGATGAGGTCGGTCAAACTCAAATACTGATGGTTTTTGATGGGATCTGAGGGAATGTTCGGGCCGCCCGGGGACAAGGACACCGACGCTCTGCCGCCGCGCCGGCAGATGGCGACCATCGCCGATGTGGCGCGCCTTGCCGGCGTCTCTACGGCGACGGTGGACCGTGTCCTGAACCAGCGGCCGGGGGTGCGCGCCGTCACGGTGCAGCGCGTGGTCAAGGCAGCGGGAGACCTCGGCTATGTCCTCGATCCGGCCGTTCCCACGTCCGCCCTGAAGCCGCAGCGGCTCGCTTTCCTGCTGCCGGCCGGCAGCAACCGGTTCCTGACCATGCTGGGGCAGATCATCGCCGGCTCGCCGAACCAGTTCGCCGCGTTCAACATGCGGGCGCGTGTCGATTACATCGAAAGCTTCAGGCCGGAGCTGCTGGCGCAGGAGCTGCGGCGGGTGGGGCGCGACGTGGACGGCGTGGTCTTTATGGCGCTGGAGCATCCGACCGTGCGCGAGGCGGTGGACTGGCTGTGGGATCGCGGCGTGCCGGCGGTCACGCTGATCTCCGACATCGCCAATACCCGCCGCGTCGCCTATGTGGGCCTCGACAACCGCTCGGCCGGCCGCACCGCGGGCTATCTCATCGCCCGTTTCATCGGCGCGCGCCCGGCCAAAGTGGCGATGATCGCCGGGAGCCTCGCCTATCGCGCCCACGAGGAGCGCGAGATGGGCTTCCTGCATCTGTTCGAGGAGCTTTTCCCCGCCATCGAGGTGGTGGGCCTAAGGGAAGGCCGGGACGAGGAGGCGCGCAATTACCGGCAGACCAAGATGCTGCTGGCCCGGCATCCAGACCTTGCGGGCATCTACAATATTGGCGGCGGGCCGGAAGGCATCGCGCGGGCGCTCAAGGAGGCCGGGCGCCAGCACGACGTGGTCTTCGTGGGCCACGGTTTGACGCCGGACACGCGCGCGCTTCTGATCGAGGGGGCGATGGACGCGGTCATCAACCAGAACCCGCAGGGCGCCTTGATGGATTGCATCTCCATCTTCGCGAACCTGCGCGCCGGGCTGTCCCCCCTGGAAGGCACGACGCGGCCCAGAACCGAGATCATCCTGCGCGAGAACCTGCCCTGAGCATTGGCAGGTCAGGTTCCTTCAAGCTCCGCGACATCACGAACGGCACCGTCCACGGCCCGTTCCAGAGGCGCCCGTCTTCCTGGCAGCGGACTTTTACCGCCGCCAGGGTGATGCCCCATTTCGGTGCTAAATCGATTTGCGGTCCTTTGGTGCTCCTGCACCTCGTCGTGCCCACTGCGAGAAAGTCGTGTGCTGCATGGAAACCGACGAGCAACTCCCTCCCTCAGACATCCGGAGTCCAGGCATGCGGGTCGATGACGCCGAGCGGCAGGGATTATGGCGGTCGATGCCGTCCCGTATCTCATCCACCGCCCGGAGGCTGGCCGGCGGGTTCGCCATACTGGTTGCCGTCACGCCGGGCGGCCTCCGCGCGGAGACGCGGCAGTACGTCCAGCAGGCGCAGTTGCAGCCGCTCCAATCCCCGCAGCCGACGCCCGGCGCTCCAGCCCAAAGCCCTCCGGCACAGGACGCGCCGGCCCAGAATGCCCCCGTCCAGGAGCCTCCTCCGCAGGGGGCGCCTGCCCAGCCCTCACCGCCGCAACCTGCGCCGCCCCAAAGCACTCAGGCCCCGCCTGCCGGCCGGCCCGCGGGCACCGAGACGCCAGCGGTGATCATCGAAAGCAGCCTCGCCGGAACCCTGCTCGGCAAGCCCGTGCAGAGCGTGAACGGTGATGATATGGGCCGCATCGTCGATATCGTGATCGATCGTGGCGGCGTGATCCGCGCGGCCATCATCGACTTCGGCGGCTTTCTCGGCGTGGGCACGCGCAAGATCGCCGTCGACTGGCGCGTGCTGCATTTCTCCAAGGGCGCCAGCATGGAGACAATCGTCGCCGAGCTCTCGCGCGACCAGCTCAGGACGGCGCCGGTGTACAAGCCGGGCGAGTCGGTGGTCATCGTCGGCCGCGCGGATGCCGCCCCTGCCGCTGCCGTGGCCCCGCAACCCGCTGCACCATTACCGGCCGGGCCGTCTGCCCAGGCGCCGGCGGTTCCGGCCGCATCGCCCCCGCCCTCCGCGCAAGGTGCGCCGGCGGAGAAACCCTGACCCTGAGGAACGACGGAGAGAGCAGACCCGGCATGGCAGACCGGAAAGCCGAGCAACGCGATCGGCACGATCAGGTCGACGAGGCACGGGAGCCCGAGCAGCGCCCGGCCGATCCGCCCATGCAAGCCCCTGTCGAAGGGCCGGAGCCACAGCCCATCTCCGCACGCAGCCGGCGCGGGCTGGACTGGCTGGTCTTCTTCGTCGCCGATATCCAGACGGGCTTCGGCCCCTTCGTCGCCGTCTTCCTGACCACGCAGAAATGGACGCAGGTCGATATCGGCCTCGTGCTCACCATCGGTGGCCTCGTGAGCCTTGTCGGGCAAATCCCGCTCGGCGCGCTCCTCGATCGCGTCCGGTCGGTACGGGCAGCGGCGGCCGTCTCGCTTGTGGTGATCGCCGTCTCAGCCTTCGCGTTCGCGGCGTGGCCGCTGTTTCCGGTGGTGCTCGCCTCCCGCGTGTTCCACGCAGCCGCCAGTTGCGTGCTTGGCCTCGCGCTCGTCTCGCTCAGCGTGCGCCTCGCCCGGGCGGGGCACATCAGCGAGCGTCTCGGGCGCAACGCAGCCTTTGCCTCCGCCGGCACCGGGATCGCCGCAGCTGTCATGGGCGCGGCGGGCTATTATCTTTCAAGCCACGCGGTGTTTTTTCTCGCCGCCGCACTTGTGCTGCCGGCGCTCTTCGCGCTCTCCAGCATCCGGCCGGAGGAGATTTCGGCCTCCGCCATTGCCGCCGCCCCGCGGGAAGGCGACGGCAATCTCATCGCCGGCGTTTTCACGCTCGCCCGCAACCGGCCGCTCGTCATCTTCGCCTTGTGCGTGATGCTGTTCCATCTGGCCAATGCCGCCATGCTTCCGCTTGCCGCGAGCATGCTGACCATGCGCTCGAGCGAGGCGGCAACCGTGATGGTCGCGGCCGCGATGGTCGTGCCGCAGTTCACCGTGACCGTGCTGTCGCCCTTTGTCGGCCGGTTCGCCCAGCGTTGGGGACGCCGCCCGCTGCTGCTCCTCGGCTTCGGCGCGCTGTTCGTGCGCGGCGTGCTCTTTGCGATGGTGACCGATCCCGAGATCCTGGTGATGATCCAGATCCTCGACGGCATATCGGCGGCGGTCCTCGGGGTTCTCGTGCCGCTGATCATCGTCGATGTCGCCCAAGCCAGCGGGCACTTCAACCTGGCCCAGGGCACGATCGGCTGCGCCATGGGCATCGGCGCCGCCATCAGCACGACGCTTGCCGGGTTCGCCGCCGATAATTTCGGCAGCTACGCTGCATTCGAAATGCTCGCCGCCATTGCCGGCGTGGGCTTTCTCACCGTTCTCCTCGTCATGCCCGAGACGCGCTCGCGGGCATAGCTGATCGCCCGCCTTCGCCTTCAAAGATGGGTGGTGAGATCGATGGTCCCGCGGCGCTGCAGCACCTCGACGATCACCTGCTGGCCCGACCGCCTCAACAACACGTCCGCCTTCCCTTTTGCCCCGCCGAGATTGCGCAGCACGAGTTCATCGAGGAAGGCCGGGAGGACAGGCTGATTGAAATTGATCCGGTTCGCGCCGCCATCGAAGCTGAACCCCAGGCACGACTGGATCAGCGACAAGGGCGCGGCGGCGGCCCAGGCCTGCGGCGCGCAGGCTACCGGATAGAAGGTCGGCCCTTGCGCGCGCTGCCGCCGGAAGCCGCAGAACAGTTCGGGCAGGCGCCTCAGGTCGATATAGGTGGCCGCCGCAAACAGCCCTTCGAAGATCCGCGCGGCCTCCCCGCGGAAGCCGTAGCGGGAAAACCCGGCGGCGATGAGCGCGTTGTCGTGGGGCCAAACCGAGCCGTTATGATACGCCATGGGATTATAGCGTGCCGCGTCCGAGGCCACGGTGCGGACGCCCCAACCGCAGAAGGAATCGCTGCTCATGAGTGCGCGGACCACGAAGGCTGCCCGCTCGGGATAGGCGATGCCCGTGAACAGCGCGTGGCCGGCATTGGAGGAGCGCACCCGGCACGGCCGCTTATCCCCGTCGAGGGCCAGCGCATAGGTGCCGAGATCCGGGTCGAAGAAGGCGGTGTCGAAGCGCTGCCGGAGCGCCTCGGCCCTTGCCTCCATGGCGGCCGCCTGTGCGTCATGCCCGAGCGCACGCGCAAGCTCGGCGGCGGCGAGCCACGCGCCGAAGACATAGGCCTGAACCTCGACGATGGCGATCGGGCCACGGGCGAGGGTTCCATCGGCGTGGAAGACGGAATCGTGGCTGTCCTTCCACGCCTGGTTGATCAGGCCCTCCGACGTCCGGCGGCCGTACTCCACGAAACCGTCGCCGTCGCGGTCCCCATGATCGGTGATCCATGCGAGCGCCGCCTCGATGTGCGGCCACAGCGCTGCGGCGGCGGCTTGGTCGTTGGTGTGCCGGAAATAGGCCCCCGCGAGCATCACGAAGAGAGGGGTGGAATCCACGCTGCCGTAATAGCGCCGGAAGGGAACCTCGCCGAGCTCGGCCATTTCGCCATAGCGCACTTCGTGGAGGATCTTGCCCGGTTCCGCATCCGATTTCGCGTCGCTGCGGGTCGCCTGGTTGGCAGCCAGATGAAACAGGACGCCGCGCGCGATGCCCGGGTCCAGCCAGAGCATCTCCATGGCGGTGATCAGGGCGTCCCGGCCGAACACCGTGCTGAACCACGGAATGCCGGCATAGGGATATGGCCCTTCCGGCGTATCGGTGATCAGCATGTAGATGTCGGACATGCTGCGCTCGACCGCCTCATTGAAGATGGCGTTCGAGGTGGTGACGGAGCCCGCCGCGGATCGTGCGGCGCGCAGCGCCCGCCGCGCGTCCCTGAGGGCTGTGAGGTAGTTGCGCGGCACCGGCTGATCGTCCGCAGACGGCTCGAAGCCGATCTCGAAGAACAGCGAACGGCTTTGCTGCGGCGGCAGCTCGAACTCGAACACCGCGTCCTTCCCCGTCAGGCTCTCCGGCGCGGGATCGAACCTCAGAACGGTATGCCGCAATCGGTCGTCGAGCCCGGTATAGCTGAGTTCCACCGAGCTGGTCCCAACACGCGGGGCGTGAAGCAGACCCCTTCGGTCTCGCCGGGTGCCGCGCACCTCGAACATGTCCGCAAAGTCCGCGGAAAAGCTGAGCCCGATGCGGATGCGGTGGGACGCTTCGTCGTAATTGCGGACGGTCAGGCGCTCGAAGCAATGGGCGTTCCACAGGAAGCGCGAGCGTCGCAGGTGGACAAGATCGTGGGCGAGGCTCACCCGGCCGTGGGCGTCGAACACATCGGGGTTGGTCAGATCGCAGGTCAGGGTGGCGTTGTCGTCCCGGAGCGTGGAGCTCAGAAGGATGGGGCGCTCGCCCGCAATCGTCAGATAGAGGTGGGAGAGATGACGGGTGTCGCGGTGATAGAGGCCTTCCGGGCTGCCGGGCCCGGAAATGGCGTCACCATTGTGATCGAAGACGCCGAATGTATCTCCGTGCTTCAGCGTGCGTGGACGCCGCTCCTGGAGCGAGGCCGTGGCGGGAATGAAGAATTGGGCAAGCTGGGAGGCGCCGGGCCCCGCGGGTACGGGGGCGTGGGCCACGTTCTCCGCGCTGATCGTCTGCATGATACAAATCCCGTCGTGCCGGCATGCCGTCTCCGGCACGCGCTCGCTGCATCAAGGCTCGCGCCGGCCGTGCGGCGAAAACCGGAGAAGGGGAGGCGCGGGTCAGGCCATCTGCTTCAAGCGGGCGAGTTCGAGCCCCACGAGGTTGCGGTAGATGCCGTCGTGCCGCAGGTCGCCCGGCGCGCCGTCTTCCACCACGCCGCCATCCTGCATCACGAGAATGCGGTCGAAGCCGCGAAGCGTCGACAGGCGGTGGGCGATGGTGATGACGGTGCGCCCGATCATCAGCCGCTCCAGTGCCTCGCGGATCGCCTCTTCCGACTCGCCGTCCAGCGCGGACGTGGCCTCGTCCAGGATCAGAATGGGCGCGTCCTTCAGGAAGGCGCGGGCGATGGCGATGCGCTGGCGCTGCCCGCCCGACAGCTTGATGCCCCGGTCGCCGACAATCGTGTCCAATCCGTTGGGCAGGTTCTGGATGAAGGGCCGGCAACGGGCATCGATGGCCGCCTGCCACACCTCCTCGTCGGTGGCGTGCGGACGCCCGTACCGGATGTTCTCAAGGAGCGAGCGGTTCAGCAGCGCGGTATCCTGCGGCACAACGGAAATGGCGCTCCGCAGGCTTTCCTCCGTGGCACGTGAAATATCGTGCCCATCGATGAAGATGTGGCCGGAATTGACGGCGTAAAAGCGCTGCATCAGCGCGACCAGCGTGGATTTACCCCCGCCGGAGCGGCCCACTAGCCCTACGCGCTGGCCGGCTTCGATGGTCAGATCGAGCCCCTCGAAGACCTTCCGGCCGTTGGGATAGCGGAACGAGACGTTCTCGAACGTGATGCGGCTGCCGCAGGGGACGAGGGTGGAAGCCTCCGGGTGCTCGTGCAGTTCGTGGGGCGACAGCAGCGTGCCGATCGCTTCGGAAAGACGCGCCATGTGCTGCGTTACGTCCACGAGGGCAACCGCCAGGTCGCGCGTGGCGCTGAGCACCGAAAGCCCGAGGGTGCAGACCAGCACCACATCGCCCGGGCTCGCCTTGCCGCTCTCCCAAAGCAGGATCGCCCAGGCCAGCAGGCCCAGGGTCGTCACCACCACCAGCAGCGCGTGGGTCAGGCGAAGCTTTTCAAGGTAGAGCAGGCTGCGCCGCCGTGCCTTCATTTCCTCGCCGACGGTGGTATCGAAACGCGAGTGCTCGCGGGCAATGCCGCCGAAACTGCGCACGAGGGCCATGTTGCCCACCACATCAGCCATCTCGCCATCCACGGCAGCGGCCTTGTCGGCAAACGAGTGGTGGAGCGGCCGGCCCGAGGCCGCCATGCGCGTCATCACCGCCATCATGGCCGCCGCGATGAGGAGCAGGACACCCGCCATGAGGGGACTGACCAGCGCCAGATAGATGATGGCGCCGACCGTGGCAAAGCACGGCGGCAGCACATTCCAGACGGTCATGTTCTCGATTTGGAACGCGGCGTTGGACGTGGCCGTTATCCGGCTGGTCAGCACCCCCGGCTTGCGCTCCGTAAAGTAGGACGGGGCATGGCCGGTGAGGTGGCGGAACAGGTCCGAGCGCAATTCGCCCGTCACCCGCACGAAGGCGTGGCTGCCGATCCAGCTCGCCACGCGCCAGAGCAGGTTGTCGGCCGCGATCAGCCCCACGAGGAAGGCGAAGGCGAACCACGGCCCTGCTGCGGCATCGCGTCCCGCCGACAGCGTGTCGACCAGAACCTTCACGCCATATTGCGTGCTGACGGAGCAGGCGACGGCGCCGAGCACCGCGAACAATATCAGGCCATGGGAAAGCCAGCTCCGCCCGACGTAGCGCAGCAGGAAGGCAAACGGGCGCTCGGCATACCAGGATAGGTCGTCAGGCCGCTTCGGTTCGGACGTTGATCGCGGCGAATTGGTTTTTTCTGGGCGGGTGCGTGGGAACATCCCGGCGAATGTTGCGTTGCGAAACACGGCTGGCCTTCCCCGTCGGATGCGTCGTGTGGGTGGCTCAGCGTCCTTTCGGGACTGCTCCGAAACAGGACACCGTCAGCTTAACTGCCGTGAGGACGTTTCGTTTCATGAGAATCGCTCAAATCGCTCCCCTGACTGAGGCCATCCCCCCGAGCTTGTATGGAGGTACAGAAAGGGTCATCTCATGGCTCACGGAAGAACTCGTGGCGCTCGGGCATGACGTTACACTGTTTGCAAGTGGCGATTCCATGACGGCGGCAAAGCTCGAGCCCATGTGGCCGCGCGCGTTGCGTCTCGATGGCACGGTCCGTGATCCCAATGCCTTGCACATGATGATGCTCGAAGAGGTATTCCGCCGCTCCGGCGAGTTCGACCTCCTGCATTGCCATCTCGATTATTATCCGTTTTCTCTGCTGTCGCGCCAGCCGACACCCTTCATCACGACGCTTCACGGACGCCTCGATCTGCCGGAACTGCAGCCGATCTTCTCCGCCTTTCCCTCGGCACCCGTGGTTTCCATCTCGGATGCCCAGCGCCGGCCCCTGCCGCAGGCCGGCTGGGCCGCAACGGTGCATCACGGCCTTCCCGCGGACCTTCTCACCCCGCAGCCGATCGCCCCGTCCTATCTCGCCTTCCTCGGGCGGATCTCGCCGGAAAAACGCGCTGATCGCGCCATTCGGATTGCCCAGCGCTGCGGCCTGCCTTTGAAGATCGCTGCCAAGGTCGACAAGGCCGATCAGGATTATTTCGACGAGCTGATCCGCCCCATGCTGGATACCCCTGGCGTGGAGTTCATCGGCGAGATCTGCGAACGTGAAAAGCCCGCCTTCCTGAGCGGAGCCCTTGCGCTGCTCGTGCCCATCGACTGGCCGGAGCCGTTCGGCCTCGTGATGATCGAGGCCATGGCCTGCGGTACGCCCGTCATCGCCTTCAACCGCGGCTCCGTGCCGGAAGTCATCGAGGATGGCGTGACGGGCTTCATCGTGGAGGACGAGACGAGCGCCGCAAGCGCGGTCCGCCATCTCCCTCCGCTCTCCCGCATAAAGATCCGCCAGCGCTTTGAAGAGCGCTTCACGGCGCGGCGGATGGCCCAGGATTATCTTGATATCTACAGGACGCTTTCCAATGCACGGCCCTTGCGGGTGGTGACGGCCTCATCACCCACGCGGTGAGGCCGCGGGTGCCTGCCGGGGTGGCTAAGGGTCCTCGGCAACGGACGGGTCTGGCACAGAGGTTGCGGAATCCCGCCAGATGCCGCGCTGGATGAGGCCGAGCAGGGTTGCCCGCAGCGCGTCGGTCAGCTCGCGGGCGAGCGGCGTTGTCGCCGTTTCCTTCAGCATCACCGCCGACAGCGTGGCGATGATGGGAGGGTGGTCGATGGTGTGCATGGTAAGATCGCCCCGCGCGACTTCCTCATGGACCGATGAATAGGTGAGGATGGTGTAGCCGTGGCCGGCGCGCACCATCGCCTTGGTGAGCGCGACGCTGTCCACCTCGGTGCGGATGTTCAGCCTCACCTCGTGGCGCGCGGCCGCCCGCTCGATCATCCGGCGGTTGTTGTGCGGCAGGCTGGGCATGATCAGCGGCAGCTTTGCGATGTGGCGCAAGCGGAGCTCTTCCGTGTCGGACATGCGCAGCACGTCGCCGGGCGGCCCCACGAGAACCATCGGCTCCCGCAGCAGCGGAATGACGTGCAGCCCGTCCATGGGCACCACGTTGTAGACGAGCCCCACATCGATCCGCTTCTCGCTCAGCCATTCGTGGATGAGCGAGCTGATGCCCTCGCGCAGTTTCAGCACCACGTCGGCATGGGTCTCGGCAAAGAATGCGGCCAGAGGCGGCCCGATCAGGAGGCCGGCGGCGGGCGGCAGGCCGAGCGTCACCGTGCCCCGCAGGGCGAGGTCCCCGCGCTTGGCCTCGGCCTTGATCTGCGCCAGCAGGGATTCGATTTCCTCCACGCGCCGGAGCACGGCGGCACCCACCGGCGTGAGGCGGACGCCGCGCCCGTGCCGCACCAGCAAGGCCTGGCCCAACTCTTCCTCGATCTCGCGCACGCGCCGGCTGAGCGCCGGCTGGGCGATGCGCAGCTCTTCGGCCGCGCGGCTGAAGCTGCCGGCGCGGGCGACGGTGGCGAAGTAGCCGAGCTTGCGGGAATCCACGTGGTGCACCTCCGTTGGAAGAAGCATAGGAGATCGCGGCCATGCCGTCACGGCATCGCCAGCTAAGCCCATAAAGCTTTGGTTCCGCAGGCGCCCTGCTGCGAGGATGGCCCCTGACTCGTTGGACGCGCCTTCAAGAGCGTGACCGCCTTTTGGGGAGGGACATGATGAAAGCACTATTCCGCGGATGCCTGATCGCGGCCGTGGCCTTGTTCGCCCACGGCGCAAGCGCCCAGACCGCAGGCGCGCAGGGCTATCCGAACAGGCCCATCAAGATGATCGTGCCGTTCTCGGCCGGCGGACCGGCGGACGCGATCGCGCGGACGCTCGCCGAGAAGATGTCGATCATCCTCAAGCAGCCCGTGGTCATCGACAACCGGGCGGGCGCGGGTGGGGCGACCGGCACCAAGGCCGTCGCGGTGGCCGAGCCGGACGGCTACACGATCGGGCTCTCCTCCGCCGGTGCTCTCGCCATCAGCGTCAGCATGCAGGAGGCCATCGGCTACGATCCGCGCACGGACCTGCGGGCGCTGACGCTCGCCGCGAGCGTGCCCGAGCTGCTGGTGGTCAACAACAATGTTCCCGCGAAAACCCTGCCCGAGCTCATCGCCCTGGCGAAGGCGCAGCCGGGCAAGCTCAGCTTCGGGTCCTCGGGCATGGGCAGCATGCCCCATCTCGCGGGAGAGCTGCTCAAGCAGTATGGCCAGATCGACATCGTGCACGTGCCGTATCGCGGCGCCGCCCCGGCTGTGACCGACCTGCTCGGCGGGCAGGTGAACCTGATGTTCATGGACATCGCCGTGCTGCTGCCCCATGTGCAGGCGGGCCGGATGCGGGCGCTCGCCATCGGCAGCGCGGCGCGCTCGCCGAGCCTGCCGGACCTGCCGACCACCGCCGAGCTGGGGCTGCCTTTGGTGGTGGCCGACAACTGGTACGGGGTCATCGCTCCCAAGGCGACGCCGCAGCCCATCGTCGACAAGCTCCACGCCGCGCTGGTGGAGGCGCTGCGCATGCCGGACGTCAAGGAGAAGCTCGCGCTCCAGGGCGCGGTCCCCGGCGGCAACAGCCCCGAGGAGTTCGCCGCCTATATCAGCAGCGAGGTGGACAAGTGGGCGAAGGTCGTCAAGGCCGCGAACATCAAGCCGGAATGACCTCTCCCCATGACCGCACGAACCGCGCGTGACGCCGGCCTGCGCTACGAGGTCAGCGGAGACGGGCCCGAGCTTGTCCTAGTGCACGAGCTGGGCGGCAGCCTGGAGAGCTTCGACGGGCTGATGCCGCTCCTGACGCCGTTCTTCCGCATCCTGCGCTACGATCAGCGCGGTGCGGGCGGCTCGGGTCCGGCGCGCGCGGCGATGACCATCGAGGACCACGCCGCAGAGCTGGCGCATCTCGTCGACGTCGTGGGCTTCAGCGCCATCCGAAGCATCGTGGGCGTGGCGGCGGGAGCGGCCATCGCCGTCGCCTATTCGATCCAGAGCAGGGCGCCTTCATCGCTCGTCCTGTGCGCGCCGGCCTTGTCCGTTCCCCCGGAGCGGAAGGCCTATCTGCAGGCACGCTCGGACCTCGCGCGGCGCGAGGGCATGGCGGCGGTCGTGGATGCCAGTCTTGCCCGGTCCTATCCCGATGCCTTGCGCGGTGACCACGCGGCGTTCGAGGCCTATCGGGCGCGCTTCCTGTCCAACGATCCAGAAAGCTATGCCCAGGCCAACATGGCGCTTGCCGCCACGCGGGTCGCCGAGGCGCTGCCGAAGCTCTCCGTGCCGTGCCTCGTCATTGCAGGCTGGCACGATCTGTTGCGGCCGCCGGCCGAGGTGGCAGCGACCGCAGCGGATATTCCCGGCGCACGGTTCGAGGTGATCGAGAGCGGGCACCTGATGCCGGTTCAGGCGCCGCGGGACATGGCCGATCACATCTTGGACTTCGTGCTGCCGCAGGCCCTGCAGCGACCGGCGTCGGAGACCTCCCATGCCTAAGGGTCTCCTCCTCGTGAGCATGGAGCCTCCCGCGACGCTGGAGGACGAATTCAACGACTGGTACGACACCGAGCATTTCCCGCAGCGCCGTGTCTTGCCGGGCTTCGAGAGCGCGTCGCGGTGGGTCTGCCTTGCCGGCTGGCCGCGCTGGCTCGCCCTCTACG
Source organism: Aquabacter albus (assembly GCF_040049275.1). Taxonomy (NCBI): domain Bacteria; kingdom Pseudomonadati; phylum Pseudomonadota; class Alphaproteobacteria; order Hyphomicrobiales; family Xanthobacteraceae; genus Aquabacter; species Aquabacter albus. The sequence continues at coordinate 366,794 of NZ_JBDZDT010000001.1, read as the reverse complement.
ATCTCAGCTCCGTGGCGGCGCTCGAGACGCCGGACTACGCCGCCGTCTCCGGCGAGCGCTCGACCCCCTGGAGCAAAAGGGTGCTGCCGCGCACCATCGGCCGCCGGAGGGTCATCGCCGAGCAGATGCATCCCGGCGATGCGGTCATGCCGCCGTCGGGCGAGGTGGCGCGGCTCTGCGTGGCGCATTTTCCCCATGCGGGCACTGACCCCGTCTCCACGCTCGTGCGTGCAGCGGAGGGATCGGCAAGCCCGGTGTATCTGCGCCTGTTTCGGGATGTGCCCGGCGGGGGCATCTGGTCGCTGGCGACCTTCGCCCATCCCGTGTCGCTGGAGCAGGCGGCCGTGGTGGTCGGCGCCGGCACGAACGGCGGGGCGAAGCTGCTCAACCTCTACGCCCCTTACATGTGCGCCTGAGGGAGGCTTCATGCGGATCAAGGATTTCAACCGGGACGAGATGAGCGAGGCGCAGCTCAAGGTCGCGGACGCCGCCATCGCGGGCAAGCGCGGGCGGATCCCCGCGCCTCTGCGCGCCTGGATCCACAGTCCGGAATTCGGTGGGCGAGCGCAGCATCTCGGGGAATTCCTGCGCTACGGCACAGCCATGGGGCCGCAGCTCTCGGAGTTGGCCATCCTCGTCACGGCGCGCTGCTGGACATCGCAATATGAGTGGTTCGCCCACAAGCGCGAAGCTCTGAAGGCTGGCCTCGACCCGGCGATCGTCGATGCCATCGCCCAGCGGCGCACGCCTGTCTTCTCCTCGGCGGCACAGCAGGCGGTCTACGACTATGCGCTGACGATGCACGAAAAGCGGCACATCCCCGAGGACGTGCATGCGGCCGCCGTTCGGGAGCTGGGCGAGGCCGGCGTGGTCGAGCTTGTGGGTATCCTCGGCTACTACACCCTGGTCTCCATGACGCTGAACGCCTTCGACATCGGCCTGCCCGAGGGCGAGACGCCGGAACTCCAGCCATGAGGGCGAAGTCATGACCGGGCGTCTGGCCGGAAAGGTCGCGATGATCATTGGGGCCGGCTGCGTCGGCCCCGGCTGGGGCAATGGGCGCGCCGCGGCCGTGATCTTCGCGCGAGAGGGCGCGAGGGTCTTCGCCATGGACCTTGAGGCCGACGCCATGACCGAGACCGTGGCGATGGTGGAGGCCGAGGGCGGGATCATCCGAACTCATGTCTGCGACGCCACCGACAGCGCGCAACTGGCAGCGGCGGTGGAGGCCTGCCGCGCGGCCTTCGGCACCATCGACATCCTCGTCAACAATGTCGGCGGGTCGTCCCCCGGCGGCGCGGTGGCGCTGAGCGAGGAGAACTGGCGCCGCCAGCTCGACTATAATCTCTCCAGCGCCTTCCTGGCCTGCAAGCACGTGATCCCGGTCATGGAGGCCGCGGGCGGCGGCGCCATCGTCAACACGGCCTCCACCTCTGGCCTGCGCTGGACCGGGGCAGCCCAGGTGGGCTACGCCTCCACCAAGGCGGCGATCATCCAGTTCTCCCGCGTCACAGCCGTCGAATATGCCAGCCGGGGCATCCGCGTGAACACGGTGGTTCCCGGGCAGATGCATACGCCCATGGTCGAAGCGCGGCTTGCCGGGCAACGTGCGGGCGGCGATGTGGAGGCCTTGCTGAAGACGCGGGTGGCTCGCATTCCGCTCGGCTTCATGGGCGACGGGCGCGATACGGCCTATGCCGCCCTTTTCCTGGCCTCCGACGAGGCGCGCTTCATCACTGGAACAGAGATCGTGGTGGATGGCGGCATGACCGCCCGCTGCGATTGAGTGGGGACCTGACACCATGACCACAGAGACAGTGCGGCCCGACGGCCCGCCGCCCAATCCAAATCCCCGCAAGCCCAGGATCGCGCTGCCGCCCGGCGCCTGCGACGCGCATTGCCACATCTTCGGCCCGTTCGACCGCTTTCCGCTTCCGCCCGACCGCAGCTTCACGCCGAACGAGGCGCCCGAGACGGCGCTGCGCCGCCTGCACGATCACCTCGGCATCGACCGGGCGGTGATCGTCCAGAGCCAGGGACAGGGCCTCGACACGCGCCCGTTCCTGGAGGCGCTGGCGCGGGGCGCGGGTCGGTATCGCGGCGTCGCTCTGCTGAAGCCGGCCGCTCGCGAAGAGGACATTGCGGCGCTCGATGCGGCGGGCGTCTGCGGCGTCCGCTTCAATTTCCTCTCGCATCTCGGCGGGGCGCCGGACCCCGAGGCGCTGCGCACCGTGGTCGCCAAGGTCAGGCCGTTCGGCTGGCATGTGGCCATCCATGTGGCGGGCGAGGACATCGTTACATATGAGAGCCTCATCCGCTCCATCGACGCGCCGGTCGTAATCGATCACATGGCGCGGCCGCGGATTGCGGCCGGCGTGGACGGGCCTGCGCTGAAGACGCTGCGCGCATTGATCGACAGCGGCCGGGTCTGGACGAAACTGAGCGGCGGCGACCGGCTCTCGGCGGAGGGCGCGCCTTTTCGCGACGTCGTCCCCATCGCCGACAGCCTCTTCCGCCATGCGCCCGAGCGCATGCTGTGGGGCACCGACTGGCCCCATGTGAACCTGCACGCGCCGATGCCCGACGACGGGGATCTGGTCGACCTCCTGGCCGATATCGTTCCGGACGCGGAGGACCGAAAAAGGGTGCTGGTGGACAATCCCACCACCTTCTTCAAGTTCGCCTCGTAGTTCACCGTACCGCCCGAAAATCTCCGTCAGGTCGGAGGGTCCTCATTCAAGGGGAGGGCGGCTTGCTGCTCGCGCAGTGCGCCGGTCGAGCGGCGGACCACGTCGGATATCTGCAGGAGCTGCTTGGCCAGGGGGCTTGTCTTGCGCCAGACCATGCCAATGGTTCGTGACGGTTGGGGTTTCCTGAAACGCACCACCGAGACCGCTGCCGAGCGCGTCTCCACCGCCACGGCCATTTCCGGTATCAGCGTGACGCCGATGCCGGCATCCACCATCTGAACCAAGGTGGACATGGAGCTCGCCTCCAGAAAATCGCGCTGTGGAGCAGCGCGCATGTCCACGTTGCAGAATGACAGGGCCTGGTCGCGAAAGCAGTGCCCCTCTTCCAGGAGAAGCAGCCGCATTTCGCGCAGCGCTTCGGGGCCGGGCACCGGCTTTCCCTCGTCCGCGCCGGGCCGGACCAGGAGGAAGTTCTCCGTAAACAGGGGAATTTCGATCAAGGCAGGCTCGGAGACGGGAAGGGCGACGATGGCCGTGTCGAGCCGGCCCTCTTCCAGCTCCTGAAGCAGCCTCGGCGTCTGCGTCTCGCGAACATGGATGTCGAGACCGTCGTGCTGGCGGGTGAGATTGCCAAGCAGGGTCGGCAACAGATAGGGCGCGACCGTCGGGATCACGCCGATGCGCAGCCGCCCCATCAGCCTGTTCCGCGAGGCGCGCGCCAGATCTCCCAGTTCATCGACCGAGCGCAGGATGTCGCGGACGCGCGGGGCGAACTCTTCACCGAAACTGGTTAGCCGGATCTGGTGCGCGCTTCGCTCGAAGAGCCCGGTGCCGACCTCCTGCTCCAATTCCTTGATCTGCATCGACAAGGCCGGCTGGGAGATGCCGCACGCTTCCGCCGCGCGCCTGAAGTGGCCATGCCGCGCCAGCGCCTCGAAATAGCGGAGCTGCTTGAAAGTCACGTTTTTCATAAGAGAAACTTATCACGGCAATCAGTAAATCGGAATTAATCTAATGAAGGAGATTTGATAAGAGCTGCTGCAGGTGGCGCTGGGGATGGGTCGATTGTCACGATCGCCACAGCCTGGATCGGAGGGAAGCATGAACGCGACGACTGATGAGAGCACGGGCAAATGCCCGGTCGCCCATGGTGCCGGCGGTACCCAGAACCGCGACTGGTGGCCGAGCCAGCTGCGTGTCGACCTTCTGAACCAGCATTCGTCCAAGTCCGATCCGCTGGATCAGACGTTCGATTACCGCGAGGAGTTCAAGAAGCTCGACTATGAGGCGCTGAAGAGCGACCTGCGCAAGCTGATGACCGATTCGCAGGATTGGTGGCCGGCCGACTTCGGCAATTACGGCCCGCAATTCATCCGCATGTCCTGGCACAGCGCCGGCACCTATCGCCTCGCCGACGGCCGCGGCGGCGGCGGTCGTGGCCAGCAGCGCTTCGCCCCGCTCAACAGCTGGCCGGACAATGTCAACATCGACAAGTCGCGCCGCCTGCTGTGGCCGATCAAGAAGAAGTACGGCCAGAAGATCTCCTGGGCCGACCTGATCATCCTCACCGGCAATGTGGCGCTGGAGACCATGGGCTTCCGCACCTTCGGCTTCGCCGCCGGCCGCGAAGACACCTGGGAGCCGGACCAGGACGTGTTCTGGGGCTCCGAGACCGCCTGGCTCACCCACCGCTCCCTCGACAAGTTCAACGCGCCGCTGAGCGCCACCGAGATGGGCCTGATCTACGTCAATCCGGAAGGCCCGAACCGCGACGGCGATCCCATCTCCGCCGCCGCCTTCATCCGCGAGACCTTCGCCCGCATGGCGATGAACGACGAGGAAACCGTCGCGCTCATCGGCGGCGGCCACACCTTCGGCAAGACCCATGGCGCGGGCCCTGAGTCCCACAAGGGGCCGGACCCGGAAGCCGCCGAGCTGGAAAACCAGGGCCTCGGCTGGGCCAGCAATTTCGGCACCGGCTACGGCTCGGACGCCATCGGCTCCGGCCTGGAAGTCACCTGGACCCAGACCCCGGCCCAGTGGAGCAACTTCTTCTTCGAGAACCTGTTCAAGTATGAATGGGTGAAGACCCAGAGCCCGGCCGGCGCCATCCAGTGGGAGGCGAAGGACGCGCCGGACGTCATCCCGGACGCGCACGACCCCTCGAAAAAGCACAAGCCGACCATGCTCACGACGGACCTGTCGCTGCGCTTCGACCCGGCCTACGAGAAGATCTCCCGCCGCTTCCTGGAGAACCCGCAGGCCTTCGCCGAGGCGTTCGCCCGGGCGTGGTTCAAGCTGACCCACCGCGATCTCGGCCCGCGCTCGCGCTATCTGGGCCCGGAAGTGCCCCGGGAAGTGCTGATCTGGCAGGACCCGGTGCCGGCGGTCGATCATCCCCTGATCGATGCGGCGGACGCGGCCGAGCTGAAGGCCAAGATCCTCGCAACGGGCCTCACGGTCTCCGAGCTGGTGGGCACCGCCTGGGCCTCGGCCTCCACCTTCCGCGGCGGCGACAAGCGCGGCGGCGCCAATGGCGCGCGCATCCGCCTCGCCCCGCAGAAGGACTGGGAAGTGAACCAGCCCGAGCAGCTGGACAAGGTGCTCAAGGCGCTCCAGCGCGTCCAGGGCGAGTTCAACCTCAACGCCACCGGCGGCAAGAAGGTCTCGCTCGCCGACGTGATCATTCTGGCCGGCAATGCCGGCGTCGAGGAGGCGGCGAAGGCGGCCGGCCACGAGGTGGCCGTTCCGTTCTCGCCGGGCCGCACCGACGCCTCGCAGGCGGAGACGGACGTCGAAGCCTTCGCCTGGCTGGAGCCGGCGGCTGACGGCTTCCGCAACTTCCACAAGACCGGATTTGCGGTGCCCGGCGAAGTGGCGCTGATCGACAAGGCACAGCTTCTGACGCTCACCGCGCCGGAGATGACCGTGCTGGTCGGCGGCCTGCGCGCCATCAACATCAATGTTGGTGGGGCCGCCATCCTCACCGACAAGCCCGGCGTGCTGACGAACGACTTCTTCGTCAACCTGCTGGACATGAGCACGCAGTGGAAGGCGGCACCCGACACCACGGATGTCTACGAAGGACATGACCGCAAGACCGGCGAGCTGAAGTGGACCGGCAGCCGCGTCGACCTCGTGTTCGGCTCGAACTCCATCCTGCGCGCTCTGGCCGAGGTCTATGCCTCCTCGGACGCGAAGGAGAAGTTCGTGAAGGACTTCGTGGCGGCCTGGACCAAGGTGACGAACCTCGACCGCTTCGACCTCGCCTGATCCCGCTGAAACCCCCAACCGCCGCCGAAGCCCGGCGGCGGTTGGGGCGCGAGGGGAGAAAGGTTGTGTGAAGTGAAGCGTGGGGATCTGCCGTCTGGCAGGAGACGCCAAACGGCGTCTCAGACGAAAGCCCTGAGACCCGCACGGTCTAGGGTCGGGACCCGTTCATTCCGATAGCATCGAATGACGGTGATGAGCCCAAACCGCATCCGGAACGTGATTAGCTCATATCCGCCTTGGCCGAACGCTTCACGTTCGAATGACCCGCTCCGCGTTTGCACCGGTTTGTAAAGCGAGTTCGGGGTTGCCGAAGACAGTCGCTAAAATCCCTTTTTGCTGCGCGAACTGATTGCCAATTTCTCTACCAGCTCATCGGTGATGGGCTTGCTCACCGAGAACGTAACTCCGGTCTTCGTTGCCTTAAGCTTCAAAGACATGATCTCGTCAGCATGCTCAGCAATTGCGCCTGGGTCAACATATAGGCCGCATTGTTTGCTGAAGACAGCATAGCCCGCAATGATCGTTTCTTTGATCTGAAATCCGGGCATATCGTACTTCATGACTTCTTCTGCGTCTGGCAGAGCCCGCGATAGCTGTGCACGCAGGTGACCCAACATGGCGCGAAACTGCTCCGGTGCGGCAGCTATATAGGCGTCATGGTTATCCTTCTTCGTCATGCCGGCAGTGTGCTTTTAAACATATCCAAAGGCAACAAATGGGGCGCTAAAGCTCTTGCAGTCGAGCCGGTGGCCCCCCGCAGGCGCGCTCGGGTGCCGCCAACCGTGGCCATGGCTTGTTTTCACTGCATGCCGTAGTACGTTGCCGCTGCACGCGAGCCTGCTCCGGGGAAACTCATGGCTTACTGGTCCACCGACGACATCGCGGTGAGCGATCGTTTCGCGCATTGGCGCGAGGTGCGGGCCAAGAACATTTATGGAGTCACGGCGGAGCTGGAACGCAGCAAGCGGGCCGCTTTCCGGGGCATATTCTCCGCCCAGCAGGTGGGCACGGCCACCATCGGCGAGATGCATGCCTCTTCCTATGAGGTGACGCGCAGCGAGATCGACATCGCCCGCGCCTCCAGCGACAGCCTCTGCATCTATGAGCAACTCGACGGCGCCTGCTGGTTCGGGACCCCCGGCAGCGAGTTCGTCGTGGGCAAGGGGCAACTGGCGCTGAGCCATTCCGATCTGCCCTACCGCACCGCGCCCACCACGGAAGGGGGCTTCCACCTCCGGCTGGTGAAGATTCCCTTCGCCCAGTGCCGGGACTTCGTGGCCAGTCCCAGCGACCTCATGGCCAGCCTCGTCGTGCCCGAGCCCGGCATAGACGCGCTGTTCACCGCCTATTTCCGCGCCTTCGTCGCCCAGGCGCCCCATCTGAAGGGAGCCGCCGCGGAGACGGCGATCCAGGCCCTGGCGCAACTCGCCTTGGTGGCGCGCGGGGTCGCAAAGCCTCTCGAAGAGCCGACCCGCGATGCCCTGCGCGCCGCGCGCCTGGAGCAGGCCCGCCAGATAATCGAGAACAATCTCGGGCGGGCGGACCTGACCCCGGCAACCGTCGCCGTCGCGCTCGGCATCTCCACGCGACAGCTGCACCTGTTGTTCGCGCCCACGGGCATCAGCTTCACCCGCTACGTGCTGGGCCGCCGGCTGGAGCGGGCGCGGGCATTGCTGGCGCGGGACCGGCGGCGTTCGGTGCTGGACATCGCGCTCGCCTGCGGCATCGACAGTTCCACCGTCTTCTATCGCGGGTTCCGCAATGCCTATGGCATGAGCCCCACGGACTACCGGCAATCCCTCGCCGAGGCATCCAGCCACCCGTCCGACCCCCGCTAGAGCCCGATCCATCCCGGCCCGCTGCGCGCAGCGGGCCACACTGCCCCATAGGCAGGTGGATTGCGCGCAGCGGCAGGACACCTTGCGCAAAGCGGGAAGAAAGCCGCGGAAATTTTCGGCAAGATGCAGTCTGAGGGGCGATACGTCCAAGCAACCGTTGCGGGCAGTGCCCTTCCGTTCCGATGACCTCGGAATGGAAGGGCCGCTGCAGCATAGCTGTGCCTTGTCCGTATTCCCGGGGTTTGGATCTCGATCAGGCTTGTAAAGTATCCGGCAAGGCTGAGCGGGGGGATGGTTTTATTTGGCCTAAGTTTCTCGTCGAGAGCGGTTTGGCGAGAATTTGGCGCGGTGGGGAAATTCCATGAGCGACAATGACTACAATGCCATTGCCGGTTTCGACACCTCATCTATCGGGCTCGATGCCACATCAGTGCAGGATGGCCTGACCGGCGTCGCTGTCGCGAACGCGGTCATCGCCAATCTCACCGGCCCGGCCCGCTACGCCAACGGCGTTGCCCTCATCGAGGCTGCCGCCAGCGATGGCAACGTCAGCCCGGTCCAGGCCCTGCTCGCCTTCGCCCACACGCTGACGGCCCTTGACGGCGACAGCAGCCACATCGGCGCCATCGGCGCGGAGATTGCCCGTCTCATCGCCACGGACGCGGTCGACGTGACGGACGCCATGGACGATGTCTCCGACGCCACGTCCGAGGGCCAGATCAGTGGCATCGAGACCTTGCACGCACTGCTCGCGGTCGCGGCCGACGGCCCCGTGGACGTCCAGATCCGTGCGGGCATGGTCCTCGCCTGGTTCATCACCAATGACCATGGCGGAAGCGAAGGAGGGAGCGAGGGCGGCGGCGAAGGCGGTGGCGAAGAGGGGGGCGGGGAGACCCTGACCCTTGCCGCGACCATGCAGGCCATCGAAGATGCCATCTCGAACGGCATCCTCTCGGAGACGGAGGCCTATGGCCTGCTCGCCGGCATCATTGCCCGGCCGAACTCCCAGTATTCCGGCGAGGCCACCAGCGAGCTGGCGGCCCTCATCGGCGGCGATAGCGCCGCGACCCATCAGGCCATCCAGATCCTTGCGATTGCCGCGGGCATCGGCATCTCCGAAGGCCCCCCCGGCGACGAAATCAACAACGTCTATTATTCGGGTCAGTCCATCAGCGCTCTGGCGGCGTCGGCCACGCCCGCGCTTTCGGTCCAGGACATCGCCGACGATATCAACGCCGCCGTCCAGGACCAAAGCCTGCCCGCGCTGTCGGCGATTTATCTGCTGGGCAGGTTCGCCGGCACATCTGCTGCCACCGTCGTGGCGGAAGTGCTCGACTTCGTCGAAAACGGTTTCGTCTCGGGGCAGGCGGCGCTCAATGCGCTGACCGCGGTGGGGCTGAGCAATGGCGCCCAGGGGGCGGCGCGGCTGCTCATCAGCGTCGTCGTCGCTGAGGCCGACTTGGCGTACACCGCGGGCCTCAGCCTGGCCACGCTGGTCGACACCACGACACCGTTATTCGCGCTTCCCAACTGGAAGCTGTCAGCCCGGGACATGGTGCTGGCCATCACCAACGGGATCTCGAACCAAGGCCTGCCAGCTGCCGGTGCCGTTGAGCTTCTGGTGGCCATTGCAACCGTTCCGGGCGGTCTCGTCCAGGATCGGAGCGCCATGAACGCCGCGACCGATGGCGTGCGCACCCTGGTGGAGGGCGGCGCCATCAGCGTGACCGATGCGACGGCGGCCATCGTTTCGATCATCGGCACCGACGGCCCAACGGTCGCCCAGGGCATGGCCTTCCTCATCGCTTTGGGCGGGAGCGGCCGTGCGGGCCCGCTGGGCGCCATAACGGGCAATCCGGAGCTCATCGCCGGTGCAGGGGAAGCCCTGGCCGACCTGATCCACGATCGCGCTGTTCCGGCTGCCGACATCGCCACGGCCATCGATATCGTTTTTGCCGGGGGCATCACGAATTATCTGGGTGTGGACGATCCGTCGCTGGCCCTATCCGTCCTCATCAAGGCCGCCGCTGTGCTGGCCGTTCTGGAGTCGGGCGGTCTCGAAACCATCGGTGCCGCCTTGGCGCTTCCCGCGCAAGATATTGGCTCATACGCCATGAGCGCGGTGAGCAACGGCCTGCAGGGCGGCGTGCTCACCGACCTGCAAGCCATCCATGTGGTCGTTGGATTTGCTGGCTCCGGAAGCGACGGGGATCTCATCGCCGCCGGCCGCGAGCTGACCTTCATCCTGAACCGGCACATGCTCACGCCCGCCCAGGGCCTGGCGGAGATCGCCGCGGCCGTGACGGCGGAAACGCTGACGCCGGACCAGGCAATCCTTCTTCTGGCCGGCGCAGCCACGGGGACCCCTCCCGTCGGGCTCACCGCCATCTACGCGCAGATCGCCGCTTACCTTGACGCCGATCCGGCCACCGGCGTCGGTGTCCTGGAGGGGGCGCTGGAAGATGCCCTCCTGAATGCCGGGCAGGCCCTTACCCTCCTTGCCCAGGCGGCGGCCCTCGGTTCGGCGCAGACCGCCAGTGCCGCCACCGATGCCCTGCTGTCCTGGGTGGATGGCGCCGCCATCACGGCCGATGCTGCGGCGACCCAGCTTCTCGGCCTCGCCAATGGCGGCGCCAGGGCGCTCCAGGCAATCGCTGGCGCGAACATCGCGGCGCTGATCGCCCACGGGGCCATCAGCCTCGGCGATGCCATCGCGCTCGTGGATGCGGCGGTGCCGTCGGCCTTGGATGCGGACGTCGCGCTCACCGTGCTGGTCCACATGGCCGCCGCCGGCGACGCGGCGCTGCAGACGGCGGTCCAGGACGAGATCGACGCGCTGATATCCAACGGCGACATCACCTTGCAGGCGGTCATCGCGGACCTCCAGGCCCTGCGCGCCGGCGCTTCCGCAGCGGTGCAGGCGATCATCGACGTGGAGCTGGGGATCCTGATCACCGATCCCGAGACGCTCGCGGAGACCGCCGGCCTCGGTTCCATCGCCCAAGTGGCGGCGGCGGCGCTTGCCATCGCCAACCTGTTCGGCACCGACCCCACCGCCGCGCAGACCATCATCGACGCCCTGGCGGGCCGCATCGAGAGCAGCAACCTCACCGCCAGCCAGGCGGCGAACCTGCTGGCGCAGATCTATGCCCATGGCGGCGACGGCGTTTTGCCGATCCTCGAAGCCATGGTCGATCTCACCACCCCCCAGGGCAATCCGGCCACCGCCCCCATCTGGGTCGGAACCATGTCGGACGCGATCGCCGCGCAGCTGACGGCGGGCGCCCTGGATGCTGCGGAGGCCTTCGTCGCCTTCGGCCAGCTTTCCGCCGTGAACGGCGCCACCGTGAACGGGACGGTTGCGACCCTTCTGTCCGGGGGCATCATCGCGGTCAGCGCGCTCGACGCCGCCGTCGATGCGGGCACCTTCACCCCCTCCAACGCCATCACCGTGCTGGGCAACATCCTGCCCGGCGCCTCGGCCGGCCTGCGGACGGAAGCCGTGGCGGAGATCGCGGCGCTCGTGGGCACCGATCCGGCTCTCGCCGCCCAGGCGCTCACGCGCTTCATGTCGCTCGCCGGGAGCGGCGATCACGACCTCAGGCTCGTGGGCAATGAAGGCATCGAGGCGCTGGCCGCCGCCGTGCCGGGCGTCGGCGATGCCGCCTTCCTTCAGCTGCTGGGATACTATCCCCTTCCGGATTCACAGGCGGACATACGGGCCGCGCTCACAGCGCTGCTTGCCGACGGGTCTCTGACCCCTGCGGAAGCGCTGGATCATATCGCCGGCCAGCTCCTGCTCAGCAATCCCAGCCCGCTCATCAATGCGACCCAGGCGCTGAGCCTGCTCGTGGCGCTCTCGTCCGTCGCGGACGCGCGGGATGCGATCTACGCCTATATGGGACAGGTGGCCGCTGCCAATTGGACGGCGCAGAACAACGGCACCCCCGTGTGGGGCTTCCTCCCGCAGGCGGCCATCACCGCCCTGGCCAGCGGCGCCGGGGCGGACATGGACCGCATCGCCGGAACCGCAGCCGAGATCGCCAGCCTGGGAGCCGGCTATCTCTCCAGCGCCCAGATCCGGGACAGCCTGTTCTCCGCGAACCTGACCACCGCGCAGCGCGTCACCCTCATGGCCGAGGTCGCCGGCTTCGCGAACGGTGCCGATGCGCCGTCCGTTTTCGGGACCTCCATCGCCGGTTTGATCGCAAGCCTGTCGGCAGCGGATCAGCGCGCCAGCTTGGATGCCATCAGCACCCTGATCGGGGACCTGCCGGATCACCTTACGGCGGCGAAGGCGGTCTCGTTGCTTTTCGCCGTCTATAGCGCCGGCAGCGCCAGCGCGAAGGATGGGGTGCTGGCGGAATTGACCGATATCGGCGCCGGCAGCACCCAGCCGGGCGGCGTCACCCAGGCCATCGTGGCCGTTATGGTCGCGGGTACCGTCTCCATGGCGGACGGTATGGGGGCGCTGACCAATCTTGCGGTGGGCGGCGCGGCGGGCTTCAGCGACGCGGTGGCGATTTCGCTGGAATTGGCCCTGGTGGGTGGCGAGCTCACCGCCCCGGCGGTGATGACCGCGCTGGAAGCCAGCATTTCCGGCGGCAACCTCACCGCGCAGCAGGCCGTCGGGCTGCTGGAGAGCGTGCTGATCGCGCGCTTCGAGGCCGGCGGCGACCCTATGGTGACCGCGACGCTTCAGACGGCCATTCTCGGCGAGATCGACGCGCTCATCACCAGCGGTCAGGTCACCCTGGCCGAGGCGATCTCGGCCATGACGGCCGCCGCATCCGGCGCATCGGATGGCGTGCTTCTCGCCATCGGTGGCGAGATCGCGGATTTCCTGGGCGGCCATGCGGGAAGCGAGGCGCAGAGCGTGGCCGGCATCGTGGCCGCTTCGGCGGACCATGTCATCACGGGCGCCGAGGCGCTGGCATTGCTCGTGGGCATTGCCATCCCGGCCGACGCGGCGCTTCAGGCTGCGACGGGCGGCGGCATCGCTGCCCTCGTCGCCAGCGGCGCCGTGACGGAAAATGCCGCGACGGGCGGCGTCTACAGCGCCTATCTGGAGGGTGGCCTGCCTCTTGATCACCTGGTGGCCGTCGTCGCGGGCGCCTGGGCGGAGGGCGGCGCCACGGTAGGCGCCAAGATCCTGGATCAGGTGGAATCCCACGGCTTCGCGACCTATGCGGACCTCGCCGGCCAGTTTGCGGACGCCGTTGATGCCGGCACGCTCACTGCGGCCGAAATGGTGGCCGGCGCTGCGGCCGTTGTTGTGGTGTCGGGCGATGCGGAAGGGGGCGCTTCTTTCCTCTCCGCCCTCATCTCCGAAGGCCTGATGGATGCCGACGATGCGCTGGTGGCGCTCGGCGCCTCCATTTCCGCCTCCGGCTTCACGGCGGCTGCGGCCATCTCGGTGATCGTGGAACTGGCGGACGGCCTTCCCGCATCGCTGGCCTCTCTCGGCGTCGGGATCGCGGAGCTCGTCGCAGCCGGCAAGCTCGCCTTCGCCGATGTGGGCACCGCCTTGTCGGACGCGGTCGATGGCGGCGTGCTCAGCTTCACCGAAGCTGTCACTTTGCTGATCAGCGCGGCGGGCGATACCTCCGCCGCCGCCGAGGCGGCCGGCATTGCCGGCCAGGTCGGGGCGCAGCTCGTCACCCTCATCGGCAGCGACGCGCAGCATTTCACCGATGTGCTCGACGTCATCCATGACGCCGCCACCGGCGGGACGCTGCCGATCGACATCGCCATTCCGCTCCTCGGCGGCCTTGCGGGCGCCGGCACGCAGAGCCAGCAGCTGGCCGTGGGCGCGGAACTCAAGGACCTGATAGACGCCGATCTCACCGACTTCGACACCATCAGGAGTACGCTGACGACGGAGGCCGAGGCCGGGCACATCTCTGCCGTCGGCGCGGTGCTCATCATCCTGCAATTGGCGCCGGACACGTCCACAATCAGCCTTACCCTTATCGGCCAGTCCATCGATTTCATAATCTCGGGTGGGGCGCTTTCCGCGAGCGATGCTGCCGGAGCCATTGTCGCTGCGGCCCACGACAGCACGCAGCCCATCTCGCTCGACATGGCGATCGGCGTTCTGGTCGAGCTGGCGGAACGCCATGTGTCGTCGCCCATCGATGCCGCGGATGCCGCGGTCATCGCGCAGGCCGGTGCGGCGCTCGCCGACCTCGTGGACAATGGCGACCTCACCGCCTCCGATCTGCTCGGCCGCCTCGCCAGCCTGCCGGCCTTCGGCGCCATCCCGCTGCTCGCCGCCATCGAGGCGGGCGCCGGCTTGGGAACGGAGCTGGGGCAGAGCGCCCATAACGCGCTGCTCGACCATCTGAACACCGTCCAGATCCATGATTTCGTGGAATCCGTCGGCCAGCTGATCGGCACGAACGGCCTGTCGGCCGCGGACGGCCTGTCGATCCTCATGGGCATGGCGACCGATGGCCTGCCGGCGCAGGTCGCGGTGGGCCACGAATTCACGCAGCTCATCAGCGCCGGGCGCGCCACCATGAGCGACGTGCACACGGCGCTTGTGGACGCCGACTTCGATCCGGGTGTGTCCGCCATCATCCTCGCCGGCATGATCGACACAAGCCCCGGCGCCTATTTCGGGGATGTGCTGGCGGAGCTCAACGCTCTCGAAATGCGCGAGCTTCCGAACGGCGCGTCGAGCTACCGGCCCTTTGTCCAGCAGCTCATTGCGGCGATCAGCGACGCCGTCAATTCCCCCGTCCAGCTCCAGGACGCCACCGGTCTGTACCTGGGCCAGGCGGTGCTTGCGCTCTCCGCCTTTGCGCGGGTCGGGGATTCCGGGGTGATGGAGGATGTGGGCGCCGCCATTGCCGCGCTCATCGGCGATTATCCCCAGAGCCAGGACGGGGTGATCGCCCTTCTCAGCATGTTGGTTGCGACGGGCGATGGCGCTTACACCAACATTGCCGCCAAGCAGCTCGCCTATCTCGGCGATGCACTCGGGCTCACCGCCGAGCAGTTCGTGCAGGCGGTTGCCGGCACCGTCGATGACGGCCTCTCGGCGGAGCAGGTCCTCTATGTCCTGGCACACCTCACCGCCATCAATCCCGTCAATTTGGGCGGCCCCAGCGATGCCGACTTCTATCCGAACATCGGGATTGCCGCGGGCGTGGCCATTGCCGGCCTCGTAGGCGGCAATTTCACCTTCGGCCAGGCGCTGGACGTGCTGGACAGCGTCTTCGGCGTCTCTGCCGACAATACGGCCCTGCTGCTGCTGGGCTTTGCCAGCGCGGGAACGGCGGCCGATCAGATCGCCGTCGGCCGCGCACTGGCGAGCATCGCCTCGGGAAACATCTTCCAGGAGCTGGGGCTGGTTCCGGACGATGTCGCGAACATGGTCAGGCTCGGGATGATGGTCGCGGGCGGGACCGCCGGCGGGACCATCGGCGTCGGCCTGGACGATGCGGCGGTCGCCGAGATCCTGACGGGGCTGGATACGGCGGTCGATGCCGGCACCATGTCCGCCATCGACGCTCTGCAGGCGCTGGTGAGCCTGGTCTCCGGCACCACGCGGCAGGGCGACTCCATGGCGGTCCTGCGCATGGCCGTGTTCGATGCGCTGGCGAACCTCGTTCCCGAGCATATCACCGCGGACAATGCGATGCGGGTTCTCCTCACGCCGCCTTCCGGCGTGACTGATAACGCTGCCGTCTCGATGGAGGCGGAAGCGGGCAGCCTTATCGCCTCGCTGGTCAAGGCGGGCCTCTTGACGCCGGGCGCCGTTTCAACGGCCATCGACACGGCGCTCAGCAACCACACGCTGGCGCCGGAGCAGGCCGTCGCCATCATCACCGGCGCGACGCTCTACCACGACTATACCGATATCTCCCCGGTCACCTACGACCTCCCGGTGGCGCTCGGCCAGTATCTGGGCGGCCTGATCGACAACGGAGACATCAGCGTCAGCGCCGCGATGGACGCCGTCCAGGCGGCTCAGTCCAGCTACCGCATGGGCTATGTGCTGAACGAGGTCGCGTTGCTGGCGGCGGTGGCCAGCCACGGCGCCTCGGGGCTGCAGGCGGCGGTCGGAGAGACGCTCGTCGGGGTCTTCGGGGCCTATGGCGGGAACGCCGAATTCATGTCGCTGTTCGACACCTTCGTCAACCAGCCCGGCATGATGACCGCCGGGCAGGCGATGGCCGTGCTCCTCGGCATGGCGGACAATTTCGAAACATACACCCCCCTCGGAACAACCGTGTTCCGCCTTTCCGGTGTGCAGGCCGTCGCGGTGGAGCTCGTGACCCTGATCGGCCGCGGAGCACTCACCGAGCAGGGCGTTGTGGACGACGTGGCAGGAGAAATTTCCGCCGGCCGCCTGTCCGTGTCTTACGGCCTCTCTTTGATGACCTATCTGGTCTCCAGCGACGGCGCATTGACGGACATCGTCACCGACGAGATTTCGGCGCTGATCACAGGCGGAAGCTTGACCCTCGGCAGCGCCGTCGACGGCCTCTTCTTCGCCGCCGGCAACCACCCGGCGACCGATCTGGCGAGCGTCTTCGTGGTGAGCGGCATCAACCGGATCATGGGTGATCTGGTGGAAGACGGCCACATCACCCTGGACGCGGCTGTCACCCACATCGTCGACGCGGTGGACGCGGACGCGCTTTCGCTGCCGGACGCTGTGGGTGTCCTTGCCGGCCTCGCTTCGGCGGCGACGGACGAAGCTGCGTTCGAGCGCCTCGGCGCGGCGTTGGGATCGCTGTTCGCCGCAGGCATGGCGCCGGGCAATGCCGAGGCGAATCTCAGCCACGCCCTGGACGCCGGCTGGGCGACCACGGCGAAAATGGCCTCGCTCATCGCCTACGCGGCTGGCGTCACCTCCAGCCTGCCGAACGCGAATGACTACGACCAATCTCTCGCCATACCGCTGGCGCGCGCGGGGGCAGCGGGTGCGGTGGATGCGGTGGACCGGGCCTATGAGGCGGACGGTATCCCGGCCGCTCACGTGGTCCAGCTCCTCACCTACGTCCAATTCACCAGCGCGCTGGGCTCCCAAACGGTCATCGGGCCGGAGCTCATGAAGATGGCGGTGGACGGCGGCCTGGGCATCCCCGCCGTCATCGACCAGATCATCAGCATCCTTCCCAACTTCTCCTACTATGCGCCTCAGCTCATCAGCGCCATGGCGGTGGATGCGGACGTCGCCTCGCAAGTCGCGTTGGGCCACGCCATGGGCGATGCGGTCGTGGACGGTGACGTCGACGTCAACAGGATGCTGGCGGGGGTCAGCATGTCCGGCCTCGACAGCGGCCGCGCCAACACGCAGCTCCTCGCCATAGCCGGCGGCGGCGACGCCGGCGTGCAGCTCGCCATCGGCAAGGCCTTCGGCACGCCGCTCGCCAGCATTCCCGTCAGCGCCGACGCGGTCGACACCGCCACCACGCAGATGCTCGAGGGCGGCCTCACCGACGGCGCGCTGACGGCGGCCCAGCTTGCCGTGGTTCTCGCCGGCATGGGGCAGGTGGATTTCCCGAGCCCGTATTCGGCCCACACGGCCAGCTACGAGCTGAACGCGCTCGTGACCGCCGGAAGCATTTCCGCGTCCGACGCCATGGCGGCCATCGACGGTGCTGTGGGCAGCCTCGACCTCGGCAAGCTGGTCCACTGGCTCGCCGGCGCCTCCACCTATTCGGCGCTGCATGATGCGGTGGCGGAGGAGATCGCGGACCTCGCGGACGCGGGGAGCGCGACGGGGATCCTCGACTACATCAAGGAAATCACCGGCACCACGCCGATCGATGTGGCCGCGCTCACCGCCATCTCCAGCGCGACCGCCGCCCACCTCTACATCAGCGTCGCCGGCTTCGGCGATGCCGGGACCCAGGATGCCGTCGGCACGAAGCTCGCGCTTGTGGTCAGCGGCAACAGCACCTATCTCAACGACATCGATGCGGCGGTGACGGACGGCAGCCTGTCCGGCGCCGGGGCGGTCCATGTGATCGCCAACCTCCTCGCCGCGCTCTCATCCGATCCTTCGAGCGCCATCGGGAGCTGGGCCGCTTCCCATATTGACGCTTACGTGGCCGACGGGCGGGTGGACACGGCCACCGCCGCGCCGCTGCTGCTGGATGCGGCCGCCCACGCCACAACGGCGGGGCTTGCCGGGATCGGCGCCGTCATGGGCTCGCTCGAGGTGGACCCGTCCGCCGTGCAAAACGCCCTGGCGGCCGGGGACCTGACGGACGATCAGGCCGTCCGGCTGCTTCTGGGCTTCGGCATCGGCCAGAGCGAGGCCAGCGCGAGCTTCCTTGCGGCGCGGGATGCCCTCGTGGCGCTCGTGGAGGCGGGCGAGGTCTCCGGCGCGGAGATCATGCAGGATGCGGCCTCGACGCCGCTGAGCGTGCAGCAGCGGAATGCCATCGCCTTCGGGCTGATCGGCCATGGCAGCGCGGCGGACGATGCCGCCATCGGCACCTATTTCGCGGCCGGGGCGGCCCATTTCGGCGCCCAGTTCGGGGCGGGGGATGACCCCTTCTTCACCGGCTCGCTCAGCGAGGTGGGCCTCGTCTTCGCGAAGATCCAGGTCGGCCAGATGTCGGTCACCGACGCCATCACCGACCTCGAGCAATATGCGGCTGCGCACAATGTCTCGACCTTCGCCGCGCTCTATTCCCTGAACTCGCTGCTGACCGGCGAAGGCAACGGCGTGAGCGCGGTGCGGGCGGAGATGATCGACAAGATCGCCATCGGCGATCTCTCGGCGGAGCTGGCATGGCGCGTCGCCGAGGGCACCACGGCCGCCAATGTGCGCGACGCGCAGGGCAACGTGCATCAGGAGGCTCCCGACCCGACCGCGCTGACACAGCAGGAGGCGCGCCAGCTCCTGGCCTGGGAAGGGACCCTCGCCTTCATGCCGGACCAGGTGTCTCTCGTGGGGAACATGTTCGGGAACGACCTGTGGGTGGCGCAGCAGCTGCGCGCCAACACCGTCGGCTTCCTGAGCATGGACACCGTGGTCAACGCCATGCGGCTCGGGACCTATTATCTCAACACCGGGATCCAGGGCGTCGGCCAATCCACCTATGCCTACGACCTCGCGCTCGTGTCCATGCTGCATGGGGTGACGGAATCCGAAGTCCGGTCGCCCTTCCTTTCGGACTACAGCATCACCCTCAACGCTCTGAGTACGCGCCTGCTGAACGGCGGCGCCGAGGACACGCTCGTCAAGCAGTATGTCGCCGGCAATCTGACGTCCGATCAGGTCTTGGAGGCACTCGACAAGGAAGTGCAGGCCACCGGCCTCGGCAGCCAAGGCGCCGATACGGGCATGATGCACGACATCGGGCTTGCCTGGCTGCACCTGCGCGCGCGCCAGCTCATGGCGAACAATCCGGGCACGGACGACGCCTTCGACGCGCGGCAATTGATAGCCGTGCTCGACGACGCGCAATACAAGGACGACATCCTCACGGGGTATGGCGCGCTGCTCGGCATGTCCTCGTCGGGAGCCGGCGCCACCATCACGTCCATCGAGAGGCAGCTCGCGTCTCAGGGGGCGACCTCTGTCATCCGCCAGCACCTGCCGCCCGGCACCACGCTGAGCGACCGCGACCAGGCGTTCATCGACACGGTCACCACCATGGGCAACGGCATGGCATGGGTGCTGAACAAGCACCCGCTCGGCCGCGCCTATGTGAGCGTTCTGGACGATCCTCAAAGCGCGAACGCCTACACCCAGCTGGGCATTCAGATCGCCACGATGGTGGGCACCAAAGCCGCGGTGGACGCCATGTTCGCCGGCACCCCGATGGGCCTGGCCATCACCGCCACCAAGCTCGGCGCGCAGGCCGGCCTTTACGTCCTCGGCATGGGCGCCGTGCAGGGCGCGATCAGCGAAGTGCCGGGCGCCTATGAGTATCTTCACGGCCAGCTCACCATCGCGGCCGCCACCGCGAGCCTCATCGGCGATGTCGTCGGCGATCTGAGCACGGAGGCCGCGCACATCATCGTCGATGCGGTGCCGAACCTCATCTCCTTCGGCAATGCCGTCGCCAGCGGCGATGCGGAGGGCATGGCCACCTCCATCGGCAACGTGGCGATGGACTATTACATGCTCCAGACCGGCGTGGACCCGCGCCTCTATGTGCCGGTGGCCGAGCATTTCGCGGACTTCATCGTCCATCTCTTCACGGGCGATGTCGGCGCGCTGGACGACGACATCAAGGCCATGGGCTCGGCCTATCTCGACACCATCATCAAGAACCCCTACCTCGCCGCCATCGGCGACCGCATGGTCCAGTATGCCTCGACGATCAACGACGCCCTGGCGGAGATCAACGACTCCTACCGCATCCTCGGCCAGAACATTTACACGGGGCTGCTGTATGTCGGCACCGGGTTCGATGAGGCTGGCAATCTCCTGCGGTCCGTGGCGCATACCATCGGCGATTTCGTTGACGATGTCCTCGAGGGCCTCGGCATCGACGGCTATATCTCCGGCGCCACCGTGTTTGCCGACGCCAACTTCAACGGCGTGCTCGATGCGGGCGAGGCGCACACCACCACGGACACCAATGGCCGGTATGCGCTGGTGTCGGGTGGCGCCCCGCTGATCCTGACGGGTGGCATCGACACGGCCACCAACCTGCCCTTCGACGGCACCATGCTGGCGCCGGCGGGCTCCACCGCCATCACCCCGCTGACCACCCTCGTCCAGAAGGTGGCGGCCGCCGGCAGCGGCGATCCCGCCGCCGCGCAGCAGGTGGTCGCCGCGGCGCTCGGGCTCCATTCCGGCCTCGACCTCAACGATCTCGACCCCATCGCCGCCACCCGCATCGGCGTCGCCGGCGCGGCGGAGGCGTTCGCCACCGCATCCAGCATCCTCAACACGGTGGCGCTGCTGGAGGCCGCGGGCGCCACGGATGATCCCTTCGATGCGATCGCGGCGCGGCTGGCGGCGGCCGCCGCCGGCGCCGCCATCGACCTCACCGACCCCGCCACGGTCGCGGCCATCGCCGCCAGCGCCGGGGTGCCCGCAGGCATCGCCGATGCGGTGGTGCAGCTCGTGGTCGCCAGCAACACGCTGATGGAGCGGAATGCCGCCGCGGCCACCGACCCCATCAGCCTGCTCGAGGCCGTGACGGCGGTGAGCATCGCCGCCCAGGGCGACACCTCCCACGCCCTTGCCGCGGCAGGGTCCGATCCGGCCCTGCTGGCCAGCGTCCTTGCCGGGCACACCGGGGCCAATCTTGCCAACCAGGTGGCCGCCGACCGTGCCCATGTGGGCGACTTCGGCGACAGCAGCGCGGGGGGCGGCGAGGTGCCGCTCAAGATCAGCCTCGACGGCCACGGCATCGAGCTGTCCCTGGACAACGGCGCCGCCATCGCCGGCAACTGGGTCCGCTTCTCCGCGCTGGATTCCGGCCTGCAGCCCGGCTCCACTTTGCTGATCTATGCGGTGGACGGCTCCGGCAATCTCATCAGCCGCGAGGATCACCACGCCGGCAGCGACGTGACCCTGGAGCAGGCCGTCCTCGCCTCCATCGGGGCGGTGGCGGACGACCATGGCGCGAGCCTGCTTCTCGGTGCGCAGTCGGTCTATCTGCCTGCGGGGGAACAGCTGCGCTTCGCGCTCCTCGGCGGCGACCATGCCGTTGACCCGACGCCGGATGCCGATCTCGTCGCCTGGCACGACGGCTCGCTCCAGGTCACCATCGAAGGCCAGCATCTGAGCGCGGTCGCCAACAACGCGCTCTCCGATGCGACCGAGCTCGCCAATGCGCAGCGCACCACCGGCAAGCCCTTCGTCTTCCTCCAGCAGGGCGAGACGCTGAACATCGAACTGACCGGCAGCTCCGCCAACACCAACACGCTCGGCTTCGTGCATGTGGATGTGGACGCCGGGACCGGCGCATGGAGCGTTGGCGGGGTGGCGTATGGCGACACCGACGCCTTCGCCGAGGCTGTCCGCAGCCATATGGACAGTGGCATCCGCGAGGACCGCGGCGGCGACTTCGACACCCACACGAACTGGACCGTGGCCGGCGCCACCGGCTATTACGCGCCGGTCCTCCTCACCCCGTCGGGCGAGACCTTCGTCATCGGCAACGCCAATCCCGGCGGATATGAATATATCCGCATGTACGGCGAGAACACGTTCGGCTTCGAAGACCTCGCCTACAACCAGGGGTCGGATTTCGACTATAACGACATGGTCATCCGGCTGGTGCCGGCGCCGGAACACCTTGTTTGATGCACATCTGCTGCCCCCGTGGAGATGCGGGGGCGGCATCAACTGTTTGGGAGTGAGAAGTCCCGCCAAAAAAGGGGCGCTGACCTCCATTCAGGGTAGAACAGAAGCCGCAAAAGCTTCCGCCCCTAATCCACCATCGACAGCGGCCGGGCGACGCTCTCGAGCGGCTGGCGCTCGGCGCGGATGCCGAAGCGTAGGGTGACCAGCGCGGCGATGATCATCAAGGCACCGGCGAAGAGATAGCCGAGGAGAATCTGGCTGCGCGAGCCGGTGTCGATCAGCGCGCCCAGCAACCAGGGAGCCGCGACGCCGCCAATGCCGGTGCCGAAGGCATAGAACAGCGCGATCGCCAGCGCCCGGACCTCCAGGGGAAAGCTCTCCGCCACGGTGAGGTAGGCGGATGACGCCGCCGCGGAGGCGAAGAAGAAGGTCGCCGACCACGCCAGCACCTGCGTGTCCGCACTGAGCATGTCGTGCGAGAACAGCAGCCCCGTCGCGGCGATCAGCATGCCGGACATGGTGTAGGTGAAGACAATCATGGGCTTGCGCCCGATGGTGTCGAACAGGCGCCCCATCAGCAGCGGGCCCAGCACGTTCCCTGCGGCGAACGGGAGCACGTACCAGCCGACCTCGGCATTCGGCACGCCGTAGAAGGTGCCGAGGATCAGCGCATAGGAGAAGAAGATGGCGTTGTAGAAGAAGGCCTGCGCCGTCATCAGCGCAAGGCCGAGCAGCGTGCGCTGGGGATAGTCGCGCACCAGCACCCGCATCACCTCGCGGAGGGGCGTGGAGGCCCGTGTCCGCACGCGGATGCGGACGTCGGGCTCGGACAGCACCACGCCTGGGCGCGCCACGCGCGCCTCGATATCGGTGACGACCGCTTCCGCCTCAGCAACGCGGCCATGGGTCATCAGCCAGCGCGGGCTTTCGGGGATGAACCGGCGCAGGAACAGGATGCCGAGCCCCAATGCGGCGCCGAGGAAGAAGGCGAGCCGCCATCCGAGTTCCGGATCGATGAGGCGCGGATCGAGCAGGAAGATGGTGCCGACGCCGCCCATGGCCGCTCCGACCCAGAAGCTTCCATTGATCAGGAGGTCGGTCCAGCCGCGCCGCCGGGCGGGGATGAGCTCCTGGATGGCGGAATTGATCGCGGTGTATTCGCCACCGATGCCCGCGCCGGTGAAGAAGCGGAACAGCGCGAAGCTGAAAAGATCCCAGGAGAATGCGGTGAGCGCGGTCGCCACAAGATAGACCAGCAGGGTGATGCTGAAGAGGCGCTTGCGGCCGAGCCGGTCGGCCAGCCAGCCGAAGAACAGCGAGCCGCCCACCGCGCCTGCGAGATAGGCGCTGCTCGCAAATCCCACTTCGGCCGCGCTGAACTGCAGCACCGGGCTGTCGCGCAACGCGCCGGCCACGGAGCCCGCCAGCGTCACCTCGAGCCCGTCGAGGATCCAGGTGATCCCGAGCGCGACGATGACGAGCCAATGGAACCGGCCCCATGGCAGCCGGTCCAATCGCGCCGGAATCGCCGTTTCGGCGACATCGGGCGCAAGGGTTGCGGCGTGTCGCCCTGCATCTGCCGCGTGGGGAGGGTGATCGAGCCCGGACATTCGAGGGGGAGAACGCCGGGAGGCCCCGGGGGGTTCACGGCATGTCCGACCCCGATCTGGGAGGGGCGTCCGCCGACCTAAGGTCACCCGCTGCGTCCGCGACGTCGGAATGGGGTGGCCACGCCGCGCGGCCACCCCGCATGGATCACTGCGTCGCCGGCTGCCAGACCGAGACGGCCGAGGCGTCCACCTTCTTCGGCAGCAGCCCTTCGGCGAAGAACACGTCGGCGATCTTCTGCTGTTCGGTGAGGCCCGCAGGGGTCACCACGCCCACCTGGTAGGAGCGGCGCGCATTGGCCTTCTCCACGGTGGGGGCGTCGATGCTCCAGAGGTTCGCCAGAATGTCCGCCGCCTCCTTGGGATGCGACTTGGTCCAGGCGCCGGTGGCCTTGAGCTGGGCGAAGATCACGTCCAGCACCTTGCTGCCGCGCTTCGCATAGTCCTCGGTGGTCAGGTAATAGCGCTTGTAGCTGGCAAGGCCCGTGCCGTCCGCCAGGATGCGGGCGCCGGACTGCACCTGGGCGCTGGCGAGGAACGGGTCCCATGCCACCCAGGCATCCACATTGCCGCTGACGAAGGCCGCGCGCGCATCGGCGGGGGTGAGATAGGCCGGCGTGATGTCCTTGATGGTGAGCCCGGCCTTGGCGAGGGCCACCAGCAGCAGATAGTGGCTGCCCGCGCCCTTGGTAACGGCGATCTTCTTGCCCTTCAGCTGGTCGAGCGCGGTGATGGGCGAGTTGGCCGGCACGAGGATGGCCTGGGCGGAGGGGGAGGGGGCCTCATCCGCCACATAGACGAGCTTGGCCCCCGCCGCCTGGGCGAAGACGGGCACCGTGTCGGCCACGTCCGCGCTGAAATCGATGCTGCCGAGATTCACCGCCTCGAGCAGCGGCAGGCCGCTGGTGAATTCATGCCAGGAGATCTGGACGCCCAGAGGGGCGAGGGCCTTCTCCAGCGCCCCATTGGTCTTAAGCAAGGTGATGAGGGTGGAAGAGCGCTGATAGCCGATGCGCAGCTTTTCCGGGCTCTGCGCGAGCGCGTGCGATGTAAGGCCGGCGACGATCAACGCCGCCCCGGCGGCGGCCTTGAAGACCCTCAGGAGGGCCGAAGAAACATGGGACATGGGAAATTTCCTCAGGGACGATCCACACCCAGCCATATGAACAGGTATGTTGACTAATTCTATAGACTAAGTTTCTATCGACGCAATCCGGGCCGCTCTCGTGCCCGGTCCGGCCTGTTTCCAAAAAAGCGCCGCTGGAGCCTTTGATGTCCGTTCTGCCCTTGTCCTTCGTCTCCCAGCCAGAGGTGCCGGCGCCCGCCACGCTGAAGCGGCTCGCGACCACCTTCGCCAGCCGCGCCGCCGCCCATGATCGCGATGCCAGCTTCGCCTTCGAGAACTTCCGCGACCTTGAAAGCGCAGGCGTGCTCAGGTTGACGGTGGCCAGCGAGTTTGGCGGCGCCGGCGGTGGGCTCTCGGACGCCTCGCAGGTGCTGAGCGCCATCGCATGGGGCGATGCCTCAACCGGGCTCGTGCTGGCCATGCACTACATCCAGCACGGCCTTCTCGCGCGCAAACGCCATTGGCCGAGCCCGCTCCGCGCCCTGGTCGCCCGCAGCGCCATTTCGGAGGGTGGGCTCATCAACCAGGTGCGGGTGGAGCCGGAACTGGGCTCGCCCACCCGTGGCGGCGAGGCCGGCACCATCGCGGAGCGCGTGCCCCAGGGTTGGCGCATCAACG
Organism: Aquabacter albus; assembly: GCF_040049275.1. Classification (NCBI taxonomy): domain Bacteria; kingdom Pseudomonadati; phylum Pseudomonadota; class Alphaproteobacteria; order Hyphomicrobiales; family Xanthobacteraceae; genus Aquabacter; species Aquabacter albus. The sequence continues at coordinate 341,403 of NZ_JBDZDT010000001.1, read as the reverse complement.
GCCACAAGCGCTACGCCACCGGCTCCGAGGGCCTCGCCTGGTTCGTGGTGTGGGCGCGCACCCCGGACAATGCCCAGGTGGGCATGTGGCTGGTGCCGGGAAATGCCCTCGGCGTGCGCATCGAGAAAACCTGGGACCATCTCGGCATGCGCGGCAGCTCCAGCCATGACGTGATTTTCAGGGACGTCATCGTGCCGGCCGAATATGCGGTGGACCTGAAGGCGCCCGCCGACGCGCAGAAGTCCGATCTCCACCACTCGGCCTGGTTCACGTGCGCGCTGAACGCGGTCTATGTGGGCGTGGCCGAGGCGGCCCGTGACTTCCTCGTTTCCTACGTGCAGGAGCGGGCCCCGACGAGCCTCGGCGCGCCCCTTTCCACCCTGCCGCGCATTCGCGAACAGCTTGGCCGTATGGACATCCTGGTGCGCAGTGCGCGGCGCCTCCAGGAGAGCATCACCGCGGAATACGATGCGGCGCCGGGCAGCGTCTCCATCGCCGAATTGGGCGCGGTGAAGCAGGTGATCTCCGACCAGACCATCGAGGCGGTGAAGATCGCCATCGAGACCATCGGCAATCCCGGCCTCAGCCGGAGCCATCCTCTAGAGCGGCATTTCCGCGACGTGCAGTGCAGCCGCATCCACACGCCGCAGCTCGACGCTTCCGCCCTCGCGGCGGCGCGCGAGCGCCTCGACGCCTGACCGACAGAAAAAAGGCTTTCCCGATGCGTGCTTTCTCTTCCCGCGCCGTGCTCGGCGCAGCGCTTGCGCTCGGCCTCTCGGCCGGCGCCGCCTCCGCCCAGACCTATAATCTCAGCCTCTGCGCCGCGAGCGTGGGCGGCACATGGCAGTTGCTCGGCAGCGGCCTGGATGCCGCCGTGCGCAAGAAATTCCCCGGCTCCACCATCACCATCCTCACCTCCGGCGGCGGCATCGCGAACGCCAAGTCGCTGGTGGAAAAGAAGTGCGACCTCGCCATCATGCATGCGCCCGAGGTGGAGCTGGCATTGACCGGCGGCGAGCCCTTCACCGCGCCCATCCCCAATCTGCGGGTGATCGCGCGGCTGGAGAACTGGTCGCCCATGCATCTCCTCGTCACCAAGGACTTTGCCGACAAATACGGCATCAAGACCGCCTCGGACCTTGGCCGGGTGAAGCCGCCCATCCGCATCATCATCAACAAGCGCGGCAACATCTCCTCCTCGCTGGCGGAAGCCCTGCTGAAGGAGAGCGGCCTGTCCATCGCGGACATCGAGAAGGCCGGCGGCAAGGTGCTGCGCGGCGCATCGGCCGAGCAGACCAATCTGATGCGCGACGGCCGTGCTGATGGCGGCATGAACGTGCTCTACCCGCGCCACAGCTCCATCCTCGACACGGCGGAGGGCGTGCCCGTGACGCTGGTCGGCTTCTCGCCGGAGGTGGTGGCGAAGGTGGGCGCCGAGTGGAAGGTGGACAAGTTCGTCATCCCCGGGGGCACCTATCCCTTCCAGTCCAGTGACGTGGAGACCGTGACGCTGGGCGGCCATCTCGTGGCGCTGGCCGGCACCGACGACAAGACGGTCTCGGACATCCTCGCGGCCGTCACGGAAAACATCGATGTGTTCCACGCCCTCCACCACGAGATGAAGCGCCTGACGCCTGCGCTGCTGCCGAGCGCCACGGGCCTGCCGTACCATCCGGCCGCGGTGAAGTTCTACGCCGACCACCACATCCAGCCGGCGACGAACTGAGGCGCCCATGTCCGCGATCTCCTCTCCTGAAGTGGCGGAGCCGTTCCGGCTCCGCGCGCTGCTGACCACCGGCCGGCGGCGCACGGTGCGCGGCTGGGTTCGCCTGCCGATCCTGGCGCTTGCCGTTTTCACCGCGCTCTGGAGCGTCTACCAGGCGCTGATCTCGGACATGGACGTCCTGGGCCTCACCATCATCTTCCTGACCCAGGTCCTGACGCTCACCTTCCTCACGGTCTCGCCCACCGCCGGCGCCCGCCGGGACCGCATCTTCTGGCTGGATTATGTGTGCGCGGCGCTCGCCATCGCGGCCGGGGTGCATTTCGCCCTTCAGATCGACGTCATCGAGAGCCGCATCACCCTGTTCGACCCGCTGAGCACGGGCGACCTGTTCTTCTCCAGCGCGATCCTGGTCCTGCTGCTGGAAGCCTCGCGCCGCACCATCGGCTTCGACATGGCGGTGCTGATCGTCCTATTCGTGCTCTACAACCTGTTCGGCAACTGGATCGGCGGCCTGATCGGCCACCAGGGCGTGAGCTACGCCCATTTCGTCGATGTCGCCTTCTTCACCACCGATGGCGTGTTCGGCGTGCCGCTGCGGGTCGCCGCCACCTATGCCTTCCTGTTCGTGATCTTCGGCAACCTGCTCACCCGCTGCGGTGGCGGGGAGTTCCTCTACAAGCTTTCGGCCGCGCTCGCCGGCCGCAATGCCGGCGGCCCGGCGAAGGTGGCGGTGATCTCCTCCGGCCTCTTCGGCTCGGTCTCGGGCAATCCCGTGGCCGACGTGGTGACCACGGGCTCGGTGACGATCCCCATGATGGTGCGCTCCGGCTTCCAGCCGAAGATCGCCGCCGCCATCGAGGCCACCGCCTCCAATGGCGGCGCTCTGATGCCGCCGGTGATGGGCGCGGCCGCCTTCATCATGGCCGAGTTCACGGGCTTTGATTACGGCGCCATCGCGCTCGCGGCCCTGGTGCCGGCGCTGCTCTATTATGTGAGCCTCTACGCCCAGGTGCATTTCTATGCCCGCGCCCAGGGCTTGCGCGGCCTGCCCCGCAACGAGCTGCCGCGCTTCTGGCAGACACTCAGGGCGGATGCGCCCATGCTGCTGCCCCTGGTGGCGCTCGTGGGGACGCTGGCAGCCGGATATTCGCCGTCCATGGTGGCGTTCGTCGCCGCCGTCTCGGTGATCCTCGCCGCGAGCCTGCGCCGCTCCACCCGCCTCGGCCTCCTCGCCATCCTGGAGCAACTGGCGGAAGCCACCGAGCGCATGATGCCGGTGGCCATCGCCTGCGCGGCGGCGGGCCTGATCCTCGCCGGCATGACCATGACGGGCCTTGCCAACAAGTTCAGCGAGGTCATCGTCTTCATTTCCGGCGACAGCCTGGTGGCCGCGCTGATGTGCGCCGCCGTGCTCACCACGCTGCTGGGGCTCGGCCTGCCCACGTCGTCCACCTACATCCTCGCCGCCATCCTCATCGGCGGCATCCTGGAGAAGCTGGGGGTGGGCAAGATGCAGGCGCACCTGTTCCTGCTCTATTTCGCCGCCATGTCCGCGCTGACCCCGCCGGTGGCCATATCGAGCTATGCGGCGGCGGCGATCGCCGGAACCAACCCGTTCACCACCTCCATGTACGCCATGCGCAAGGCCGCCGTGGCCTTCCTGGTGCCCTTCGGCTTCGTCGCGAACCAGGGCCTCATCCTCGCCGGCCCCTGGTGGGGGATTGCGCTCGCCATCACGGCGGCGACGCTCGGCGTGATCCTGCTCGCCTCCGCCTTCGAGGGGTTCCTGGAGACGCGCCTGAAGGGGTGGGAGCGCACGCTCCTGGCGGCCGGCGGGCTCGCGCTTTTGGCGGCGCCGCTTCCCCTGGGCCTGCTCGGCCTTCTTCCCGCGCTGGCCGGCGCATCCCGCACGCTCCGGGCCTCGCTCGGCCGGCGGACCGTTCCAGCCGAATAATCCAGAACCCTTAAGAGGCCGTCATGTCCGCATCCCCCGCATCCCGGCGCGCGATCAGCCCCGAGGCCGGTGTCTCGCGCGTCTCCCAGCTGGATTTTCCCGACAGCCCCCTGTCCAAGGCGTTCCGGCAGCCGCTTCTGCTCGGCCTGTTCGTGCCGCTCCAGGCCGGCGGCTGGAGCGCATCGACGCTGGAGCGGGGCACAAGCTGGCACTTCGACTACAACAAGTGCGTCACGCTGGAGGCGGAGCGGCAGGGCTTCGACCTCGCCTTCGGCCTCGCCCAATGGCTGGGCAAGGGCGGCTATCACGGCCTCACCCAGCACCATGGCATCTCGCTGGATTCCTTCGTGGCCGGCAATGCGCTGGCGGCGGTGACCAGCCGCATCATCATCATCTCCTCGATCCATATCCTCTACGGGCCGTGGCACCCGCTGCACCTCGCCAAGTTCGGCTCCACCATCGACCACATCGCCGAAGGCCGCTGGGGCATAAATGTCGTCACCGGGCATCGGGAGCGCGAGCACCGCCGCTTCGGCAAGGCGCAGATCGAGCATGATCTGCGCTACGCCATGTCCGACGAGTTCGTCGAGATTCTCCAGCGGCTCTGGACGCAGGACGAGGAAATCACCCTGCAGGGCGGCCATTGGGAGCTGGAGGGCGCCTATGTGGGCGTGCGGCCGAAATACGGGCGGCCCATCGTCGTTAACGCCACCGGCTCGGCCGCAGGCATCGATTTCGCGGCGCGGCATTCGGACATCGTCTTCACCACCAGCCCGGGCGGCTACGAGATCGCCCGCGCGGTGGAAACCCTCCCCGCGCTGACCCGGCAGATCAAGGACCGGGCGCAGGATTATGGCCGCACCATCAAGACCCTGATCAACCCGACAATCATCTGCCGGGAGACCGAGGCCGAGGCCATCGCCTATCGCGACGCCATCGCCGACCACGCCGATGTGGAGGCGGTGGCGAATTTCGGCGCCGAGCCCAGCGACGCCCATGCCTGGCGCGGGCATCGGCGCACCGACCGGGCAGTGGGCGGCAATGTGCAGGTGGTGGGCTCGCCCGAGCAGGTGGTGGACCAGCTTCTCCAGCTGAAAGCAGCTGGCGTAGATGGCATCCAGATCTCGTTCTACGACTTCGAGCCGGAACTCGCCTTCTTCGGCGAGCGCGTCATTCCGCTTCTGAAGGAAGCGGGCCTGAGGGCCTGATGCCGGTGGCCACCCGGCGGCGGGAAACCGTTAAATCTCGTTCCAGGCGGGGTTTGCCGGGATGAGATCCTTGAGGACATCCAGGAAAAGCTGGACGCGCGGCGCTCTTTGGCGCCCGGGCAGGTAGACGACGAAGACCGGGGTGGCGGGCGCGATGAAGTCCCGGAGCACGATCTTCAGCGATCCCTCCCGCACGGCATCGCTCACCATGTAGCTGGCCAGCATGGCGATGCCGCTGCCGGCGATGGCGGCGTCCAGCATGGATTCCACATTGTTGATGTTCAGCCGGCCCGACAGATTGAGGGAAAAGGGAACGCCGTCGCGGGAAAATTTCCATTCCCGGTAATGGGCGCTCCAGCGCGTCGCATAGCCGATGCAGGAGTGCTGTTCCAGATCCTCCGGCCTTAGCGGCACGCCCCTGCGATCGAGATAGGAGGGCGCGGCGCAGGCGACGAAGTGGACGTTGCACAGGCGGCGCGCCAGAAGCCCGGAGGAGGGCTGCTCGCCGAAGCGGATGGCGGCGTCGAGCCCGTCTTCCGCAAGGTCCACGTTCCGCTCGCCCAGCTCCACGTCGATCAGCAGATCCGGATAGCGGTCGCCCAGCTTGGCCAAGGCCGGCAGGACCACCTTGCGGCCGAACCCCACGGGAATATGCACCCGCAGCCGCCCGCGCGGCTCCGCCACCGAGCGCTGGAGCTGGGTTTCCGCGGCCTCGATGTCGGCGAGGATCTGGACGCAGCGCTCGAAGAATTCGGCGCCGTCATTGGTCAATCCCACATGGCGCGTCGTGCGGTTGAGGAGGCGGGCGCCCATGGAGCTTTCCAGGCGCGAGACCGCCTTGCTCACGGCGGAGGCGGTCAGCCCCAGACGCCGGCCGGCCTCGGCGAAGTTCCGCGCTTCCGCCACCCGCACGAACACCCGCAACAGATTGAAGTCGTCCATCCACCCACCACCCGACGTCCATGAGGGGCATCAGTGAACCTAGTTCATGAGTGATGGTCCTTGCAGCCCCTTTTTCGCCAAGCGGGCGCTGCCTTAGTTTCAAAGAAAAATAGAGGGAGGAGCACATGAAACATATAACAAGGCGTGCTTTCGCAAGTGCAACTACAGCATTCGCACTTGCAATATTTCCGGCCACCGCGCTTCTCGCGCAGACTTACCCCACACGCTCCATCCGCATGATCGTTCCGTTTGTGGCCGGCGGGCCCACGGATGCTCTGGCGCGGGTAATCGGCGAGGCCATGTCCACCTCGCTGGGGCAGCCGGTGGTGATCGACAACCGGGGCGGGGCGGGCGGCCGCACGGCCATGGAAGTGACCGCCAATTCGGCGCCGGACGGCTACACGCTGTTCTTCGCCACCACCGGCACCATGTCCATCAATCCCTCGCTCTACAAGATGTCGGACCCGCTGAAGATGATGGAGCCCATCTGCACGGTGGCAAGCTCCTCCAACGTGCTGGTGGTGCAGCCGAGCTTCCCGGCCAACACCATCGGCGAATTGATCGCGCTGGCGAAGCAGAAGCCCGGCACGCTCACCTTCGGCTCCGCCGGCGTCGGCGCCACCACCCACCTGGCCGGCGAGCTGCTAAAGAGCGCCGCCGGAATCAACATCACCCACGTTCCCTACAAGGGAACGGCGGGGGCCATGACGGACCTGATGGGCGGCCAGATCTCCATGGCCTTCGACACCATCTCGGGCAGCGTCATCCAGTACATCAACTCCAAGCAGCTCAAGGCCATCGCCGTCACCGGCGAGACCCGCAACGACATGCTGCCCAACGTGCCCACCGTGGCGCAGTCCGGCCTGTCGGGCTTCGACGTCACCACCTGGTACGGCCTCGCCGCGCCCGCCGGCACCCCGGTCGCCATCGTCGACCGGCTCAACAAGGACATGAAGAAGATCCTCGCCACGCGCGAGGTGCAGGAGAAGCTCGCGTCGTTCGGCGTCACGCCGTTCCCGGGCGGCACGCCCCAGGAGTTCGCCGAACTCATCCGGGAGGACGCCGCCAAATGGAACAAGGTCATCACGACCGCGGGCATCACGGCCAACTGAGGACAGGCAGGAAGATGGACACCGTTACGATCAAATCGCTGAGCCCGGCATCGGTCGCCGTGATCGGCGCCTCGGAAAACCACAACAAGGTCGGCGGTCGCCCCATCCACTACATGAAGCGGTTCGGGTTTGCGGGGAAGATCTTCCCCGTGAACCCCAATTACCGGAACGTGCAGGGCCTGCCCTGCTTCCCCGGCATCGAGGAGGTGCCCGAGACGCCGGACGCGGCCATCATCGCCGTGGACAGCAGCAAGGCGGTGGAGGCGGTGGCGCAGTGCGCGCGCCGCGGCGTCTCCACGGCGGTGGTCATGACGGCGGGCTTCGCCGAGATGGGCGAGGAGGGCGCGCGCATCCAGCGCCGCATGGTGGAGGAGGCGAATGCGCTGGGCATGCGCCTCGTCGGCCCCAACGCCCAGGGGCTCGCCAATTTCTCCGACGGCGCGGTGCTGAACTTCAGCACCATGTTCATGGACATCCCGCCCCAGGACGGCGCCATCGCGCTGGTGAGCCAGAGCGGCGCGGCGAGCGTGATGCCCTATGCCAATCTGCGTCAGGCCGGGCTCGGCGTGCGCTATCTGATCGCCACCGGCAACGATGCCGACCTCGGCGTGTGCGAACTGACGCGCACGGTGGCGTTCGACCCCGACATCCGGCTGATCCTCGTCTACATGGAGGCCGTCAACAATCCCCAGATGCTGGCGGAAGCCGCCGAGATCGCGCACCGGCGCGATGCGAAGATCGTCCTTCTGAAGGGCGGCAGCACCAAGCGCGGCGCCGTCGCCTCGGCCTCCCATACGGGTGCGCTGATGGTGGATGACGGCGCCTTCGACGCCTTCCTGCGCCACCACGGCATCTGGCGGGCGCGCGACATCCACGAGATGATCAACGCCGCCCCGCTCTATGTGGCAGGCCACCAGCCTAGGGGTGGGCGCACCATCGTCATGAGCCATAGCGGCGCGGTGGGTGTCATGTGCGCGGATGCGGCCGAGCGTGCCGACCTTCCGCTGGCGGACCTGTCCCAGGGCACCCTCGACAAGCTCTCCAAGGTGCTGCCCAATTTCGGCACCGCCGGCAATCCGCTGGACCTCACCGCCGCCATGCTCGGCAAGAGCGACATGTTCCCCCGTGCCCTCGATGCGCTGGGCGAGGACGATGAGGGCGACATGTTCCTCATCAGCATCCCGGTGGCTGGGCCGGGCTATGACGTGCCCTCCTTCGTGGAGGCGACGGCCAACTTCGTCGAGACCCACAGGAAGCCGCTGGTGGTGAGCGCCCCACAGGATTCCGTGCGCAAGGCGTTCCAGGATGGCGGCCTGCCCATGTACCGGAACGAGATCGACGCCATCAACGCGCTGAAGCAGTATTCCGCGCACATGAACATGCGGGTCGGCGCGGGCCTGCCCAAGCCTCAGCCGAAGCCGGTGCACCTGTCCGGCGTGCTCGACGAGGCGGCGAGCCTCGACATGCTCGGGCGCAGCGGCCTGCCGGTGGTGATGCATCGCGTGTGTGCCGATGCGGACGAGGCGGTGAAGGCCTATGAGGCGTTCGGCGGGCGCGTCACCCTGAAGGGCTGTGCCGCCGAGGTGCCGCACAAGAGCGAGCACGGCTTGGTGCGCCTCAACCTCGCAAGCCCCGATGCGGTGCGCACGGCGGCGGAGAACTGCCTCGCCACGCTCGCTGCGCTGGGTGTCGCGGCGCCGAAGCTGCTGGTGGCGCCCATGGTGAAGGGGCTGCACGAATTCGTGCTCGGCGCCTTCGTGGATCCCGCCTTCGGGCCCGTCGTCCTGGTGGGCGACGGCGGGACGCTGGTGGAGGTGAGGAAGGACGTCGCCTCGCTCCTCGCCCCGTTCAAGGAGCAGGATGTGCTGGAGGCCCTCGGCCGCCTGCGCATCGCCCCTCTTTATTCCGGCTTCCGTGGCACGCCGCCCTTGGACCTTGCGGCCTTGGCCCGGGCGGCGGTGGCGCTCGGCGACTTCGCGCTGGCCCATGAGGGGACACTGCTCTCGGTCGACATCAACCCGGTGATGGCGCTGGAGGCGGGCAAGGGCGTGGTGGCGGTGGACGCCGTGGTCGAGTTCAGGAGCGCGCAATGAGCACCGCCCCGCTTCTCGTGAGCGTCGACGGTTCCGTGGCCGTCGTCACCCTCAACCGGCCGGAGCGCATGAACGCCTTCAATGAGGCCATGCGCGTCGCCTTCATCGCCGAGCTCGGCCGGCTGGATGCCGACGAGGCCATCCGCGCCATCGTCATCACCGGCGCCGGGCCTCGGGCCTTCTGCGCGGGGATGGATCTCGACGAGGCGCGCACGCTGGACTGGACGCAGATCGCCACCCGGCACCACGGCCACCAGGCGGTCTATCAGGCTGTGCGGGACGTGATGAAGCCCTGCATCGCCGCCCTGAACGGTGTCACGGCAGGGGCGGGCTTCCAGGTCTCCATGTGCGCGGACTGGCGCATTACGGCGCCCGAGATCCGGCTCGGCCAGCCGGAGGTGAAGGTGGGCATCGCCAGCATCGTCGGCTCGTATTTCATGACCCTGCACCTCAATGCCACGCACAATCTCCAGATGTCCCTTTCTGGCGAGCTGGTGAGCGGCCAGCGCGGCTATGAGATGGGCCTTGTGACGGAGCTGGCGCCGGACCCCGCCGGCGTGCTGCCCCTCGCGCTGGAGCGTGCGAAGCAGCTTGCGGCGCTGCCGCCCCACGCCATCCGCCTCACCAAGGAGCGCTTCCGCGCCTTGACCCAGCCGGGCTTCGAGGCCGCCTGCATCGCCGGCATCCGCGCCCAGCTCGAATGCTACGCCAAGGGCGAGCCGCAGGCCGCCATGCAGGCTTTCCTCGACAAGCGGACCAAGAGCGAGGAGCGGGCATGACCGACACGAGCGCCATTCCCATCGGCACCACCATCACCCATGACTGGGTGGTGACGCATGAGATGACGGTCGCGTCCCACGGCGTCGTGGACCTGCCGGTGCTGGCGACGCCGAACCTCGTCTTCATGCTGGAGGACACCTGCGTCTTCGCCGTCCAGCCCTATCTCGACGCGGGCGATCTCACGGTTGGCACCGAGGTGCAGGTGAAGCATCTCGCCGCCGCCAAGACCGGCGAGAGCGTGGTGACCCATGCGGAACTCGTCGCCGCCAAGGGGCGCCGGCTGAGCTTCCGCATCGAGGCGCGCTGCGGCGGCAGGACGGTGGCGGCCGGCACCCATGAGCGCGCGGTGGTGAATGCCGAGGAATTCAAGAAACGCCTCATGGGCAGTTGATCAAACCCGCCCGAAGCGGGGATGCTCCATGCCGTCCGCTCCGCCGGGTGGGAGCGCGTGCGGTGCGTCCTCGCCCGCGCGGAGACAAAGCAAGAAAGGAAGACGGGGAGCATGACTGCACTGACCGGTGTCCAGCAGCGCCTTTTTTCGGAAGCTCTGGATCTGCTCTGCGAAAAAACCCTTCAGGACGAGGAGCGGCTCGGCATCGCCTTTCCCTATGTGACCGCCCCGGACGGGAGCTGGGACACCATGCTCGCCTCGGAAGCGGCGGGCTATAAGGGCGAGGCCTGGAGCCACGGCAATTGGTTCTGCGGCTTCTGGGTCGGCCTGCTCTTGGCGGCGCATCTGCATGGCGGGGATGCGAGGCATCTGCGGCTGGCGCGCGAGCGCATGCGGCTGGTGGCGCAGCGGGCGGACGATCCCAACACCCACGATATCGGCTTCATCTTCAATGCGAGCGCCGTGCCCGCATTCTTCATCACGGGGGAAAAGGCGTTCGGCGATATCGGGGTGCAGGCCGCCGCGCGCCTGCGCAGCCGGCTGGTGCGCACCGATCGCGGCGCCTACCTCTCGTCCTGGGGGAGCCTTGAGGATTCCCGCGCGCGCTGCAGCTCGGCCATCGACACCATGGCCAATCTGGCGTTGCTCTATTGGGCGGCCGGCGTGACCGGGGATGCCAGCTATCTGGTCGCCGGCGAAGTCCATGCGAAGATGACGCAAGCCGCCTTCATCCGCCCGGACCTCTCCACCTATCATGCCGTGCAGTACGCTTTGCCTTCGGGAGAGCGGGCGCGGGGATACACGTTCCAGGGCTATGCGGACGAATCCTGCTGGTCGCGGGGGCAGGGGTGGGCGATCCTCGGCTTTGCCGATACCGCCCGCGCCACGGGTGAGCGCGCCTATCTGGAGCTTGCCCAGGAGCTTGCCGACTATTTCATGCGCCGCCTCGGCGATGATCCGGTGGCGTTCTGGGATTTCGACGATCCGGCGCTGCCCGATGCCCCGCGCGACACCGCCGCCTCCGCCATCGTCGCCAATGCCTTCCTGACCCTCGCGGAGATCGATCCCGATACGGAGCGTGCGCAGCGCAGGTGGGAACAGGCCGTGTGGCTCCTGGAAGGCCTGTGCGGCCCTTCGCTGGCGCGCGAGCCCGCCCATCGCGGACTGCTGAAGCACGGCTGCTACTCGAAGCCACACAATATCGGGCCCGACGCCGCCGTGCTGTTCGGAGACTTCTATTTCGTGGACGCGCTGTGCCGGATTACCATGCCCGGCCGCTTCCGGCCCGCTCTCCGAAGGCTCTGAGGATCATGACCAAACTGGATATCCGCGCCGCGCTGGCCGGCACCCTCCCGGCCGATGCCGACACTGCAACGCTGGTCGGCCGCGTCTGGCGGCCTGATGTGGCCGGTCCCTCGGTCGTTGCCGTGCGCCCCTCCGGCGTGTTCGACGTGACGGCGCGCTTTCCCACCGTTCGCGACCTCTGCGAGGAGGCCGATCCGGCCGCGGCCTTGCGCGCCGCGGAGGGGGAATTGCTCGGCCCCTTCGATGTTATCCTCGCCAACACCCCGCCCGACACGCGGGACCCCGGCCGCCCCTGGCTCCTCGCCCCCATCGACCTTCAGGCCATCAAGGCCACTGGCGTGACGTTCATCGCCTCGCTCCTCGAGCGGGTCATCGAGGAGCGGGCGCGGGGCAATCCGGCCTCTGCCGCGGCCATACGCGCGGAGTTGCAGAAAGCGGTGGGGGACGATCTCGCCGCGCTGAAGCCGGGCTCATCAGAGGCGGCGCGGGCGAAGGAGGTGCTGATCTCCCAGGGGGCGTGGAGCCAGTATCTCGAAGTCGGCATCGGGCCTGACGCCGAGCTGTTCACGAAGGCCCCGCCCATGGCGGCGGTGGGCACCGGCATGGATGCCGGCGTGCATCCCAAATCCACCTGGAACAATCCCGAGCCAGAGGTGGTGCTGGCGGTGGCCTCCACGGGCCGCATCGTCGGCGCGACGCTGGGCAATGACGTCAACCTGCGCGACGTGGAGGGCCGGTCCGCGCTGCTCCTCGGCCGGGCCAAGGACAACAACGCCTCATGCTCGCTCGGCCCGCTCCTGCGCCTGTTCGACGAAGGGTTCTCGCTCGACGACGTGCGCCGGGCGGACCTTGCGCTCACGGTGCAGGGGGAGGACGGCTTCGAGCTGGAGGATGCCTCCTCCATCGCGCTCATCAGCCGCGATCCCGCAGACATCGTTTCGCAGATGATCGGGCGGCATCACCAGTATCCCGACGGCGTCGTCCTCTTCCTCGGCACCATGTTCACGCCGGTGAAGGACCGGGACGCGCCCGAGCAGGGCTTCACGCACAAGGTGGGGGATCTGGTTGCGATCGCGAGCCCGCGCCTGGGGCGGCTGGTCAATCGCATCCGCGACACCGACGCCTGCGCGCCCTGGACCTTCGGCACGGGCGCGCTCATGCGCAACCTTGCGGCACGGGGCGTCCTTCCCACCAAGGCGAGATAGCGCGGGAGGGGGGCGCCATGTCGGAGCAGCATCGCGAGGTCTCAGCGGACGTGCTGATCGTCGGCAGCGGCGGCGCGGCCCTGCGGGCGGCGCTGTCCGCGGCGTCCGAAGGCGCCGACGTGCTCGTGGTCATCAAGGGGGAGTTCCGCCGCAGCGGCGCCACCTTCCACAGCGTCGCGGAAGTCGGCGCCTTCAACGTGCCCGACGATGCGGGCCGCACCGGCGACAGCTCCGAGGTTTTCCTGGATGACATCCTCGCCGCCGGCCAGGGCATGTCGGATCCCCGGCTCAGCCGGATCCTGGCCGAGGAAGCGGGCGACGCGCTCGGATATCTCGAGAGCTTCGGGGTGCATTTCGAGCGTGAAGACGAGCGCTATCTCGTCTTCCGCGCCTGCTTCTCCTCGCGGCCGCGCTCGCACGTCATCAAGGACCATTTCAAGCCCATCGTGAAGGCGCTCGGCGCGGAGGCGACGCGTCTCGGCGTGCGGGTGCTCGACCGCATGATGATCGTCAACCTCATCGTGCGCGACGGCGAATGCCTCGGGGCCTATGCGCTGGATGGGGACGGCCTCCCCGTGGTGATCCGCGCCAAGGCGGTGGTCCTCACCACGGGCGGCGCCAGCCAGCTCTTCGCCACCAACCTTTATCCCTCGGACATTACCGGCGATGGGTATGCCATGGCCCGAAGGTGCGGCGCGCAGCTCGTCAACATGGAGTTCATGCAGGCCGGCGTCAGCATCGTCTCGCCCTTCGTCAACCTGTTCGGCAATTATCTCTGGCACGCGCATCCAAGGCTGACCGACCGTGACGGCGTCCCGTTCCTCGCGGATTATCTGCCGCCGGGCCTGACGGTGGAGGCGGTGATCGACGAGAAGCAGCGCCATTTCCCGTTCAGCGCCAGCGACATATCCCGCTATGTGGAGATCGGCATCCAGACGGCCATCAATGATGGACGCGGCACGCCGGAAGGCGGGGTCTATCTCGATTTCATCGATTGCGACTTCGGCCGCATCCTCGCGGAAGCGGACAGCAGCATCGCCCGCATGTGGCCCCTGACCTACGATTGGTACAAGGCGCGCGGCACCGACCTCTACCGCGACAAGGTGCAGATCGCCTGCTCGGCGCATGCCATCAATGGCGGCCTGAGGATCGATGCCAATGCCGAGTCGAACATCAAGGGATTGTTCGCGGCGGGCGAGGTCGCGGCCGGTCCCCACGGCGCCGACCGCCTGGGCGGCAACATGTCCGTGACCTGCCAGGTGTTCGGCCGGCGCGCGGGCCGGGCGGCCGCGGAACGGGCGCGGTCCCGTGGCCACAGCGCGGTCGCCGGTCTCTTCGGCGAACATTCAGAATTCCTCGCGCAGTTTCCGGCCGACGGGACCGAGCCGCTCGCCGTCTTGCGGCGGGAGCTGCAATTGGCGGCCAATCGCCACCTGCTGATCCTTCGCGATGCGGACGGGCTTCAGGACCTGCGCCGCCGCGCGAACGAAATCCGCGCGATCCTCCTGTCGCGCGGGCAGATCACGACGCCGCAGGATCAGGTGAACGCCATCGAGCTGCTCAATATGTGCGAGGTGGCGGACATGATGGCCATGGCGGCGCTGGAGCGGGCCGAAAGCCGCGGCAGCCACTACCGGCAGGATCGCCCCGCGTCCGATGGCGCGCAGGAGACCAATATCCTCGTCGATTCCCGCGCGCCGGACGGTTTCTTCCGCGCCCGCCTCGGCGAACTCAACTAACGGGCTGGTGTGTGGCGCCGCCTGGGATGGGCGGCACCACATACCGGCTTGAGCGCTTCCTAGATGGTGATGCCGTGCTTCGCCAGCACCCGGCGCTCGACCGCGCTCACGTCCGCATCGACGGATTCCGAGGGCGGCGACTTGCGCACGTTGGGCGTCTCGCCCTCGTCGAACAGCCCGAATGTGCCGACGCGCGATTCCGGCGCGAGGACCGGCGCATGCACCTGCACCATGGTGCAAGGGCCGGAGCCCCGGTTCCAGGCCCAGTGCAAAAGGTTGCCGGGGATGCGCAGGAAATCGTTCTTCTTCACGAGGTAGCCTTCCTCCTCGATGAAGATCCAGAGCTCCCCTTCCACCACATAATTGAGCTGTTCCGGCACATGGCGGTGGGGCTTTGAGTGGTAGCCCGCATAGCGCGTCGCCACCATCATGTTGGCTTCGTTGCCATAGACGAACAGGGTCTTCATGTTGCCTGAATGCAGCTCCACCGCCGCGCTGCCGGGGATGAGGTCCTTCTCGGACACGAACAGAGGCATTGTCTTTTCTCCTGAGGATGATGAATGGGGTTGCCGCGCCGCTTAAGGCGCGGCGAAGAGGCTCGGCACCCAGAGCGACACCGCCGGCACATAGGTGATGATGAGCAGCGCGATCACGCCGAGGCCCACGAAGGGCAGCAGCGCGCGCACCTGTTTCTCGAACGAGATGCCGGCGATGCGGGAGGTGATGAACGCCGCCGATGCCACGGGCGGCGTCAGCACCCCCAGCTGCAGGTTGACGATCATGATGATCCCGAAATGCACGAGGTCGATGCCCAGGCTCTTGACCAGCGGCAGGAACAAAGCCGAGGCCAATAGAAGGGCAGGGGCAGGCTCCAGGAAGGTGCCGAAGATCAGCAGCACGATATTGATGAGCAGCAGCGTCACCATGGGCGAATAGCCGCTCAGCACCGAGAGGATCGCCTCGGGCATCTCGCTGCGGGTGAGCACCCAGGAGAGGAAGTCCGAGGCGCCCACCAGGATCATCACCACGCCGGTGTCGATGCCCGCCCGGAAGAAGGCCCGCCCGATGCCGCGCCAGTCGACACCGCCCTGCAAGGCGCCCCGGAAGAGGGCGTAGAGGAGGGCGTAGAGCGCGGCCGCGCCGGCGGATTCCGTCAGCGTGAACACGCCGCCGGTGACGCCGAAAACGATCAGCACCGGAATGACGAGGGCAGGGGTCGCCCGCACGGTGGCAACCGCCACAGCCTTGAGGCTGAAGCGGTGGCCCATGGAGCCGTAGCCCTTCTTGCTCGACACCCAGAAGGCATAGAGCCCGAAGATGAGCGACAGGAGCAGGCCGGGAAGGATGCCCGCCAGGAACAGCTCGGCGATGGATTGCTCCGCCGCGAAGCCATAGAGGATCATGAGGATGGAGGGCGGGATGATGGGCCCGACGATGTTCGCCGCCGCCGTCACCGCCCCGGCGAAGGCGGGCGGATAGCCTTCCCGCACCATGGCCGGGATCAGCATGGAGCCCACCGCCGTAGTGTCCGCCATGCACGAGCCGGAAATGCCCGAAAACAAAGTGGAGGCGGTCACGTTGCCGATGGCAAGCGAGCCGCGCACATGGCCGATGAGGGATGTTGCAAAGCGCACCAGGCTGTCGGTGACGCCGCCCACTTCCATCAGGTTCGCCATCAGCAGGAACAGGGGGATGGCGACCAGCGGGAAAGATTTCAGCCCCTCGAAAATCTGCATCGCCATGATGATGAGATTGCCGTCGAGGAGGAACAGCCCGATCACCGAGGCGAGGGCCATGCCGAAGGCGAGGGGCAGGCCGATGACGAGAAAGAAGATGAGGGCGACGAGGATGAGCGCGCCGATCATGGTTCACCCTCCCTCGAGGGGCCCGCCGAAGGCTCCGCCCAGGTGTTCCAGATGCGCTCGAACGAGAACAGCGCGATGGCCGCCGCGCTGATGACCGAGACGGAATAGATGTCCGCCCAGCTCACATGGAACATCATGCCTTCCACCACCGTGTTGCTGGTGATGGACATGAGCTCCGTGCCCGAGAGCGCGAGCAGCACGGAGAAGGCGAGCACCAGCAGGTCGCAGAAGGTCATCATCATCTTGCGGCCGGTGGGGGTCAGGATGTCCCACAGGCCGCGCACGGCAAGGTTCTCGTCCCGCCGCACCGCGGCGCTGGCCGCGAAGAAGGTGAGCCAGGCGAGGGAGGATGCGGCCACCGTGTCGGACCACGTGGTCGCATTGTTGAAGACGTAGCGCATGACCACCTGGCAGGTGATGGCCGCGAGGCTCACGAACACCAGCACCGCGGCGCCGATGTCCAGCGTTCGCTCAAGGAGGAAGAAGACGCGTCTCATGGGCGCCTCACTCCTTGCCCGCGAGCTTCTGCGCCCAGGTCCACACTTCGGGGAGCAGGGTCTTCATGGGCTCCACCATGGTGCGCATCTGGTCCACGGTGTAGCCCGGCTCGACGAAGTGGATGCCCTTGGCCTTGAACTTGTCGATGAGGTCCTGTTCCTCGGCCTTGGTGGTGTCGCCGTAGAATTTCGAGGCTTCCTCGGCGGCCTTGTAGAAGGCCTCCTTGTTGGCGGGGGTGAGCGTGTCCACCCACTTGCCGAAGGTGAGGAAGGCTTTCGGCGAGAGCACGTGGCCGGTCTTCACCACCGATTTCGCCACGTCCTGGATGGAATAGCCCGCCATGTCGGAGATGGCGCCCTCGATGCCCTCCACCACGCGCTGCTGCATGGCGGTGAAGGTCTCGGCGATGTTCATAGGCGTGGGGGACAGGCCGAGCAGCTTGATCTGCTGCACATAGATGGCGGTGCCAGGCACGCGGATCTTCATGCCCTTCAAATCGTCGAGGCCCTTGGCGTCGCGGGTGGTGTAGACCCAGCGCGGCACGTTCCAGGAGGGCGCGATCATGCGGTAGCCGCTGCGCTTCTCCACCTCGGCGATCAGCGCCTTGCCGCCGGGGCCGTTCCAGGCGGCCATCATCTCGTCCTGGTCCTTGAACAGGAAGGGCCACGCATTGGCGGTGACGATGGAGACCTGCTCGCCCAGCGCGTCGGGCTGGATGAACATGACGTTGACCAGGTTCACCTTCATCTGGGTGGCCATGGTGCCGAACGTACCGAGCTGGCTGTTCGAGAACACCTGCACCTGGAGGTCGCCCTTGCTGTATTGCTCGGCCTTCTCCTTGAAGACCGCCAGCGTGCGGCCGATGATGGATGAGGGTGCGCCGGTGTCGCCGACGATCACCTTTTGCGCCGCGAAGGCGCAAGCCGGCGACAACGCGGCTGCGATCAGGCAGCCGACGCTCAGAATCCTCCTGAACATGTGTTCCTCCCTTTATTTCTTGTTGGACGTCAGGCGGCTGGGACCTCCCCGGCCTGCCGCATGGCGGCAAGGCGCTTCATGACCATGGGCTTCCAGCCCCCGAGCGCGATGGTCTCCCGCAGCATGTCCGGCAGGGGCGCATAGGTGTGAACGGTGCCACGGGTGAGGTTCTCGAACCGGCCGGTCGCGAAATCCACCCGCAGTTCGTCGCCGGTCTCGCAGGCGGCGGTCACGCCCTCGCAATGGGGCAGGAAGGGGAGGCCGGCATTCACCGCGTTCCGGTAGCTGCCGCGCGGGATGGATTCCACCACCAGCCCGAGGCCGAGGGCGGCGACGCCGATGAGGCCCTGGATGTGCGGATTGCCCTGGGCGAAGCGACGCCCCGCCACCAGGATGTCGCCGGGCTTCACATTCTTCGGGAAGTCCGGGTCGATGGTCACCATCACGTGCTCGCGCAGGATGTCCGGGCGCAGCTCGCGGCTGGTGGCGAATTCCTTCTTGGTGAGGTCCGCATCCACCGAGATGGCATCGCCGAACTTCCAGCAGCGGCCCTGATAGACGAAGTCCATGGCTGCCTCCTCAGAGATAGCGCCGGGGATCGGCGATGTGGCCGGCGACCGCCGAGGCGGCGACCGTGAGCGGGCTCGCCAGATAGACGTCGCCCTTGGTGGTGCCGAGGCGGCCGGGATCGTTGCGGGTGCCGGTATTGATGGAGACCTCGCCCGGCGCCATGGGGGCGATGCGCCCGCCCGCGCAGGGGCCGCAGCCCGGCGCCGTCATCACCGCGCCCGCATCCATGAACTGGCCGATGAGGCCCTCCCGGTCCGCCTGGAGCGCCACCTCCTGGGTGGCCGGCGTGACGAAGAGGCGGACGGAAGGGTGCACCTTGCGCCCCCTGAGCACGCGGGCGGCGTCGCGCAGATCGCCGATGAGCCCGTTGGCGCAGGAGCCGATGAAGGCGTGGTTGATGGCGACGCCCTCGACGCTGGTCACCCCCACCACATTGTCCGGCCGGGGCGGCGCGGCCACCTGCGGCTCCATGAGGCCGAGGTCGTAGTCGTAGACGCCCTTGAAGGTGGCATCCGGGTCGCTGTAGGCGGCGTGCTCCGTGCTCGTCCCGCGCTCGGCGAGCCAGGCGCGGGCATAGTCGTCCACCTCCACGAGGGCGGATTTCGCGCCCATCTCCAGCGGGTTGTTGCAGAGCGTGTTGCGCCCGCCGAAATCGACGGAGGACAAAGCGGGGCCGCCATATTCCACCACCGAATAGTCCAGCAGGTCCTCGCCCATATCGACGATCATCCTCTGGGAGATGTCGCGGATGGTCATGCCGGGCTTGAGCGAACCCTTCAGGTTCACGCGCAGCGTCTCGGGCACCTGGATCCACACCGAGCCCAGGGCCAGCACCTCGGAAATCTCCGTCACCAGCGCAAAGCCGAGCGCGCCGATGGCGCCGTAATTGGTGACGTGGGTGTCGTAGGCCAGCACGAACATGCCGGGATGCACGATGCCCCGCTCCATGGGGAAGATGTGCCCGAGCCCGCCGCGCCCCACGTCGAAGAATTGCTTGATGCCGTATTTGCGGACGATCTCCCGCACATTCTTCTGCCGCTCGGCGGAGGCGGGGGAGGTGGCCACGGGCTCGTGGTCGGTGGAGATGAGGACGTGCTCGGGATCGTAGAGCTGCGTGACACCCATATCCTGGAGCGCCCGGTCGAAATTCACCACGTACCAGTCGTGGACCGTGACCATGTCGGGCTTGGGATAGAGGGTCTCGCCGGCCTTCACCGGGCGCCCCATCACACGGGAGAGGATCTTCTCGGTGGCCGTCTGTCCCATGGTTTCCTCCTTAAAGACCCAGCACGCTGCGGATGGGTTCGCCCGCCTTCAGGCGCGCGTCCCGCCTCTCCTCGTCGCTGCGTTTCTTCTCGGCGCGCACCAGCACCTCGGCTGCTTCAGTGGCGGCCACGATGAGGACGCCGTCGCCGTCGGCGAGCACGATGTCGCCGGGATGGACGGTGGCGTTGCCCATGGCGATGGGCAGGCCCACCCAGCCGGGATGGCGCTTGGCCGTGCCGCGCACATTGAGGCCGGCGGCATAGAGCGGGAATCCCAGTTCCCGGATCTGGTCGATGTCCCGCGCCGCCGCATTGGTGACGCAGCCGACAATGCCCTTCGCCATGCAGGCGAGGGTGGAGGAGCCGCCCCAGATGGTGGCGTCCACCGTCCCGCCGCCGTCGATGACGAGGACGCTGCCGGGGGGCGCCTCCTCGATGGCCCGGAACACCACCATGTTGTCGCCCGGCATGGCCTTGACCGTGAAGGCGCGGCCGGCAATGCGCGTGCCTTCCACCAGCGGGCGCACGGCGGGGCCCACATCGCCCAGCTTGCCGGCCGCCTCATAGACGGTGGTCACGGGGATGCGGCCGAGGGCGGCGATCACATCATCGCCGGGGCGCCGGGTGTCAGTCATGCTCGTGCGGCCTCCGTGCTTTCAGGGCCGCGCTCAGCTCGTCGGCGGCCTTCCTGACCTCGCGGCCCAGCGCCTGGCTCTCCTCCTGCGACGCCTGCATGGTGGCGTAGCCGAGGGAGAGCACGCCGAGCAGTTCGCCCTCGGTGCCTACCGCGGCGGCCGCAACCGAGGCGACCCCCGCCGTGTGCTCCTGCCAGTTCAGCGAGAAGCCTTGCGCGCGCACCTGGGCGAGGCGCTCCATGAGCCTGTCCACCTCGGTGAGGGTGAACGGCGTGCGCGCCACCAGCTGGCTCGCGCGCAGGATGCTCTCGGCCTGGTCGGGCTTCAGGGTGGAGAGCGCCGCATGGCCGGTGGCGCTGGTATGGACCGGGAGCTTCTCACCCACGGGAATGGAATATTTGATGGGGCCGCGGCCTTCGAGGGCGGCGAGGATCACCATGGTGTCGCCGCGCAGGCTCGACAGGTAGCTCGTGAAGCCCGTCTCGGCCACGAGGCGCGCCATGATGGGCGCCGCCGCCTCGTTCAGCCCGCCGGCCCGCAGGAACAGGCTGCCCACCCGGAACGCCTCGACCCCCGGGCGGAATTTTCGCGTCACCGGATTGCGGTCTACGAAGCCGTGCATCTCGAGGGCCTGGAGGAAGCGCGACGTGCTGGCCTTGGACAGCGACAGTTCGCGGGCGATCTCGGAGACGCCGAGCTCGGGCCGGTCTTCGCTGAAGCTGGAGAGGATTCTGAGCGCACGGCTGGTGCTCAGCGAAAATTCCGCTTCCACGTGGCGTTCATCCCTGTGTTCCGATTATCGGAACTTATTAACCGATTACAGGAACGATAGGAAAGGAAGGATCGAACGTCAACCAAAAGAAAAGCCGCCCGCAAGCATAGGCGTGCGTTCCCCGGACTGGCCGAGGACGCACGTCATTCCTGCAGGAAGATCGGATTTAACGCGCTGATCCCGACTGGTGCGGCATCACGCTGGAACGCGCCTCAGACGGCTGAGGCCGTCATGCGGTGGCGGGTGGCGAAGGACGCCAGGGTCCGCTTGAGGCGAGACACGACAAACTCCCGTGCCTCGTCCTTTTCAGGCTGCGCCCCCAGATGCTCCAGCAGCAGAGTGATGTTCCAGCGGCCATCGGCAAGGCGGCCCTGCCCCTGCAAGAGCGCGATGACGTCGGCCCGCTCGCCGCGCTCGGCCTCTGCCAGGAGGTAGTCGACAATGTCCTGCTCGAAGTCGGAGAGCTGAAGGACAACGCCATCGCCGCTGCACCCGCAACCGGCGCCCAGGGCCATATGCTGGGCACCGCCGTCGCGCCACACCGCAAGAAGGTCCTGCGGTGTTTCAAGCGGCGCGGGGCGGGGCCCGAAGGACCGCGACTGCCCTGGTCCGAACTGCGTCACATCACCCTCGCATGCCTATCCGGCGATGACCTCGAACGCGGCATCCTCGCCGCTGTCCTGTCCGAAGGCAGCACGGCGTGCCGCGGTTGCCTCCACGTCCAGGGCGCCGTCCGGCGTCACCACGACCCCATAGTGCCGATAAGCAGCAGCTCGGCTAACATAGCCCTCGCGGACATCATCCGCGACCTTCTCGGGATCGCGGGCGAGGGCATCGCCGAAGCCGCCGCCGCCTCCGGACTGCATCATGTAAGCATCGCCGCGGCCCAGCCGGACGCCGAAGATCTTGGCGTTGGGCAGTTCCGCTTCCCATTGGCCGTTGCGGCGGATGCCGATGCCGTTGCCCATGGCATCGCCGCCGCCATCGAGCCCCCAGGGCTTGCAATGCATGCGGTCGATGCGGGTGGTCAGCGAGAAGGGCGAGAGCGCCTGGACGACCATTTCCGCGCCGAGCCCCCCGCGCGTGCGGCCCGCGCCGGCGCTGTCCTCGCGCAGCGAATAGCGCTCCACCAGAACGGGATACTTGGCCTCCAGCTGCTCCGACGGGCTGTTATGGGTGTCGCCGTCATTGATGCAGACGGTGGCCGAGACGCCGTCCTCGTTCGCCTTCGCGCCCCACCCGCCGCCCAGGGGGCCGATGCCGACGATGAAGAGGCGCCCATCCGCGGGCGAGACGCCGTGGATGTTCGGGAAAACCAGATCCGCATGGTGGCCAGCCGCGACGCGATCGGGAATGGCGCTCGCCAGCGCCTTGAAGATCGTGTCGATCACGGTCATGGGATAGGTCATCCAGACCCGCATGGGGAAGGGCCGCTCGGCGCTGATGACCCGGCCCATGGGCATGATCACCTTCAGGTTCCTGAAGCTGCCGTCATTGACCGGATATTCGGTGGGCGTCGTCAGGCACTTGAAGGCCACCTGGGCGCAGGCGATGCCGGTGGTGAAGCCGGAATTGTAGAAGCCGCGCACCTGCCGGCTGACGTCGGAGAGATCGATGGTCATCTCATCGCCGCGCTTCTCCACCTTCACGCGGATGGGGACCCGCTGGCCCACCTCCACGCCGTCGTCGTCCATGAAGGATTCCGCCTCGTAGACGCCGTCCGGAATGGCGCGGGTGTTCGCGCGGGCGATGGCCTCCGACTGGTCCATCAATATGTCGACCGCGCCGAGCACCGCATCCTTGCCGTAGCGCTTCACCAGCTCGACGAAGCGCCGCTCGCCGGTGGTGATGGCGGTGATCTGGGCGCGCAGATCGCCCATGGCGCGCTCCGGCAGGCGCACGTTCATGGCGATGATGTCGACCAGCTCCTGGTTCACCACATCGCCGCGGCGATACTTCACGATAGGGATCTGGATGCCTTCGGAGAAGATATCGGTCGTCACCTGTCCGAGCGTGCCGCCCACATCGAGCCAGTGCGCCATGCAGCAGGCGAACGCCACCAGCTCGCCCTCGAAATAGATCGGCTGGGTGAAGGTGAAGTGGTTGAGATGGCTGCCCGTGGTGTAGGCGTCGTTGGTGACGAGGATGTCGCCGGGATGGATGTTCTCCAGCCCGTAATGGGCGATCTTGGCCTTCACGGTCTCCGCCATGCCGCGGATGAACATGGGCAGGCCGAGGCCGATGGAGATGGTCTGGCCCTTGGTGGTGAACAGGCCGACGGTGAAGTCCAGCGCCTCATAGATGATGAGGTTGTAGGCCGTCCGCATCAAATTGGTCTTCATCTCCTCCGTCACGGCCAGGAGGCCGTTGCGGATGATCTCCACCGTGATGGGGTCGATGGCCGGTGTCTGCGGCTCCGTGCTCATGAGCGGGCGCTCCCGATAGCGATGACGAGGTTTCCGAACCGATCGACGACGAGCTCGTCGCCGGGCGCCACGACTGTGGTGGAGGCGTGCTCCTCCACCAGCAGCGGGCCGGAGAGGCGGTTGCCCGCCTTCAGGTGCGTGCGGCTGTAGACGGGCGTGTCGTGGAAGCGGTCGCCGAAGAAGACCGGCTTGACGATGCGGACGGCGTCCGCCGTGGGCTCTTCGCCGCCTTCAGGCACGGTCCGCGGCGCGGGCTTTGCCATGACGCCGAGAACCGTGGTGCGCAGGCTCACGATCTCGCAGGCCTCGGACGGCGAGGACGTTCCATAGCGCACCGCATGGACCTCGTCGAAGCGCCGCTTGAAGGCCGCGTGATCGGCGTTCAGGAACAGGTCTTCGGGCAGGTCCACCGTCACCGCGTGCTCCTGGCCGACATAGCGCATGTCGGCCGCGCGCTCGACGCGCACGCTTTCCGGCCGCACCACAGAGCCGGCGATGGCCGCCCGACCCTCGTCCTCCATGCCGCGATAGATGTCCTCCAATTCCTCGAAGGTCACCTCGGCGAGCTTGCGGAAGCAGGAGCGCACGAAATCATAGCGCAGGTCGCTGAACAGCATGCCGAAGGCCGAGAAGTGGCCGGGTGCAAACGGGATCAGGACCCGCTTGATGCCGATTTCCCGGGCGATGGCGGAGGCGTGGAGCGGCCCCGCGCCGCCATAGACGACCATGGTGAACGCGCCTGCATCCAGCCCGCGCTCGGTGGTGACTGCTTTGACCGCGTAGGACATGGCGGTGATGGCGATGCGCAGAATGCCTTCGGCCGTCTTGATGGGATCGAGCCCGAGCCGGTCGGCCACATCGCTCATCGCCTTGCGCGCCGCCTCGACGTCGAGCGCCATGGCGCCGCCGAGGAAGTGCTCCGGGTCCAGCCGGCCGAGCAGCAAATTGGCGTCGGTGACGGTGGGCTCCGTTCCGCCGCGCCCATAGCAGGCCGGTCCCGGCATGGAGCCCGCGCTTTGGGGGCCGACCCGGAGCGCATTGCCCTCGCCGACGCGCGCAAGGCTTCCGCCCCCGGTGCCCACTTCGAAGATGTCCATCATGGGGATCTGGATCGGCAGCGCGCGCTCATAGCCGCCGATGAGGGCGCTGCCGGTGGTCAGCGGACGTCCCTCGCTGATCACGCCGGCCTTGGCGGTGGTGCCGCCCATGTCGAAGGCGATGGCGTCGGGCAGGCCAAGCTGCGTGCAGATGGCCTGCGCGCCGATGACGCCGGCGGCGGGGCCTGATTCCAGCATGCGCACGCATTCGCGCCGGGCATGTTCCACGGGGAAAAGGCCGCCCGTGGACTGGACCGCATAGAAGGTGCCCTTGAAGCCGCTGGCTTGGAGGTGGTCTTCCAGCTCACCGAGATAGGCGGCGACGCGCGGCCCCACATAGGCGTTCGCCGCCACCGTCGAGACACGCTCGAACTCCCGGTATTCCTGGGACAGTTCGTGGGAGGCGGACACGAAGACGCCCGGCAGCTCCTCCTGGACGATCTGCTTCACCCGGATCTCGTGCTGGGGGTTGCGGTATGAATGCAGCAGCAGCACCGCGACGGATTCGATCTCGCGGTCCGCGAGCGATTTCACGAGCGTGCGGACGGCGTCCTCGTCGAGCTTGCGATGGGTCGCGCCATCGGCCCGCAGGCGTTCCGGCACCTCGAAGCGCAGGGACCGCCGGACAAGAGGCTCGTGCTTCGAGAAGAAGAGATTGTAGGCGTCCGGCCGGTTGACGCGGCCGATCTCGTAGATGTCGCGGAAGCCTTCGGTGATCAGGAGCGCGGTCTTCGCGCCGGAACGCTCCAGCAGCGTGTTGATGGCAATGGTCGAGCCATGCAGGAAGAGATAGGCGTCATCGACCTTGACGTCGGCATCCAGCAGCGTGTGCTGGATGCCGTTGACGAGCGCGCCATGGGTCGACAGCGCCTTGCCGAAGCGAAGCTCTCCGGTCGCCTCGTCGAAGGCGGCAAGGTCCGTGAAGGTGCCGCCGATATCCACGGCGATGCGCAAGGTGTTCGATGTCACGTCAGGTGCGGCGGCCATTGCGATGTTTCTCCCTTAGGCAGCATCGACGTTCAATGTGTCGGCGGTTTCCGTTTGATGCTCCCGTCATGCCCGGGCTTGTCCCGGGCATCCACGGCTCTCCCTTAAGCATCCACCTGGCGGAGCCCCGTGGATGGCCGGGAAGTCGGCTGTTGCCGACTTCCCCACTTGATGAACCGAAGTCGGAAACATCCGACTTCGGGACAAGCCCGGCCATGACGGTGGTTCTTGGACCTTCCCCGCCGTTGAATGTCGACGCGGCTCAGACCGCGCTCTTCTCGGCTTCCACGTGGTTGCGCAGGAGGCCGACGCGCTCGATCTCCACTTCGACGACGTCCCCCGCCTTCATGTAGTGGGGCGGCTCGCGGCGGTCGCCGACTCCGCCCGGCGTGCCGGTGGCGATCACATCGCCCGGCCGCAGCTCCGTGAAGCCGGACACGTAGGAAATGATGTGCGGAACAGAGAAGATGAGCTGCGAGAAATGGGCATCCTGCATGACCTCGCCATTGAGGCGGGTGGTGATGCGCAGCGGCGCGAGATCGCCCACTTCGTCAGGGGTCACCAGGAAGGGCCCGAAGGGGCCGGTGGCTGGGAAGTTCTTGCCGGGCGTGAACTGGTGCGTGTGGCGCTGCCAGTCGCGGACGGAGACGTCGTTGTAGCAGCTATAGCCGGCGACATGGTCGAGGGCGTCAGCCTCTGAAATGTACCGGCCGCCCTTGCCGATCACCACCGCGAGCTCCCCTTCATAGTCGAAGCGGGTCGAGCTCAGGGGGAGGATGGTCGGTGCATCGTGGCCGATCTGGGTGTCGGCGAAGCGCAGGAAGATGGAGGGATAGGCGCTGTCCGGCCGCTTCGTCTCCAGGCGATGGCTTTCGTAGTTGAGCCCGACGCAGATGATCTTGTCCGGGTTCGGGATCACCGGGTCGAGGCGGATGCCGCCGACCGGGTGCCGCTTGCCGCTCGCCAGAGCCGCCTGGCCGATCTCGGTCAGCCGATCCGATGCAATGGCCGCGCGCAGGTCCGCATAGGCCTGCCGGTGCTCGCTGGTCACCTCGGCGATGATCTCGCCATCGACCGCACCATAGGTCGGGCGGCCATCGATATGGAACGAGGCGAACTTCATCTGGAACTCCTTTGGGTCTGGCGAAGAGGGATGTGGCGGGGAGGGGCAGCGCAGCGGCTCTCCGCCGTCAGCATGAGGGCTGTTCAGTGGCGCGCGCGGGGACGTGCGAAGACGAAGCGCGACGGTGCCGACGATCGGGTCGTCCGCGCCGACATGCGGCCGGATACCATGGATATACCCCTTCGTCCGATCCCCATCGAAATCGCGTCTCGCATCGCCTCTCCTAAATTTTTTCGGAATCCGAATTTTATTTCGGATAACATTGTAGAATGCGCTTGCGTTGTCAACGGGACCGGCAACGTAATTGGGGTTAAAAGAAGCCTTTGACGATACGAGAGAGGTTACCCAAGTGAGTTCAGTGACGGAGGGTCCGGGTGCCGAGCGGGTCGCGGATCGGAAAAGCGCCGTCCAATCCCTGTCCAAGGGACTGCGCATTCTGGAGACCATCGCGCAGTCCGATGCGCCGCTGACGCTGAGCGAGATCGGGCGCGGGAGCGGCCTCGATGCCGGAACCTGCTTCCGCATGCTGAACACCTTGGTCGAAGACGGCTATGTGAAGCGGCTGGAGGGGCGCCGCTTCGCGCTGACCCTGAAGGTTCTGGACCTCGGCCACCGGGCCATCGCCAGGCGGGACGTCCGCGACATGGTGCGGCCCTTTCTGCGCGCGCTTGTCAGCGATAC
Organism: Aquabacter albus; assembly: GCF_040049275.1. Classification (NCBI taxonomy): domain Bacteria; kingdom Pseudomonadati; phylum Pseudomonadota; class Alphaproteobacteria; order Hyphomicrobiales; family Xanthobacteraceae; genus Aquabacter; species Aquabacter albus. Next base: position 314,051 of record NZ_JBDZDT010000001.1, on the reverse strand, counting down.
CAGCGAGGCCGCGAGCTTTGCGGTGCTGGAGGGGCACCAGGTGCTGTATGTCGAGCGGGTGCGCGCCGGATTTGCCAGGCTCGGTGTTGATATCCAGATCGGAACCACCATTCCCGCTCATACCTCGGTGATCGGCCGGGCGATCCTGGCCTATCTCCCCAGCGAGCGTTTGGCGGCCATCAAGGCGGCTTCCAAGTCCGATGCGGAGCCCAGGCTCGATCCGGGTCTGGACGAGGAGCTGCAGCGCATCCGCGAGAAGGGCTACTATCTCGCCAGCTCATTGATACAGAATGGGCTTCTGATTATCGCGGCACCCGTCCTCGATGCTGACGGCCGCCCTGTCGGGGCCATCAGCGTGGCGGCGCCGTCGGTCCGCGCGAGCCTGGAAGACCTACAGCGGAATGTTCTTGGTCCGCTGTTGGTTTCCACCCGGGATCTCGGGCGCGCCTTCGACGCCGGCGGGATCATCGCGATGGTCACGCGTCCCTGGTAGCGCGTCCCCGCACCCCGTGCGGGCGCGTCAGCGCCCGCCGGTCTGGTGGCTGGAAAACCTAGATGGGCTCGAAGTTTGCGGCCTTCAGCAATTCGCTGCCTTTCTCAAGGTAGCTGCGCTGGAAGGCATCGAACTGCTTCGGCGTTTCGGTGGCGGGCTCAATGCCGATTTTCGCAAGCTGGCCGCTCTCGGCCAGGGACTGCACGGCCTCGTTGATGGCGGCATTCAGCAGCGTGACGAGGTCATCCGGCAGGCCCTTCGGCCCCCACACCCCGTACCACGACGCCTGGTCGAGGCCGGGCAGCCCGCTCTCCGCGGCGGTGGGCACATCGGGGGCAAGGCTGCTGCGCTTTGCGGATGTCAGGGCAATGGCTTTGACATTCCCGCCTTGGGCGGACGGGAGCAGGGCCAGGACCGGATCGATCATGAGCTGAACGTGCCCGGCTGAAACGTCCACCAATCCGGGGGCTGTCCCGCGATAGGGAATGATATCGAGATTGAGTTTTGCCAGCCGGTTGAATTCAAGTTCGGCGAGGTGGCCGGGAGACCCCAGGGCGGAGGTCGCGAAATTCCACTCATTGGGCTGCGTGCGGGCGTTTGCGATGATCTCGGCGAGGGTGTTCTGTGGCCGCTTCGGCGACATCACCAGGATCATCGGCGCCTCGCCGGCCCGTGCAATGGGTGTGAAGTCGGCGATGGGATCGTAGGGCGGCGTCTTCATGACGCTCTTGGTCATCACCTGCGTGCCCGCCGAGAACAGGATGCTATATCCGTCCGGATCGGACGTCCGGACGGCATTGCCGCCGACGGATCCATTGGCGCCGCTGCGATTTTCCACGATGACCGTGTAGCCCTTCAGATCCTTCAGCTTCTGGGCGATCAGCCGGGCGAAGACATCCACGCCGCCGCCGGGTGCGAAGGGGACGACCATTCGAATGTGGCGATTGGGGAAGCCCTTCGTGTCCGCCCACAGCATGGAAGGGGCGATCGCTGCCCCGACAAGGGCCGCCGAGGAAGCCAGAAAATCCCGCCGCTTGATCATCGTTTCCTCCACCGCACCGAAAATTTCGGATAACGAAAATTTTTTTGCATTGTTGTGCGATCGTTAGGTGCGCCCGCGCCCCAAGTCAAGAGAGGCGATTGCAGCCCATTCGGGCGGGCGGCCCGAGACTACAGGCTATAGTAGAATATCATCGATGTCTTTCTTATGAAGATGCCGATGGAAGTCATCGGGAGTGGCATATTTCCGATGCGCCTCTTTAATATTCCGGCAAACATCGTGCCGTGCTCCAGCATTAGCCAAGAGGCGTGTCTGAGGGTGGATCGTGGATCCATCTCACGAAAGCTTGGCCACAGCCCAGATATCTTCGGCGCTTTGCAGGGGCGGGATTTACCTCTGTATCAAGGTGCGCATCCAGGCTCTGAACACCCGCCTTGCGGTCGAACTTCCTTCGAAGCGGCCCGAACAAAGGCCGGAAAAATAGGCCGGGCATCGCGAAAAGCAGACCCTCAGCAATGTTTGCGATCTTGGCAGCCGGTCGCCCTGTGGTACCGTAAGGTTAGAGCGGAATAAAAAAACTCCGCCATCGGCTTCGTCGTGCAAACCTTCGACGTGGCCGGGTATGCAGGGAGGGAATACGATGCGGAAGGCGCTTATGGCGGCCGTCGCGGCCTGCTGTTTAATGGCATCCACTTCGAGCGGCCAAGCTCAAGAAAAACTGAAAATCGGCGTTATGGCGACCCTTTCGGGTGCGCTGACCTCGGGCGGCGAAGACGGCGTGCGCGGCGTGCAGATCGCCGCCAAGCAGGCAAACAACAAGATTGCCGGCCGTGACATCGAGCTCATCATTGTTGCGACCGACGCCAGCCCGGACTCCGCGCTGCGCGCAGCGCGCAAGCTCGTCGAGCAGGACAAGGTCCAGTTGATCATCGGTCCCCTGTCGGGGTCCGAAGGCATCGCCATGCGCGACTATAGCAAGACGGTGCCGAACCTCGTCATGATCAACGGCTCGTCCGGTGCGCTCGAGACGACCTATGTCAATCCATCGCCGAACTTCTTCCGGTTCAATAGCGACGGCGCGCAGTGGATGGCGGGCCTCGGCGAATATGTCTTCAAGGACAAGGGCTACAAGAAAGTCGCCGTGATCGGGGAGGATTATTCCTTTCCCTATACGCAGGTCTTCGGCTTCGCCCTAGGCTATTGCAAGGCCGGCGGCCAGATCGTCCAGCGCCAGTGGGTCCCGCTCGGAACGAAGGACTTCGGCTCGGTGATCGCCAACATCCCCGATGACGTCGATGCCGTCTTCCTCGGCCTCGGCGGCGGCGATGCGGTGAACTTCCTCAACCAGTACAGCCAGACCGGCGGCAAGGCGAAGTTCATCGGCGGCTCCATCATGGTGGACCAGACCGTGCTGTCGTCGCGCGGCGCCGCCAAGAAGCTGCTGGTGGGCACGCCCTCGTCCGGCGGCGTCGCGGACGCCTGGGACGATCCGCGCTGGAAGGAATGGGTGAAGGCCTATCAGGAAGCCTTCCCGGCCGACAAGCGCTTCGCCAGCCCCTCGCTCTTCGCCACCAATTACTACAACGCGTTCAACGCGCTCGCGAAGGCGATGGACAAGGTCAATGGCGACCTGTCCGATGGCGGCGCCAAGTTGCGGGCCGAACTGGCCAAGACTGAACTCGACGCCCCGAACGGCAAGGTCAAGCTGGACGCAAACCGGCAGGCCATCGCCACGACCTTCATCACCGAGGTCGCCGAACTGCCGAACGGCGATCTGACCAACAAGTTCGTGAAGACTGTGCCCGACGTCCCGGAGACCCTGGGCCTGTCGCCGGAAGCCTTCAAGGCCGTGGGGCTGCCCTCGCGGACCAATCCGGAGTGCAAGCCGTAAGCGGCTGAGCACACCATCCCCGGAATGGGGCGCGGCTCGCAAGCGCCCCTTCCGACCATCGTTCCGTACCGGTTCACGGTGTCGCCCGCGCGTTTGCGTGCGGCATCAGGCGGGGCATGCCGGAAGAGGCGCCGCTCGCCACACTGTACGCGAGGAGCCATGAGTCGCGCAGTCGCGGTTTGCCACGGGCCGTTCGGCCGGGTGTCGATCTACGCCCTCGATCGTCCGCTGGTCTTGCATGCCCACCGAGAGGCCCATCTGATCTTCTATCTGGAAGGCGGATGCGGGCTCGTGAACGTCAACGGCCGCGCGTTCCGCGCCGACCCCTTCATGGGAGCCGCCGTCAATCCCTGGGAGCCACACAGCTTCATGCCGGAGAGCTGCGGCGCGTGCGGACTTTTCCTCGTGGTCTATCTCAAGCCCGAATGGCTGGCGGCGCAGACCATGACGCCGCCGGGTTCGCTCGCCTTCCCGTCCTCCGAGCTGGTGGTCACCCGCGAGCTTGCGGCGTGGCGCGACAAGGCCGTCGAGATGCTGCTCTCCGCGCATCGCGAGCTCAACCTTGCGCCGGTGCTGATGGCGCTGGCGCAGGCCTCCAGCGAGCCCATCGGCCCCGGGCTCGCCTCCTCGCTGATCCACCTGCCGGCGGAATGTACCATCGACAGGCGCGTCCAGCGCGCCTGTCGCCTGCTGGAGGAGCATACGTCCTATGAGCATGTGCTTGCCTATGTCGCCCGCGAGGCCGGCCTGTCGCGGGCCCATTTCTTCAAGCTGTTCAAGGAGCAGGTGGGCGTGACGCCGACGGTCTTCGCGAACACGGTCCGCGTTGACGCCGCGCTCGACCGGATCGTGCTGTCGCACGAGCCGGTCACGAGCATCAGCGCGCGGCTCGGCTTCTCGTGCCAGAGCGTCTTCACCCGGTTCTTCACCGCCCATATGGGCATGTCGCCGAGCGATTATCGCCGGGCGCTGCGCACGGTCGGGCTTACCCCGCTGCAGGTGGCCCATGGGTGACTTCATCGCCCGGCGCCCCATCTGGTCGTTCGTGATCCTGGTCGCGGCCGCGCTTCTCCTGTGGCTCGTCTTCGCGGTCTGGACGCCGGAAATGGAGGCGACGTTCGGGCGCAAGCGCGTGTTCCTCAGCGCGCTGTTCAACGGCATCACCCTCGGCGCGCTCTATTTCCTGGTGGCCAGCGGCTTCACGCTCATCTTCGGCCTGATGCGCAACGTCAACCTCGCCCACGGCTCGCTATATTTGCTCGGCGGCTATATCGGCTACAGCATCGGCCATCTGACCGGCTCCTGGCTGGTGGCGCTCATCGTCGCCTTCATCATCGTCGCCCTGGCGGGCATCCTGATGCAGGTGCTCCTCTTCCGCTGGATGGAGGGGCAGGACCTGCGGCAGACGCTGGTGACCATCGCCCTCTCCATCATCGTCGCCGACCTGCTGCTCTGGAACTATGGCGGCGACACCTATCAGGTGACGACGCCGGAATGGCTGGCCGGCCCGGTGCAGCTGCCCTTCATGGTCGGCCTGCGCAGCAACGGCGAAGCGGTCATGATGACCTATCCGTTCGTGCGCATCGCCATCCTCATGGGCGCGATCATCGTCGGCGTCGTCATGTGGCTGGCGCTGAACCGCACGCGCATCGGCATGCTGGTGCGCGCCGGCGTCGATGATCGCGACATCCTCTCCGCGACGGGCGTGCGCGTGCAGCTCATCTTCGTGTTGGTCTTCGCCTTCGGTGCGGGCTTGGCCGGGCTCGCGGGCGTCGTCGGCGGCACCTTCCAGTCGCTCCAGCCGGGGGAGGACACGAAGATCCTCCTCTCCTCGCTGGTGGTGGTCATCGTCGGCGGCATGGGCTCGATCCCCGGCGCGGCCATGGGCGCGCTCATCGTCGGCCTCGCCGAGCAGTTCGGCTCCGTCTACATGCCCACTTACGCCGTGATGCTGACCTTCATCATCATGGTCGCGGTGCTGGCGATCCGGCCGCAGGGCCTGGCGGCGAGGCGCTGACCATGGCCATCACCGACATCCGCCCCATCGGCCAGCACGCCCCGCCCCGCGAAGGGCTCGGCGAGGTGATCGCCCGCCAGGGGCCGGCCTTCTGGATCGTCGCCGCGCTGCTGCTCGTCATGCCGCTGATCGCGACGTCGTTCTGGCTCGTGCAGATCATCGCCTACGCGATGATCCTCGGAATGATCGCCCTCAGCCTGATGTTCCTGGCGGGCTATGGCGGCATTGTCAGCCTCGTGCAGATGACGGTGGCGGCGTTCGCCGGCTATCTTGTCGCCATCTTCGGGGACAGCGCCATCGCCCAGATCAGCCTGAAATGGCCCTGGTGGGCGGCGGTGCCCGTGGCGGTCTTCATCGCCATGCTGTTCGGCACTCTGAGCGGGGCGCTCTCGGTGCGGACCGAGGGCATCTACACCATCATGATCACGCTGGCGATCGCCTCGGCCTTCTACTATCTGTGCCTGCAGAACTACACGATCTTCAATGGTTTCAGCGGCTTCAACGGCATCACGCCGCCGGTCTTCCTGGGGGTCGACTGGGGCAGCAACGTCCCCTTCTACTATCTGACGCTGGGCTGCGCGGCGCTCGCCTATGGCGCAGTCATCTATGTGTCGCGCGCGCCCTTCGGCCTCGCGCTCCAGGGCACGCGGGACAATCCCCGGCGCATGGCGGCCCTCGGCTTCAACGTGGTCGCCCACCGGATCGCCGCCTATACTTTCGCCTCGGTGATCGCCGGCTTCGCGGGCGTGCTGCTGGTCTGGTACCAGCGGCAGGTCTCGCCGGGCACGGCCGGCGTCGGGCCGGTGGTCGATGTTCTGATCATCGCCGTGGTCGGCGGCATGAGCCGGCCCATCGGGCCCTTCATCGGCGCGCTGGTCTATGTGCTGCTGCGCACCTTCTCGCTCGACCTCCTGGAGGCGGTGGGCCTCGACGGCAAGCGCTTCCAGCTCCTCATCGGGCTGGGTTTTCTCGTCATCGTGCTGTTCTCGCCGGACGGGCTCGTGGGCATCTGGCAGCGGCTGCGCGAGCGCTATCGCCGGAGCCGCGAGACCCAGGCCGCGCAGATGCGCATCGGCGGAGGCACGCCATGAATGCGATGCCGTCCCGGGAAAGCCTGAGCACGGCCGGCTCGGCCAATGCGCTGGAGCTGCGCGGCGTCTCGCGCCTGTTCGGGGCGCTGGCCGCGCTATCCGACATCACCCTCTCCGTGCGCCCCGGCGAGCGGCGGGCGGTGCTGGGCTCGAACGGCGCGGGCAAGACCACGCTGTTCAATTGCATCACCGGCGATTTTCCGCCGTCTTCCGGCATCATCCGCTTCTTTGGCGAGGACGTGACCGCCTTCCCGCCCCACGAGCGCATCCGCCGCGGCCTTAGGCGCACCTACCAGATCTCCTCGCTCTTCGCCGGTCTTTCGGTGATGGACAATGTCTACCTCGCCTGCCGGGGCGTCTCCCGCAACCGCTTCTCCCTCCTGCGCCCGCGCCGCGACGATGCGCTCGTCCATGCCGCCGAGGGGCTGGTGGATGCGGTGCATCTGGCGCCCGTGAAGGACCGCCTCGTGGGCGAACTCGCCTATGGGCAGCAGCGCCAATTGGAGATCGCGCTGGCCCTTTCGGGGGCGCCGCGTTTCATCCTGTTCGATGAGCCGGCGGCGGGGCTCTCGCCCACGGAGCGGCGCGACCTCGTCCACATCCTCACCTCGCTGCCCGGCCATATCGGCTACATCATCATCGAGCACGATATGGATGTTGCGCTGCGCGTCGTCGAGAGCGTGACGATGATGCACAACGGCCGCATCTTCAAGGAAGGCCGGCCGGAAGAGATCGAGACCGATCCCGAGGTGCAGGAGCTTTATCTCGGGGGCGCCCATGGCTGAGCGCCTGAAAGCCCCGCCCGCCGCGGGCATCCCCATCCTCCAGATCGCAGGGCTGAACGTCTTCTATGGCCGGTCCCATGCCGTGCAGGGCGTCGATCTCACCTTGCAGAGCGGCGTGCTCTCCGTTGTCGGCCGCAACGGCATGGGCAAGACCACCATGTGCAAGGCCATCATGGGGCTCGTGCCCATCTCCTCGGGCTCCATCCGCTTCTTCGGCGAGGAGATTGCCGGCCGTTCCCCGGCGGAGGTGGCGCGCCTCGGCGTCGGCTATGTGCCGCAGGGCCGGCGCCTGTGGCGCTCGCTCACCGTGGACGAGCATCTGCGGGTGATGCAGCGGGGCAAGCGCGGTGCCTGGACGCCCGAGCGCATCTACGAGGTGTTTCCGCGCCTCGCCGAGCGGCGCAACAACGGCGGCGCCCAGCTCTCCGGCGGCGAGCAGCAGATGCTGGCCATCAGCCGCGCGCTGCTGCTCAATCCGCGCCTCCTGGTCATGGACGAGCCCACCGAAGGGCTTGCGCCTGTCATCGTCGCCCATGTGGAGGAGATGCTGGTGCGGCTCGCCGAGAATGGCGATGTCGCCATCCTCGTCATCGAGCAGAATATCGGCGTCGCGACCCAGATGTCCGATCCGGTGGCCATCATGGTCAATGGCCGGATCAACCGCATCATCGCGTCCGCCACCCTCGCCGGCGACCGCGAGCTTCAGCAGCGCCTCCTCGGCGTCGGCCGCCACGGCCATGACGAGACCGATGCGGTGGTGCAGGCCCGCACGGGCAACGGGGCGGCTCCGGCCGCCGCGCCTGTGCCGCAGGGGCCGACGCGGGTCTATCTCTCCAATCCCGTGATCCCGACGCGCTGGTCGCAGCCTGTGCCGGCGGCCCGCATCGAGGCGCAGGCCCGCACCGTCTCGCGCCCGACGCTGGCAACGCGCGACGGCCGCCCCGTGGGTGACGTCCGGCCGCTGGCTGCCGCTGTCCTCGGCGAGCCTTATGTGGTCATCGCCGGCACGCTGGACACGAAGGGCGATGAGCTGCGCTTCATCCGCGATCTCATCCGCGCTGAGGGCCTGCGGACCCGCCTGGTGGACCTGTCCACTTCGGGGCGCAGCGCCGGCGGCGACGTGAGCCCGCAGGAGGTGGCGCTTGCCCATCCTCGGGGGTCCGCCGGCATCGCCTCGGGCGATCGCGGCACGGCGGTGGCAGCCATGACGGACGCATTTAAGGCGTGGCTGCCGCGCCAGGAGGGCGTGATCGGCATCATCTCGGCCGGCGGTTCGGGCGCCACCGCCATGGTGACGCCGGCCATGCAGGAGCTGCCGGTGGGCCTGCCCAAGCTGATGATCTCCACCATGGCCTCCGGCGATGTGCGCGCCTATGTGGGCGCCACCGACATCGCCATGGTGCATGCGGTCACGGACGTGCAGGGCCTCAACCGGGTCTCGCGCCTCGTCCTGGGCAACGGCGCCCACGCCATGGCCGCCATGGCGAAGGCACGGCTCGCGGAGCTGCGGCGCGAGGCGCCGCGCCGCCGGGAGACGGCCGAGAAGCCGCTCGTCGGGCTGACCATGTTCGGCGTCACCACACCGTGCGTGCAGCAGGTCGCAAAGCTCATCGAGGCCGAGTGGGAGCCGCTGGTCTTCCACGCCACCGGCACGGGTGGGCGGGCCATGGAGAAGCTGATCGAGTCCGGGCTCGTCGGCGCGGTGATCGACATCTCCACCACCGAGATCTGCGACATGATGATGGGCGGCATCCTGCCGGCCACCGAGGATCGCTTCGGCGCGGTCATCCGCACCCGCATCCCCTATGTGGGCTCGGTGGGCGCGCTGGACATGGTGAATTTCGGCGCGCCCGAGACCGTGCCCGAGCGCTATCGCGGCCGCAGGGTCTATGCGCACAACCCGCAGATCACGCTCATGCGCACGACGGCGGAAGAGAATGCCCGCATGGGCCGCTGGATCGGCGAGCGGCTGAACCAGATGGAAGGGCCGGTGCGCTTCCTCATTCCGGAGCTGGGCGTCTCGGCGCTCGATGCACCGGGCCAGCCCTTCCACGACCCGGCGGCGGACGCTGCGCTCGTCCAGGCGCTGGTTCAGACCGTGCGCGTCACCACCAACCGCCAGCTCATCCGGCTGCCGCTCCACATCAACGATCCCGCCTTCGCCGCCGCTTTGGCGCAGCAGTTCCGCACGCTGCATGCCGGCCGGCGCCGCGAGCGTGCGGCGCAACGATAGGCAACCCATGGCAAGCTTCGACAAAGCCACCCTCCTCAAGCGCTTCCGGGCCATGGTCGCGCGCGGCGAGCCCATTGTCGGCGGCGGCGCCGGCACGGGCCTTTCGGCCAAGTGCGAGGAGGCCGGGGGCATCGACCTCATCGTCATCTACAATTCCGGCCGCTACCGCATGGCCGGGCGCGGCTCGCTCTCCGGGCTGATGCCCTATGGCGATGCCAACGCCATCGTCATGGAGATGGCGGCCGAGGTGCTGCCGGTGGTTAAGGCGACGCCCGTCATCGCCGGAATCTGCGGCACGGACCCGTCCCGCCGCATGGATGTCTTCCTGGATGAGGTGAAGCGGATCGGCTTTGCCGGCGTCCAGAACTTCCCGACGGTGGGCCTGATCGACGGCGTCTTCCGCCAGAATCTCGAAGAGACCGGCATGGGCTACGGCCTGGAGGTCGAGATGGTGGCCCTCGCCAACGCCAAGGGGCTGCTGACCACGCCTTACGTCTTCTGTGAAGACGACGCCCGCGCCATGGCGCAGGCGGGCGCGGACATCATCGTCTGCCATCTCGGGCTCACCACCGGCGGCAGCATCGGCGCGGAGACCGCGCTGAAGCTTCAGGATTGCCCGACGCTGGTGGATCGCTGGGCCAAGGCGGCGCTCAAGGTGAAGAAGGATGCGCTCATCCTGGTCCATGGCGGGCCGGTGGCCGAGCCGGCCGATGCAGACTTCATCATGAGAAGTACCGCGAACTGCCACGGCTTCTATGGCGCCTCTTCCATGGAGCGCCTGCCGGTGGAAGTGGCGATCCGCGATCAGGTCCGCGCCTTCAAGCGGATCGGCAGCACGCAAGAAACCAAGCCGGCGCGCAAGGCCGGCAAAGCGAAATGACCCTGACACGGGCGGGAGGATGAGGACATGACGGGACAGCTGATCGGATCGCTGATCCTCTGGCTGATCGTGGCGGTGATCATCATCGCCATCATCGTCTATCTGGTGAACTGGCTTTATCGCCGGTCCTCGAAGGAGGTCTCCTTCGTCCGCACCGGGCTGTTCGGCGAAAAGGTGGTGATCAATGGCGGCGCCTTCGTGCTGCCCATCATCCACGACGTCACGCCGGTGAACATGAACGTGCTCCAGCTCGCGGTGACGCGGGCGAACAATGACGCGCTCATCACCCGCGACCGCATGCGCGTGGATATCGACGCCGAATTCTATGTCCGCGTGCGGCCCCAGCGCGAAGCCGTCTCGGTGGCCGCCGCCACGCTCGGCCGGCGCACGCTCCAGCCGGACCAGCTCAATGCGCTGCTCTCGGGCAAATTCATCTCGGCGCTGCGCACCGTCGCCTCCGAGATGACCATGGAGGAGATGCACGAGCAGCGCGGCACCTATGTCCAGCGCGTCAAGGATGCCGCGGCCGAGGCGCTCGACCAGAACGGCCTCGTGCTGGAATCGGTGGCGCTCACCGATCTCGACCAGACCGACCTGCAATTCTTCAACCCGTCCAACCGCTTCGATGCCGAGGGCCTGACGCGCATCATCGAGGAGATCGAGGACAAGCGGAAGCTGCGCAACGACATCGAGCAGGATGCGATGATCCGCATCCGCACGCGCAATCTCGAAGCCGAGCGCCAGGCGCTCGACATCGAGCGCGAGAGCGAGGGGGCGCGGCTGGAGCAGCAGCGCGAGATCGAGATCAAGCGCGCCGTGCAGCGCGCCGAGGTGGCCCGCGAGCGCGCCGTGCGCGACACCGAGGCGGAGCAGGCGCAGATCACCTCCCGCGAGGAGATCGAGAAGTCGCGCATCGCCAATGAGCGCGCCATCAGCGAGGCGCGCATCGCCTCGGAGCGGGATATCCGCCAGCAGGAGATCGCCCGCACCCAGGCTGTGGAGGAGGCCGAGATCGTCGCCCGCGAGCAGGTGGAGAAGGCGCGCATCGCCAACGATCAGGCCATCAACACCGCCCGCATCGCTTCCGAGCGCGACATCCGGCAGAAGGAGATCGAACGTACCCGGGTGCTAGAGGGGGCGGAGATCGCCGCCCGCGAGGCAACCGATAAGGCCCGCATTCTCCAAGAGACTGCGGTGAATGCCGAGCGCATCGTCCGCGAGCAGGAGGTGCGCAACCGCGAGATCGAGCGCACCCGCACGATCGATCAGGAGGATATCGCCGCGAAGGAGGCGGTGGAGACCGCCCGCATCGCCCAGGAGGAGCGGCTGCGCGCGCTCCAGATCGCCCGCAACAAATCGCTGGACGAGGCCGAGATCGCCGCGCGCGAGGCGGTGGAGAAGGCGCGGATCGCCCAGGAGAACGTGATCACGGCGGAGCGCATCGCGCAGGAGCAGAGCAAGCGCCTGCTGGAGATCGGGCGGACGGAGACCCTCGAGGCAGCGGAGATTTCCGCGCGCGAAACCGTCGAGAAAGCCCGCATCGAGCAGGAGAAGACCGTCTCCGGCGATCGCATCCGGCGCGACGAGGAGATCCGCAACCTGGAGATCGCCCGCAACCAGGCCATCGACACCGCGGAGATTTCCGCCCGCGAGGCGACGGAAGCCGCCCGCATCGCGCAGGAGAAGGTGGTGGCGGCCGAGCGCATCGCCGCCGAACTCGCCACGAAGGAACTGGAGATCCGGCGCAACGCCAATCTCGAAGCCGCCGAGTTGAAACGCCGCGACGTGGTGGAGCGCCAGCGGATCGCCACCGAGCTTGGTCTCGACGAGGAGAAGATCAACTCCGCCAAGACCCGCGAGATGCTGCAGATCGCCCAGAAGAAGGCCGTCGAGGTGGCCGAGGAAGATCGCGCCATCGTGCTGGCCGCCAAGAAGGTGGAGCGCACCGACGCGGACAAGGCGCTGCGCCAGGCCGAGATCACGGCGCGCCAGCAGGTGGAGACCGTGGACATCGCCCGCGAGCAAGGGCTGGAGGCGGCGCGGATCGAGCGGCGCCGGGCGCTGGAGCAGCTGGAGATCGCCCGCACCCAGGCGCTCCAGGAGGCGCAGATCGCCTCCAACGAGGAGGTGGAGCGGGCCCGCATCTCCTCCGACCGGGGTCTGGACGAGGCGCGCGTCGGTCGCCAGCGCGAACTGCGCAAGCTGGAGATCGAGCGCGAGCGCGATGTGGAGTCCGCCGCCATGGACAAGGCCATCGCCCTCTATGCGAAGTCCCTGGAGGAATCCGCCGCGCAGGCCAATGCCGAGATCGCCCGCGCCAAGGCGGTGGAGGCGGAGGAGCAGGTCAAGACCGTCCGCGAAAGCGAGACGGCCAAGCGGCGCAAGAGTGTCGAGATCACGCTCGCCGAGAAGGCGGCGGAAGAATCCCGTATCGCGGCCGGGGCCGAGAAGGTCCGCCGCGCGGTGGAGGCCGAGGCGCAGAAGCTCCTCTACGAGGCGGAGAACGTGCTCAGCGACGGCGCCCGCTACGGAATGTTCCGCCGCCGGCTGCTCGACAAGATCGAGGGGATCGTACGCGAGAGCGTGAAGCCCATGGAGAAGATCGAGGGCATCCGCATCCTTCATGTGGACGGGCTCGCGGGGATGAGCGGCACGGGCGGCGCGGCGCGCTCGCCCACCGACGAGGTGATAGAATCCGCGCTGCGCTACCGAGTGCAGGCGCCCATGATCGATCAGGTCTTGAAGGAGATCGGCATCGAAGGCGGGAACCTCGCCAAGATGGGCGGGCTCATGCGCGAGGCCTCCGACATGCAGCGCGTCGCCAAGGATGCGCAGCCGGCGAAGCCCAAAGGCGGGTCGGGTGGCGGGTCGGGCGGAGGCTCCGACGGCGGCGCTGGCCCGGCAGAGAAGGCGTGAGGTAGGACCATGGCTCGCGTCTACGTCTCAAGTGTCATCGGCGCTCCCGCCGTCAAGGTCTGGGCCCGCGTGCGGGACTTCAACGGCCTGCCGAACTGGCACCCCGCCATCGCGGAGAGCCGCATCGAGAATGGCGAACCGGCCGACAAGGTGGGCTGCATCCGCGCCTTCGCCTTGCGGAACGGCGACCGGCTGCGCGAGCAGCTCCTCGGCCTGTCGGACTACGACATGTTCTGCACCTATTCGATCCTCGATTCGCCCATGCCACTGACCAATTATGTGGCGACGCTCCGGCTGACCCCCATCACCGATCAGGAGCGGACCTTCATCGAATGGTCAGCGGATTTTGACTGCGCGCCGGAGCGCGAGACGGAACTCGTCGGCGGCATCGGCGGCAACGTGTTCCAAGGCGGATTCGATGCCCTCAAGCGCGCATTCGGGGGGTGACCATGCCCCATGTCGTCCGCAGCACGATCATCGACGCGCCGGTGGACCGGCTCTGGTCACTCCTGCGCGACTTCAACGGCCATGACAAATGGCACCCGATCGTCGCCTGGAGCGAGATCGAGCGCGCCAACCCATCCGACCGGGTGGGCTGCGTGCGCCGCTTCCTCCTGCGCGACGGCAGCGAGCTGCGCGAGCAGCTCCTCACCCTCTCGGATCTTGAGATGACCTTCAGCTATTGCCTGCTGGACACGCCGATCCCGCTCTTCAACTACGTGGCGCATGTGCGGCTGCTTCCGGTGACGGACGGCAACCGGAGCTTCTGGCACTGGGAGAGCCGCTTCACCACGCCGCCGGGGCGGGAGGCGGAACTGGCGCAGATCGTCGGCGACGAGGTCTACACCAACGGCATCGAAGCGGTCCGCCGCCTGCCGCAGATCGCCCGCGAGGAGGCTTGAAATGCTCGACGTGAGAAGCTGCGCGAGCCTTTCGGAAGCGGCCGGCATCCTCTCCGGCGACCGGCAAGCGCTGCTGATCGGCGGCGGCACGCTGGTGATGCGCGACGTCAATGAAGGCCGGCTGACGGAGGGCACGCTGGTGCGCGTCACCGATCCGGCCTTCCGGCAGATGAGCGTGAGCGGCGCGCGGGTCGAGATTGGCGCCGGCGTGACCATGGCCATGGTGCTCGCCAGCCGGGATCTCGCCTATCTGCACGGGCCGGCGCGCGGCATCGGCGGGCCGGCGATCCGGAACATGGCAACCATCGGCGGCAATCTCTTCGCCGGAACGCCCTATGGCGACTTCACCGTGGCGCTTCTCGCGCTCGATGCCCAGGTGGTGCTTCAGGCGGGCTATGGCTCCGGCCGGGCGGTGCCGCTGGAGGACTTCCTTGCCGGGCGCGAGCGGGGCGGGCAGGGGCTGGTCACGGCGGTCCAGTTCGCCCGGCCGCAGAACCCGTCCGATTTGCATTTCCGGAAAGTCAGCCGGGTGAAGCCGAAGGGCATTTCGGTGCTCTCCATCGCCGCGCACCTGCCGCTCTCCGGCGGGCGTGTGGCGCCGGCGCGTGTCGCCTATGGCGCCATGGCACCGACGCCCATGCGCGCCCGCGGCGTGGAGCGCGCGCTGGAAGGCAAGCCGCTCGATGCGGCCGCCATCCAGGCAGCGAAGCAGGCGGCCCTGGAAGGCTGCCGGCCGGCCACGGATGCCATCGCCAGCGAATGGTACCGGCGCGAGATCCTGCCCGTTCATCTCGGCCGGCTCCTGGCCGGCGAGCCCCGTTGAGGAGACGATCATGGCCAAGCTCCCGGTCCAGTTCCGCCTCAATGGGGCCGACCGCGCCACCTTCGTCGATCCGGCCGGAACGCTGCTGGACATGCTCCGGCGCGGCCTCGGCGACTTCGCCCCGAAATATGGCTGCGGGCAGGGCACGTGCGGGGTCTGCACCGTGCTGATCGACGGCGAGCCGCACCTCTCCTGCCTGACGCTGGCGGTGACATGCGAGGGCCGCCAGATCGAGACCGCCTCTGGCATGGCAGACGGGCCGAACCTTCAACCGCTGCAGGAGGCGTTCATGGACCATTTCGCGGCCCAATGCGGCTTCTGCACGCCCGGCATGCTCACCGCCGCGCGGGCGCTTCTGGCGAAGAACCCCAACCCCACCCGCGAGGAGGTCATCGACGGGATCAGCGGCAACATCTGCCGCTGCACCGGCTACGAGCCGATCATCGCGGCGATCCTAGCCGCTGCCGCCGCCCCCGGCGCAAGACGGGCCTGAAGGAGGCTGCCATGCTGGAGATGCGCAAGGACATCTTCGCCGACGAGCGCGACGACAATCTCAATGTCGTCGGCAAGGGCGTGCAGCGCCAGGATATGCCCGGGCATGTCACGGCCCGCACGCGCTTTTTCGATGACCATGCCTTCGACGGGCTGTTGCATCTGAAGGTGGTGCGCAGCCCTCACCATCATGCCCGCATCCGCTCCATCGATGTCTCGGCCGCCGAGCGGGCGCCAGGGGTGAAGAAGGTGCTGCGCGGCGCCAACGTGCCGGTGAACAAGAACACGCTGCTCAGCTTGATCAATTTCGGCAAGGACGATGAGCCGACGCTGGCCGTGGACAAGGTCCGCTACAAGGGCGAGCCGGTGGTGGCCATCATCGCCGAGAGCGAGGCAGCGGCGCTTTCGGCGCGCAAGCTGGTCCGCATAGACTACGAGCCCCTGGTGCCGGTCTTCGATGTGGAGGAGGCGCTGAAGCCCGGCGCGCCCGTGGTCAACGAGACCTATCCCGGCAATTACTTCGAATATCACGACCGCTTCGACCACCAGAAGCTCCGCTTCGGCGATGTGGAGCGGGCCTTCGCCCAGGCCGACATCGTGATGGAAGAGCGCTACCAGATGTCTCCCATCGAGCATGCGCCGACCGAGACCAACGGAACCATCGCCGCGCCCGAGCACAATGACCGCTATGTGGTGCACACCTGCGCGCAGGGCCTGTTCTTCTCGCTGGGCACTACGGCGAAGATCGTGGACCTGGAATCCAACCGGCTGCATTTCATCGGCGGCACGGTGGGCGGCGGTTTCGGCGGCAAGGTGGATTCGCTCACCGAGCCCCTCGCCGTGCTCGGCGCCATGCTCACTGGAAAGCCGGTGCGCTACGTGCTCGATCGCGAGGAGGAGATGCTTTCCGGCTCGCCGCGCGGCGCCGAGCGCATCTTTGTCAAGGACGGACTGATGCGGGACGGACGCATCATCGCCCGCCACATCCGCAGCTATTTCGACGCCGGTGCCTATACCCGCCTGTCCAGCTATGCGGCCATCAAGTGTACCGCCCATGTGCCGGGCCCGTACTCGATCCCGAACGTCTCCTCCGACATCTATGTCAGCTACACCAACCGCTGCCCCTCCACCGCCATGCGCGGCTTCGGCGTCACCGCCGTGGACTTCGCCATCGAGGTCCAGATGGATCGCCTCGCCGAGGCGGCCAATATGGACCCCATGGAGTTCCGCATCCTCAACGCCTATCGCGATGGGGACATGAAGGCGCACCGCCGCGCCGCCAAGAACACCGCGCTCATCGAATGCGTGCAGGTGGCGGCGGAGAAGGCGAACTGGCCGATCTCCGAACAGGCGAAGCGCCAGTCCTCCGTTGTCGGCGGCGGCGTCGGCGAGCGGGCGCAGATCCCGGCGACGCCGGTCGACCAGAGCGGCCAGATCGGTAGGCCCGACACGCGCGGCGGCCCCACGACGCAGGTCCTGCCCGCCGGCACGATGCGCATTCCGTTGACCAAGCGGCCGGTGTTCGAGGGGGCCCGCGACAACCGGCCAGCGCCGATGCAAGTGCCCCGCTACGAGCCGGCACGGCCTGTCGTCCCCCCTCCGCCGTCTTATCAGCCGGCGCAGCCACCGTACCAGCCGGCAGCGATCCAACCACCACCGCCGGCCTATCAGTCGCCGCCCGCTCCTGCCGCCTCTCCGCCCGCTCCGGCGCAGACGCAGCATGGCGCGGTGCGGTTCTCTTCCGTCTTCGGCACGAGGAGGCGCTGAGATGGCGCGCCATGAAGGCCGCGGCATGGCCTCGGTCAATTATCCCATCGGCATGAATCTCGGCGGCGACCCGAGCCAGGCCCTGGTCCATTCCAATCCGGACGGCAAGTTCACCGTCGCGCTCTCGGCCATCGATCTCGGCCAGGGCATGAAGCAGGTGAGCCGCCAGATCGCCGCCGAGACGCTGGGCGTGCCCATCGAGGACGTCTATGTGGACACCGCCGACAGCGATACCGGCCCCCACGACATGGGCAGCTTCGCCTCCCGCGGCACGCACCGCATGGGCAACGCCGTCATCGCCGCCTCCCGCGAGGCGCGCGGCGTGCTGATGGAGGCGGCGGCGGAGGAGCTTGAGGTCAATGCCGCCGACCTCGTCACCGACGGGCGCGGCAACATCCATGTGCGCGGCGCGCCCTCGCGCAGCATCACGGTGAAGGCCACCGCCCAGGCCGCCCAGTTCAAGCAGGGCCGCACCATTGCCGGGCGTGGCATCTTCCTCATTCCCCTCTCGGCGGTGGATGCCGAGACCGGCGAGATGAACCCCAACACCGATTTCGCCCATGCCTGCCTTGTCGCCGACATCACGGTGGATGACGAGACCGGCGAGGTCACGGTGCTGCGGATGACCAGTGCCTATGAGCTTGGCCGCGTCATCAATCCGCGCATGGTGGAGCAGCAGCTCGTGGGCGGCGCCTGGATGGGGATCAGCCACGCGCTCTATGAGACGCCGGAGCCCTATTATCCCAATCCCGACCACGGCCCGCGCGACTTCAACGAATATCTGATGCCGGGGCCGGGGGACATCGCGCCCTACCACGTCACGGTGCTGGAGCGGCCGGCGCCGGATGGCCCCTTCGGCGGCAAGGGGCCGGGCGAGATGTGCGCCAACCCCGTGCTGCCGGCCATCGCCAACGCGATCTATAACGCGGTGGGCGTGCGCGTGGACGAATTGCCCATCACGCCCGAGAAGATCCTGAAGGCTATCCGCGCCAATGGCGGCGTGCGCCCGCAGCCGCGCCGTGGCGGCCCGGTCAATTGGCGGTGACGGCATGACGCTGCGCACCACCGTCTCCGGCATTTCGAGCCCCGAGGACCTGGCCGAGGCGCTGCGCGCGGCCATGTATCTGGCGGACGACGGCATCGCCACCGCTGGCTATCTCGCCCTCGCGCTGGGCAAGCCGCTGCTGCTGGAAGGCGCGCCCGGCGTCGGCAAGACCGAGGCCGCCAAGGCGTTGGCCGGCATTCTCGGACGCCAGCTCATCCGACTGCAATGCTTCGAGGGCATCGACGCGGCCGCCGCGCTCTATGAGTGGAACTATCCGCGCCAGATGCTGGCCATCCGGCAGGCGCGCGAGGGCGAGAGCCTCGACATCTATCGCGACGATTTTCTCATCGAGCGGCCCATGCTGACCGCGCTCAGGCGGCCGGACTCCACTGTCCTCCTCATCGACGAAATCGACCGCTCGGACCATGAGTTCGAGGCCTTCCTTCTGGAATTCCTCTCCGATTTCTCCATCTCCATCCCGGAGCGCGGAACGCTGCGCGCAGCGGAGCGGCCGGTGGTGGTCCTCACCTCGAACCGCACTCGCGAACTGCACGAAGCGCTGCGGCGGCGCTGCGTCTATCACTACATCGCCTATCCCGAGGCGGAGCGGGAGGCGCAGATCATCATGCTGCGCTCCTCCGCCGTGGCGGAGAGCACGGCGAGGGCCGTGGTCCATGCGGTGGGGCTGCTCAGGCAGGAGCCGCTCGCGAAACCCCCGGGCGTGGCCGAGGCGGTGGACTGGGCGGAAGCCGCCACCGCGCTCGCGCACAGCGGGGCGCCCTGGCCGGAGGCGTTCCGGCGCTCGCTCGGTGCGGCCATCAAGGACGAGGAGGATCTCGTCCATCTGCGTCCGCGCCTGCCTTTGATCATTCCGGGACTGGCGGCATGATCGCGCCGCTCCCCGCCGCCGCGCGCCCGCTCGTCGCCTTTCCGACGCTGCTGCGCGGAAACGGCTTTGCCGTCGCGCCCGAACAGACCACGGCGTTCCTGATGGCCGTGGAACTGCTCGGCCCGCGCAGCATCGCGCACGTGCGCAAGGCGGCGGTGGCGACGCTTGCCCCCCATCCCGAGCAGCGGGACCGTTTCGACGCGCTGTTCGACATGCATTTCCTCGGCGCTTTTGCCGAGCCGGGCGAGGACGATTGGGCGCCGGACGAGGAGATGTCGGTCCAGGAGGATTCCGGTTCCCGCGAAATCCTCATCGCCGAGGAGATCAATGAGACCGGGCAGGCTGCGACCGGCGCCGAGGCGCTGTCCCTGCGGCGCCTGCGGACTATGGACGAGAGCGAGACGTTGCGCCGCTTCGGGCGGGCGCTGCCGGCCGCCTTGCCGCGCCGCAGGGGCTATCGCCATCGCGCCGCGCGGCGCGGGCCCACGGTCGATCTTGCCCGCAGCCTGAAGGACGCCATCCGCCATGACGGCGAGGTGATGAGCCTGAAGAAGCTCCGGCGCGTCACCCGCCCGCGCCCCATATTGCTGCTCATCGACGTCTCTGGCTCCATGAAGCAGCGCAGCGACGCCAACCTCGCCTTGGCCCACGCCGTCATCCAGGCCGCGCCGCGGGCGGAGGCTTTCACCTTCGGCACCCGGCTCACCCGCGTGACGCGCGCGCTGCGCCGGCGTCGGCGCGAGCACGCGCTCAGCGAGGCTTCCGGCCTCGTCGCCGACTGGGATGGCGGCACGCGCATCGGCGATGCCCTGCTGGCCTTTCTCGCGGTGCCGCGCTTTGCCGCCTATGCCCGTGGCGCCGTTGTCGTCGTGCTGTCGGACGGGCTGGAACGGGGCGATCCTTCCGCCCTCGTCGGCGCGGTCGCGCGGCTTGCGGCGCGGGCCCATGGCATCCACTGGCTCACTCCGCTCGCTTCGGACCCGGGCTACCGGCCGGAAACCGAGGCGCTGCGGCTGATCGCGCCGCGGCTTGCAAGCCTCACCGATGGCGGGAGCACCGCTCGGATCTGTCGGCACATCCTCTCGCTCGGAGGCGCGAAGGCGGCGTGACCGAGCGGCCCGAGGGCAAAATATTCAACGAGATCGCGGGGCGGGCCTGCTGCCTCGCTCGATAACTTAAGGGGAGGACGTTCATGGCGCTCGAAATCAAGGTTCTCGACTATGGCGACATCGAGCTCGAGTCGAGCTTCCTCGTGCTGGGACGCGACTGTGGCCGTGTGCGCCGCGTGCCGACCTATGGTTTCCTCGTCCTCGGCGGCCCCTGGCCCATCGTGGTCGATACCGGCTACCGCAACAACCAGATCATGGAGAGCCTCGGCATGCGCGGCCTCCAGTTCCACGAGAACATGATCGAGAACCAGCTCGCCAAATACGGCGTGCGCATGGGCGATGTGCGCTATGTGCTGCACACGCACCTGCATATCGACCATGCGGGGAAGGACGATCTCTTCCCCATGAACACCACGGTGATCGTCAACCGGCGGGAGCTTGAATATTCGGTCTCCGGCCTGATGCACCCGCAGTATCCGGCGCCCGACATCAAGCACCTCGTGGACCGCCTGCACACCCGCGACGCGCTGCGCTTCGAAGACCTCGAACTGTCCGGCCCCATCGAGCTGTTCCCCGGCTGCTACCTGGAGGCGGCCGGCGCGCACACGGAAGGGTCCATGAACGTGCATGTGGACACGGTGGAAGGCCGGGCAACCCTCTGCGGCGACGTGATCTACGACTTCAACGACCAGATCGTGACCCCCTTCCACGAACTTGGCGACAACGAGCCGCGCGTCACCGGCAACCATGGCGGCTCGAAGCGCGGCGAGAAGGCGGCCATCAAGAAGCTGCTCTCAAGCTCGAAATTCCTGCTGCCGGTGCACGACAAGCCGGCGAAGATCGCCCATGGGCTGGTGGTGGGCCGCATGGACATGGCGATCCCCGGCCCGGTGGTGCAGTCGTTGCCGGCGCGCAACTGGTTTGCGGCCTGATCCGGGGCTCGCATCATGACAACCCATGCTGCCGTCCGCCCCGGTTTCGCCGACCTGATGGACCTCTGGGCGCCGGTGCGCCAACTCGGCACCGGGTTCGAATTCTCGGAAGGGCCGGTCTGGCATCCGCGCGAGCACCATCTGCTGTTCTCGGACATGCCCGGCGACGTGCGCCGCCGCTGGGACAAGAGCGGCGTGCGCGAGGTCAAGCGGCCGGCGAACAAATGCAACGGGATGACCTATGACGCCGACCTCAACCTGATCGTCTGCGAGCATGCCACCTCGACCCTGGTGCGCGAGCGGCCGGACGGCCGGCGCGAGGTGCTGGCCTCGCATTTCGAAGGCATGGAGCTGAACAGCCCCAACGATGTCTGCGTGAAGTCGGACGGGTCGATTTATTTCTCCGACCCCTGGTATGGCCGCATGCCGCTCTATGGGGTCGAGCGGCCCCGCCAGCTCGGCTTCCAGGGGGTCTATCGCATTCCGCCCGGCGGCGGGGCGCCGGAACTGCTGGTGGACCGCTATCTCTTCGACCAGCCCAACGGTCTGTGCTTCTGCCCCACCGAGGACCGGCTGTTCGTCAACGATACGGTCCAGCACAATATCCGCGTCTTCGACGTGCTGCCGGACGGCAGGCTCGGCTCCGGCCGGATTTTCGCCTCGGACATCGTCTCGGCGAGCGAGCCCGGCGTGCCGGACGGGATGAAGTGCGATGCGCAGGGCAATGTCTGGGTCTGCGGCCCGGGCGGCGTCTGGGTCTATTCGATCCAGGGCGAGCTGATCGGCAAGGTGCGCGTGCCTGAACTCGTCGGCAATCTCGCCTGGGGCGGGCCGGACTGGCGCACGCTTTTCCTCACCGCCACCCATTCGCTTTACGCCGTCGAGACCATGATCGGCCCCCGGATCGAGCCCTACATGAAGGCAGCCGGCGCCGAGGCCCGTCCGAGCCCTGGCGGCGCGGCGGCGGATCGACCAGTCACCGGCGTCACCGCGGCGGCCTCGATAGCCGCGAGCGGCGTGAAGAAGGCCGCGCCGGGCTACGGCCTCGACCCGGCACGCTGCGCGCTCATCATCCAGGACATGCAGAACGACGTGGTCATGGAGGGTGGGGCCTTCGCCTCGTCCGGCTCGCCGGCCCATTGCCGGCAGCAGAACGCCATCGCCAACGCGGCGCGGCTGGCCGAGGCGGCGCGATCACGCGGCATCCCGGTGATCCATGTGTGGTTCATCGTGGAGCCCGGCGCGCCCGGCGTGACCATGAACGCCCCGCTCTTCGAGGGGCTTGCGGACACCAAGGCGCTGGTCCGCGGCACGTGGGGTGTCGCGCCGGTGCCCGGGCTCGAGGCGCAGAGCGGCGACCATGTGGTGGAAAAGCAGCGCATGAGCGCGTGGGAAGGCACGCGCCTTGAGACCGTGCTCAAGGCGCTCGGCCGCGACGTGGTGATCGTCACCGGCGCCTGGACCAACATGTCCATCGAGCACACGGCCCGCACCGGCGCCGACAAGGGCTATTTCATGGTGGTGCCGGAAGATGCCTGCTCCACCATGAATGCCGAATGGCACACCGCCTCGGTGAACTATGCCCTGCAGAACGTGGCCATAGTCACGGATGTCGAGGCGGTGATGGCTGCGACGCGCGAGTGATGCCGAGCCTGAAAGTCTCCCGACGGCTCAGGGCCGCTTGGGAATGTCCAGCCCGCGCTGCACGGCGGGGCGCGCGAGGCTGCGCTCCAGCCAGCCGGGAACGTGCTTCAGCGTGTCGAACTCCACCAGTTCCCGGGCGCCGTAGAAGCCGACGAGGTTGCGCACCCAGCCGATGAGGGAAATGTCGGCAATGGTGTAGTCGTCGTCCATGATCCATTGCCGCCCGTCGAGGCGCGTATCGAGGACGCCGAGCAGGCGCTTGGATTCATCGCGATAGCGCTCGAGCGGGCGCTTGTCGGCGATCTCGCGTCCGGCGAATTTGTGGAAGAAGCCCACCTGGCCGAACATCGGCCCCACCGCCGCCATCTGGAAGAAGACCCACTGGATGGTCTCGTAGCGCCGGGCCGTGTCGGCCGGCAGCAGCTTGCCGGTCTTCTCGGCAAGATAGAGCAGGATCGCCCCGGATTCGAACAGCCCCAGCGCCGCGCCGTCCGGCCCGTCGGGATCGATGATCGCCGGAATCTTGCCGTTGGGATTGAGCGAGAGGAATTCGGGGGTCCAGCTCTCGTTCTGGCTGATATTGACCGCGTGCGGCTCGTACGGGAGGCCGATCTCCTCAAGCGCGATGGACACCTTCACGCCATTCGGCGTCGGGAAGGAATAGAGCTGAAGGCGGTCCGGGTGCGCGGCCGGCCAGCGCTTGGCAATGGGGAAAGCGGAAAGGTCAGGCATTGGAAACTCCACCGGAATCGATATCCGAAATCGCACGCGACGATAGCGGGGCTTGGCGGGCGCGCAACGGCGATGCCCCGATCATCGCCTCACGCAGGCTCGTTGGCGCTTCGCATGAGCGCGAGCGTGATGCATGCCGTAAGCACCAGCCCGAGGGACAGGCCGCAGACACCCTTCCAGCCCGCGACGGTCCAGGCGAAGGCCCCGGCAAGGGAGCCGAAGGCGCCGCCGCCATAGGTCGCCACCATGTAGACGGTGTTGATGCGGGCGCGGATGCCGTCGCCCACGGTGAGGATGCGGGTCTGGTTCGCGACCTGCCCGCTTTGGAGGCCGAAATCCAGGAAGTTCACTGCCAGGATCAGCGCCAGCAGCGAGATCGCCCCCAGCCAGCCCGCCAGCACGAAGGCGACCATGACGAAGACCAGCGAGGCCACATTCACCCAGAATGCCCCGTAGCGGTCCGACAGCCGCCCGGCCATGGGGGAGAGCAGGGCGCCCGGCGCGCCATAGAGCCCGAACAGGCCGATGGCCGCCGGCCCGAGCGCGAAGGCCGGGCTCGAAAGATGGAACGCCAACGTCGCCCAGAAGGCGGAGAAGGCGCCGAAGACGCAGAAGCCGAGGACCATGGACAGCCGCAGGGGCCTGATCGCCAGCAGCGAGGCGAGGGAGCGCATGAGCGCGAAATAGCCAAGGCCGCCCGGCTGTCGCGGCCTCTGCGGCATCAGTTGCGGCAGCAGCAGGAACAGGCCGCCGGTGAGCAGCGCCGCCACCATATAGGGCGCGCGCCACGAGCCGCTCATCTCGGCAACCCCGCCCGAGGCGGTGCGCGTGAGGAGAATGCCGAGGACCAGCCCCGTCTGCAGGGCACCGATGACCCGCCCGCGATGACGCGGCTCCACGAGGCCCGAGGTGAAGGGGATGAGCAGTTGCGGCACCACGGTGGTGGTGCCGAAGGCAAGGCTGGCCAGCGCGAGGGCGGAGATGGTGGGTGCGAACGCCGCCCCGACGAGCGACAGGGTCGTCAGCAGCAGCAGAACCCGCAGGAGACGGCGCGGATCGATGGCGTCGGCCAGCGGCAGGATGAACAGGATGCCGAGCACGTAGCCGGCCTGCGAGGCCACGGCCACGAGGCCCGCGGCCTGCTCCGTCACGCCGAAGCTGACCGCCATCTCGTGCAGGAGCGGCTGGCACAGATAGACGTTGCCCACCGTGATGCCGCAGCCCGCCGAGAAGGCCACGAGCACTGAGCGTTGCACGGCCGGCTGCGCCGCCGCGCCTGATACCATTTCATGAGCCACAGGGCGCGTGATCCCGCATTTGCTGTCCTGCAGCAAAATAGCGGTATTGCGCCGCCGTGCCGGCAGGGGCGGCGCGGCATTTTGGCAGGGTGGTGCCATGGCGGGCCGCGGCGCGAGCGGTTGGAAGCCTTCGCTGCCGCGCGCATGGAGGAGATCGGCGACACCATCGCCGTCCCGCCTGGGATGGCGCCGGCTACATTGCGGGACAGAATATTCCGCTGTACGGCAGGGGCGGGGCGCTCAGTTTGAGCGTTTCCATTGCATCGGCCACGTCTTCATCGAGTAAACATTCCGTAACGTAATGCGGGATTGCCAATTTGTAACAATCATCAGCTTCGCCACAGCATATATAATTCCGTAAGCATGCAATGCATTTACACGCCGGCAGAAACCATATGCCGTATCAAGGCGCCGAAATATCGCCGCAGATCAGCAATCTTTTAGCGCCCGATTCCACGGATGATCTGTCCGGAGCGAACTGTCACCGCGTCGGAGAGGGATTTGTCCCTTCCGCGCTTCGGAATGCGTCCACATGAATGACCCGCGTCCGCTAGGGGATCTGAAGGGCGAGCCCATCGCCATCGAGGGGCTGAACCCGCGCAAGCGGCGGCGGTTTCCGTGGTCTGCCGTCATCTTCCTCCTGCTCCTCGCCTTGGTCGGCGCGGGCTGGTTCATCCGGCCCAACGCGACAGCGCCCGCCGGCGGGCGCGGGGGCGCCGGAGCTGGCCCCATTCCGGTGGCCAGCGCCACGGCGCAGAAGGCCGACCTGCCCATCATGCTCACGGCGCTGGGAACGGTTACCCCGCTCGTCACCGTCACCGTGAAGAGCCAGATCAGCGGGCGTCTCACCGCCATCTCCTTCAAGGAGGGGCAGGATGTGAAGGCGGGCGATCCGCTCGCCGAGGTGGACCCACGCCCCTATGAGGCGGCGCTCCAGCAAGCGCAGGGCCAGCTCGCCCGCGATCAGGCGCAGCAGAAGAACGCGCAAATGGACCTTGAGCGCGTGAAGCCGCTGGTGGCCAAGAATGCGGCCTCCCAGCAGCAGGTGGACACGCAGGATGCCCTGGTGAAGCAGTGGGAGGGCACCATTGCGGTGGATAAGGCCCAGGTGCGCACCGCCGAGCTGAACGTGGAATATTGCCACATCGTGGCGCCGGTCGCCGGCCGGGTGGGCATCCGCCTCGTGGACGTGGGCAATTATGTCCAGGCGGGGGATTCCAGTGGCATCGTGGTGATCGCCCAGCTCAAGCCCATCACCGTGGTGTTCTCTTTGCCCGAGGATCAGGTTCCCGCGGTGCTGCGGCGCGTGTCGGCGGGCGCGGAACTGCCGGTGACGGTGTTCGACCGCAACCGGCGGGCGCAGATCGCCACCGGCAAGCTGACCACCGTGGACAATCAGGTGGACGTCTCCACCGGCACGGTGAAGCTGAAGGCGGAGTTCCCGAACACCGACGATGCCCTGTTCCCCATCCAGTTCGTCAATGTGGACCTGCTGGTGGACACCCTGTCGGGCGCCACCGTCATTCCCTCGGCCGCCGTCCAGCGCGGCGCGCCGGGCACCTTCGTCTATCTGATCCAGCCGGACGAGAGCGTCACCGTGCGCAAGGTGGTGCTTGGTCCGAGCCACGATGACAAGGTCGCCGTCACCAGCGGCCTCGCGCCCGGCGACAAGATCGTGCTCGACGGCGCCGACAAGCTGAAGGAAGGCGCCAGGGTGCGCGAGCCGGACGCTCAGCGCCCTGCGCAGCAAGGCGCCGCCACCGTTCCGCCCGACGCGCCCCGGCGCAGCCAGAGGCCGGCGCAATGACCGGGCAGGGCAGGGAGCATACGGCGTGAACCCGTCCCGCCCCTTCATCGAGCGCCCGGTCGCCACCTCGCTCCTGATGGCGGCGCTGCTCCTGGTGGGCATGGTGGCGTTCCGCTTCCTGCCGCTCTCCGCATTGCCCGAGGTGGACTACCCGACCATCGCGGTGCGCACCTTCTATCCCGGGGCGAGCCCGGAAGTGATGACCTCCTCGGTCACCGCGCCGCTGGAGCGCCAGCTGGGGCAGATGGCGAACCTGAAGCAGATGTCGTCCGTCTCTTCGGCGGGCGCCTCCATCATCACGCTCCAGTTCGGCCTCGATCTCACCCTCGACATCGCCGAGCAGGAGGTGCAGGCGGCTATCAACGCTGCCGGCAACCTCCTGCCCTCCGACCTGCCGGCCCCGCCCATCTATGCCAAGGTCAATCCCGCGGACGCGCCCATCCTGACGCTGGCCGTCACCTCCAAGACCATGGACCCGACGGCGCTGGAGGACCTTGCGGACACGCGCGTTGCGCAAAAACTGTCCCAGGTGTCCGGCGTCGGCCTGATCAGCCTCTCCGGCGGCCAGCGGCCGGCAGTGCGCATCCGCGCCAACATCTCCGCGCTCGCCGCCTACGGCCTCAACCTGGACGATCTGCGCACCTCCATCGCCAATGCGAACGTCAACACGCCGAAGGGCAATTTCGACGGGCCGATGCGCGCCTATACGGTGAACGCCAACGACCAGATCCGGGACCCCGCCGTCTACAACAACCTCGTGATCGCCTATCGCAACGGCGCGCCGGTCCGCCTCTCGCAGGTGGCCGAGGTGATCGCCGGCGCGGAGAACGACAAGCTCGCAGCGTGGATGAACACGACGCCCGCCATCATCCTCAATGTGCAGCGCCAGCCCGGCGCCAACGTCATCGGGGTGGTGGACGAGATCAAGGCGCTGCTGCCGGAGCTGACCGCGACGCTCCCCGCGGCCGCCGAGGTCACCATCCTCACAGACCGCACCACCACCATCCGCGCCTCGGTGCAGGACGTGGAGTTCGAGCTCGCCTTCGCGGTGGTGCTGGTGGTGCTGGTGATCTTCGTGTTCCTGAGGGACATCCCGGCCACCATCATCCCGAGCCTGTCGGTGCCGCTCTCCATCGTCGGCACGTTCGCAGTGATGTATCTGGCGGGCTTCAGCCTGAACAATCTCTCGCTGATGGCGCTCACCATCGCGACAGGGTTCGTGGTGGACGACGCCATCGTCATGATCGAGAACATCGCCCGCTATATCGAGGCGGGGATGAAGCCGCTGGAGGCGGCGCTGAAAGGCTCGGCGCAGATCGGCTTCACCATCGTGTCGCTGACCGTGTCACTGATCGCGGTGCTGATCCCGCTGCTCTTCATGGCCGATGTGGTGGGCCGGCTGTTCCGCGAGTTCGCCATCACGCTGGCGGTCACCATCCTGATCTCGGCGGTGGTGTCGCTCACCCTCGTGCCCACCATGTGCGCCCGCCTGCTGCGTGCCCGGCCGGAGCGGGAGCATGCGCCGAAGAAGACCTGGTTCGATGGCCTCGTGGAGCTTTACGGCCGCGCGCTGAAGGTGGTGCTGCGCCATCAGCCGGCAACCCTGGTGGTGGCCGTCGGCACGCTGGCGCTCACCGTCGCGCTCTATGTGGCGATCCCCAAGGGGTTCTTCCCGGTGCAGGACACCGGCCTCATCCAGGGCGTGTCGGAAGCCAGCCAGTCCATCTCCTTCGCCGGCATGGCGGAGCGCCAGCAGAAGCTGGCCGCCGCCATCCTGAAGGACCCCGACGTCGCCGGCCTCTCCTCCTTCATCGGCGCAGACGGCACCAACACCACCCTCAATACCGGCCGGTTCCTGATCCAGCTGAAAGACCATGGCGAGCGCTCGGAGAAGATCTCGCAGGTCATCCGGCGCATCACCCATAACGTCGCCGACGTGACCGGCATCTCGCTGTATCTGCAGCCAGTGCAGGACCTCAGCGTGGATTCCACGCAGGGGCGGGGGCAGTACCAGCTCTCGCTGGAAGACACCGACATCACCGAGCTGTCGAAATGGGTGCCCCGCCTCGTGGACCGCCTGTCGCAGCTGCCGGAGCTGGCGGACGTTTCCTCGAACCTTTTGGACAAGGGCCTCGCGGTGGACATCACCATCGACCGCGACAGCGCCTCGCGGTTCGGCATCACTGCCGCCACCGTGGACAACGCCCTTTATGATGCGTTCGGCCAGCGCATCATCTCAACCATCTTCACCCAGACCAACCAATACCGGGTGATCCTGGAGGCGGACCCCGCGCTCCAGGCGACGCTGAAGTCGCTGGACAATGTACACCTTCCCTCGTCCGGCGGCGGGCAGGTGCCGCTCTCCGCCATCGCGACGGTCAATCCCCGTCCGGCCCCGCTCCAGGTCAACCATATCGGCCAGTTCCCGGCGGTCACCGTTTCGTTCAACCTTGCGCCGGGCGCCTCGCTCGGCGCGGCGGTGGAGGCGGTGAAGCAGGCGCAGGCGGAGATCGGCCTGCCGGCGAGCATCGTCACCTCGTTCCAGGGCGCGGCGCTCGCCTTCCAGGCGGCGCTCGGCGATGAGCTGCTGCTGATCCTCGCCGCCATCCTCACGGTCTATGTGGTGCTGGGCGTGCTCTATGAGAGCTACATCCACCCCATCACCATCCTCTCCACGTTGCCGTCCGCTTCCATCGGGGCGCTGCTGGGGCTCATGGCCACCGGCGGCGAGCTCGACATCATCGGCATCATCGGCATCATCCTGCTCATCGGCATCGTGAAGAAGAACGCGATCATGATGATCGACTTCGCCCTCGATGCCGAGCGCAACCAGGGCCTGCCGCCCGCTGAAGCCATCTACCAGGCCTGCCTGCTGCGGTTCCGGCCCATCCTCATGACCACCATGGCCGCCATCCTCGGCGCGTTGCCGCTGGTGCTGGGCTCGGGCCCCGGTTCCGAGCTGCGCTCGCCCTTGGGCATCACCATCATCGGCGGCCTCGTGGTGAGCCAGGTGCTCACTTTGTTCACGACGCCGGTCATCTACCTCGCCTTCGACAGCCTCGCGGCCCGCCTGCGGCGCCTCACCGGGGGCACCGCGAAGGAGGCGGCGCGGTGAACCTCTCCGCGCCCTTCATCCGCCGTTCGATCGCGACCACCCTCCTCACCTTCGCGATCGCGGCGGCCGGCGGGCTCGCCTTCTTCAAGCTGCCGGTCTCGCCGCTGCCGCAGGTGGACCTCCCCACCATCCAGGTGACCGCCTCCATGCCGGGCGCGAGCCCCGAGACCATGGCCTCCACGGTGGCGACGCCGCTGGAGCGCCATCTCGGCCAGATCGCCGACGTGAGCGAGATCACCTCCTCCAGCAGTGTCGGCTCCACGCGCATCACGCTCCAGTTCGGCCTCGACCGCGACATCGACGGCGCCGCGCGGGACGTGCAGGCGGCCATCAACGCCGCGCGGGCCGATCTGCCCACGGCGCTGCGCAGCAACCCCACCTACAGGAAGGTGAACCCGGCCGACGCGCCCATCATGATCCTGGCCCTGACCTCGGACACGCTGAGCCGCGGCCAGCTCTATGATTCCGCCGCCACCGTGCTCCAGCAGAAGCTCTCGCAGGTGAAAGGCGTCGGGCTCGTCACCATCGGCGGCTCATCGCTGCCGGCGGTGCGGGTGGAGCTTAATCCTCACGCCCTCTCGCAATACGGCATCGGCCTGGAGGACGTGCGCGCCGCGCTCGCCGCAGCCAACGCCAACTCGCCCAAGGGCGCCATCGAGATGGGCGAGCGGCGCTACCAGATCTATTCCAACGACCAAGCCTCCCACGCGGATGCCTATCGCGGCCTCATCATCGCCTATCGCAACGGCGCGCCGGTGCGGCTCACCGACGTGGCCGAGGTGACGGATTCGGTGGAGAACATCCGCAATCTCGGCCTCGTCAACGGCAAGCCCTCGGTGCTCGTCATCATCTCCCGCGAGCCGGGCGCCAACATCATCGATACGGTCGAGCGGGTGCGCGCGGTGCTGCCGGAGCTCCAGGCGTCGATCCCCGCCGACATCGGCGTGACCATCGCGCAGGACCGCACCGCCACCATCCGTGCCTCCCTCAACGACGTGGAGCGCAGCCTGATCATCGCCGTGATTTTGGTGGTGGTTGTTGTCTTCGTGTTCCTGGGCGATCTGCGCTCCGCGCTCATCCCCTCCATCGCCGTGCCCGTCTCGCTGATCGGCACGTTCGGGGTGATGTATCTGCTCGGCTACAGCCTCGACAATTTCTCGCTCATGGCGCTCACCATCGCCACCGGCTTCGTGGTGGACGATGCCATCGTCGTGCTGGAGAACGTGGCCCGCCACATGGAGGAGGGCATGCCGCGCATGGAGGCGGCATTGAAGGGCGCGAAGGAGGTGGGCTTCACCGTGCTCTCCATGAGCATCTCGCTCATCGCCGTCTTCATCCCGATCCTGCTCATGGGGGGCATCGTCGGCCGGTTCTTCCGCGAATTCTCGGTGACGCTGTCGGTGGCCATCGTGGTGTCGCTCGTCGTCTCGCTCACCACCACGCCGATGATGTGCGCCCGGCTGATGCGCGAGCGCGACCCGGCACACAGGCCCGGCCGGCTGGCCCGGACCGCGGGGCGCGTCTTCTCCGGCGTGCTCCATGTCTATGACCTGTCGCTCGGGTGGGCACTGCGCCATTCCGTGCTCGTCCTGCTGCTGCTCGCCGCCGCCATCGCGCTCAATGTCCACCTGTTCACCGTGGTGCCGAAGGGCTTCTTCCCCCAGCAGGACATCGGCATGCTCATCGGCGGCGTGCAGGCAGACCAGTCCATCTCGTTCCAGCTCATGAGCAAGAAGCTGGAGCGGTTCGTGGAGATCGTGAAGAGCGATCCGGCGGTGGAGAACGTGGTCGGCTATACCGGCGGCTCGCAGACCAATTCCGGTTTCGTGTTCGTGAGCCTGAAGCCGCTCTGGGAACGCGACGTCTCCGCCGATGAGGTGATCGCCCGCCTGCGCCGGCGCCTCTCCAGCGTGCCCGGCGCGACGCTGTTCCTCCAGGCCATGCAGGATGTGCGCGCGGGCGGGCGGCAGTCCAATGCCCAATACCAGTACACCCTCCAGAGCGACGACCTCGCAGCGCTCCGGCAATGGGCGCCCAAGATCACCGAAGCCCTCCAGCACGTGCCGGAACTCGCCGACGTGAACTCCGACAGCCAGGAGAAGGGGTTGGAGGTGGACCTCGCCATCAACCGCGATATGGCGGCGCGGCTGGGGCTCACAATGAGCCAGATCAGCAACACGCTCTACGATGCCTTCGGCCAGCGTCAGGTGTCCACCATCTACGCGCCGCTGAACCAGTATCACGTGGTGATGGAGGTGGCCCCGCAATACTGGCAGGACCCGCGCACCCTGGACGACATCCGCATCAGCACGTCAGGCGGCGCGCTCGCCGGCAGCGCCTCCACCGCCGCCCTCGTGGCGGCATTGCCGAGCACGGCACCCCTGGCAGCCGCTGTGGTCGCCGCGGCTTCCGGCGCATCCGCCGGCACCGGCCAGTCCGCGACATCCGCACCGGGCGCGAGCGGCGGCTCCTCCCTCGACACCGATGCGGTGCGCAACAGCAACACCAACCGCATCGCCAATTCCAGCCGGTCCAGCGCCTCCACCGGCGCGGCGGTGAGTACGCGCTTCGAGCCTTCGGTGCCGCTCTCCGCCTTCGCCACTTTCGCGCCGGGAACGACGCCGCTCGCGGTGAACCACCAGGGGCTGTTCGCAGCTTCCACCATCTCGTTCAACCTGCCGCCCGGAAAGACTATCGGCGAGGCGGTGGAGGCGATCCGCGCCACCATGGTGAAGATCGGCGTGCCCGCCACCGTCCACGGCACCTTCCAGGGCACCGCCAAGCTGTTCCAGCAGTCGCTGAGCAGCCAGCCGGCGCTGATCCTGCTGGCGCTCATCACTGTCTACATGGTGCTCGGCATCCTCTATGAGAGCTACATCCACCCCATCACGATCCTGTCCACCTTGCCGTCCGCCGGCATCGGCGCGGTGCTGGCGCTGATCCTGTTCCACAAGGAATTCAGCGTCATCGCCATGATCGGCGTGATCCTCTTGATCGGCATCGTGAAGAAGAACGCCATCATGATGGTGGACTTCGCCCTCGACGCCGAGCGCGCGCGCGGCCTCTCGCCGGAGGCGGCGATCCGGGAGGCATGCCTCAAGCGCTTCCGCCCGATCCTGATGACGACGCTGGCCGCGGTGTTCGGCGCGCTGCCGCTGGCGCTTTCCACCGGCACCGGGTCGGAGCTGCGCCAGCCGCTGGGCATCGCCATCATCGGCGGCCTCCTGGTGAGCCAGGTCCTCACCCTCTATTCGACGCCGGTGGTCTATCTATGCCTCGACCGCCTCCGCCGCCGCTCGAAGGCGCTTCCCGCGGCCGTGCCGGCGGAGTAGCCCGGACTGCGCGGTCATCGAATTGCGGGCCGCTGGGGTGGAAGAGGGCTTCTAGTTGTCGAAGCTATGAAGGGTGTTCATCCGAGGATGGGCTGAGGCGCTGGGGTTACGAAGCCCACCGACCCTGAGCCGAAGATCTCCTCGGGATGAAGATTCAGAAGAACGCCCCCCTACCGAGCGTAGAGAATGACGTCGCGAACTTCGCCCGCCCGTTTTCAATGACCGAATAAGACCAAAAGGGCGCTCTAAAGTATATGATCAATACATGATGACTGGAGCAGGTTAAAATCGCGGGCGACCCCCTAAGTGTCCCAGTCGCACATCCGTCATAGTGTGAAAGATTGCGTAATATTTTTGATATTTACAGGCAGAGATTTTATCTATTGAAAAGTCGAAGGTTCATGTCCTCTGACGCGCTTTATGTTCTAGTTTTGTGCCGATTGGTGGGGTCGATAGTTTTCGAATAAGGCTTCTTTTGCTGGGGGGAAGTCCAGATGTCTTTGCGTAAAACCCTTCTTTCGGGTGTGAGCGTCGTCGCGCTCTCATTTTCATGTGTGTGGATCGCGGCTCAGCCGGTGGCGGCGCAAGGCGTCCGGCAAGTGAGCAAGGGCGCGGACGGCACGGACTGGTACATGTCGAAGGGGCCGGATGGTCGCAACCTCCCGGTAGATTCCACGCCCGGCAAGGATGGGGGCGATGTCACGCTGGTGAACCCGGCCTCGAACATCGGGCAGCCCGCCAAATCCACCGCTGTCGAAGTCGGCTCGGAAGGCGGTGACGGCAAGCGGGGGGAAGTGTTTTCAGCCGGCGGGATAGGAGGTTCGATGACCTACTATACCCCCGGCAAGGATGGCGGACGTGCCGGCAACGTCTCCCTCACGCAGACCGGCGCCATCGTCGGCAGCGCAAACCTTTCCAGCAACACCGCGCTCCTCAGCATCTACTCGCTCGGCGGAGATGGGATTGTCGGCCGGGACGGCCCCGAAGGTCCGCCCGCCCACGGCAAAGGCGGACAGGCAGGATCGGTCACCCTGAACCTTCAGGCAACCGTGACGACGACCGGGGATCACTTCGCCGGCGTCTGGGCAAAATCCATAGGCGGCCAGACCGGCAACAATGTCTACAATCCCCGTTGGGCGACCGGGGTCTATCCTGAGAATGTAAGCAAATATCCGGGCGCCAATGCCGGCAACATCGACGTGAAGATTGCCAAGGAGGCTGGCGTCTTCACGAAGGGAAGCTATGCACCGGCGGTGATCGTCGAATCCATTGGCGGCGCCGGGGTCGATGGCGGAACCTATCGGAACGTGTTGCCTGGGTCCGGTCAGGCCGGCGACATCACCTTCACGAATTCCGGCACTATTGTCACCGCTGGCGTAACATCCACGGGCGTGCTTCTCCAGTCAGTGGGCGGCCGCGGCGGTCAGCAGGTCACACAGGCACCGTCCGGCGACTATACCGGAATGTCCGGAGGCGGCGGGGGCGGCAAGGCCGGCAATGGCGGGACGGTCACCGCCGTTCAGGCCGGCTCCATCACCACCTCGCAGGAATATTCCTTCGGTCTCGTCGCCATGTCCATGGGCGGGGTTGGCGGAAACGGAGCCCCTGCGTTCGGCGGCCGTAGCGGCGGCGACGGCGGGGCGGCGGGGAGCGGCGGCAGGGTCGACGTCGTCCAGAGCGGGTCGATCATCACACGGGGCAAGGGCTCTGTGGGTCTCATGGCCCAGAGCCTCGGAGGCGGGGGCGCAGTCAACGCCTTCCAGAAGACCGACATCACGCCGGCGTCCGTGAGAGGCGGTGGTGCCGGCGGCGGCAGTTCCAGCGCCTTCTTCCCAGCTGGCAGGGGCGGCACGGGCGGCGCCGGCGGCAATGGCGGGTATGTTTCCGTCACAAACGATGGCTCGATCCTCACCGAGGGGAGTTCCGCCATCGGCATGTTGGCCCAGAGCGTGGGCGGCGGTGGCGGCTCGGGAGGAGGCTCCAGGACCGTCCTCAGCATCATACTGGGTACCGCTGCCGGAGGCGGCGGCGGCGGCGGCGGCGATGGAGGCAAGGTCGAGGTCATACCCTCCTCCGAGTCGGTTCTTGGCGGCAGCGTGCTTCCGTCCATCACCACGAAGGGCAATTCCTCCAGCGCCATCCTGGCGCAAAGCGTCGGCGGCGGCGGCGGAATTGGCGGTGAGGCGCAGGCAGTGTCGGCCGGCCTTTACGTGTCCGTGGCGTACGCCATCGGCGGAGCGGGCGGCAAAGGGGGCGCCGGCGGGGCCGTCTCCGTCAACAACACGTCCATTCTCACCACATCCGGCAAGGAGGCGCACGGCATCGAGGCGCGAAGCGTCGGGGGCGGCGGCGGGCGCGCCGGCAGCGCCAGTGCCACTGCGATCGCGGCGGCACCTCCCGGCTCTCCCTCGTTCAGCATCACCTATGCCTTGGGCGGGACGGGCGGCGACGGTGGTTTCGGAGGCGAGGTCACGGTCGTCAACGCCTCAGCGGTCATGACCAAGGGCGAAAAGGCCTATGGCATTCTCGCCACCAGCATCGGCGGCGGCGGGGGTAGCGGCGGCGGCGCATCAGCCGTCTCGGATGTTGCAGGCTTCTACGGGAATCTGGCGGTGTCCGTCGGGGTCGGTGGTGGTGGCGGCGGCGGCGGCAATGGCGGTGCCATCACCGTGAACAATCTCAAGTCCATTGAAACGAAGGGGGCCTTCTCGGCGGGCATCCAGGCGGTCAGCATTGGCGGTGGCGGCGGGGATGGCGGCGCCGGATCCGCCACGACAAAGAAGGGGGTGCCCACCGATGATCCCCAACTGTCGCTGTGGTCGGAAGCTTTGCCGGTCGCGAACACGTTGTCGATCAACGTGGCGGTCGGGGGATCCGGCGGCGACGGCGGCAACGGGGCCGGGGTCGAGGTTTTAAACTGGTCCTCGATCACCACATCATTGAATGAATCCAAAGGCATCATCGCCCAATCCATCGGCGGCGGCGGCGGCAATGCCGGTGGCTATCTGAGCAATGGTGCAGGCGAGTACGCTGTCAGAGTGTCCCTTGGAGGCAGCGGTGGCAAAGGCGGGGCCGGTGGCAAGGTTATCGTCTCCAACGGAGCCAATGCGACCATCACGACGAAAGGCGACGGCTCGGCCGCCATCTTCGCCCAGAGCATCGGCGGCGGTGGCGGCGCGGGCGGATCGATGTCCGGCGCGAAGAAGAGCGGTTCGGTCCCCGGCGGCGCGCAGGCGGTGACCAATTCGGTGCTTCAGCTCGCGGACGAGATTATCAAGGTCAACAAGCGCCTGACCCAGCAGTTCGTCGACCCGAAGACCAAGGTTGCGGAGGCGGCGTTCCTCGACAAGAACAGCACCACCCAGCAGCGCCTCGCGGCGGCTAAGACAATACTTGGGGATGTAAAGATATTTTGGGGCTCAGTCAAAGATGATATAAAGAAGAATGAGCAAATTAGGAAGGATAATCTGGAGCGCGCTAAGAATAAGCTGGACCAGATTCCCGAAATTCCCATCTCCTCCGTTCTCGTGAACGCCCTCCTCGAGACGACGAAGCAGGGAGTTCTCAATTATATCAAAGATCAGTTCACAGACACGTTGAAAAGCGCCATCTCTAGCGTGGTTGGGAAGACTCCCAAAGCTGGCCCGGGGCAGACATCGATCAACGTGAGTATCGGTGGCAGTGGAGGTGATGGAGGAGCCGGTGGAGATTTGGAAATCACCAATGCCGGCAAGCTCTTCACCGAGGGCAACATTTCCTACGGCGTTTTTGCCCAGAGTATCGGCGGGGGCGGTGGTGCCGGCGGCGGCGGGGCGACCAGCGGATCCAATTCGTACAATATTGGCGTATCGATCGGCGGGACGGGTGCGAAGGGCGGCGCCGGCGGCATCGCGATGGTGACGAACTCGGACACCATCGAGACCGGAGGGGGTGGATCGTTCGGCATCATCGCCCAATCCATTGGTGGTGGCGGCGGCGTGGGCGGCGGCGCGGCGAATACCGATGCCGTGGCATCCGTTTCCGCGATCGTCAATCTGGGTGGCAGGACCGAGGCCCTCTCCAAGGGCGGCGATGCGATTGTCAAGAACAGCGGCAAGATCATCACCGCCGGCCAGGAGGCCCATGCGATCGTGGCGCAAAGCGTCGGTGGCGGAGGCGGGGCCTATTTCCTCGATCGCAAGTCTCCGGTGTCGGCGGACCTGCTGGTGACCTCGCAGGCAGAACTGGACGCCCTGAACGCGGCCAATGACGTCCTGAAGGACCTCGGCCTCGGCGCTATCGGGGACGACGCCAGTGCCGGACGGGACGGCAACTCCATCCTGCCGCCGCTGACGGCCTCGGTGAATATCGGTGGCGGCGCGAGGAGCGGCAGCGAAGGCGAGGGCAAGAACGAAGGCAATGGCGGGGCCGTCTCGGTGGTCCATTCCGGTACGATCCAGACCACGGGGCTCGGCGCCATGGGCATCTTTGCCCAATCGATCGGTGGCGGTGGTGGCTTTGGCGCCCACGCACTGCCCGCCTCGGAGATCATCCGCAACACCGTCCTGGGTGGCTCGTCGGGCACCAAGGGAGATGGCGGCACGGTCAAGGTGGAGTTCGCCAAGGGCGCCAAGATTACAACGAGCGGGGCGGGCGCATCAGGCGTATTCGCGCAGTCGATCGGCGGCGGCGGCGGATATGCGGGGGCCGGCAAGGGATCGGTCACGATCAAGGGACCGACGGAGTGGAGCAGATATATCCCTCCTCAGCCGATCATCGGGCCCAACGGGTTCCCTCTGCCCTCTATCGGCTTTTTTCGCACCGGCAAGCACGGCGCGACCGGTAATGGTGGCTTGATCGACATCCACATGCAGGATCGCAACGCCAAGCTTGCCATCACGACCA
Source organism: Aquabacter albus (assembly GCF_040049275.1). NCBI lineage: Bacteria > Pseudomonadati > Pseudomonadota > Alphaproteobacteria > Hyphomicrobiales > Xanthobacteraceae > Aquabacter > Aquabacter albus. The sequence continues at coordinate 275,974 of NZ_JBDZDT010000001.1, read as the reverse complement.
CCGGCGAGCGCGCCCATGGCATCTTCGCACAGAGCCTCGGTGGCGGCGGCGGCGCCTGGTTCAACGTGGACGGCGGCAACATGCCATCGGTCAATCAGAGCGCGGGCCGGGATGCGCTGATGAAGGGCGTCGGCGGAGTCATAAAGATCAATACCAGAGGCGATATCTCTGCCACCGGCAAAGACTCCTACGCGATCTTTGCACAAACCGGCGTGCAGAAGTCGGACGGCTCTCTCGATCCGACGAGGATTGCTTACGATCTGTCCGGTCAGGTGAATGCCATCAGGATCGAACACGAGGGCAAGCTGTGGGGCGGCTCTGGCTCGGGCGCCGCAATCCGCATCGATGGTGGCTATTATAACAGGGTCCAGATCGCCCCCGGTTCGGAGGTCGGGGCCGAGTCTGGCAAGGCGATCATTGCCTCCTTTGGAAATGATCGTGTGTTCAACGACGGCACGGTCATAGGAGACGTCGATCTAGGGGGCGTCCTGGATGCCTACAATGATTTCTCCAACTTCGGAACCTATAAAAGCCTTGAGGGACAAGGCGTTGTCGCTGTGGGGCCGAGGGGCCTCTTCGAGAATTTCGGCACGCTGGACATCGGCGGTAACGGCACCTTCGGCAAGCTGTCGGTAAGCGCTGCTGAATTCCGGCAGAACGATCGAGGCTCCATGCGCGTCGATGTCACGTCGACCTCCGCGACGGGCCAGCCGAAGAGTGACCTGCTCAGCATCACGGGAGCCGGCGGCAGCAACAGCGGAGGGATCCTCGGGCTCGGAGCCGACCCCAACGTCAACGTTAATCTCGCTGGCAAGATCAAGGTCCATGTCGTGGGCGGGCTGAGGCCGGAAGAATTTAAAGTAATCACGACCAGGGGAAGTATGAGCGGGAGTATTGGCGTCTTTGGCGCCAATGACGCTGCACCTTTCACGTGGCAGACGCGAAGAAGTCAGTCCCTTGATCCTGTCAGCAAGGATGGAATGGTGGTCATGTGGCAACCGTTCCAAGATCTCTACGTTAAGCCCCAAGCCAATTTCGTGCCGATCGCGGGCCTCCAGGCGAACGCAAGCGAACAATCGGTCATGGCCTATCTTCAGAGGGCTTGGAACGCAGGGGCGAACTCCATCAACGACCAGATGGCCAATACGTTTGGCGACTTCGCCCGCGTGACATCCGCCGCGGAGTACATGCAGAGCATCGATTCTCTCGTTCCCGAAGAATCCTCCAGCACGCTCACGTCTCAGACGCTGAACGCCCGCATGTCTATGAATGCTTCCCTGAGTTGCCCGATCTTCGAGGGCTCGAGCACGCTCATGGAGGAATCCAATTGCGCCTGGGCACGTATCATCGGCACATGGACTGACCAGACCAGCTCCGCCGAAGCCTCCGGCTACAATCAAAGTGCTGTCACTTACCGTGTCGGCATCCAGCGGGAAGTGATCGACGATTGGTTCGTTGGCGCCACCGCAGGCTTCACCCAGTCATGGCTCAACGGCAGCGACGGTTTCTCCTCGACCGAGGGCAACGGCGCCGACGCCGCGCTCTCGCTGAAGCACCAGATCGGGCCGTGGCTTTTCGCGCTCTCCGGCCATCTCGGCTTCGGCAGCTACCAGACCGACCGGGTGATCGACATCGGAGACGACGTCGATCAGGCGACCGGCACCTCAAACGTGCTGACCGGCGGTGGGCGGTTCCGCGCCAGCTACGAGTTTGCGTTCTCCACCTGGTACGTGAAGCCCTATGCAGACTTCGACGTGCTCTACACCTATATGCCGGCCTATCAGGAGCAGGGCATCGGCACGACGCTGGACTTCGCTTCTGCCCAGCAATGGAACTTCGCCTTCAGCCCGAATGTGGAGATCGGCGGGCGGTTCGATCTCTCCCCCAGCCTGTGGCTGCGGCCCCACGGCTCTGTGGGCATGACCTTCTTCGCGAAGGACAGCATGCCCATCGGCGTCAGCCTCTCGGATGCGGACGACGCCATTGGCGACTTCATGACCGAAGTGACCATGCCCTCCACGCTGGTCAACCTCGCCGCCGGCGTGCAGCTCTTTGACACCAAGGGCTATGAAGTCCGCGCCGAATACAAGGCCGACATTGGCGACAACTACCTCTCGCAGGAATTGAGTGCGCGCTTCGCGGTCCAGTTCTGAGGGCAGGTCATTTCTGCCGCTGCGTGAATAGGCGGCGTGCATGGCGGCTCTGTCCGTCTGCGCGCCTCTAGGCTCTGTGCGGCCTGCGGCTGCCTAATCCGCCCTTCTACCGTTTGAGCGGCTCCGTGATCGTCAATCTCGATCATATGCAGGGCGTGGAATGGACAGACCTCCAGGCGCAGATCTTCCTCGGCCGTGCCCCGCCGCCTGCGCGCGATGCCAGCGTCTTGCGCTGACGGGCGCCATAGCGCCGGTGTGGGCCCGCTGAGGCATTCAGGCGCCTTGGGTCCTTAAGCCCCAAGGGCGCATGCATCCCAAACAAGAGTGTGCGGACCCGGTTCATCGACCGGAATGGCCGTTTCATCGAATGAGCATTGACCCCTTTACCGCCGTCCGATACTGCCGGAAAAGGAGCGACGTTCCTCTTCGTTCGATAAGAGTGCAGTACATATCCTACAATGGGATGTTTACGTAAAATAACAAAAATAATCTTCCGCAAAAATATAGATAAGTGGATGTGCCGTGAAGAGCGCGATCGGACCTCATGAGGTTGTGGCTCGGTATAAACTGGCTGGAACAGCCGGGCGGGCGGCCCCCCTGCCCAAGTCGATCATCCGGCCGGCGACGCTATCTTCTTCGGTGTCTTCGACAGCAATATTGTGCTCAGCGCACGGTCCGGCGCGATCGGCGCCCCAGCGGGGCCCGGCGGCGTCCGTGCCGCGCGGCCTCGGCGCGCGCGGTGGGAGCAAGACCGGCCCGGTCATAACAGGCGGGTCCGCCGCTCTCGGACTGGCGATGCTGGCCATGCTGCCTGCCGGGTCCGTGGCGGCCCAGACCACCGTCGCATGCACGGGCACCAATCCCTGTGTCGCCGACGTTCCGGCAGGCAACCCGGTCAGCGTGCCTATCTTCCTCAACAGCAACTCCCCGACAGACGCAACACAGTTCAATAACACCCAGGTCATCACCTTCCCTCTGAGCAGCTCATACGGCTATGGGCTAAATGCCAACGTCACCGGCACGTCGGGGATGGGATCGAGCAGCGGGCCCGCCGGCGCCGGCGGGATCACGGGCACGGTCACCGCGACGAACAGCAACTCCATCAGCCTCGGCGGAAACGGCACGGCCGGGATAAATGCAAACGCCTTCTGGATTCAGAGCGTGGGCGGGTATGGCGGCAGCTACAGCAACTCCAACGGCAAGTATGATGCCGGGGCAGGCGGGAATTCGGGCGACGTTGTCGTAAACAACACGTCGTCCATCGCAATGCCTGCCGCCACGCTGCCGGGCGGGGGAATGGCGTTGATTGCTCAGGCCGTTGGTGGACAGGGCGGCGGCGTGCTCTCCAACGGAACCGACGATTTCGGGCTCCCCACGTTCGGGGGCTCCGGCAATGGCGGCAATGGCGGCGCGGCCGGCAACGTGACGGTGAACAATTCGGGCACCGTCAGCGTCGGCCTGAATGGCCCCACGTTCACGATCGGCGGATACACCTCCGGCCAGGAATCCTATTCCACCGGTTCGGACGTGTTCGGCTTTCGCGCCATCTCCGCGACCGCCAATGGCGGGTTTGCCGGCCAGGGCGCCGGTGCGTCCGGAAGCAAGTGCGACACCAACGGGACGGGATGCGGCGGCGGCGCGGTGGGCGGCAGCGCCGGCACCGTGGTGGTCAACAATAGCGGCCAGGTCGGCGTCAACTGGAACTGGAACCTCGGCAGCGGGAGCGCCCCGCTCCCCCGCGAGGTTGCCTTCGGCATCGTCGCGGCCAGCGTGGGTGCCGACGGACAGCCGACCTATACCCAGGACTATTCCGGCGGTGGCGGCGGGAGCGCTGCCGGCGCCCTCGTGACGCTCACCCAGGGCGGGAACGTCTTCATCACCTCGCAGAATGACGTGCCGCCCGGCTACACTCCCCCGACGCCGATCAGTGCCTTCCCCATATTGACAGGTGCGGCCGTCGCCGCGCTCACCCAGGGCGGCACCGGCGGGTCGCCGTACGAAGCGAGCCATGAGATCGGTGCCAATCCGGTGATCGCCGGCGGCGCCGGCGGCACGGCTGGGGGCGCGGCGGTGCAGGTGCAGGACGCGCAGGTCTCCGTCATCGGCAACGGGTTTGCCGGCATTCTGGCGCGCAGCACCGGCGGTGCCGGCGGCGATGGCAACAACCACCTCGTCAACGGGGTGGGCGAGGGCGGAAACGATAGCAATGGCGGCAAGGGCGGCGCCGCGAGCGGCGCCGGGGCGAGCCTTGCGGGTACCGCCGCACTTTCGACCACGGGAGCCCTGTCGCCGGGCATGGTCGTCCTCGCGATCGGCGGCCGTGGCGGCGACGGCTCGACCTACGATACCAACGACAACCCCGCCGGAGATGCCGGCTATGGCGGTGCGGGCGGCACCGCGGGCGACGCGACCGCCACGATGAGCGGGTCTTCGAGCATCCAGACCAACGGCTCCTACGCCGCCGGCATCGTGGTGGGGACGCAGGGCGGCAATGGCGGCAATGGCGGCAATCGCGACACCGGCCAGTCCGGCAATGCCGGCGCGGGCGGCGCCGCGGGCTCCGGCGGCGACATCAATGTGAGCCTGATCGATACCGCCAGCATCGTCACGCAAGGGGCCTATTCGCCCGGCATCGCCGCGCGGTCCGAGGGCGGGCTGGGCGGCGCGGCGGGTATCGCCAACCCGAATTTCGGCTCCACGCCGCAGCCCGGCGGCAATGGCGGCAATAGCGGCTTTGTCTACGTGGTGCTCGACCAGGCGGGCACATCCATCACCACCTATGGGGCGGCATCGCCCGGCATCATTGCGTCCAGCGTCAGCGGCTATGGCGGCGTCGGATCGATCACGTCGGATATCTTCGCCAATGTCGGCGGCAATGGCGGGGCTGGCGGTCAGGCCGGCCATACTTACGTCGAAAACAACACCACCGCGATCCAGGCGGCCGAGGTGGAGAACTGGGGCCGCATCACCACGTTGGGCGCCGCTTCGCACGGCATCGTGGCGCAGGCGTTGTCGGGCGGCGGCGGTGCCGGCGGTGCCTCCGGCGGCATCTTCGGACAGGGCGGCAGTGGGGCCACGGCCGGCGCCGTGGGTTCTGTCACGGTGACCAGCCAGGCGGGAAGCGCGATCATCACCTCCGGGCAGGGTGCGTTCGGCATCCTGGCGCAGGCGATCGGCGGCAGCGGGGGAGACGGGGGAACCCTCGACTTCGCCAATTCGGGCATCGGCGGCTCCTCCGGTCTTGCGTCCAATGGCGGTCCCGTCACCGTGACCCATGCCGGCACCATCACCACCTCGGGCAGCCAGGGCGTCGGCATCGTCGCGCAGTCGATCGGCGGCGGCGGCGGCACGGGCGGCGACGCCACGGGACCGTTCGCAGTCGGCGGCAGCGGCGGCGCCGGGGGGTACGGCGCGACCAGCAGCGTCACCATGAGCGGCGGCAGCATCGACACCACTGGGTCGCAAGCATTCGGCGTACTGACCCAGTCGATCGGCGGCGGCGGCGGCACCGGCGGCAATGCGGGTTACAGCTACGATCCGAACTTCGGGCCCTTCATCTCAGTCAGCGTCGGCGGCACGGGCGGCACCGGCGGCGGCGGCGGTGCGGCATCCTTTGCCGGGACGGGGGGCGGCATCACCACCCAGGGCAGCGGCGCCATCGGTGTCGTCGCGCAATCCATCGGCGGTGGCGGCGGCAATGCCGGCGGCGCCTACGCCCAGTCCATCGGCGTCGGCATTTCGATCGGGGTTGCGGTGGGCGGTTCCGGCGGCACGGCCGGCGCTGGCGGCGACGTGACCGTGAATACGTCCAACTTCCAGGTTCGCACCGGGCAGTCACCCTCCCTCACCGTGCCGCAGTCGACCCCCACCAATGTGCTGCCCACGGATGCCTACGGCATCGTCGCGCAGTCCATCGGCGGCGGCGGCGGCAATGGCGGCACGGCCTCCGCCCAGGCGGTGGCCATTGCCCTCCATATTCCGGCCACCACGAAGGAGGTCGCAGGCTCGGTGGCGTCTTCCGTCGGGGGGGCAGGGGGCTCCGCCGGTGACGGCGGCGCGGTTACTCTCACGCTCGGCGGCGGCACCGTGGTCGAGACCGCGGGCCAGGGCTCGCATGCGGTCATCGCGCAGTCCGTCGGCGGCGGCGGCGGCAATGGCGGCGATTCCTCCGCCATGGCCGCGACCGTCGCCTACGGCCGGGCCGGGACGCTGGGCCAGAATCCGGATACGGACAAGTCGGTGCAGACCTGGACGGGCGACATCGCGGTTTCGGTCGGCGGCCAGACCGGCGGGAGCGGCAATGGCGGCACGGTCGCGGTCACGCTCGGCGACACGGCGGCGGCGAGCATCCTGACCGTTGGTGATTATTCCAACGGCATCCTCGTCCAGTCGATCGGCGGCGGCGGCGGCAATGGCGGCACCGGATCCAGCACCACGGCGGACTATGGCAGCACGCGCAACGGCCACTTGGCCATTGGTGTCGGCGGCGCTTCCACCGGCGGCGGGAATGGCGGCGAGGCCGACGTCACGCTGAACAGCGGCAGCAGCATCCAGACCTTCGGCTCCGGGTCGGCGGGCATCGTGGCGCAGAGCATTGGCGGCGGCGGTGGCACCTCGGGCGGCGGCATGCTCGATCTGGGCTTCACCTTCCAAGTGGCGAAGGTGCAGGATGGAAAACCTTATCTGGAGAATGTCACCCCCTCCGGCACCGTGGAGGGCACGGTGGGCGGCAGCGGCAGCGGCGGCGGGGCCGGGGGCATCGTCAACGTGACGGTGAACGGGCAGATCGCCACCCATGGTGGCGACGCGCCCGGCGTGCTGGCGCAGAGCATCGGCGGCGGCGGCGGTCTCGGCGGCTCGGCCGGCTCTGACGCTTCCGCTGACAGCCCGCTGATCCTGCAGGACGGCGTCTGGCTGCGCGAATTCATCACCAATACGGGCATCAGCAAGACCGAGCCCTATTCCGCCACCCTCTCCATGGCGGTCGGCGGCACGGGGGGCGAAGGCGGCCCCGGCGGCACGATCAACGTCACCCATGCGGGACTCATCACCACGGCCGGCGACTGGTCCCACGGCATCCTGGCGCAGAGCGTGGGTGGCGGCGGCGGCAAGGGCGGCACCGCGACCGCCACCGGCTCGGGCGCGGCCCCTGTCATCAGCCTCAATCTGGGCGGTGGCATCGGCGGCGCCGGCGGCGGCGGCGGTGCCGGCGGGCAGGTCAACCTTGCGCTGGAAAACGGCTCGGTCACCACGTCGGGATATTCGGCCTATGGCATCGTCGGGCAAAGCGTCGGCGGCGGCGGCGGCGTGGCCGCCAATGGCTCGGACACCGCGTCGGGTGTCATCACCATCGGGGCGAGCGGCGGGGGCTCGGGGGGAGGGGCCGGCAGCGGCGGCTCGGTCAGCCTGACCGGTTCCAGCACGGCCTTCGATAAGAGCCTCAATGCCGTGACGACCTCGGGCCTCGGTGCGCACGGCATCGTCCTGCAATCCATCGGCGGCGGCGGCGGCATCGCCGGCGCGGGCGGGAGCGTCTCGCTCACCACGCCGCAAACGAGCGGTTCCATCTCGCTGGCGGTGGGCGGCGGCACCGGCTCCAACGGCAATGGCGGCGAAGTCTCGGTCAATTCGCAGCTGCGGGTGACGACCTCCGGCAACAATGCCATCGGCCTGCTGGCGCAGAGCATCGGCGGCGGCGGCGGCCTCGGCTTCACCGTGCCGGGCACCGCGACCGTGATGCCCGTCCTGGGCGGCACGCCCAACGGGATCCTCCAGAACGGCGGTGCCGTCACCGTCACCTTGCTCGATACCAAGGCTAGCTCGAACATCACCACATCAGGCGTGGGCGCCCACGGCATCGTCGCCCAGTCCATCGGTGGTGGCGGCGGCGTGGCGGGTTACGTCAACGGCACGCCGACGCTCTCGACCACCTTGCCGGCCAATGCCGCCGCCCAGGGCAATGGCGGAGCCGTGACGCTGAACCTTGTGGGGGGCATCAACACGACGGGGGCCAGCGCTCACGGCGTGATCGCGCAGAGCGTTGCCGCCGGCGGCGGCCTGATCGGCTATGGCAGCACACTCTATGCCGGCTCCACGGGATCGGGAGGCTCCGGCACCGCCGGCCAGGTCACGGTCAATCTCGACTCCACCTTCATCCAGACGACGGGCGCGAACAGCGTCGGTATCTTCGCGCAGAGCGCGCCGGTGCAGGGCGCCGCAGCCAATACCGGGGCGCAGACTGTCGTCGTCAACTTGATCGGTTCGCGGATCCAGGGCGGCTCCGGCGAGGGCGCTGCGATCTGGGTGGACGGCGGCATCCATCCCTCCTCGACCGATCCCACGCAGAACAACCTGATCACCGTCGATGTGACGTCTTCGATCAGCGCGCTGTCGGGGCAGCTCATCGCCTATACGGGCTCCAGCGGCGTCGATGTCCAGAATGACGGCGTAGCTTCGGGCTCGGTGAGCCTCGGCACCGGCACCTTCACCAACGGCCCCACGGGCTCGCTCCACACCGGATCAACCGTCGCCGCGGCGCAACTGGTCAATAGGGGCCAAATCTTCATCGGCACGCCCGGATCGTTCGACCGCACCACGCTCACCGGCGATTTCGTGCAGACCCGGACGGGCGTCCTCGTCATCGATGCCGATTTCAGCGCGCGGACCGTCGATCGCCTCTCGGTCGGCGGAAATGCCGTGCTCGATGGCCGCGTGCAGGTCGTTTCCTCGAACCTGCTGCCGAACAGCCCGCTCACTTTCCTAGATGTCTCCGGCACGGCCGCCGGCACGCTTGATGGCGCGCAGGCCAATATGTTCGATTTCGATGTCTCGCAGAGCGGCACAAGCTACGCCGTCTCGGCGACCGCGGACTTCAATCAGCCGGCCTTCGGTCTCAATCCCGGCCAGGCACGCGCGGCAGGGCATCTGCAGGCGGCGTGGAACGCCGGCGGCGGCGGCCTTGGGCCAGTGTTCGGCGCCCTCGCCAATATCAATCTCGCCGCGTATCCGGCGGTTTTGTCCAACCTCGCCTCCGAAACGGTGAACGCGACGGGCGCGGAGAGCATCAGCCTCGCGCAGCAGCATCTGGATCGCCTGATGAGCTGCCCGGTCTTCGAAGGACAGACAGCCATCGTGACCCAGACGAGCTGCGTCTGGGCCGTCGCTTCGGGACAGGTCTTCGACCAGAGCGCCTTTGGCGGCGCGGCCGGCTATAGCGACACCGTCTATAGCTATGCCGTGGGAATGCAGAAGGAAATCGCGCCGCATTGGTTCTTCGGCATCGCCGCCGGCTATGATGACAGCCTCATCAGCGGCGGGGCCACCTCCGCCAATGGCAGCACGGGATGGATCGGTGCCAGCCTGAAATATGAGACGGGCCCCTGGCAGTTTGCGGCGGCCGCGAGCGGAAGCTTCGGTTCCTACGACGTCACGCGATGGGCGGCGCTCGGAAGCCTCGGCGGCCTTGCCGAGGGCACGAACAACCTGGGCGCAGGCGCTGCACGCCTGAGGGCGGCCTATACGATCGGCGGCGACCGCTTCTATGCGCGGCCCTTCGTCGATCTCGACCTGCTCTATACCAGCCTGTCCGGCTATGCGGAGACCGGCGCTGGCCTGCTCGACCGCCAGGTTTCAGGCAGCGCCCAATGGACGGCGCTCGCGACCCCCGCGGTCGAGTTCGGGACACGGCTCGATCTTAATGGCGGGATGGTCCTGCGCGGCTATGCCAAGGCCGGGGTCACCCTTTCCAGCACCGACAGCTGGTCGAATACGGTGAGCTTGCTTGCCGCTCCTGCCGCTGCCGGCGGCTTCTCCGTGGTGCTGCCCATGGACGACATCTATGCCCGGGTCGGAGCGGGAATCGACTTGACGGGACTTCAGCACGGCTTCGGCCTTCGGGCTGAGTATGAGGGCGCCTTTTCGGAGCATACGTCCCGCAACATGGGATCGCTGCGCCTGTCGGTGCAGTTCTGAGCGGAGAGCAACGGCGTTTCTGGTATAGGGCGGCCGAGGCGAAAGGGCCTTTGGCAAGGCCGTGGCATCTGGGTGAATGAATCCGCGATCCCGGCGCGAATGCGGGCTTGTGCGCGTTGCCCGGCATCACCGGAAACGCCAATCCCTTTTCGACCTCCAACCGCCATCGGCACCCCGCGCACTGGCACGTGCGCGCCCGCCGCTTCATCGACTGGCGGCGCCGTTTCGTCGACTGCGGCTTGATCCTGCGATCATCGGCAAGATATTGCAGTTCAAGATCTGATTTCGCTGAAAAATCGAAAATATAAGCATAATAACGATGATCTTGAGCGAAGTATCACTTTTATGCACGTGATTACTACGTTCTGGGGTCGGCGGGTGGGGCATGTGATGAATAGTTCTGGCGCAGGTGGCGATGTCGCCACCGGGTGTGAGCGTATCGTCGTGCAGAAGCAGAGCCGGAAGAATCTGGCCAAGGCGACCCCAAGGGCAGAGTTCCTGTCCTCCGTCTCCACCGTGGCACTCGCCCTTGCCGCCATGCTGGCCGTCGGCACCGGTGCCCCGCGCGCGGCCGAGATCCAGCAGAACAACGGCTTCAACGGCACCAATGCGACGTCCGAGTCCGCCACGCCGACGGCCGACACCTCAGGCGGCACGGTCAATTTCAACGACACCACGCCGCAAAGCGTCAGCGACGCGGGCTTCCAGACCATCTAGGTCGGGGCCCTCAGCCATGGCGGCAATGGCGGCACTGCCTATTACACCGGCACCGATGGCAACGGCACGCCGCAATATGCCAGCATCGGCAAGGCGCCCGGCAATGGCGGCGACGTCTGGCTTACGCTCAGTGCGCCGCTGACAGCCTATAGCGGCGTCCAATACGGACCCAGCACCAGCTCGGGCGTGCGCGGCGTCATCGCCCAATCCACCGGCGGCAATGCCGGCGTCGGCTGGTATGGCTTGACGGGCGGCAGCGGCGGCGGCGCGGGCCTCACCAGCACTGCCGCAGTCAGCCTTGCCGTCAATTGGGGCGCCCCCGAGCTCAATCAGACGGTGGGCCTCGCTGCTGTAAGTCAGGGCGGCTTCGGCACGGCGACGACAAAGGCCGGGAAAGAATACGGTGGCGGCGGCGGCGGCGATGCGGCCATGGCCGTCGTCGAGACGAGACTTGGCGGTGACGTCTCCATCGTCCAGGCCAATGCCCCGCCTTCGCAGAGCGAGGATTTCGCGCGCGCCTTCCCGAATCCCAATCCCGCCACCGGCCCGTTCGCCGGCGCCGGCGACTTCGTCGGGGCCGGTGTGGTCGCCTCCTCCTGGGGTGGCATCGCCGGCCAAGGCTACGACCATGCGGCGGGCGGGCACGGCGGTAACACCCAGGGCGCCAACGTCAGCATCTACGATTCCAGCGTCACCATCACGTCCAGCGGCCTCGCGCCCGGCGGTTCCGGACAGGCCGCCATGCTGACGCCGGGCGTGCTGGCGCAGACCGTCGGTGGCCGGGGCGGGGATGGCGGCCTGCAGCAGAACCACTCCAGCGGCGGCGACGGCGGCAGCTCCGGGCCGGTGAACGTCATCTTCGCTGCGACCTCGGCAACCCCGGCGGGCACGGTGCGGACTATCTCCACCAGGCCCTGCAATCGCCGGCCATCGCCGCCCTGGCCTTCGGCGGGGCGGGCGGAAACGGCATAAATTACAGCGCCTTCGACGTCGCCGGCGCCGGCGGCGACGGTGCCAATGGCGGCGGCGTCGTCAGCGTCCATGTCGGCTCCGCAGCGCTGCCGGCGTCGGTGAAGGTCAGCACGGCGCTCGACCAGTCGCCGGCCATCTATGCGGTTTCCACCGGTGGCACCGGCGGCGATTATGAAGGCGGCCTCATCGGCAATGGCGGGCAGGGCGGCAGGGGCGGCAATGGCGGCACGGTGACGATCGTCAGCTATGGCGACGTCGCCACCGCCGGCGCGACCAATTCCCCAGCGATCTGGGCCTTGTCGCAGGGCGGCGACGCGGGCAATGGCGGCAAGGCCGGCAGCGGCGACAAAGATGGCGGCACGGGCGGCACGGGCGGCTCGACGGGGATGGTGCAGGTCCTCGCCAATTCCGGCACCATCTCGACCGTCGGCACCGCCTCACCCGGCATCTTCGCCCAGAGCATCAGCGGCATGGCCGGCAATGGCGGCGACGCCGATTCGCTGTTCTTCGGCGCGGCCGGCGGGGCCGGCGCCGGTGGGGGCACCGGCCTTATCTCGGTCAGCAACATCGCCACCATCATCACCTTTGGCGACCAGTCGCAGGGCATCCTGATCCAGAACCAGTCGGGCAATGGCGGCAACTCCGGCACGGGTGGGAACATACTGTATTCGGATGGCGGCAATGGCGGCTCGGCCGGCACGGTCGGCGACACCAAGGTGACCCATCTCGGGTCGATCCAGACCTGGGGTGCGCAATCAGCCGGCATCGAGGTGCAGTCGCTGAGCGGCGGCGGCGGCGTCGGCAGTGCCGGCGGCGGCTCGGGCATCGTCGCCATCGGCGGCAGTGGCGGCAGTGGCGGCGCCGGCGGCACGCTGACGCTCGCCAATTCCGGCACCATCACCACGCAGGGCGTGCAGTCCTATGGCATCGTCGGCCAGTCGGTCGGCGGTGGTGGCGGCGTCGGCGGTGGCACCACCCTCACCGTCGTTTCGGTCGGCGGCTCCGGCACCGCGACCGGCAATGGCGGCGGCATCACCTTCGACGGGAGCGCCGGCAGCGTGACGACCGAGGGCCAGCAGGCCTATGGCATCGTGATGCAGTCGGTCGGCGGCGGCGGCGGCATGGCCGGCTCGGCCTCCGCCAAGGCCATGGCGATCGACATCCCCAATCCCTTCGCGCCGGCGTCGGGGCCTCTCCGGCGCCTTCGCGGTCGGCGAAACCGGCGGGGCGGCCGGCAATGGCGACACCACCACCATCAATCTGAGCAATGGCAGCAACATCCTCACTTATGGCAATGGCAGCTACGGCATCGCCGTGCTGCCGACCTCCAACACCGCCTCGCTGTCGGCGATCGCCTTCGATTCCGGCAGCCATTTGAGCGCGCCCGCAGCCTTCGGCGACGGCCAGTCGGTGACCGTCAATACCGGCAACGCGACCATCCTCACCACCGGGGCGAATGCGCACGGCATCTTTGCCCAGAGCGTCGGCTCGGGCGGCGGCATCTGGTCGTCCACCGACGGCGCCAGCTCGATGCGGGCCGGCACGAGCGGCGGCGCCGGCTCGAACGGCACCGGCGGCAGCGTCACCGTCACACAGGCCGGAACGCTCGTCACCACGGGAGCCCACGCGACCGGCATCTTCGCCCAGTCGACCGGCATGGCGGACAACCTCGATTACCCCGTCAACGGTGTCATCACCGTCAATGTGAACGGCTATGTCTCCGGCGGCTCGGGCGGCGGTGGCTGGGGCGTCTGGGTCGACAGCACCAACTCGATAAATGCCATCAACATCGGCGCCGGCGGCCTGGTCCGCTCCGAGTCCGGCCAGGCCATCCAGGCGACCGGCGTCGGCCACAATAACGTCTATAATTCCGGCACGGTGGTGGGCTCCTATTGGCTGAAGACGCCCCTGTATGGCGGCTCCTTCAACAACCAGAACGGCGGCGTGCTGGTGCCGCAGGGCACGCTGAGGGGCGACCTCAACAATGCCGGCATGGTGTTCCTCGCCTCGGTGCCCGACGTGTGGGCCCGAGGCTGGAAAGCAGCCTCGTCAATGGCCGGGCGGCGCTGGTCGCTGCGCTCGGCGGACCACGGACGGTGACGCTTGAGGACAATCTCACCCAGACGTCGGGGGGGCTCGTCGTCACCCAGGCCAATTTCAGCACCGGGACCATCGACCGGCTCCTGGTCCTGGGGAATGCCGCCCTCGACGGCGGGCTCCAGGTGCTGTCCTCGAACCTGCTGCCGAACCGCTCGCTCACCTTCCTGCAGGTGCAGGGCGAGGCCACCGGCACGCTACAGGGCATGACGGCCAATGTGTTCGACTTCGACGTTACCCGCAGCGGCGGCGACTATGCCGTCTCGGTCACCGCCGATTTCACCAAGCTCGGCTTCGGCCTGAATGCTGGCCAGCAGAGCGTGGCCTCTCACCTGCAGGCGATCTGGAATGCCGGCGGCGGCGTCTTCGGCCCGCTGTTCGGCGCCCTGTCCAATATCGAGGCCGGCCAGTATCCGGGCGTGCTGTCCAGCCTCGCCGCCGACACGGTGAACGCCAGCGGCGCCCAGAGCATCAGCCTCGCCCAGCAGCATCTCGACCGGTTGATGAGCTGCCCGATCTTCGAGGGCGAGACCGCCATCGTGGCGCAGACAAGCTGCTATTGGGCGGCCGCCGCCGGCGGGAAGTTCAACCAGAGCGCCTTCGACGGCGGCAGCAGCTATAGCGACACCCTCTACAGCTACGCCGTGGGTTTGCAGAGGGAGTTCGCGCCGGGCTGGTTCTACGGCATCGCCGCCGGCTTCGACGACAGCTCCATCCTGGGCAGCGGCGGCTCGTCGGACGGCAGCACCGGCTGGGTCGGCGCGAGCCTGAAGCACGAGATCGGGCCCTGGCTGTTCGCCGCCGCTGTGAGCGGCAGCTTCGGCTCGTTCGACATCAACCGCACGGCGGTGGTCGGCCCCATCGGCGGCATCGCCGAGGGCACCAGCGATCTTGGCGGTGCCAGCGCCCGCCTCCGGGCCGCCTACACTTTCGCCTGGGACCGCTTCTACGCGCGGCCGTTCCTGGACCTCGACCTCGTCTATACGAGCCTGTCCGGCTATTCGGAAACCGGCGCCGGCCTGCTCGACCTCCAGGTCTCCGGCAGCTCGCAATGGACCGGCCTTGCGACGCCGGCATTAGAGTTCGGCACCCGGCTGGACCTCGAGGGTGGTTATGTCCTGCGCGGCTATGCGAAGGTGGGCGCCACCTTCTCCACCACGGACAGCTGGACCAGCACGATGCGGCTCCAGGCTGCGCCGGCAGGGGTGGACGGTTTCTCCGTCCTGCTGCCCATGGACGACGTATTCGGCCGGATCGGCGCGGGCATCGACCTCGCCGGCCTGAAGAACGGCATCCACCTTCGGGCGGAGTATGAAGGCGCCTTCTCCGAGCATACCTCAAGCAACATGGGGTCGGTTCGCTTCTCTCTGGACTTCTGACGCAGGCCGTCAGGGTGCGGCGCCTATCCGCCGCAGCCGACGCGGCTCAACCTGAAGAACGGGCAGGTGCTGCGCACCTATGCCAAGAGCAGCAATACCGGGTCGCTATGCTTCTCGGTGCAATTCCGAGGGCTAACTCTCCTCACGGGAAGGGGAGAGGAGGGCCTTTTGAACGCCCCACATATCAGCCCGGCGCTTCCGTCTGACGCCGACGACGGGCGGCGGCGCGGCCGAGCGGCATCATGCGCTTCGAATGGCCGGGAAAGAGCTGCGCCCGGCGGCCGTCGGGCCACTCCACCCGATGTGGCCTGCCTCCTGAAAAGCGGCCCTCCATAAGCATGCGTCCCGGCCGGTTTTGGATGGCGCTATGGCGCATAAGAAGCACAAGCCTGACGAGATCGTCTCGAAGCTTCGGCATGTGGACGTTCTGGTTTCGCAGGGCCGTTCTGTGGCGGAAGCGATCCGAGATGGCGCCAGGCCATAGGGAGATCCGAATGGTCCGCATTAAGTTCCAATGTTGGAATTCTCCCCAGGCGGGCAACATCGTGAATTCCCTCAAACAGCCCGATTTCGATGAACTGGCCGAAATCCTCGATGAACCGGCTGAAAGCCGCATGCCGCAGCACGGGAATTCCTGTCATGACTATGGGCCCTTCGATCCATGGCTACGGTGTGCGACCCCCGCCCATTGGCGGAGAAAGCGTCTTTTGATAGGTATCGGGCTGGGAGAGGGCCATGGGGTTTGTGGATCGGCATCGCGCATGGCATCCGGGCCGGGCATCCGCAAGCACCGTGCCCCGCATTTTTATCCCGCAGCATTTCTGGCAGGCAAACCTTGCCGGCTGGGCAATCATCGCGCTGTTCAACGTCGCCTCCCGGACCGTCTTCTTCGGCGATTTCGGAGATGCGCTCGCTCGCACCCTCATCTTCGATTCAATCGGTTTCTGCCTGACCTGCCTCGGGCATTTTCTGATGCGCGGGCGCCTCCGCTCGCGGAAATCGGTGATCGTGATGATTCCGCTCGCGCTGGCCTTCTGCGTGGTGGGTGCGGGCGCGCAATGGGCAGTCGCGGAGCTCCTGCGGCATGCCGCCTACACCGAGGCCGTGTTCCGCAACCCGGCCGGCGGCCGCTATATCACCTTGATCTACTACACCATGATTTTCTTCAGCTGGACGCTGAGCTATCTCTGGCTCTCCGCCGACCGTGCGTTCCACAGCGAGCAGGTCCAGCGCAGCAGGGCGGAATCCATGGCCGCGCGCGCCGAGCTCCAGCAGCTGCGCATCCAGCTCGACCCGCATTTCCTGTTCAACGCCCTGAACACCGTGGCGGCAGAGACCCATGAGCGGCCGGATGTGGCGCTCGAGATGATCCGGCGCATCTGCGACTACATGCGCTACTGCCTGGACCACCAGTTGCGCTCGGCCTGTCCGCTCGCCGACGAGATCGACGCGGCGCGCGCCTATCTGCGCATCCAGGAGCTGCGCTATGACGGCCGCCTGAACTGCGCAGTGCGGCTGGAGCCGGAAGCCGGCGACTTCCCCGTGCCCCACCTGATCCTCCAAGGGCTGGTGGAGAATGCCGTGAAGCACAGCCTCGGACCGGCGACGGACATCCCGCTGCGGATCACCGTCGCGGCACGTATCGAGGGAGAACACCTGCGCATCGAGGTGACCAATCCAGGAACCTACGCCCCGTGCGCCAAGCCGGGCTCGGGTCTGGGGCTCGCCAATATCCGCCGCCGCCTGGAACTGCACTATCCGGAGGAGCACCACCTCTCGGTGGCCCAGGAGCAGGATCTCGTCTGCGTACGCATAACCGTGCGAGGGCCGATATGCTTCGCGTGATGCTGGTGGACGATGAACCTCCCGCGCGCCGCGGTCTCAAGCGCCTCCTGGCGGAGCATGGGGACTTCTGCATCGTGGCGGAGGCGGCCACCCTCGCCGAGGCGGTGAAGGCCCACGCCGCCACCCGCCCCGACGTCGTGTTCCTCGACGTGGAGCTCGGGGACGGCAAGGGGTTCGAGATGCTTGCCGGGGCCGACACCCGTCCCGACGTGGTGTTTGTCACCGCGTACAGCCGTTATGCCGTGCGCGCCTTCGACGTGGCGGCCGCCGATTTCCTGGTGAAGCCGGTGGACCCCGAGCGCCTGGCCCTCGCCCTCCAGCGCCTGCGCGAGCGCCGGGCGGCGATGCCGCTCGACAGGCTGGACGGATCCGGGGCCATCCCCGCCGAAAGAGAACGGCCACTCCTGAACCTTCCGGGGATGCGGCTGACGGTACCGTTCAAGATGGTTCTCTCCCTTTCGGCGGAAGGGGATTTCACCCGGATCGCCCTGTCCGACGGGCGTGAGCAGCTGATCTGCCGGCTCCTCGGCCAGTTCGAAACGGATTTGCCGCGCCCGCCCTTCCATCGCCTCAGCCGCTCGATCATCGTCAACCTGGACCATGTTCACCGGGTGGAGTGGACCGACGGTGGCCGGGCGCAGATGTTCCTCGGCCGTTCGAAGCAGGCCGTGCCGCTCGGCCGCACCGCCGCGCGCCGGCTGCGGCAGACAGGTGTTTCCCCCTGATGGCCTGCGTCAGAAGTTCAGGGAGAAGCGCAGCACCCCCGTGTTGCGCGAGGCGTGCTCCGGGAGGGCGCCTTCACACTCCCCTCGGAGGTGGACGCCGTTGTTGAGGCCGGCGAGCTCGATGCCCGCGCGATCTGGCTGAACACGTTATCCATGGGCAATCCAGCGGAGAAGCTTGGCGCCATCTGGCCAAGCCCATCGTCGGCCAGGCCGGAATGGCTCGGATGCCGTCTGGGCAGGCGGAAACGGACCCGCGCCAGCGGCGGCGGGCCACCCGAAAGCCCGCTCGCGCGGACATGCGGGGCGGCGACGATGACGAATAAGCCCGATTAGACGTTTCCTGCTTCGACCCTGCCCTCCCGGACCGAACACCGTGGCATGGGGCGTGCCGGACGGGCTTCGGGGGGAGAAATAGGCTGCGGGTGCGCCGGCCGATGCACAACTTTCAATCTCTATTGTTCTCTTTTTGTTCTTGAGCCGCGATGGAGGCCTCAGAGAGGGAGAGAGTGATGACGGAGACCGCAGAGGCGGAGGTCGAACGCCCAACTATGGACGACAAGCTGGCGGGTACGGTGGCGGAAATTATCGAGCTTTGCGATGGGGATCCCATAGCCGCCTTGAGCGCCGTCTATGTCGCTTACTGCCTTCTCGAGGAGGAGCACAAGAAGCTGCAGAGGCGCGTGTCGTCTGGTTTCGGACGTTCGCTGTCCAGTTCGCGCCTGGCGGACTTCTAGCCGTGAGCTTGCGCCAATGAAAGCGAGTATGGACGTCGGCTCATTCGGAAACGGTCATCAAAGTTTTAGACCGCTGGCGAGACGACCTGCTCAAGCTGAACCCTGATGCGCCATTTGGCTCGGCGGAATATCGGGCGATCGGAGACATTCGGGTGTCCGGTTTACATCGCGCCGGCGAGGAGGTGAGGCGCGGTGCGGGGGGCAACATTGGTTAGGTCCGTGGAAGCCGGCCTACTATGAATGAGCTGTCGCTGTCCGAGCCGATGAGAGCGCTATGACGTTTAATGCCTTTGGGTTTTTACCGTTTTCAATCGCGTTCTTCGTGGCCATGGGCGCCGCCTGTTTGGTCTATTTGGCGCCCGCCATAGGTTTGTTGACGTTACGCGGGCAAGCGGTGTCGACCGCGCTGGGAACGGTGAGCGGCCTGGTCTCCTTGAGCGCTGTAATTCTTTGGAACAACTCATTGGCCGGGCGAAGCTCGGGCAACGTCGCGGAGGTCGTATTCCGCGGCGTGCTCATGAGTGGCGTCGCGGCGTTCTGCGGCACGGCAGTGGTGACCTTTATCGCAGCCTCACGGCGCTCTCGCCATTAGCGGCAGCCTCCCGCACCATGTCCGCTCCGACTTGCCGGTCGCGGTGGACATGGCGGTAGTGAAGCGGGGGGCTGGTTCAGTATTTGAGTTCGCCAAATTGGCGAAGTCATTCTTGGTCTTTGCTCCGCGCCCTCCGGTAGCGCCAATCTTCGTCTCTGGAGGTGTGTGACCTTCCCAAAGATATGCCCCAGCTTGTCATCACCAGACCGTCATCCATCCTGCGTCGCCGCCTATGGGCGCGACTTACCTAGCTTGCCGAACTTCTCCAGCAGATAGGCCTGCGCGGCGTCGCTGAGTAGATCACGATCCATCCGCATCTCATCGTCGAAGACCAGCTTGGCCATTCTGCGGTCGGTCAGGATGGTGCCGAGCAGGTTCAGGCCGCCAGCCTTGTCGAAGACGTTCTCGGCATAGGTCACGCGCTTCTCGGCTTCGTCTTTTCCGAAGGCGAAACGGAAATAGTTGACGAGGATATTGCCGTCACGCGGCATGTGCGGCCCGAGCACCACGACGCGCACCTTTGCCCACTCCTCAGGCGACATCTGCGCGCGCCATTCCTCGACAACGCGGTGAAGCCCGTCGATCTGCGCCTTGGCCACGCTGGTGGCGCTCCCGAGAAGGATGGGGGTGAGGTCGCGAGCGAAGGCCTGGAGATCAGCGCGCGTGTAGGTACCGGCGGCAAGGGTCGAGGAAATGAAGGCGCTGCCCTTGTCGAGAACGAAGTTCGCCCGCGCCAGAGCGTCGTCATCAAAGCCAAGCGTTCCGACAATCGGCTTGAGGGCCTGCGCCTGCGCCAGCAGCTTTTCGAGGTGCGGCTTCCATGTAGCCGCATTAGCGGCCGGATCATCCGCGAACGCCTCCAATACAACCACCGCGCCGAGGGCAAGGTGGGCGACGGTTTTCTGGTTGGTGTAGGTCGCTGGAATATAGTCGACGCGGGTCTCCTTGCCGTCTGCCAAGAGGGTGATGTCTTCTCCCACCAGAATTGCCGGGCCGCGCTTTGCCAGCATTTGTGACTTCCCGGCCGCGTAGGCGGCGAGCGCTGCGGTATTGAAGGCCTGCAACTGCTCGGAGTTCGAGAGCGCGAATGCGGGCTGCGCGAACAGCAGCACGCCCAAAACGGAAAGCGCCCTACGCGATGTGGACATTGTTGGCCCCTTGCGGAACGTCCGGTGCTGAAGCGGGACCCCAATAGCCCCCCCGGTGCTCGTGCTTTTTGATATACCCCAGCCAGACGCCGACCGTTCTGACACAGATTGGGCTCAGCGCGATGATGACCGCGCAGATCACGAGAAATTCCCATTCTTCGGTGACGCCGGTGGCGCTCACGATTGCAATGGCAGCCGGCAAGGCGAAGGGACATGACCGCTACAAGCGGGTGCTGGCGCAGTGCAGGGCTGCCGGGAAGGACATCGCTGCGGAGGCAGTGCTGAGCGGCTGGGCGCTCGCCCATGGAGGTTTGTGTGGGAAAGGTCTGTGGGATGTGGCGAGGGGAGTCGCCAGATTCACGCTAAACTATTGAAAAGATTGGCGCACCCGGCACGATTCGAACGTGCGACCTTTGCCTTCGGAGGGCAACGCTCTATCCAGCTGAGCTACGGGTGCCTGCGCAGATTCCTCGTCTACCTCATCGTCCGCGCCATGACAATCGCATCGGCGGTCGTTGTGCATGCTTTGGCCTCCAGCACGTGCCCCAGCAGGTGGCACATGCGGATACGTTCGGAGCTGACCTGCGTGCGCTAGGGCGGCTGAGGGACGATGCGGCCCCGGAGCCCGTCACGTCGCCGCGCTATCGCCTCATGCCTTGGTCACGGCCTTGCCTGGCGCCGGGGTCTCGCCGGAGGCGCTGAAGACGGGTTGCGCCAGAGCGGCAAGCGCGTCGCGCAGCATTTCGAACTCGGAGGTCAGGCGTTCCAGCTCACGCCCGAGGAATGTGTCTTCGCCCGTTGCTTCTGCAGGCAGCGCCGCCCGCAGCGTTTTGGTCGAGGTGCGTGGCGCGCCGGTGCCGAGGCCGGCCAAAGCCGAGGCGAAGGCGGTGCGGAAGGGCGTGAGCGCGGCGGGCTGTCGGGCCAGCGCGGGGGCCGCGTTCATGAGGGCGTTCAGGGTCCGGCTGAGCTGCTGGAGCGCTGTTGAGGCGCGGATTGTCGCCTGCATGGCGCCGGGCTCGCCGCCAATCTCGGTCATGGCCCGCTGCAGGGCGGCCTGGAGGTTGGTGGTGTCGAGCCCGGCCCGGCGGCGCGCCGCCTCGGCTGCGGCCACGTCCGTTCGCCCCTCGGCCGCGTTGAGCACGAAGTCGGCATAAGCCGCCATGGACGACACGGAGGCGCGGAGCAGGCCGGGCAGGTTCCGCCGCTCGAAAGTAGGCCAGAGGAGGTGCCCGCCCACCAAGGCCAGCGCCGCGCCGATGCCTGTCGCGAGGAGGCGCATGGGCCCCACATCGAGCCCCAGCCCCGGCGTCAGCACATGCTCGAAGGGGATGAGCCCGGCAGAGAGGAAGAAGATGGCGAGGCTGTAATTGAAAGGCAGCACCGCCATCATCCAGAAGAAGGCGATCGCCACGACGAAGAGCTGGAGGGCCGGGGTCGGCAGCAGCGGCATGAGCGCCATGCCCACAAGGATGCCCGCGGTGGTGCCGGCGAGGCGCTGCACGGCGCGCGCCAGCGTCATGCCCGCATAGGGTTTTAGAATCACCGTCACCGTGAGCGGCACCCAATAGCCGAACGGCTTCGGGAACACCCAGAAGATCATCACCGCCACGGCCGCCACCACCGCGAAGCGCAGCGCGTGCCGGGCCACCACCGAGTTCCAGTCCAGATTCTGGATTAGTGGCGCGAGGATCTGCGAGAGGCGCGCGCTTGGAGCAGGCTGGGCGAGGGGCAAAGCAGGCGCCGCATCGCCGAGGAGGATGTGGAGCGCGTGGGAGAGTTCCCGCTCCATGCGGTTTTCCAGCGCGCTTGTGCCGAATGCCGGCTGCGCCCCGGCGGCATGGGCGTCCAGTGCCGTCATGAGACCGCGCAGGTCCGCTTCCGGCGCCTTTCCCTCCAAGGCGGAGGCGATGGCGAGGGCGGCCTCCCGGAACAGGGGAGGGGGCGTGCGGCCCTCTTCCAGGAATGCGCCGGTGAGCGAGAAGAGGCGGTCGGCCATCTCGATCAGCACCAGATGGCGCTGGTTGGCCCGGCTCGATGCCTGCGCCGCGCCACGGGTCTGGGAGGCCATGCGGCGCGCCTCGGCGATGGCGCTGCGCACCCGTGTCTCGGGTGAGATGGCGCCGTGCGGACCCTTCGGCTCGAAATAGTCGGCCGCGGCGCGATAGCAGGCAGCCACCTGCGCCTTCACCCGGCCATGGGGGCCGCCGAAGCGCAGCGCCAGCGTGAGGACAAGGGTGAGCCCGCCGCCCAGCGCGAACAGGCCGCCAAGATGGAAAGCGTGGGAGAGGGAATGGTTGCTGCCCGGCAGGCCGAGCTCCGCATAGGCCCAGGCAATGGGCAGCGACATGGTGGCGAAGGCATTGCCGTAGACCCCCATGAGGCCCGTAAGCAGCCCCCAGAACAGCATGCCGGCCACCGCCAGCGGCAAGCTGGCGCCGGCGAGCACGCCTGTGGCCAGCGCAAGGCCGCCCAGCAGCGCGCCGATGGCGAGGCGCAGCTTCTGGTGCCGGTCGCCATCGTCCATGCTGTCGCCGATGGCCAGCAGATAGGCGCCGATACCGACCCAGATGAGGGACGGCATGTCCAGCCACCGCGCCAGAACCAGCGGCACCAAAAGGCCGATCAGGGTGCGCAGCGCCAGCACCCAGCCGAGGCGCCTCGTGTCGAACACCAGGAGATCCGCCGCGAGCAGCCGCGCGCGCTCGCGCCAGCCGGGGGCAGGGGCGTCAGGCGGCATGGATCACCTGCCGGATGTCGGCGTCCCGTGCGGGCTTCTGCACCCTCGCCCCCGAGCCTGTTGCGCGGACGTTGTCGCGCGACTAGGGCCTGGATTTCAAGGCCACTTCACCACGGGGGGCATGGAGGAGAGGATGGAGGCGACATTGCCGCCCGTCTTCAGGCCGAAAATGGTGCCCCGGTCGTAGAGCAGGTTGAACTCCACATAGCGCCCGCGCCGGATGAGCTGCTCCTCCCGGTCCGCCTCGCTCCAGGGGGTGGAGAGGTTGGCGCGCACGAGCTTGGGGTAGATGTCGAGGAAGGCGCGGCCCACGTCCTGCGTGAAGGCGAAGTCGGCGGGGAAGTCGGAGCTGTCCAGCCAGTCATAGAAGATGCCGCCGATGCCGCGGGGCTCATTGCGGTGCTTCAGGTGGAAATAGTCATCGCACCACGCCTTCAGTTTCTTGTAGTCGGCCACCTTGTGCGGCGTGCAGGCGGCCTTCATGGCGCGGTGGAAGGCGATTGTATCGGGGTCTTCCTGGGTGCGCCGCCGGTCCAGCACCGGGGTGAGGTCCGCCCCGCCGCCGAACCAGCTCTTGGTGGTCACCACGAAGCGGGTGTTCATGTGCACCGCGGGCACGTGCGGGTTCGTCATGTGGGCGATGAGCGAGATGCCGGAGGCCCAGAAGCGCGGGTCTTCCGAGGCGCCGGGGATCTGGCCACGGAATTCGGGAGCGAACTCGCCATGGACGGTGGAGGTGTGCACGCCCACCTTCTCGAACACGCGCCCGCGCATCAGCGCCATGGTGCCGCCCCCGCCCGGTGCGCCGCTATGGTCGGTGCGATCCCAGGGGGTGCGCTCGAAGCGGCCGGGGGCGCCGGGGTAGAGGGATGCGGACGCCTCGTCCTCGATCGCCTCGAAGGCGGCGGTGATGCGCGTCTGAAGCTCCTCGAACCAGGTGCGGGCGCGGGTCTTGCGAACCTCGATGTCGGGGGGGAGCATGGAGACGTCCTTCCTTCCTTCTCCTTGCGCCTTCTATCCCCGTTCGGCCACCTCGGGAATGGAGCCGGGAAAGAGACCGGTCTGGCGCAGTGCCTCCGCCAATGCCATGCCGGCGGCGACCGCCACATTGAGGGAGCGCAAACCGGAGCGCAGGGGAATCACGAGGCGCGCATCGGCCGCAGCATGCACTTCGTCCGGCACGCCGGCCGATTCGCGCCCGAACAGCAGCGCGTCGTCGGGGCGGAAAGCGAAATCGTGGAAGGGCCGAGCGCCCTTCGTGGTGAACAGAACAAGCCGCCGTCCCTCCTGCCTGCGGCGCGCCTCGAAGGCGGCAAAAGAGCTATGGCGTTCGAAATCCACATGGTCGAGATAGTCCATGCCGGCGCGCCGGAAGGCGGCATTCCCCACCGGAAAGCCCGCCGGCTCGATGATATGCACGGGAACGCCGAGGCACGCGCCGGTCCTCAGGCAGGTACCAGCATTCTGGGCGATGTCGGGGCAATAAAGCGCGAGGATCATTGAGCTTGAGCCTTGGAGCGGGGCATCGGGACGGCCGGGGTGTTCCCGAGGGGCCGCCTTGCGCGTTCATGCCACCCCGGCAGGACCGCGTGCCGCACGGCGGCGATCTGGACAAGGGCAAAAGAGGGTGCAATTAGAGGCAATCGAATGTGGCGCTCCGCAGGCAGCGGGGCCGCCGCACAAGGCCTCGCGCCGCGCGCGGAATGGGGGTTCCCGCGCACGGAGCTTCCCCCGCACCAAAGCGCGCCGTGTAGGCCTGACCGGACAGACGAGTGAGGACAAGCGCCGTGGCACATACGGAGACCTCGGGAACCAACCGTCGAGACTTCCTCTATATCGCCACGGGGGCGGTGGGCGCAGTGGGCGTTGCGGGCATGGTGTGGCCCTTCGTCTCCCAGCTCCAGCCGGACCAGTCGGTGCTCGCGCTCTCCACCACCGAAGTGGATCTCTCCCCCATTTCCGAGGGCCAGATCGTCACGGTCCAGTGGCGCGGCAAGCCCATCTTCATCTTCAATCGCGCCCCGAAGGACGTGGAAGCGGCCCGCGCCGTGCCCGTCAGCCAGCTGATCGACCCGCAGCCCGACCAAGACCGCGTGAAGGCGGGCCACGACAATTTCCTCGTGGTGATCGGCATCTGCACCCATCTCGGCTGCGTGCCCCTGGGCCACCAGGGCAATTATGACGGCTGGTTCTGCCCCTGCCACGGCTCGCAATACGATTCGTCGGGCCGCGTGCGGGTCGGGCCGGCGCCGCTCAATCTTGCCGTGCCCCCGTACAATTTCGTTTCCGACACCAAGATCGTGATCGGCTGACGCCGCGCGTCGCCTCGCTCAGTAAAGGTTGGACCCCATGGAAGGACATTCCACCTACCAGCCCCAGGGAAAGATCGCGCGCTGGTTCGAGAGCCGGCTGCCGCTGGTCGGACTGGTGCATTCCTCGGCCATTGCTTATCCGGTGCCGAAGAACCTGAACTATCTGTGGACGTTCGGGGCCATCCTGACCTTCATGCTGGTCTGCCAGATCGTGTCGGGCGTGGTGCTGGCCATGCACTACACCGCCTATGCGCCGATCTCCTTCGCCCGCGTCGAGCACATCATGCGCGACGTGGATTACGGCTGGCTCATCCGCTACATCCACGCCAACGGCGCCTCGATGTTCTTCATCGCGGTCTACATCCACATGTTCCGCGGCATGTATTACGGCTCCTACAAGGCGCCCCGCGAAGTGCTGTGGATCCTCGGCGTGATCATCTACCTGCTGATGATGGCCACCGCCTTCATGGGCTATGTGCTCCCCTGGGGCCAGATGTCCTACTGGGGCGCCACCGTCATCACCAACCTGTTCTCCGCCATTCCCTGGATCGGCGAGACCATCGTGCAGTATCTGTGGGGCGGCTATTCGGTGGGTGACCCGACCCTCAACCGCTTCTTCTCCCTGCATTACCTGCTGCCCTTCATGATTGCCGGCGTCGTCGTCCTGCACATCTGGGCGCTGCACCATGTGGGTCAGAACAACCCGGATGGCATCGACGTGAAGAGCGTCGCCAAGGACACGGTGCCCTTCACGCCCTACGCGACCATCAAGGACGTGTTCGGGATGGTGGTGTTCCTGCTGTTCTTCTCCTGGTTCATCTTCTACATCCCGAACTATCTCGGCCATTCGGACAATTACATCCCGGCCAATCCGCTCTCGACCCCGGCGCACATCGTGCCCGAATGGTACTTCCTGCCGTTCTACGCGATCCTGCGCTCGATCCCGGACAAGCTCGGCGGCGTGCTGTGCATGTTCGGCGCCATCGCGGTGCTGGCGCTGCTGCCCTGGCTCGACACCTCCAAGGTGCGCTCGGCCCGCTATCGCCCGCTGTACAAGCAGTTCTTCTGGATCTTCGCGGTGGTGGCGGTGGGCCTCGGCTATCTCGGCTCCCAGCCGGCCGAAGGCGGCTTCGTCATCGCCTCGCGTATCCTGACGGCCTACTACTTCATTCACTTCCTCATCATCCTCCCCGTGCTCGGCCTCGTCGAGCGGCCGAAGCCCATGCCCGCCTCCATTGCGGACGCGGTGCTGGCGCGGGGCGCGAAGGGGGCGGTTGCGTCCCCCGCGAAGGCCTGACGAGCACTCGGAGAGAGAGATGATCAATCGCAGCATTCTCTTCGGTGCGCTTGCGGCGGCGCTCCTTCTCGGAGCACCGGCCAAGGCGGCGGACGGCGGTCATGACGACCGTCCGCACCGGGAATCCTGGTCCTTCGCCGGACCTTTCGGCGGCTACGACCAGGGGCAGCTCCAGCGCGGCTTCAAGGTGTTCCGCGAAGTGTGCGCCTCGTGCCACTCGGCGAACTACTTCTACTTCCGCAACCTCGCCCAGGACGGCGGCCCCGGCTTCTCCGAGGCCCAGGCCAAGGCGGTGGCGGGCGAATATCAGGTCACCGACGGTCCCAACGACCAGGGCGAGATGTTCCAGCGTCCCGGCCGCCTGTCGGATCACTGGCCGGCGCCCTTCCCGAACGACCCGGCCGCCCGCGTCGCCAATGGCGGTGCGCTGCCGCCGGACTTCTCGGTGCTCGCCAAGGCCCGCTCCTACCATGTGGGCTTCCCGGGCTTCATCACCGACGCCTTCATCCAGTACCAGGAGCACGGCGTGGACTATATCCATGCGCTCCTGACCGGATACGTGGAGCCGCCGGCGGGCACGACGGTGCAGACGGGCCTGCACTACAACAAGTATTTCCCCGGCCACCAGATCGCCATGCCCAAGCCTCTGAGCGACGGGCAGGTCGAATATACCGACGGCGCGCCGGCCACGGTGGAGCAGTATTCCCGCGACGTCGCGGCCTTCATGATGTGGATGGCCGAGCCCCACCTCGATGCGCGCAAGCGCATGGGCTTCCAGGTGTTCATCTTCCTCATCGTGCTGTCGGGCCTGCTCTATTTCACGAAGAAGAAGGTGTGGAAGAACGTGGCGCACTGAGCGCCGGTTCGACCGACCTTGAGATGACGGAATGCCCGGGCTGGTCCCGGGCATTTTCTTTTTGGGGCACGACGGGGTTTTGCGCGCCTGTTTCGCCGGCTCGCCGTCATGCCCGGGCTTGTCCCGGGCATCCACGTCTCCCCTCTCGGTGCGCACCCCGCGGAGTCCCGTGGACGGCCGGGACGAGCACCTGTGTTCAAACCGCCGCTGATCTCACCCTCTCCCCTTGAGGGGACCGTGCGATATGCGCGGTTCGCCCCCTCTCCCGCTTGCGGGGGAGGGCTGGGGAGGGGGCTCTCAAGCAGAGCAACGCATTCGGACCTGCGGACGCACTTTTCCCCCTCCCTAACCCTCCCCCGCAAGCGGAAGAGGGAATGATGCAACGGTCCCTCCGCGCGAGGGCCGCGCTCACGTCCCCGCTTGGGGCTTGAACGGGTCATAGGTCCCGAAGCTCCACAGATGCCCGCCGGGATCGCGCAGCGAATATTCCCGCGAGCCATAGGGCGTATCGTAGAGCTCCATCACGATCTCCGCCCCCGCAGCCTTGGCCCTCGCATAGTGCGCCTCCACATCGTCCACCCGCACATAGAGCCCCATGGCGGTGGTGCTCCAGGGATTCGCCGGGTCGGGATTGGGCGCCGAGCCCAGCATCACCATGCCGCCGCCGAAGGTCATCTCCGCATGGGCGACGGTTCCATCCGGCCCGGGCACCACCATATGCGGGGCAAAGCCGAGGGCGCGCTCCAGCCATTCGACCGCCGCGGGGCCGTCCTGGTAGCGCAGGGCCGGGAACATGTTCGGCCGGCCGGGGATCTGGGTCATGGGCACTCCTCCGTCTATCTCGCCCATTGTAACGCAACGGCAGAGGCACCGCCTCGCCCCAAGGGGAGGGGCTGGCCGAAGGGGGAGTAGAATGATAGTCGGATGAAGACGCATCGCACCCGGACCGGCGACCATGACCCCATTCTCCTCAACGAATCTCGCCGACGCGATCCGCACCATTCCGGACTATCCCAAGCCCGGCATCCTGTTCCGCGACATCACCACTTTGCTCGGCGATGCCCGCGCCTTCCGCCGCGCCATCGATGAGTTGGTGCAGCCCTGGGCGGGCTCGAAGATCGACAAGGTGGCCGGCATCGAGGCGCGTGGCTTCATCGTCGGCGGTGCCGTGGCGCACCAGCTCTCCGCCGGCTTCGTCCCCATCCGCAAGAAGGGCAAGCTCCCGCACCAGACCGTGCGCATGGCCTATGCGCTGGAATACGGCGAGGACGAGATGGAGATGCACGTGGATGCCATCTCCCCCGGCGAGCGGATCATCCTGGTGGACGATCTCATCGCCACCGGCGGCACGGCCGAAGGCGCGGTGAAGCTGCTGCGCAATATGGGCGCGAAAGTCGAGGCCGCCTGCTTCATCGTCGATCTCACCGACCTCGGCGGCGCTGAGAAGCTGCGGGCCATGGATGTGCCGGTGCGCACGCTGATCTCCTTCGAGGGGCACTGACCGCCGGCGCTGCGCCGGGGCTGTCTTACGGCTGAGATGAAGCCGGGTGCATGGGTTGGCGGTCTTTGATCCCGCTCGGACGCGACCCCATGCAAGGCGCCTTGCCCATCGTCCTGATGACCCTTGTTCCCGCCGCCGCCGCTGCGCTCGGCGCGCTGCTGGGCATGGCGTGGCGCCCCGGTGCCATCACGCGCAGCTCCGTCCAGCATTTCACGGCCGGCGTCGTCCTTGCGGCGGTAGGCGTGGAATTGTTGCCGGAACTGAGCGCGGCATCGCCCTTGAGCATGTCCATCGGCTTCCTCCTCGGCGGCGGCGCCATGCTGGCGATCCGCGCCCTGGCGGGGGAGGGGGAAGAGCACGGGGACGGCGAAGCGCACGCGGAAGGTGAGGCGGTGAGCAAGGGCAGCCTCGCGCTCATCGCCACCGTGGGCGTCGACCTCTTCATCGACGGCATGCTGAGCGCGGTGACCCTGGCGGCGGCGCCGGAAAGCGGCTTTGTGGTAGTGGCCGCTCTGTCGCTGGAAGTCTTCTTCCTCGGCCTTGCCACCGTGGTCACGCTGGGGCGGAGCGTGGAAACGCTCCTGAAATCGTTCGGGCTGTTCGTGCTCATCCCCGTGGGCGGCCTCATCGGCGCGCTCGCCTTTGCGGCGGCCCCCGCCAACCTCCAGGCGGGCGTTCTGGCCTTCGCCACCGCCGCGCTGCTCTATCTGGTGGCCGAGGAATTGCTCGCCGAGGCCCATGAGGACGCGCCCGACACGCCGATTTCGGCGGGCGCCTTCTTCCTGGGATTCCTGGCGGTGCTGCTGCTGAAGGCAGTGGGAGGGTGATCTGAGATCCCCGGGTCAAGCCCGGGGATGACGGCGAGGAACAGGTCCTCACATATTAGGATAGTTCGGGCCGCCGCCGCCTTCGGGCGCGGTCCAGACGATGTTCTGGTTGGGGTCCTTGATATCGCAGGTCTTGCAGTGGACGCAGTTCTGCGCGTTGATCTGGAAGCGCGGCCCTGACGCCTCCTCCACCCATTCATAGACGCCCGCCGGGCAATAGCGGTTGGAAAGACCGGCATAGACGTCGTGCTCCGACGATTTCTGTAGCGCCATGTCCTTCACCTTGAGATGGATCGGCTGGTCCTCCTCGTGATTGGTGTTGGAGATGAACACCGAGGAGAGCTTGTCGAAGGTGAGCACGCCGTCGGGCTTGGGATAGGCGATGGGCTTGAACTGGGCGGCCGGCTTCAGGCTCGCCGCATCGCTCTTGCCGTGCTTCAGCGTGCCGAACAGCGAGAAGCCGAACGTGTTGGTCCACATGTCCAGCGCGCCGAGGCCGATGCCGATATAGGTGCCGAACTTCGACCAGAGCGGCTTCACGTTCCGCACCTTCTTCAGGTCCGCGCCCACGGCAGAAGAGCGCCACCGCGCCTCATAGTCCGCCACCTCGTCGTGCGCGCGGCCTTCGGCGAGAACCGGCACGAGATGCTCCGCCGCGAGCATGCCGGAGAGCATGGCATTATGGCTGCCCTTGATGCGCGGCACGTTCACGAAGCCCGCCGCGCAGCCCACCAGGAGGCCGCCGGGGAAGGTGAGCTTCGGCACGCTCTGCCAGCCGCCTTCCGTGATGGCGCGCGCGCCGTAGGAGAGGCGCTTTCCGCCCTCGAACGTGCCGCGGAACATGGGGTGGGTCTTGAAGCGCTGGAACTCGTCGAAGGGCGAGATATAGGGGTTCTGGTAGTTGAGGTGGACCACGAAGCCCACCATCACCTGCTCGTCCTCCATGTGGTAGAGGAACGCCCCGCCGCCGGTCTTGGGGTCCAGCGGCCAGCCGAAGCCGTGCTGCACCAGGCCGGGATGGTGCTTTTCCGGCTTCACCTTCCACAGCTCCTTCAGCCCGATGCCGAATTTCGGCGGCTCGCGCCCGGCATCGAGGGCATATTTGGCGATGGCCTGCTTGGTGAGGTGCCCGCGCGCGCCCTCGGCAAACACCGTGTAGCGGCCGCGCAGCTCCATGCCGCGGGTGAACTCACCCTTCGGCTCGCCGTCCCGGCCAACGCCCATGTCGCCGGTGGCGATGCCTCTCACCGCGCCCTTGTCGTCATAGAGGATCTCGGTGGCGGCGAAGCCGGGATAGATCTCGACGCCCAGCCCCTCGGCCTTCTGCGCGAGCCAGCGGCAGACATTGCCGAGCGAGCCGACATAATTGCCATGATTGTTCATGAGCGGCGGCATGAGCATGTTGGGCAGCCGCACGCCGCCGGCCGGGCCGAGCAGATAGAACTGGTCGTCCGAGACCTTGGTGACGAGGGGCGCGTCGGGCTCGCTCTCCCAGCCGGGGAGGAGGGCATCGAGGCCGCTCGGGTCGACGACCGCGCCGGAGAGGATGTGGGCGCCGACTTCCGAGCCCTTCTCCACCACCACGACGGAAACGTCTTCGCCCCGCTCGCCGGCGAGCTGCTTCAGGCGGATGGCGGTGGCGAGGCCGGCGGGCCCCGCGCCCACCACCACCACGTCGTAATCCATGCCTTCGCGTTCCGGCAGTTCCGCCTCGGTCATACCCGTGTCCCTAGACATCAATCTTTCGTCCTTGGAGTTCTTCCATGCTTGGGCCGCCATGACAATTCGCTTTGCTGCACCTGCGTCAGGCGCAGTGCGGAATCGCAGGACGGGTCGGGATGCTCTATGATGGAGGACGAACGCGCCGGCTAATGACGAATTTTTCTGTTTCATACATTCGCGATCTCCTGGCCTTCCATGTGGAGGCCGGGGTGGACGTTGCCTTGGGTGATGCGCCGGTGAACCGGTTCGCCGCCGCTGCGGCCGCGCGCGCAGCGAAGCCGGCGGAGGCGCCGCCCGTCCGGCCCGCCTCTTCCGCCTCCTCTTCGCTAGCGCCTTCGCCCCTCGTCCCGCCGCGCCCGGCCGCACCGCGCGCGGTCCCATCAGTTGCGCCTTCGCCCGTCATGGCCGCGCAGCCGCCGGACGAGGCGGTAATGGCTGCGCGCGAGGCGGCCCGCGCCGCCGGCAGCCTCGATGAGCTGCGCGCCATCCTCGATGCGTTCGAGGGCTGTCCCCTGAAGCGCACCGCGACGCGGCTCGTCTTTGCCGATGGGAAACCGGAAGCCCGCGTGATGTTCGTGGGGGAGGCGCCGGGGCGCGACGAGGACGCGCAGGGCCTGCCCTTCGTCGGCCGCTCCGGCCGGCTGCTGGATCTGATGATGGGCGCCATCGGCCTCGACCGGACCAGCGCCTACATCGCAAACGTCATTCCCTGGCGCCCGCCCGGCAACCGCACGCCGACGCCGCAGGAAACCGCCATCTGCCTGCCCTTCATCCGGCGGCAGATCGAACTGGCGGACCCGGATATCCTGATCTGCCTCGGCAACCCCTCGGCGCAGACGCTGCTCGGGATCACCGAGGGCATCACCAAGACCCGCGGGCGCTTCTTCTCCTACGACACGGGCAAGCGGACGATCCGCGCCATGCCGACTTTCCACCCGGCCTATTTGCTGCGCACGCCGTTGGGCAAAAGGCTGGTCTGGCGGGATCTGCTGGAGGTGGAGGCGGCATTGGGAGAGGCGAAGACCTAAAGGGTCTACCGGGACAAGTGCCGGCTCAAGCCCCGTTGCCGGTCATGGGCTCGCTCACCAGCGCAGAGTTCCGGTAGCGCGGGTCGTCGGTGACCTCCTCGCCGATCCAGGGCGGGAGGGCGACCTTCTCCGTGTCGTGGGACAATTCGATTTCGGCGACGACGAGGCCCTCATTGCCGGCCTCGAACACGTCCACCGTCCAGGTCTTGCCGGCGAACGGCACGTCGTAGCGCGTCTTCTCGATCAGCGGTTTCAGGCAATGGTCCCGCAGGAGGGCGTCCGCGTCGGCGACCGGGATCTCGTATTCGAACTCCGCCCGCGACATGCCCTCGGTGGAGCCCTTGACGGTGATGAAGGCGCGGGCGCCGGCATGGCGCACCCGCACGGTCGCGTTCTCCGAAATGCAGAGATAGCCCTGGCTGAAACGCTGCCCATGGGCACCCTCGCGCCAGGCATCGGAGCAGACGAGGAACTTGCGTTCGATTTCAACCGGCATGCGCACTTATCCCGAGCCGTGGAACGAGGTCGTATTCGAACGTCATCGGGACGCTTGGGGAAGAACAAAAACTCAGCCCGCGCCGGAGCGCGGGCAAGCAACCTGAGAACCATAGCGCATATGAGGCTATTTGTCGCGGAATTGTGCCGTGATATCAGGCGGTTTCGGTTACGCGGGGCGCGACCTCCACCTCCACGTCGTACTTGCTGGGCGGGTCGGTGTCGCCAATGGTGGTGACCCGCAGGATGTTGGTGGTGCCGGGGCGGGCGAACGGCACGCCGGCCGTGATGGCGAGGCGCTCGCCCGGCGTGCCCAGGCCCTCGCGCACGGCGATCCGCACCGCATTGTCCACCATCTCGCCGAAGGAATGGATGTCCTCCGGCGCATGCACGGCATGGACCGCATAGGAGAGGGCGAGGCGCCGCGCCGTCTCGATGCGGCTGGTGATGCCGAGGATGGGCTGGGCCGGACGCTCGCGCGCGGCGCGCAGGCCCGTGGTGCCCGACAGCGTGTAGGCGACGAGCGCCTTGGCGCCCACGGCGGTGGCGGTCTGGGTGGCGGCCTTGATGACCGCATCGCCGATTGTGTTGCCGCTGGGCGCCGGAGTCGCGTCGAGGATCTGGCGATAGCCGGGGTCGCGCTCCACGTTGCGGATGATCTCGTCCATGAACGAGACCGCCTCGATGGGATACTGGCCGGCGGCGCTCTCGGCGGAGAGCATCACGCAGTCCGCGCCCTCATAGACGGCGGTGGCGACGTCGGAGACCTCGGCGCGGGTGGGGACGGGCGCGGTGATCATGCTTTCCAGCATCTGCGTCGCCACGATCACGGGGCGGCCGAAGCGGCGGGATTCGGCGATCATGCGCTTCTGGATGGGCGGCACTTCGGGGAGCGACAGCTCCACGCCGAGATCGCCGCGCGCCACCATGATGGCGTCGGAGAGCTGGACCAGCTCGGTCAGATGCTCCACCGCCGCCGGCTTCTCCATCTTCAGCATGATGGCGGCGCGGTCGCCGATGATGGCGCGGGCCTCGTGGATGTCCTCGGGCCGCTGCACGAAGGAGAGCGCGATCCATTCCACGCCCTTGGAGAGTGCGAACTGGAGGTCCAGATGGTCCTTCTCGGTAAGCGGCGAGAGCGGCAGCACCACGTCGGGGATGTTGAAGCCCTTATTGTTGGAGAGCTTCGTGCCGCTGATGACTTCGGCATCCAGCCAGCCGGGTCCCTTGCCCACCACCCTCAGGCGCACCTTGCCATCGTCGCACAGCACGGTTGCGCCCAGGGTGAGCGCCTCGATGATGTCGGGATGGGGAATGGGGACGCGGGTGTCGTCGCCCAGCCGGCCCACGTCCGCGTCGAAGCGCAGGACCTTGCCGGGGGCGAAGGTGATTGCGTTCTCCACGAACCGGCCGAGCCGGAGCTTGGGGCCCTGGAGGTCGGCGATGACGCCGATGGGGCGGCCCATCTCGGCTTCCAGCGCGCGGATGCGGGCGAGCACCTCGCCGTGATTTTCCTGGGTGCCGTGGCTGAAGTTCAGCCGGAACACGTCCACGCCGGCGAGGAACAGCGCCCGGAGCATCTCCGGGCTGTTCGAGGCGGGGCCGACGGTGGCAACGATCTTGGTGGACCGGTCGCGTCTCAAAGCCATGGCTTTCCTCCCCCTTGAATGGTCGTCAGTTGAGCGACGCACTCCCTCTCCCGCTCGCGGGGGAGGGTTGTTGGGGAGGGGACCATCAAGCAGGGCGACGTCGCTCCGTAGAGAAACCGCCCGCCTTCCCCCTCCCTGGCCCTCCCCCGCACCGAAGTCGGATGTTTCCAACTTCGGCACTTGACTGACCGAACCCGGCCACAGCCGGGTCCGGACGGGAGAGGGGACTTCGTTGCGCGAGCGAGGCCCGCTATCAGGCGACCTCGTGGTTCGCCAGCAGCTCCAGGGCCTTGACCATGGCGGAGTGGTCGAGCTTCGCGCCGCCATGGGCGGCGACCGAGTTGAACAGCTCCTGCGCGGTCGCGGTGTTCGGCAGCGAGACGCCGAGCGCGCGGGCCGAGGACAGAGCGAGGTTGAGGTCCTTCTGGTGCAGC
The DNA here is from genome assembly GCF_040049275.1 of Aquabacter albus. Classification (NCBI taxonomy): domain Bacteria; kingdom Pseudomonadati; phylum Pseudomonadota; class Alphaproteobacteria; order Hyphomicrobiales; family Xanthobacteraceae; genus Aquabacter; species Aquabacter albus. Next base: position 240,783 of record NZ_JBDZDT010000001.1, on the reverse strand, counting down.
TCGATCCGGAAGCCGGGGGCGAAGTTGCGCTTCACGATGCGTTCGCCATGGACTTCCAGGATGCGCGAATTGGCGAAGCCGCCCATGAGCGCCTGGCGCACCTTCGCGGGATCAGCGCCGGCCTTGGAGGCGAACAGCAGGGCCTCGCTCACCGCCTCGATGGTGAGGGCGACGATGATCTGGTTCGCGACCTTGGTGGTCTGCCCGTCGCCGTTGCCGCCCACGAGCGTGATGTTCTTGCCCATCTTCTCGAACAGGGGCTTCACCGTCTCGAAGGCGCCTTCCGGGCCGCCGACCATGATGGTGAGGGACGCAGCCTTCGCGCCCACGTCGCCGCCGGACACCGGGGCATCGAGATAGTCGCAGCCGAGCGCGTTGATCTTTTCGGCGAACTGCTTGGTGGCCACCGGCGAGATGGAGCTCATGTCCACCACGATCTTGCCGGGGGTGAGGCCCTCGGCGACGCCGACGGCGCCGAACAGGGCTTCCTCAACATGCGGGGTATCCGGCACCATGAGGATGATCACGTCGGAATTCTTCGCGACCTCGGCGGAGGAGGCGACGGCGGTGGCGCCCTTGCCGGTCACTTCGGACGGGATCTTGAACACGTCATAGACGAACAGCGTGTGGCCGGCGTCGATGAGATGGCCGGCCATGGGGTTGCCCATGATGCCGAGACCGATGAAACCCACGTTCATGTCTTGATTCTCCCAGTATGAGCGGCGCCGGGGGCGCTTTATATGTGCGACCTTGCGGTTCTTGACCCTCCCCCTTTGCGGGGGAGGGGATTAGGGCGCGCTTTGTCGGGCCTTAATACGCCTTGAGCCAGCCAAGACCCTCGTCGGTTGTGGTCTTTGGCTTGTACTCGCAGCCGACCCATCCTGCATAGCCGGCATCGTCGATGGCCTTGAGCACGAAGGGATAATTTATCTCGCCCGTGCCTGGCTCGCCGCGGCCCGGATTGTCCGCAAGCTGGATGTGCTTGATGCGCGGCAGCAGCGCGCGGATCGTGGGGGTGAGGTCACCTTCCATGATCTGCATGTGATAGATGTCGTACTGCAGGAAGATGTCGTCCGCGCCCACTTCGTCGAACAGCGCCATGGACTGCTTGGTGCCGGTGAGGTGGAAGCCGGGAATGTCGCGGGTGTTGATGGCTTCCGCCACGAACGGGATGCCCGCCTTCTTCAGCTCGGCGGCGGCGAACTTCAGGTTCGACACCAGCGTCTCATGGATCTTCTCGGCCGGCACGCCCGCCGGGGTGAGGCCCACCAGCACGTTCAGCGTCTCAGTTCCCAGCACCTTGGCATATTCGATGCCCTTGCCGACGCTGTCCTGGAACTCGCCCACCCGGTCGGGCAGCACGGCGAGGCCGCGCTCGCCCTTGGCCCAGTCGCCGGCGGGCAGGTTGTGGAGGGCCTGCTTCAGGCCGTTCGTCTCCAGCTTTTCCTTCAGCTGTTCGGCGGGATAGGCATAGGGGAAGAGATATTCCACGCCGGTGAAGCCGGCCTTGGCCGCCTTCTCGAACCGGTCGAGGAAGTCGATCTCGTTCCAGAGCATGGTGAGATTGGCTGCGAATTTGGGCATTCACCTCTCCGCTGGCTGAGCCTGTGATTTTTCGTGATTTACCGGCGCCCCCCATGGGCCAGCCCGGTCATGAAGAACCCTCCGGCGGGGCCGGAGGGCCAAGTCTACCCAATCTTCGGAGGGGAGGTCACTCCGCCGGCTCGGGTTGCCGCACTTTCTCGACGGGCACGTCGAGGATCTCTTCGAATTCGTTGACCTTGTCGATCTCGACGCCCATGGCGATGTTGGTCACCCGCTCCAGGATGAACTCCACCACCACCGGCACCTGATGCTCCTTCATGAGCGTCTCGGCCTGGGCGAACGCGTCCTTGAACTCGTTGGGGGTGCGCACCCGGATCGCCTTGCAGCCGAGGCCTTCCGCCACCACCACATGGTCGACGCCGTAGCCGCCGGCCTCCTCGGAATTGATGTTGTCGAACGCCAGCGACACTTCGAAGTCCATGTCGAAGCCGCGCTGCGCCTGCCGGATAAGGCCGAGATACGAATTATTCACGACCACGTGGAGGTAGGGCAGCTTGTGCTGGGCGCCCACCGCTAGTTCCTCGATCATGAACTGGAAGTCGTAATCGCCCGAGAGCGCCACGATCTTCGCGTCGGGCCGCGCCGCGCGCACACCGAGCGCCGCCGGCAGGGTCCAGCCGAGGGGGCCGGCCTGGCCGCAATTGATCCAGTTGCGGGGCTCGTAGACCTGGAGGAACTGGGCGCCCGCAATCTGCGAGAGGCCGATGGTGGTGACATAAGTCACGTCACGGCCGAACGCCTCGTTCATCTCCTCATAGACCCGCTGGGGCTTGAGGGGCACGTTGTCGTAATGCGACTTGCGCAGCATGGTCTGCTTGCGCTGGAGGCATTCGGCGGCCCAGGCGGAATAGTCGGGCAGCTTGCCGGCCGCCTTCCACTCCTTGGCGATCTCCACGAACAGCTCCAGAGCGGCGCCGGCGTCAGAGACGAGGCCGAAGTCCGGCCCGAAGACGCGGCCGATCTGGGTCGGCTCGATGTCCACGTGAACGAACTTGCGGCCCTTGGTGTAGACCTCAACCGAGCCCGTGTGCCGGTTCGCCCAGCGATTGCCGATGCCGAGCACGAAGTCGGAGGCCAGCATGTTCGCATTGCCGTAGCGGTGCGAGGTCTGGAGGCCGCACATGCCGGCCATCAGCTTGTGGTCGTCGGGGATGGTGCCCCAGCCCATGAGGGTGGGGATGACCGGGATGCCGGCCGTCTCGGCGAACTCGACGAGGAGGTCGGCCGCGTCCGCATTGATGATGCCGCCGCCGGCGACGATCAGCGGGCGCTCAGAGGCGAGGAGGAAGGACAGGGCCTTCTCCGCCTGGGCGCGGGTCGCCTTCGGCTTGTAGACGGGGAGCGGCGCGTAGGTCTCGTCGTCGAACTCGATCTCGGCGAGCTGGACGTCCAGCGGCAGGTCGATGAGCACCGGGCCGGGGCGGCCGGACTTCATGACGTGGAACGCCTGCTGGAACACCATGGGGACCAGTGCCGGCTCGCGCACGGTGACCGCCCACTTGGTGACGGGCTTGGCGATGGATTCGATGTCCACCGCCTGGAAGTCTTCCTTATAGAGGCGCGCACGGGGCGCCTGGCCGGTGATGCACAGGATCGGGATCGAATCCGCCTGGGCAGAATAGAGGCCGGTGATCATGTCGGTGCCGGCGGGGCCCGATGTGCCGATGCACACGCCGAGATTGCCGGCCACAGCGCGGGTATAGCCCTCGGCCATGTGCGAGGCGCCTTCCACGTGGCGCGCCAGGACATGGCGGATGGAGCCGCGCGCCTTCAGCGCGGAATAAAGCGGATTGATCGCCGCGCCCGGAACACCGAAGGCACAGGTGATGCCTTCCTTTTCAAGAACCCGGACCGCGGCATCGACGGCACGCATACGAGCCATGGCATCCTCCCGTTATTGGACTTTCGATGGAGATACGCCCAACCCGCATTTGCTTCTATGGGAACAATTGGAAGTACATTCGTTCCAATTCAGAAAGAATGGGCGCGCGTCCTCAGCGGGTCATGCCCGGCTTTGATCCGGGCATGTCCAAGGGGGTGGCGCGGCGCCAAGGATGGCGGGAGATCCCCGGGTCAAGCCCGGGGGGACGCTCTGAGTGGGAGGCTCTAAAGGACCTAAGCCACCTCGACCCGGTTCCGGCCATTCTGCTTGGCCTTGTAGAGCGCCGTATCCGCCTGGGCGATGGGCCGGTCCACGGGGATGACCTTTCCATCGGGCTGGAACACATGGACGCCGGCGCTGACCGTCAGCGGCCAGCGAAGATCCTTGGAGGCGGCGATGCCTTCGCGCAGGCGCTCGGCAACCTTGCGGGCGTCGCCTTCTCCGGTTCGAGGCAGGAGCAGCATGAACTCTTCGCCGCCGAAGCGGCCGACCGCGTCGGATTCGCGGGCCGTCCTCTTCAGGCATTGCGCTACCATCTTCAGCGCGATGTCGCCCTCCAGGTGCCCATGGCGGTCGTTGTAGTTCTTGAAGTGGTCCACATCGACCATGACGAAGGCGAGCGGGGTGCCGGCCTTGACCGCGCTCACCATCTCCTCGTCGAGGCGCTGGCGCAGCGCGCGCCGGTTCAGCGTGCCGGTCAGAGGATCGAGGGCCGCAAGCTGGGTGAGCTTGCGGTTGGCTTCCTCCAGCTCGTGGCGCCTCAGGTCCAGCTCGGCGATGAGCGCGCGGCGGGGATTGATGTCCTGGATCTGCGAAATGAAGCAGCGCGGCGTACCATCCTCGAACCGGACCAGCGCCACGTTCAGCTGCGCCCAGACGATCGCGCCGTCCCGGTGCACGTAGCGCTTCTCCATCTGGTAGTCCTTGGTGTCGCCCGACAGCAGGGCCTCCAGAAGGTCGAGGTCCGCGTGGAGGTCGGCGCCATATGTGATGGACTGGAAGTCCTGCCCCAGCAGCTCCTGCTCGGTGTAGCCGAAGAAGCGGCATGCGGCCTCGTTCACCTGGAGGAAGTGGCCGTCGAGCCCCACCAGCGCCATGCCGATGGGCGCGTTGGTGAACGCCGTGCCGAACAGTGCGCTGGCCTCACGGCGCTCTTGTTCCGCAGCGCGGCGCCGGGTCTCTAGCTGATGGCGTTCGATGGCGTGGCCGAGCGTGTCCGCCAGAAGTTCGAGGAAGGCCCGGGCTTCCGCATCGAAGGGCTTGGCGCGCGGATCGGGGTCGAAGAGGCTGATGACGCCAAAGACCTGCGCGCCGATGCGGATCGGCACGGCGGCATAAGTCTCGAACCCGCCCTGCGCATAAAGGGGATGCGCGCGCAGGCCCGGCTCGTGCGCGATGTGGTGGCACAGGAGGCTGGTGCCGGCGCACACCGCTTCTCCCTCGAAGAGGGATGCGACAGGCCACGCCTCCGCCGGCGCGAACGGCACGGGCACGTCGGATACGACGCGGAGAAATGACACGCTGCCGTCCCGCACACCGCCGATGAGAGCGGTGCGAAGCGCGAAGACGTCTTTCGCGACGTTCAGATAGGCATCGTAAATCTCGGAGATGCCGCACTCGCCCAAGGCAAGCAGACGTCGCAGGGCTCGCAGTGCTTCTGCCCAGTCACCCGTCTCGACAGCAGCTGAGCCGCTCCCGACCCGTGCCTCCATGGCATTCCTGTTCATTCAATACACGGCCGGCCGATCCTGGCGCAGCGTCGCCCTTCATGTCGGCGACCCGTGGCGGCCACCTGCACCGCCCCCAAAATCTAGCCGACTGCGTTCATACCTCCGCACCTAAACACACAGGTTGATGACCGCCGAGGCCCGCGCATGGCTTTTTTTGTCCCATCGGCCGCGCCGAGGCCAAATCTTCCCGCAAAGGTTGCTGAAATGGATGCTCGCAATGGCTGCGGTTCCATTGGAGAGCGGGCGGGTAATGGTGTAAGCGGTTTTCCCGTCGGGTCGCGCGGTTTCCCATGGGGCTGCGAAGCGTCATGGTGGGGGTGATTCGTACAGTCTGCCGCTCGGGTAGGAGGGTCGGTCCCGGCCGCTCCTTGAGAGATCGCCATGATCGATATTGCGACCCGCGTTTACAACCACACCTGGAAGATCGACCCGATCGTCCGGTCGGTGCTGGATACGGACTTCTACAAGCTGCTCATGGGCCAGACGATCTTCCGGCGGCATCCGGCCGTGCAGGTGACGTTCGGCATCCATAACCGCACCAGCCATGTCCGCATCGCAGACATCATCGATGCCGGCGAGCTGCGCGAGCAACTGGACCATGTGCGCTCGCTCTCGCTGACGCGCGGCGAATCCACCTGGCTGCGCGGCAACATGTTCTACGGCAAGCGCCAGATGTTCTCGCCGGATTATATCTCCTGGCTGGAGCGCTTCCGCTTCCCCGCCTATCACCTGGAGAAGCGCCAGGGCCAGTATGAGCTGATCTTCGAGGGGCCCTGGGTGGAAACCACCATGTGGGAGATCCCGGCGCTCGCGATCATCAACGAACTGCGCTCGCGGGCGGTGCTGAAGGAACTCGGCAAGTTCGAGCTGCAGATCCTCTACGCCCGCGCCATGACGCGGGTGTGGGAGAAGGTCGAGTTCCTGAAAACCCTCGGCCCCGTCAACCTCGCCGATTTCGGCACCCGCCGCCGGCATGGCTTCCTCTGGCAGGACTGGTGCGTGCAGGCATTGATCGAGGGCCTGGGCGACACCTTCCTCGGCACATCCAACTGCCTCATCGCCAAGAACCGGGAGGTGGAGGCGGCGGGCACCAACGCCCACGAGCTGCCCATGGTCTATGCCGCGCTCGCACGCTCGGACGAGGAATTGCTGTGGGCGCCCTATCAGGTGCTGGCGGACTGGCAGGAGGATTACGAGGGCAACCTCCGGATCATGCTCCCCGACACCTATGGCACCACCGGCTTCCTCGCCGACGCGCCGGACTGGCTGGCGGGCTGGACCGGCATCCGCATCGACAGCAAGGACCCCCTGGAGGGCGGCGAGGAGGCGGTTGCGTGGTGGCGCTCGCGCGGGCAGGACCCGGCCGAGAAGCTCGCCATCTTCTCCGACGGCCTCGATGTGGAGGAGGTGGCGCGCATCAATGCCCGCTTTGCCGGCCGCATGCGCCTCGGCTTCGGCTGGGGCACGCTGCTCACCAACGATTTCCGGGGCTTGGTGGCTGGCGGCGGGCTCGACCCCATCTCCATCGTCTGCAAGGTGATCTCCGCCAACGGCCACCCCACGGTGAAGCTGTCGGACAACCCCACCAAGGCCATGGGCCCGCCGGAAGAGATCGAGCGCTACAAGCGCTTGTTCAAGGTCGGCCCGCAGCAGGTGCGCCGGACGATCGTTTAGGGATTTGCTGGATTTCGCCCGGTCAGGCCGCGCCGCCCGGCAGGCCGGTGCGCTGGCGCAGCGGCTGGGCGGCGACCGACAGGAGCGAGCGGTAGCGGCGCTTGGCATCGCCCACCGTGCCGCTGTCGCCGATGGCGGCTTCCTGGAGCTCGGCCAGAGCGAAGGGGCTCGGCTCGGCCGGAAGCACCACCACTTCGGGCACGCAATTGGCGAGATTCAGAACGTCGCGGGCAGTGAGGGCCGACAGGGCCTTGGCCATGAGGGCGCATTGATAGGCGCGGCGTTCGGGCGAAAGGCGGTCCCACGGTTCCAGCAGCGGATAGCGCTCTCGCGCCGCGCTGTGTGCGCCCATTGCCATGCGCTCCACCATCTCCGCCGAAATCATCGTCTCTCCGTGGACCGGATCTTATCCTGGAGGGAGGATGGCCGGGCGCCCCTTTCCCAACCCTTGCCGGGGCGGCCCTTCGGGTGATCGTGGTGAACAGAGCGTTAGCACCGGCGCATCGCGCCTGTGGATTGCGCCCGGCGCCCTGGCTGCTACACTTCTTTTGAAATGATGTATGAAAGCCCGCGTGCCGCGCCGGATCTGGCGCCGCCGAGGGCGGCAAGGGGATTGAGATGAGGGACGAGACGCTCGGGTCCTGTCAGGACCCGGCGCCGTCTGTCCGGGAGCGTGACCGCGCTTCTCAGGACACGCCCACCGTGCTTAGCCCCTGGCCCGGCACGCGGAGCGAACGCGTTTACGCCGCGCTCGACCTCGGCACCAACAATTGCCGCCTCCTCATCGCCCGGCCGACCCAGCGCAATTTCCGCGTGGTGGATGCATTCTCCCGTATCGTCCGGCTCGGCGAAGGGGTGGTCGGCAGCGGGCGGCTTGGCACGGCTGCCATGGAGCGCGCCATGGGTGCGCTCGAGGTTTGCGCCGCCAAGATCGCCAGCCGCGGCGTGTTGCGCGCCCGCGTGATCGCCACCGAAGCCTGCCGCGCGGCCGCCAACGGCGCCGAATTCTGCGCCGAGGTGGAGGCGCGCACCGGGCTCGCCCTCGAAGTGGTGGACCGGCGCACCGAGGCGGGGCTTGCCGCTGCCGGCTGCGCGCCTTTAGTGGACCCGTCCTGCGACGGCGCCATTCTGTTCGACATCGGCGGCGGCTCCACCGAGGTGGTCTGGCTCGGCCGCCGAGCCTCCGGCGATGATGGTCCGCCCCGCGCGCGCATCCGCTCCTGGGCCTCGATGCCTGTGGGGGTGGTCTCGCTGGCGGAGCGCCATGGCGGGGTGAAGGTGTCGCGCGAACTGTTCGACACCATGGTCGCCGAGGTGGCGGACATGCTGGAGGGCGTGCGCCAGAGCTGGGGCGTGCGCGCCCCCGGCCGCATGCATCTTCTCGGCACCTCCGGCACCGTGACCACGGTGGCCGGCATCCATCTCGGCCTCCAGCGCTATGACCGCACCCGCGTGGACGGCGCCTGGCTCCATGGCCGCGACATCAACAGGGTGGTGGACCAATTGGTGGGCATGTCTTTCGAGGAACGTGTGTCCAACCCCTGCATCGGTGCGCAGCGCGCGGACCTGGTGCTGGCCGGCTGCGCCATCATGGAGGCAGTGCGGGAGGCGTTCCCCACCGACCGCCTGCGCGTGGCCGACCGGGGCCTTCGGGAAGGCATGCTTGTGCAGCTCATGCGGGCCGACGGCGTCTGGCGCCGGCCGGATGCGCCGGTCGCGGCGGAGGCCAGCGCTTGAGCACGTCGACCAAGGGGCCTGACGGCCGCCCGCTGAAAGTGCGCGTGAAGACCTCGCGCGGCCGCACCACCTCCCAGCAGAAATGGCTCCAGCGCCAGCTCAACGACCCTTATGTGGCCCGCGCCAAGCGCGAGGGCTGGCGCTCGCGCGCCGCTTTCAAGCTCATCGAGATGAACGAGAAGGTTCAACTGCTCCGGCGCGGCTTGCGCGTGGTGGACCTCGGCGCTGCGCCCGGTGGCTGGAGCCAGGTGGCGGCCAAGCGCATCGGGGTCGAGGAGGGCAAGGGCAAGATCGTCGCCATCGACCTCCTGGAGATGGACCCCGTTCCCGGCGTCACCTTCGCCCAGATGGATTTCCTCGCGGAAGACGCCCCCCAGCGCCTTATGGAGATGCTGGACGGCCCGGCGGACCTCGTCATGTCCGACATGGCGGCCAATGCCACGGGCCACCGGCAGACCGACCATCTGAAGATCGTCGCCCTCGTGGAGCTTGCCGCCGATTTCGCCCGGCAGGTCCTGGCGCCTGGCGGCGCCTTCGTGGCGAAGGTGATCCAGGGCGGAACTGAGGGCACCCTGCTCGCGAACCTGAAGCGCGATTTTGCCCAGGTGAAGCACCTGAAGCCCGCCGCCAGCCGCGCGGATTCGGCTGAGCTCTATGTGCTCGCCACAGGTTTCCGGGGGAGCGCTGCGCCCCAAGAAGACGAGCGGGAATAAAAAGGTACCTCTTTCGCTGGCGAAATGTGCCACTTGCGCTTCGTGCGGGGGCTTGTTCTAACAAAGCGAGAACGGTTCGTGAGTAAATTCCCCTGCGTTGCACATCCGGGCAGTCACGGCTTTGCCTTACGTTGCGGATTTAACCGAGGTCGGACGAACTGAGCTTGAATGCCTGCTTGCTGCAGTGCGCAAGACGTTCGATGTGCCCATGGCCGCGATCTCTCTGGCCGGCCACCCGGCCATCTGGTCAACAGGCGCGGGGGAGCTGGACGCCTGCGCGATCATTGAGGACTGCGCGTGCGTGCTGGATGCGCCCGGCCCTCTCATCATCTCAGACACGGCGGGCGATCCCCGCTTCATGCGGAAGCGGCCGGGCCCGGAAACATGTGCCGTTCGCTTTTATGCGGGCATTCCCATTACGAGCGGTGAGGACACACCAAGCGGCACGCTGAGCCTCATGGGCGCCGCGCCGCGCCGGCTGACGGCCGAGGAGGAACGCGCCCTCCAGGGCATGGCGGGCATCGCAGGGGCCGTGATCGGCAGGGTAAGGGACGCGCAGGTCATCGAGACCCTTCGGCGCGACCTCGACGCCCAGACATGCCTCGCTGCGCAGCACCACGATTCAGTCCTGCGCTACAAGAAGATGTACGAGCGCTCTTCCGCCCTTGCGCGCATCGGCACCTGGGAATGCGACCTGACGACGGAACAGCTCACCTGGACCGACGGGGTCTATGACATCTTCGAGCTTCCGCGCGGCTCGGCCATCACGCGCCAGATGATCCTCGACCTCTATTTCGAGGAGTCGCGCAAGGAGATGGAGCGCCTGCGCAGCCGGGCCATCGCCGAATGCTCCGGCTTCGCCATGGACATCCGCATCAGGACCCCCAAGGGCAATAAGAGATGGGTGCGCCTCTCCGTGGACGTGGAGGCGGAGGAGGGCCGTCCCGTCCGCATCTTCGGCACCAAGCAGGACGTGACGCAGGAGAAGGAGCTGCTGGACCGCATGCGGCGGCTCGCCCAGCATGATCCGCTGACCGGCCTCGTCAACCGGAGCATGTTCGAGGAGCAGCTTCTTGAATCGCTCGTCCGCGCGCCTGCCGCCCGCGCCCTCGCCGCGCTAGTGCTGATCGATTTGGACGGCTTCAAGGCCATCAACGACACGTTCGGCCACGCCGCGGGAGATGCGTGCCTGAAGGCGACCGCGAAGCGGCTGCGCGGAGCCTTCGGCAAGAGCTGTCTCATCGGGCGCGTCGGCGGCGACGAGTTCGCGGTTCTGTGTCGCGGGCTGAAGAACCGCGCCGGCATCGAGGATGCGGTGCGCCGGGCGGTGGCCGAAATCCGCAAGCCCATCGCATGGGAAGGGCAGGAATTCGATGTGGGGGCATCCGTGGGCATCTGCATGCCCACGGACCCCGGCGCGTCGAACCTGACGCAGGTGTTCGCGGATGCCGACGCCGCCATGTATGCGGCGAAGAAGGCCGGCCGGAACCGGTGCGAGATCGCCGCGCCCGTAACCTGCGAGATTGTTTCGGGCGCGGCGACCTAACTGGTCTTCAGTGCGTGGGCTGCGGCGGAGCCGTGAGGCCCAGCGTGCGGCCGGGGAAGCCGGCGGCGTCGAAATAGCGGGTCTCGCCCACCATCTGCATGTTCACCACGGTCTGGAGGCCGTTATGGGCGGGCGCCGAGACGATGGTGCGGCTTGTCACCTCTGGTGCTTCGCCACCCTTCATGGCTTCGGTGACCACCCGGCCCACGAGGTTGCCCTTGTCCTCCGCCTTCAGGCCGAGGAGGTGGGCGATGGTGCGGCCCACATCCGCATTGCTGGTGGGGGCGGGGTCGATGAAGCCTGCCTTGAAGTCGGGGCCGTGGAACGCCATGAAGTTCCAGGTGTCCGCCCGGCTGAAGGAGCCGTGCTGGCCCTGGCCCTGCTGGAGCGGGCTATCCGCGATGATCACACCACAGCGCGCCGGCTCGCCGCACACCGTGTCGAAGGAGCGGAAATTGACCGCGATGGCCGGCTTCGGCGTCACCGCCTTGCCGTCGAGCGCGATGTCGTCGAGCGTCAGCGTGCCGGGGAAGGCGCCGAGCGCCTTGTCCACGAACAGGCCGCTCACATAGTCCTGCTCCAGCAGCATGCGGACGACTTTTCCGGCCAGTTCCTTGTCGCCGTCCGGCAGGTAGATGAGGTCGGAGCCGCCATTGGCCGCCACCACCACTTTCGGCTTGTCCTTGTCGGTGCCGATCACGCCGTTGCCGCCCTTGGGGTGCTGGCCCGCGGCGATGGCGGCGTAGTTGGCGTCGGGGTCGGCAAGCGGCAGGTTCAGCGCCTTGGCGATGTCGATGGCGAGGAAGCCCACGGGCAGCATGCCGGCGGGCACGTCCGCATAGCTGTCCTTGGCCGCCGGGCTGGTGGCGCTCTGCTTGGAGATGGTGGAGAAGCCGTGGTCGGCGGTGACGATGATGTTGGTGCTGTCCGCGAGCCCCAGCTCCTGGAGCGCGGCGCGCAGCCGGGCGAGATCGTCATCGGCATTGCGGATGGCGGCGAGCGAGGTCGGCCCGTTGATGCCCGGCACCAGCTTGCCCAGGCTGTCGCCCTGATTGTGCTGGGTGCCGTCCGGGTCGCGCGACCAGAACACCATCACGAAGGGCTGGCCCTTTTCCTTCAGCATGGGCAGCACCACGCGGGTGGCGGCGGCGGCGAAGAAGTCCTGCTGGGTGGTGTTGGCCACCTTGGTGCCGGGGGTCTTGAAATCGCCGGCGACGCCGTTCGGGCCGCGCGTGGGAGCGATGAGGGGAAGGCCGGCGGCCTTCATGCGGTCCTGCACGTCCTGGGAGAGCGCGACGCCCTTGTTGGAGCCGGTGGAGTCGTCGATGACGATGGCTTTGCGGCCCACATTGTCGAACATGTAGGTGGGGCCGAGCTTGCCCACGGCCGCGGTGCCGTAGCCCTTCGCCTGCGCCATCTGCAGGATGGTTTCCTCGTTGAGGTAATTGCCTTGGAAGTGGGCGTCCACCTCCTCGATCACCGGATCGCTCTCCAGGAACGGCGTGACGCTGCCGCCCGCCGCCTGCACGGGGAAGGCGCTGTAGATGGTGTTCGAGAAATCGCCCGTGTCGCCCAGATAGTGGCCGGTCGCGAAGGCCGAGGCGTTGGCGGTGGTGAAGGTGGGGAACAGCGCATGGCTGTTGCGCAGGAACACGCCGCTGCGCGCGAGCGCCGACATGGTGGGCGCCGTGGAATCATCCACCATGGGGCTGCGCAGGCCGTCGGCGATGAACAAGATCACGTTGTTCGGCCGGTCCGCCGCGGAGGCGGGCATGCATGCAGTGGCAATAAGGCCAGAAAGAAGAAGGCTGGCGGCGGATTTTTTCATGGAACGCCCTCCATCGGCAATGAAGCGCGCCGAACATGAGGGGAGGGTTCCGACAGGATGATGACAGTTTTACTGAAACGTTGCGGAAGACATAACCTTCCGCAACGACATTTCGAATGTGAAAATACCTGCGGATACAGTGTCGTGTGAGGTAATATGGGAATGACACCCTCACGTTGGACATGACCTCGCAGGTTATCGCCTTGCGGTATGTGTCCCGCCATGATGGCCGCCATGACACATGCTTCCGATACGGCAGGCGACATGCTGCGAGAATGGCGGCGGCGCCGGAGACTGAGCCAGCTGGACCTTGCGGGAGATGCGGGCGTCTCCGCCCGGCACCTCAGTTACATGGAATGCGGCCGTGCCGCCGGCAGCCGGGAGATGCTCCTGCGCCTCGCGGAGCGCCTCGCCATGCCGCTGCGCGAGCGCAACCGCCTGCTGCTGGCCGCCGGCTATGCGCCGGTCCATCCCGAACGGCCTTTGGGCGCGCCGGATATGGCGGCTGCCCGCGCGGCGGTGGATGGGGTGCTTGCCGGGCACATGCCGTTCCCCGCGCTTGCGGTGGACCGGCATTGGACGCTGGTGGAGGCGAACGGGGCGGTCGCCGGCCTGCTTACGGGCGTATCGGCTGAACTCCTCACGCCGCCCGTCAACGTGCTGCGGCTGAGCCTTCATCCGAAGGGGCTGGCGCCGCGCATCGCCAACTTCGCCGAATGGCGCCACCACCTCCTCGACCGGCTGAATGCCCAGGCGGAAGCGACGGGAGACCCGGTCCTGTTCGCGCTGCACCGGGAATTGTCCGCCTTGCCGGCCCGAACGGGCCGCATGCCGGCGGCGGCCGCCAACCCCATCGCCGTGCCGCTGCAGCTGCGCGTGCCGGAAAGCGGGATGGTGCTGTCGCTCCTCTCCGCCACCACCGTGTTCGGCACCGCCACCGAGGTCACGCTCTCAGAAATGGCGCTGGAATGCTTCTATCCGGCCGATGACGAGACGCGCGCCTTCTTCCTGAATCCGGCACCGGAGACCCGGTCATGAGCGTCACCTATGTGATTGGCTTCACCGTGAAGCCCCAGGAGCGTGAGCGCTTCCTCGGCCTTCTGAACGGCGTCCTCGACGCCATGCGCCACGAGGCGACATTCGTGAACGCCACCCTCCACCGCGACCCGGAAGATGCGCACCGCTTCCTGCTGCACGAGACCTGGGCGGACCACGGGGACGTGCTGGAGGTGCAACTCGCCCGGCCTTACCGGGAAGAGTGGCACGCCGCGCTGCCCCATCTTCTGGAGCAGCCCCGGGACATCTCCATGTGGGAGATTATGCGGACGGACAGGCGGTAGGAGCTACCGCTCCACCGCGATCACCTTGCCGTGCTCCACCGCAAGCGCCAGCCGCCCGGCCTTCAGGGCCAGCGCGTTCTCGCCGAACAATTCGCGCCGCCAGCCGCTGAGCGCCGGCACGGGAGCTTCGTCATTGACGGCGATGCGCTCCAGGTCCTCGGTGGTGGCGATCACCTTGGCGGCGACGGCGTGCTGTTCCGCCGTCATGCGCAGCAGAACCTTCAGCAGCTCGACGGTGGCGGTGGCGCCATTGGGCAAGGGACGGTCGCGCTCCAGGCGGGGCAGGGTCTTGGGGTCACGGGCGAGCCCGCGCTTCACCGCCTCCAGCACCGCCTCGCCATAGCGCGAGCGCTCGAAGCCCTTGGGCAGCGAGCGCAGCTCGGCCAGCTTTTCCGGCGTCTGGGGCTGCTGGAGGGCGATCTCGCCGATCACCTCGTCCTTGATGATGCGCCCGCGCGGCTGGTCGCGCGACTGCGCCTCGCGCTCGCGCCAAGCGGCCACTTCCACCAGCACCGCCAGCTCGCGCGGCTTGCGCACCCGCGACTTCAGCCGCTCCCAGGCGGAATCGGGATCCTGCCGGTAGGTCGCGGGGGAGGTGAGGACGTGCATTTCCTCGCCCACCCATTCACTGCGCCCGCGCGCTTCGAGATCCCTCAGAAGCGCGAGATAGATGTCGCGCAGATGGGTCACGTCCGCGATGGCGTAGGTGAGCTGGGCCTGGGAGAGCGGGCGGCGAGACCAGTCGGTGAAGCGGGAGGACTTGTCCAGCGCATGCCCGCAGACCCGCTGCACCAGCTGGTCGTAGGAAATGCTGTCGCCATAGCCCAGCACCATCGCCGCCACCTGGGTGTCGAACACCGGGTGGGGGATGAGCCCGGCGCGGTGCCAGACGATTTCGATATCCTGCCGCGCAGCGTGGAACACCTTGGTCACGCGCGGGTTCGCCATCAGCTCGAAGAAGGGCGTGAGGTCGATGTCCGGGGCCAGGGCGTCGACAATGAACGCCTCGTCCGGGGACGCCGCCTGGATCACGCAGAGCTTCGGCCAGAACGTCGTCTCGCGCAGGAACTCGGTGTCGACGGTAATGAAATCGTGGCGGGAGAGGCGCACGCAGGCCGAAGCCAGCGCCTCTGTGGAGGTGATCGGGTCCATGGCGCGACAATAGCGCGCCCGGTGCCCGCCTTGAAAGGGCCTGATTGCTACGCGGCGCCAATCGGTTCGCGTTGAACCAGTGCGCATGCCTCCTCGAAGGGGATCGGGCCGCCCAGGAGGTAGCCCTGAACGTGCGTGCAGCCTTCCGCCCGAAGGATTTCCAGCTGCTCGGAGTTTTCCACGCCTTCTATGGTGGTGGCCAGCGGCAAAGCGCGCGCGAGGGCGAGGATGGCCCGGATGATGGGCAGGCTGTGGTGGTCCATGCCCAATCCTTCGACGAAAGCATGGTCGATCTTGATTCGGTCGATGGGCAGGGTGCGCAGGTAGGCGAGGGAGGAATAGCCGGTGCCGAAGTCGTCGAGCGCGACCCGGATGCCGTCCGCGCGGAACCCTTCGATGATGGAGAGCGCTGCCGGACCCTCCTGGATCAGCGCCGTCTCGGTGATCTCCAGTTCCAGGCGGCGCGCGGGGAGGCCGGAAGCCTCCAGCGCGTTGGTGACTTGCGCCGCGACGCGGTTGCCCCGGAACTGGATCGGCGAGAGGTTCACCGCTACGGAAATATGCTCCGGCCACGCGGTGGCGGCGCGGCAGGCTTCCTCGAGCACCCAGGCGCCCAGCAGGAAGATGAGCCCGGTGTCCTCGGTGGCGGGAATGAAGGCGGAAGGCGGCACGATGCCCCGTGTCGGGTGCCGCCACCGCAGCAGGGCCTCAAAGCCGACGATGCGCGAGGTGCGGCAATCGAAGATGGGCTGGTAGGCGAGGAAGAACTGCTTCTCGCGCCACGCCGTGTCGAGATCCAGCTCCAGGGTCCGGCGGATGAGGGCGGCGCGCTCCATCTCGCGCTGGAACACCTTGGCGAGGCCCCGTCCGTCCCCCTTCGCGCGATAAAGCGCGAGGTCCGCATTCTTCAACAGCTCCGGCAGGGTTTCGCCATGGTCGGGCGCGAGCGCGATGCCGATGGAACCGCCGGCGACGACACGATGATGCCCGAGGTCGAACGGCTCGCGGATCGCATTGATGATGAGCTGGGCGATGCGGCATGCCTCGGTTTCATCGGCGTGAGACAGGACGATGGCGAATTCGTCCCCGCCGAGGCGCGCCACCATGGCCTCCGGCCCCACGCAGCCGGAGATGCGATCCGCCACCCCCTTCAACAGGTCATCGCCGATGGCATGGCCCAGCGTGTCGTTGACCGACTTGAAATAATCGAGATCGAGGAAGAGCAGCGCGAGGCTGGTGTTGGCGGGGCGGGCTTCGAGCGCTTCGTCGAGATGCTCGGAGAAGTGGAGCCGGTTCGGAAGGCCGGTCAGGGGATCGTGGCGCGCGGAATGGTGGGCGGCGCGGGTGAAGCGCTGCTGGGCTTTGAGATGCCGTTCCGCCAGTAGCACCACGACCAGTATGGTGAGGCAGATGAGCCCGGCGAAGATCGTGATGGGGATGATCTGCCCGCGGGCGCGCCGCTCCACGGCGGCGACGCTGTCGGTGACAAATATGGTGACGGGATATGTCGCGAGGCGCTTGGCGGCGTAGAGGCGCTCCTTCCGGTCCAGCAAGCCCGGGGTCGCACGCCCCTCTTCGAGCGAGGTGGCGATCAGCGAGGACGCCACTTGCCGCCGGATGGCCGCGCCCTGTGCGTCCGGATCCAGATGGGGGTGCCCGGCGAGGTAGGAGCCGTCCTGCCGGAACATGGCGATGGCGCCATCGCGGCCGAGCTTGATGGCGGAGAAGTATTTCTCGAAATAGGACTGCTCCATGGCGCCGAGCACGAGGCCGAGGAAGCTTCCATCCGGCGCCTTGAAGCGCCGCGCCAGATAGATGGTGACCGTGCCGGTGCCGCGATTGGGCACCGGGGCGCTGATTGAGACGTCGGAGCCGGAGACCTTCAGCGCATTGAAATAGTCGCGGTCCGCCACGTTCACCACCGGGATTGGCCAGTAGCGGGAGAAATTGAGGAGTGCGCCGCTCCCGCCGATGATGGTGACGGCGTCCACATAGGGCAGGGCGTCGATCTTGTCCCTGAGCATGCGGTGCACGTCCATGGTGCCCACTGTGGCGGCAAGCTGCGCTTCGTCGGTGACGTGGGCCGCCGTGATGCGCTCGATGACGGAGAGCTGCACCAGCTCAAGGGCCTGGAAGGCGCGCTCGGTCTGCTCCGCCAATGCGAGGGCGAGATTTGCCATCTCCCGCTGGCGGTCGGCGGTGGCGCGCTCGCGGGTCTGGTAGGCCAGGACGATGGCGGCCACCAGCACCGCGACTGCGAAAAGCCCGCCAATGGTGCGCACCCAGCCGACCCCGTGGGCAGCCGTCTCCTTCAGCCCCCCACGCGAACCGTCCTCGCGCTCACGCGTGTCCGGTGCGTCCGCCATGAAGTCCCCTTCGACCGATCCCTGCAGGGGAGGTTATACATGATTGTCCTGTGGAGCTAATCCTTACCGGAGGCTGGTCGCGCCAAGGATCGAATTCTTCCCGCGGGGGGCTTAAGCCGGGATTCGCGCCATCGGTCCTTGCGGCCGCCCGCCCTTGACAAGGAAAGCGCTGCATGCACCTTCCGGCGTCCTGCGGCGACGCCCCCCGGCGATGCCCGCCTCCGCTTGCTTTCCCGTTGTCCGAAAGGCCGTCCCATGCACCGCTACCGCACGCACACCTGCGGTTCGCTCACCGATGCCCAGGTGGGCGAGAGCGTCCGCCTGTCCGGCTGGTGCCACCGCATCCGCGACCATGGCGGCGTCCTGTTCATCGACCTGCGCGACCATTACGGCCTCACCCAGGTGGTGGTGGACCCGGACAGCCCGGCCTTCGCCGACGCCGAGAAGGTGCGCGCCGAATGGGTGGTGCGGTTCGACGGCAAGGTGCGCCTGCGCCCCGAAGGCACGGAGAATGCGGACCTGCCCACGGGCAAGATCGAGATCTACGCCACCGAGCTGGAAGTGCTCGGCCCCGCAGCCGAACTGCCGCTGCCGGTGTTCGGCGACCAGGACTATCCCGAGGATATCCGGCTTCGTTACCGCTTCCTGGACCTGCGCCGCGAGCGCATCCACAACAACATCATGAAGCGCGGGCGGATCATCGACGGGCTGCGCCGGCGCATGAAGGACCAGGGCTTTTTCGAGTTCCAGACGCCCATCCTCACCGCCTCTTCTCCCGAGGGCGCCCGCGACTTCCTCGTGCCCTCGCGCCTCCATCCAGGCAAGTTCTACGCGCTGCCCCAGGCCCCGCAGCAGTACAAGCAGCTCATCATGATGTCGGGCTTCGACCGCTACTTCCAGATCGCGCCCTGCTTCCGCGACGAGGACCCGCGCGCCGACCGCCTGCCCGGCGAGTTCTACCAGCTTGACCTGGAGATGAGCTTCGTCGAGCAGGAAGACGTGTTCGCGGCCGTGCAGCCGGTCATCACCGGCGTGTTCGAGGAGTTCGCCGAGGGCAAGCCGGTCACCAAGGACTGGCCGCGCATCCCCTATGCGGAGGCGCTGCGCAAATACGGCACCGACAAGCCGGACCTGCGCAACCCCTTGGTGATGCAGGACGTGTCCGAGCATTTCCGCGGCTCGAACTTCAAGGTGTTCGCGCGCATGCTCGAAGACCCGAAGAACCAGGTGTGGGCCATCCCCGGCCCCACCGGCGGCTCGCGCGCCTTCTGCGACCGCATGAATTCGTGGGCGCAGGGCGAGGGCCAGCCGGGCCTCGGCTACATCATGTGGCGCGAGGGCGGGGAGGGCGCCGGCCCGCTCGCCAACAATATCGGCCCCGAGCGCACGGCGGCTATCCGCGAGGCGCTGGGCCTGAAGGAGGGCGATGCCGCCTTCTTCGTCGCGGGTGACCCGACCAAGTTCTACAAGTTCGCCGGCCTTGCCCGCACCAAGGTGGGCGAGGAGCTGAACCTCATCGACACCGAGCGCTACGAGCTGGCCTGGATCGTCGACTTCCCCATGTATGAGTGGAACGAGGAGGAGAAGAAGGTCGACTTCTCCCACAATCCCTTCTCCATGCCGCAGGGCGGGCTTGAGGCCCTGGAGACCAAGGATCCGCTCACCATCAACGCGTTCCAGTACGACATCGCCTGCAACGGCTATGAGATCGCCTCCGGCGGCATCCGCAACCACCGCCCCAACGCCATGGTGAAGGCGTTCGAGATCGCCGGCTATGGCGAGAGCGACGTGGTGGAGCGGTTCGGCGGCATGTACCGCGCGTTCCAGTATGGCGCACCGCCCCATGGCGGCATGGCGGCGGGCATCGATCGCATGGTCATGCTGCTCTGCGGGGTGACCAACCTGCGCGAAATTTCGCTGTTCCCCATGAACCAGCAGGCGCTGGACCTGCTGATGAGCGCACCTTCCGAGGTGGCGCCCAAGCAGCTGCGCGAGCTGCACATCAGGCTGAACCCGCCGCAGAAGTGAAGTTTGTCCTGGGGGCATGAAACGCCGCGCAGCGGTGTGGAATGCAACCCGGGACCCAGCGCAAGGACCCCGCCGAAGGCGCTTCAACCCATCTACGCCGCCGCGCGGCGGAGATGCTCTTCACGCTGGTCGCTGGGTGCCTGCTGCGCAGAACTTTTGCGCTGGGTCCCGGATCTGCGCTCCGGCTGTGCCGTCGCTTGTCCAGGACAAACCACTTACGGCCCCGCCACCGCCGTGATGGTGAAGTTCTGCAGCGACACCAGCGGGTCGGTGGCGATGAGGTCCAGCACCTTCACATCCGTTTTGGGTGTGACCGTCACCGTCAGCGTCCCCGGCACCTTCACGAAGGCGGCCAGCGCCTCGCCGAGGGTTGGCGCGTCGGGATAGAGCGGGGCGAAGTCCTTCGCCGCCTGCTGGATGCCTTTGATCACCTCTGCCCGCAGGTCCTCCTGGGACGTCCCGATAATGTCGGCGTTCAGCTTCAGGAGCAGGTCCGCGAGGCCGAGATTGGTGACCACCAGCTTCGCCGGCCCCACGCCGATCTGCTGGGCGGCCGCAAGCGCGGCGATGGGGTCCTCGAAGGCGCGGCGCTGCACATCGGTCAGTTTCACGTCGAGGGTGGCCGCGGCAACCTTCTCCACGCGGGTGGAGGCGGGGGAGAGGCTGATGGTGTGCGCATCGGGATCATAAGCGAGCGCCATGTCCAGATCGGCCGTCACCTGGCTCACCCCGGCGGTGGCGAGATAGGCCAGCGGCAGGATGTCCTGGTCGGAAATCGGGGCGGTGATGCCATTGCCCTTGATGGTGAGGCGAGTGGGGACGAGGCCGATGAACTGGCCCCAGTTCAAGCTGAACGACTTCACCGCCAGTGGCGTGTCGCCGGCGGCGTTCAGACCGGACAGCTCAATGCTCTCCAGGGTGCGGAAGATGGCGAGCATCCCGTCCAGCGAGCTGAAGGAGCTGTCCGGCGCGGCCTTGGCGGATGCCTCCATGATCGGCAGCGGCGTGACGCCGGTGAAGGTCAGCTTGTCCAGGGTGACGGGTTTCTCGCCCGAGGCTTCGGCGGACAGGGCTTCAACGGCGAAAGTGCCGAGCCGGCCGTCCTTGAAGTTGGAGAGGGCGATGGCGCCCACCTTCGCCTTGCCGAGCGGGTCCGTCACCGCCACGTCCTTGAGCGAGAAGGTGGTGAAGGCGACGCCCTTCAGCATGTCCGCGCTCGCCTGGTAGAGGCGTTTCGCCTCATCCTCGCTCAGCGCTTCGCCCTTCTGGCCGAGCGCCCGCATCTCGTCGACCCGGTCCAGCGAGATCACGGAGGGGTCGATGCCGAGATTTTCCGCCAGCACCGCGCCCACTGCCGTGGTCGACCCGTCGCCATTGGCGAGGGCGTAGCCGGTGGCCGTCATGCGGCCATAGACAATTGTGGTGCCCGGCTTGAACGCTTTGCGCTCCGCGAGGGCGAGGACCGGAGCCGTGTCGATGTCGGCGGCGGAGAAGCCGTCGAGCCGGCCCTTCAATGCGAGTTCCGGCGAATCCTTGGGGGCCGTCGTCTCGAAGGACATGCGGTCGAAGGCGACGGTCTTGATGCGGCCCTCGGCCAGCCCTTCCGCCTTCAGGTTCGTATAGGTGGCGCTGGTGGAAAGGGCCGGGGTGCCGGCCATGGTGATCTGCGCGGACGCCTCCGGCGCCGTGATGCGCGCGGCGGTGATGGCGGCGAGCTGGCGCAGGACAAGGCGCAGCACCTCGTGCCCGCCATTCCCGTCCACCGACACAAGCGTGTCCGGCCCAGTATAATCCTCGATCTTCAGGCTGGGCAGGGCATAGGTGGTCTTGGCCTGCGTGCCCGCCTCCGGCACCTCGATGGAAAGGCCGTTCGCCTCCACGGCGCGCGCGGCGACACGGCCCCCTGCGGGCTGCGAGATGCCGGCGGCGATGAGGCTCGCCACTTTCAGGCTCGCCCCGTCGCGCGAGCGGATGGAAATGTCGGGAATGGTCAGGGTCTTGGCGAAGAGCTCGAAGCCCACGGGCCCGTGGCTGGCTTCCCGCCCGCTGGCCCGCAGCGCCTGGAAGGCTTTCTCCACCTCGGCCTGGGCGCGGGCGCGGCTGTATTGGGCGAAGCCGAAGGTGCCTCCGGCACCGATGACGACGAGGGCGATGAGCCCGATGACAAGCTTCTTCATTGTGCTCTCCAGCCTCGTCCTGCCGGGACCCTGCCTGTCCGCGCGGGAAAGCTCAATCCCGGGTGCGGCGAAATGGCGGCGCTGAAGCCGATCCCTCGCGGGAAGACCGGGTGACATCGCAACCTCAGGCGGCTACCGTGCGCCCCCATTTCGCTGTATTGCGGCCAGGCTGGCGTTTCAGGCCCACGGCGGCCAAGAGAAGATTGGGGGAGGACATGGCGTCGAACATGTCGAACATTTCCGAGGATCTGAAATCCGGCGCGCTGGTCTATCACCGCCTGCCGCGCCCGGGAAAACTGGAAATCCAGGCCACCAAGCCCCTCGGAAACCAGCGTGACCTCGCCCTTGCCTATTCCCCCGGCGTCGCCGCCGCCTGCGAGGCCATCGTCGCCGACCCGCTTCAGGCGGCCGAGCTGACCACCCGCGCCAACCTTGTCGCCGTCGTCTCCAACGGCACCGCGGTGCTCGGCCTCGGCAATATCGGCCCGCTCGCCTCCAAGCCCGTCATGGAAGGCAAGGCGGTGCTGTTCAAGAAATTCGCCGGCATCGACGTGTTCGACATCGAGATCGCCGCCAGCGAGGTGGACCATATCGTCGAGACGGTGGCCGCGCTTGAGCCCACCTTCGGCGGCATCAACCTGGAAGACATCAAGGCGCCCGAATGCTTCGAGATTGAGAAGCAGCTGCGCGCGCGCATGAAGATCCCGGTCTTCCATGACGACCAGCACGGCACGGCCATCATCGTCGGTGCGGCGGTGCGTAACGCGCTGGAGATCAGCGGGCGCAAGATCGAGGACCTCAAGATCGTCGCGTCCGGCGCCGGCGCGGCCGCCATGGCCTGTCTCAACCTGCTGGTGACGCTCGGCGCCAAGCGCGAGAACATCTGGGTCTGCGACATCGAGGGCGTGGTCTATGAGGGCCGCGAGACCCTGATGGACCCCTACAAGGCGGTCTATGCCCAGAAGACCGACGCCCGCACCCTGGGCGAGGTGATCGACGGCGCGCACATCTTCCTCGGCGTCTCGGCCGGCGGCGTGCTGAAGCCCGACATGGTGAAGCGCATGGCGGAGCGCCCGCTCATCCTCGCGCTCGCCAACCCGAACCCCGAGATCATGCCCGAGGAAGCCCGCGCCGTGCGGCCTGACGCCATGATCTGCACCGGCCGCTCGGATTTCCCGAACCAGGTCAACAACGTCCTGTGCTTTCCGTACATTTTCCGGGGCGCGCTGGACGTGGGCGCCACCGACATCAATGCCGAGATGAAGATGGCGGCGGTGGAAGCCATCGCCGCGCTCGCCCGCGAGACGCCGTCCGACGTGGTGGCCCGTGCCTATGGCGGCGAGACCCGCTCCTTCGGGCCCGACAGCATTATCCCCTCGCCGTTCGACCCGCGCCTCATCCTGCGCATCGCGCCGGCGGTGGCGAAGGCGGCCATGGAGACCGGCATCGCCACCCGGCCGATCGCGGACTTCGAAGCCTATATCGACAAGCTCGATCACTTCGTCTTCCGTTCCGGCTTCATCATGCGCCCGCTGTTCCAGCGCGCGAAGCAGGACAAGAAGCGCGTCATCTATGCCGAGGGCGAGGACGAGCGCGTGCTGCGCGCGGTCCAGGCGGTGGTGGAAGAGGGGATCGCCCATCCCATGGTCATCGCCCGCCCGAGCGTGCTGGAGACCCGCCTCCAGCGCTTCGGCCTCTCCATCCGCCCCGGCGTCGACTTCGAGGTGGTGAACCCCGAGGATGATCCGCGCTACCGCGACTTCGTGCGCTCCTATGTGGAGATCGCCGGCCGTCGCGGCGTGACCCCGGACGCGGCGCGCACCCTGGTGCGCACCTCCTCCACCATCATCGCCGCCCTCTCTGTGAAGAAGGGCGTGGCGGACGCCATGCTGTGCGGCATCGAGGGGCGCTTCATGCGCCACTATCGCCATGTGCGCGACATTATCGGCCTCGCGCCGGGGGTGAAGGATCTGGCGGCGCTCTCGCTGCTCATCACGCCCAAGGGCAACTTCTTCCTCTGCGATACGCAGATCCAGACCGAACCCACAGCGGCGGACCTCGCCGACATGACCATCCTCGCCGCCGCCCATGTGCGGCGCTTCGGCATCGAGCCGAAGGTGGCGCTGCTGTCCCACTCCAATTTCGGCAGCAACGACACCACCTGCGCCCGACGCGTGCGCTCCGCCCTCGAGCTCATTCTCCAGCGCGATCCGAGCCTTGAGGTGGACGGCGAGATGCAGGCGGACGCGGCGCTGCTGGAAGAGATCCGCGAGCGCACCTTCCCGCATTCGCGGCTGTCGGGTGTCGCCAACGTCCTGGTCATGCCCGACCTCGACGCCGCCGACATCGCCTACAACATGATCAAGGTGTTGGGCGACGCGCTCCCCGTGGGTCCCATCCTTATGGGCACTGCGAAGCCGGCCCACATCCTTGGCCCCTCCGTCACCGCGCGCGGCATCGTCAACATGACGGCAGTGGCTGTGGTGGAGGCCCAGGGCGCGCTCTGAGACGCTAAAGCCGAGTGCAAGCCGGCTCCCTCTCCCGCTTGCGGGAGAGGGAATTAAGCTTCGGGAGAGGCATCACCCATCCCAGCGCCGTGGCCGGTAGAACGTGTGCACCCCGATCCGGTCCAGCTTGCGCATCTCACGCACCCAGCTCGGGCGCACCCAATAGGCATGGTAGTGGGTGGCGCGGCCCACGCTGTCGAGCCAGAGCTTGCCGTCCAGCATGTCGGAGGCGATCTGCTTTGCCTGCACCCACATGTCCGGCTCCCGGATCACGTCCTTCACATAGTCGCAGGCGAAGGTGAACTGGCAGGCGTTGCGGCGGTTGGCATTCTGGTAGACCGTCTTGCAGACGTCGTTCGGGTAATAGCCCGAGAAGACCCGGTTGATGATCACCTGGGCCACCGCGATCTGGCCGCGCTTGGGCTCGCCCCGGCTCTCAAAATAGATGGCTTCTGCGAGGCACTTCTCCGCCCGCGCCCGCTGTGGGCCTTCGAGGGAGAGCCGCATGGCGGGGGAAGGCTCGATGGCCTCCAGCGCTTCCTCATCATCGCGCAGCGGTGCCGAGACGGGCAGGGGAACCAGCGTCAGCTTGGCGGGCAGCGCGGCGTACTCGAAAGCGAGCGGCGGGAAGCGCTCCTTTTCGAAACCGAAGACGATGGCCCGGTCGTGATAAAGCGGGGAGACGCCTAGGTCCCGCGTGAACAGGGTCGCCGCATCCATGTCCTGGGAGGCGAGGCGGCGCATATCTTCCTCGGTCGGCTCAGCGGCGTCCGGCTCGGGCGGGGCTTCCGCGGCCATAGCGGTGCCATCCACGCTGCCGAGGTCCGGCCCGAACAGAACCGGTTCGAGGTCGGCCGTGGCCAGGGTCTCCTCATCGATGCCCGGAAGGCTCATGACGAGGTCGAGCGCGAGTTCCACATAAGCAAGGTCGGCTGCCGGGACCGGCCCGAAGATGAGCGGCTCATCCTTCTCCCCTTCGGCCGGCATGGCGGGCGGCTGGCCGCCGCCCAGCACCAGGGGCGGCGGGAAGGCGAAGGCGGCGTCCGTGTTCTCGTGCGGCCCCTCGCCCGGACCGGCAAGGCCCGGTGCGGGCCATTCCAAGGTGGCGATGCGCAAGGCGCGCGCCGGCGCGCCCAGGAGCGGCGGCTGGGTGCGTTCCGCTGCAGCGCGGGACAGGAAAGCATCGGAGGGAAGCGATTGCGCGAAGGCAGGGCCGCTGCCGAAGCACACGGCAACAAGGCACGCCGACCAAAGGCCGGCTGAACGGACAGCCATGAGATCGCCCTCGACACGGCGGGCGGCCGAAACGCGACCGTCCCTGTCGACAGCTTTCGCGCATTAAGCTTACGAGTGCGTTAAGCGCGCAGCGAGCGCCGCCTCCCGGGCGAAAGGTCCGCCGGCCGGGAGCGTGATGCCGCGCGCCCGCTTCAGGCCTTCAGTGCCGAAGCGGATGCGGACCGCCTCCTCCACCCAGCGGAGTTCTTGGGCCGCTCGGCGGGTCTCCGCGCGGTCGCCTTCGGCAAGGTGTGCGCGATGGTGCGCGACCGCCGTGGCGAAATCATCAAGGCCCTCTCCGTTGGCCGCGGAGAGGCGGATAACGGGAACACGCCATGCCCCGCCGCCCCCGGCGAGCGAGAGGGCGCCGCTGACATCGGCGGCGGCACGGCGTGCCACATCGGCCATGTCGGACTTGGTGACGACGATGATATCAGGCAGCTCCATCACGCCCGCCTTCATGAACTGGAGGCTGTCGCCGGAGGCGGGCTGGATGCACAGGACCACGGTGTCGGCCACAAGGTCGATGTCCGCTTCGGACTGGCCGACGCCCACGGTCTCCACGATGACGCGGTCATAGACGGCACGGAGCAGGACGATTGCCGCGACCGCATCGTCCGACAATCCCCCGAGCCGGTCGCGGGCGGCCATGGAGCGGACGAAGACGCCGCGATCCTCCGGGTCGGTCTGGATGCGCGCGCGGTCTCCCAGCAGCGCGCCGCCCGTGCGCCGAGAGGAGGGGTCGACGGCCAGCACGGCGATGGTTTCGCCCTCTGCGCGGGCACGGCGGACGAGCGCATTGGTGAGGGTGGATTTTCCCACACCCGGCGGCCCGGTGAGGCCGAGCACATGGGCCTTTGCCGCGCGGGTCGCCTCATCGAGGAGGGCGACCAGCTCGGGCGCGCCGCGCCGCGCCTCTGTCGCCGCCAACGCCTGCGCCATGGTGCGCTTGCCGCCGGTGCGCAGGTGTTCAAGGGTGGGAATGCTCTGTCGCGAGCTGGACATGCACGCAGAGTAATGCGCTTCGCGAAGCGAGGGAAACGGCGCAAGGTCACAGAGCGCGTGTGCCGGGCGCAGAATGGAAAAAGGCGTCGACTTGCGCCGACGCCTTTCCACTGATCGGAACCGTGCGGGGGAACGAAACCGATCAATAGTCCTTCAAAAGTCCCTGGGAAGTGACGCGAACCGCTCCAGATCGGCGATTTCCGTGACGCTCCCGGAACCCCGGATGCCGCTAACTTTCGTCACAGCACCACGCGATTTATTGAGTTCTGCATACCAATCAGAACATGAACATCAGATGAGTGCCCTGCTTAGTTCGAGTTCATTGGCGGTATGATGATGGTATCAAATGCGGTTTGATTGGCATGGTCATCCTTTTAAGGCTGTCCGTAACCTGCTATAATACAATGAAATTATCGATCGGCGGCGGATGCGGGATCGCAGCGCGTCGCTGGATGGGAGCGCCGATGCCGGCCCCGCCCAACGCAAAGCCGAGCGATAACAAAAATGTTACCCCGCGCGGGCGCTCCCCGTTCCGGCCATGACCATCTAAGCAGTGACCCCGGAGGCGCACCGCTTGCGCGCGCGCTGCGGTGCGGATAGCGGAAGATAGCATTCCGCCGCGCGGGTCACGGACCAAGGACAGACACAGATGAGCGAATCCAATCCCTTCGGCGGCCGAATCAGCCACCTCACGGTCGAGGAGGTGAAGGCGGGCATGGCGGATGGCAGCATCCTCCTCGTCGATGTCCGCGAACCCAACGAGATTGCGGCGGAGCGGATTCCCGGCGCCGAGACGTTTCCCCTCACCACGTTCGATGCCGCTGCGCTGCCGGATCCCGAGGGCAAGCGTCTCGTCTTCTCCTGCCGCTCGGGGCAGCGCTCGCAGCGCGCCGCGGCCATGGCGCAGGCGGCCGGCCTTCCTTATGAGGAGCATATGCAAGGTGGGATTCTCGCCTGGAAGCAGGCGGGTTTCGAAACCGAGCAGGGGTGAGCGTCAGCGCTGGGCCGTGGGGTCCAGCGCGAAAGTGAGGCTCACGCGCGTGCCGGGTTGGAGCGGGGCAAAGGCCAGTTCCGCTCCCAGCTTGGACGCCATGGCGCGCACGATCCGATTGCCCAGTCCCCCGGTGCTCGCTCCAGGATCGGCGGGCAGGCCGATGCCATCATCCTCCACCGAGAGAAGGAAGGCGCTTCCCTCCTGGCGCAGCGCGATCCGCACCGGGCCGCGCCCCTGGGGATAGGCATATTTCGAGGCGTTGATCACCAGCTCGGTGACGATGACGCCGATGGCCACGGCCCGGTCCGGGTCGATGGCCACCGGATCCGCCGCCACAGAGAGCGCGATGCCCACATCGCCGTGCCGGGCGGAAATCTGAAGATCATCCACCAGGGCCGCCAGATACTGGTCCACGGCGACCGTCGTGACCTGGTCGGAGGTGTAAAGGCGCCGGTGCACCTGCGCCACCGCGGCGACCCGGCCCCGCGCGGCGCTGAGCGCCTCCTGCACTTCGGGATTGTCGGTGGCGCCCGCCTGGACGTGGAGCATGGAGACGATGATCTGGAGGGAGTTGCCCACCCTGTGGTTCATCTCCCGCAGCAGCAGCGCGCGCTCGGCGGCGAGGGCCTCGAACCGGTCGCGAGCGGCGCGGATCTCCCTCTCGGCGGCTTCATGCGCTTTGCGCATGCGCACCGTCTGCATCGCGGCATCAAGGGCGGAGCGCAGCAGCTCGATGAAGTCGCTCTGCACCTCCTTGATCACATAGTCGGTGGCGCCCGCCTTCAGGGCCGAGATGGCCACGCGGCTTTCCTGGGTGCCGGTCACATAGACGACGGGGGGCGGATCCGGCATGGCGCGGATGGCGGCCAGGGTCTCGAGCCCGTCCTGCCCCGGCATGAAATGATCGAGCGCCACCACGTGGATGTCGCCTTGGGCGAGGCGCGCAAGGCCTTCCGGACCGGATGTGGCAAGCTCCACCTCATATCCCAGGCGCGAGAGCTTGCGCCGCACCAGGAGCCCGAGGCCCGGATCATCATCGATATAGAGGATGCGCATGCTCTCCCCGGCCGGCACACCGTCGGGGCCGAGCAACTCCTCGCGCTCGGGCGCCGGATCGGCACTGTGCTCGGGCGCCAGGGACGGCATCATTTCGCCTCGGGCACCTGGATGACGGAGAAGAACAGGCCGAGCTGGCGGATAGCGTTGGCGAAATTCTCGTAATTGACCGGCTTGGTCACATAGACATTGGCGCCGAGGTCGTAGCAGCGCTGGATCTCCACCTTGTCGTCGGTGGTGGTCAGCACCACGACGGGGGAGCGTTTCAGATGCTCGTTTTCCTTGATGCGCTTCAGGATATCGACGCCGGTCATGTCTGGCAGGTTGAGATCCAGCAGCACCAGCAGCGCCCGCCCAGCGCTCACCGCGCCGGAGCCATCCGGGCCGAACAGGTGCGTGAGGGCGCTGGTGCCATCCTTGAAGGGAACGATCTCGTTGAGCACGCCCGCGCGACGGATGTTCTTCTCGATCAGGCGTGCGTGACCTTCATCGTCCTCGATCATGATGATGGTGACGTGATTGACCATATGGTTCATTCCCCCTGGCGCTGCATGGTCAAGGTTCGCGGCAGCGTGACCTTGAATGTCGTCCCTCGGCCCAGCTCGGAATCGAGCATCACGGATCCGCCCATGCGGCGCACCAAGGTGCGCACATGGGCAAGGCCGATGCCCTCCCCAGGCGTGTCCTGGGGGCCGGAGCGGCGGAACAACTCGAAGACGCGCGCGCGATCCTTCGAATCTATACCGCGTCCGTTGTCCGATACCAAAAAGGTAATATAGGCCGAACTCTCGATGGCGTTCACCTCGATGCGCCCCGGCACGTCGGTACGCAGGTATTTAACCGCATTGTCGATGAGATTGGTGAAAATCTGCTCCAGCGCGATGCGGTCTGTGACGAGGGGCGGCAGCTTGGCGATCTCGATCTTGGCGTCGCGCGCCATCAATTGATGGGCGACCGTCGAGGCGATGTTCTCCACCAGGGCGTTGGCGTCCACCGGAACGGGCTGGAACTCTGCGCGACCCTGGCGGGACAGATCGAGGATCGCCTTGATCAGCCGGTCCATCTTGATGATGGACGCCTTGATGAAGCCGAACGCCTCGGTGAAATCCTGCGCAAGTTCCTCGTCCTGGGCCGCATTGGTGTCGCCCGCGCGCTCGCGCAGCCCCGAAATGCGGTGGAACAGGTCCGTGCGCAGCTCCTCCAGCTCGCTGGTGAAGCCCATGATGTTGACGAGGGGCGAGCGCAGATCGTGGCTGACGATATAGGCGAAGCTCTGGATTTCCTGGTTGGCTTCCTGGAGGTCGGCAGTGCGCTCCTCGACCCGACGTTCCAGGTCCACATTGATGACGGCGAGCGCGGCATGGGCCTGCCGCAGCGCGCGGTTGGTGCGCTGGGAGAGATGGACCGAGACGGCGGCGACGCTGATGATGGCGATGACGCCGACAATGTTGACCAGCAGCAGCCATTGCGCGGATTCGCGCGCCGAAGCGGTGCGCGAGCCGAGCAGCCTCTCTTCCTCCGCCTTCATCATCTCGATGGCGGAAGCGATGTCTCGCATCACCAGCTCGCCGCGATTGGTGTTGACGATGGCGAGGGCTTCATCCCAGCGCCCCTGGCGGCCCAGTTGGACGGTCTGGCCAAGCTCGTCCATCTTCTCACGTATCTTCGGCAGAAGGGTCTGGATCGTGCCGGTCTGGTTCGGATTGTCGGCGGTCAGCGTGGCGATCTCGCCCAACTCGGGCACGAGGTCGCGGCTCGAATTGTCGAAAAGCTGAAGGTAGGAGGGGTTTCGGGTCAGTAGGAAGCCGCGTTGCCCGCTCTCGGCACGCCGCACCAAGACCTGGATCTGGGCGAGGGAATTCTCCACCTCCAGCGTATGGGCAACCGCCGCCGCATCGCTGCGGGCCTGGTTCACCAGCCAGATGGAGGCGGCACTGATGGCGATGAGCACTGCAAAGCCGAGGCCGAGCAAGACGGGCTGACTCAGGCGCGACAGCAATGGCGCCCGGTTCTGGTCACGTAACGCCATGCGGGGGGTCTACTCCGGCGCGCTGGAATGCTCTGTAG
Organism: Aquabacter albus; assembly: GCF_040049275.1. Classification (NCBI taxonomy): domain Bacteria; kingdom Pseudomonadati; phylum Pseudomonadota; class Alphaproteobacteria; order Hyphomicrobiales; family Xanthobacteraceae; genus Aquabacter; species Aquabacter albus. The sequence continues at coordinate 210,101 of NZ_JBDZDT010000001.1, read as the reverse complement.
AGAAAAGGAAAGGCCGAGCGGCCCGAATCCCGGACGAAATCAGGCGTAGAATAGCGTGAACTTCCCGTTGCGGACAACATTCCCGGGATGACGGCGTGATAAGGTGAAAATAAAGGCAGAGCTACAGCTTGTCGGTGAGCCGGCGACGCGCTTGAATAGGCAATGAAATTTCGAGTGCTGGAGTATCATGCCGGAATCTGCCCCCACCTGCCGCATCGAGGACATGGACGACACCAGCGGGGCCGATGAGGCGGGCGCCTTCGTGAAGGCATTCGGCATTCCGGAGATCGTCGAGGTCCTGTTGCCGGACACGTCCGGCATCCTGCGCGGGAAATGGCTTCCCGGCGCCGCCATGAACAAGATCTGGAAGAGCGGCGTTCCCATCCCGCTCTCCATCTTCGGCCTCGACATCTGGGGGTGCGAGGTGGAGGCCACCGGCATCCACATCGAGACCGGCGACAAGGACGGCCTGTGCTGGCCCGTGCCCGGCACGCTGAAGCCGGTGCCCTGGTCGCCGCGTCCTTCGGCCCAGGTGCTCATTACAATGCATGAGCCGGACGGCGCGCCCTGGATGCTCGATCCGCGCCAGCAGCTCGTGCGCATCGTCGACCGGCTGGCGGCGCGCGGCTTCTCCGCCTGCGTCGCGTTCGAGCTGGAATTCTATCTGCTGAAGCCGGGCGCGGAGGGGGCGCCGCCCCAGCCGGTCTTCTCCACGCAGGGGCAGGCGCGGCAGAACATGTATGCCATGTCCGACCTCGACGCCTACGCAACGCTGCTGCACGACATGCGCACCGCCGCGGCGGCGCAGGGCCTGCCCACCGACACCGTCATCTCAGAGGCGGCACCGGGCCAGTTCGAGGTCAATCTCTATCATAAGGACGATGCGCTGGGTGCTGCGGACGACGCCATCCTCCTGCGCCGCCTGATCGACGGGGTCGCGCGGCGGCACGGCCTGCGCGCCACTTTCATGGCGAAGCCGCTGCTGGATTTCGCCGGCAACGGCATGCATGTGCATGTGAGCCTGAAGGACAAGGCCGGCGCCAATGTCTTCGCCCGTGGCGGCGGTGAGGGGGAGCGCCTGCTGCGACATGGGGCAGGTGGCCTGCTCTCCACCATGGCGGATTCCACGCTCTTGTTCGTGCCGAGCTTCAACGGCTATCGCCGGCTGGTGCCGGGCAGCTATGCGCCCACCGGCATCACCTGGGGGTACGACAACCGCTCGGTAGCCGTGCGCGTGCCCAATGGCCCGCCGGATGCCCTGCGGCTGGAGCATCGCATCGCCGGGGCGGACGCGCATCCTCACCTGGTGCTTGCGGCAATCCTGGCGGGAATGCTGGAAGGCATCGAGGCGGGCATCGAGCCGCCGGCGCCGTTCACCGGCAATGCCTATGAGAACGATGCCCCCCTCCTTTCGCCCTCCATGGCGGAGGCGGTGTCGCGCTTTGCGGGCTCGCCCTTCATCGAGCGGGCGTTCGGGGAGGAATATCGCCGGGTCTATGCCGTGATGAAGCAGGAGGAACTGGCCGCCTTCTCGCGCACCATCCTCCCGCTGGAATATGAGACGTATCTGTGAGGGGGCGGCGTCAGCCGATGCCGCCAGAAATCTTCACCTTGCCGTCATGGCCCTTCGGCAGGGGAGCCGAAATCCCGCCACTGATGCCGGTCGGTGTGGTCGAGGCTCCGGTCATCCCGCCAGACGGGGTTCCGTGAATGGGCGGGTTGGACCCGTGCTCGGGCTTGGCGGTCCGGGCCGCAGCCGGCTTGGCCGGCTTATGGGACTGTGAAGCGTTCATCCGCTCCTCCTTTTGTTGGTTTCGCCCCCTATCAATGCACATGGGAGCCCTCGGGTTGCTTGTCGAGGGGGCGATCCTGCGCTTGACGCAGATCAAGGCGCGCGACGGATGCATTTTTAGGGTGCGGGTCCGAAGGAGATCCGCCATGCCCCTTGAGATAGCCATCGTCGTCGGCGCCATCGTCGCGCTTTTCGTCGGCTTTGCCGCCGTGCTGTTCTGGAGCGACCGCTACACCGCCTCCAAGCCCTGAAGGCGGCCCGGACGCGTGCTTTCAGTGGTCCGCCATCTCGCCGCGCGGATCGGGCAGGGTGTTTTCCTGCGCCGCCTTGCGGCCGGCCATTTCCGCGCCCGCATCCTTGGGCAGGCGCAGGAAGCTGAAGATGGACAGGGCACTGATGGCCGCGACCACCAGGAAGGCGGGCGTGAAGTCCGACAGGATCAGCTCGGTGGAGCCGCGCGAGGACCGCATCACTTCCAGAACCATGCCCGCCACCGCGACGCCCATGGAGATGGAAACCTGCTGCGCGACGCTGACGAAGGAGGTGGCCCGGCTCATGTCGTGCTGGTTCACGTCGGCATAGGCGATGGCGGTGAGCGCGGTGAATTCCAGCGAGCGGAAGAAGCCGCCCACCAACAGCACGGCGATGATCACCAGATGTGGCGTCTCGGGGGTGAACAGCGCGTTCGAGGCGATGAAGGCGGCCGAGATCAGGCTGTTGACCACCAGCACGCGACGGAAGCCGAAGCGGCGGATGATGGGGGCGGCCGTGGCTTTCATGACCATCGCCCCCGCTGAGGCAGCGAAGGTCAGCAGGCCCGAGGCGAGCGGGGAAAGGCCGAAGGCCAGTTGCAGCATCAGCGGCAGCAGGAAGGGAATGGCGCCGATGCCGATGCGGAAGATTGAGGCCCCCACCACGCCGGCGCGGAAGGTGGGAAGGCGCAGCAGCCCGAGATCCAGCACCGCATGAGGCGTGCGGCGGGCGTGCAGGACATAGAGGACGAAGGCGATGATGCCGACGGCGATGACGCTGCCGGCCATCCACAGGGGCACCAGCTCCTGGCCCATCACCGCAAACCCGAAGACGATGCCCGACAGGCCGATGCCTGAGAGAATCAGCCCCCTGAGATCGAGGGGCGGCACGTCCTCTTCGCGCACATTCTCGATGAACCGCGTGGCGAGGATGACGCCAAGGATGCCGATGGGCACGTTGATGAAGAAGATGAGCCGCCAGTCGAAGAAGGTGGTGATGAAGCCGCCGAGGGGCGGTCCGAGCACGGGCCCCATCAGGGCCGGCACGGTGAGCCAGGCGAGCGCGGAGACCAGTTGCGCCTTGGGAATGGACCTGAGGATGACCAGCCGTCCCACCGGCACCATCATCGCCCCACCCATGCCCTGGATGATGCGGTAGAGCACGAAGTCCATGAGGCTCGTGGACAGCCCGCACAGGATCGAGCCCATGGTGAAGATGACGATGGCGGAGCGGAACACGGTGCGCGCGCCGTAGCGGTCCGCCGCCCAGCCGCTCGCCGGAATGAAGACGGCGAGGCTCAGGAGATAAGAGGTCAGCGCAAGCTTGAGCGAGACCGGATCTTCATTGAGCGAGGCTGCGATGGCGGGCAGCGAGGTGGAGATCACGGTGGAATCCACCTGCTCCATAAACAGCGCACACGCCACGATGAGCGGGATCAGCACGTGCCGGGGCAGGGTGGGAGCGGGCATTCTGGGTCCGATATTGATCAGTGCTCCTTAGCATATGTCTGCAGCAAAGGGAGGCGCCTCGGCGCATGGTTTTGCCGCCTGCCTTCCCATTCCGCGCATGCATGCCGCAGGGTTTATACGCGCCTTATGTCGTTCGCTCCCCTTCCCAATGGAGGCTTTATCGCGGCCGTCCCATCCTTTTTGCGTGAGATGCGCTTCAGCGCGTCGCGATCAAGGAGATGGGCAACATGCCCCGCACTTCGCCGTCCAAGACCCGTTCGCAGGCTTCTCGTCCCGCAGAAAAGGCGGAGCCCCGAGAACCTCTCCCGCCGGTACGCGCCATGATGGCTCTGACCCGGCTCGACCGGCGGGATCATGTGGCGGTGCTCGGCCAGGGCGGCCTCGACACCGCGCTTGCCTTGTGGCGCGCGGGCTTCGTGCATGTGGACGTAGCGCCCGAGCGGCTGAACCGACCGGCCTTCGGCACCGCCGATGCCGTCATCATCGGCAATGGCAATGAACGGCTGGCCAAGGCCGTGGACGCGGCGCGCGGCGTCCTGCGGGTGGGCGGCTGGCTCATCGTGCGCGCCCAGCGTACGGCCGCCGACAGCATCGAAAGCGTGCGCCGCCGCCTGAAGGAGGCCGGGTTCGCGCCGGGCCCCGGTTTGGTGGATGCGGACAGCGTGTGGGTCGCCGCGCGCCGGCGTCCGGAACTCACGCTGCATGTGAATGCCATGAGGTCGCGCATCGCCTGACTTGTTCTGGCGTGAAAAATCCCCGACCTTGCCCGCCACTTTTCAGACCTGGGCGGCGTGCGGGCGACGATGGATTTCCACTCTCTCTACAGCCATGACTTCATCCGTGTGGCCGCCTGCGTCCCCCGGGCGCGGGTGGCCGACCCCGACTTCGCCGCCGAGGAGACCCTGCGGGTGGCGGAGGAGGGGCATAAGGCGGGAACGGCGGTCATGCTGTTCCCCGAGCTTGGCCTGTCCTCCTATGCCATCGACGACCTCCTGTTCCAGGACGCGTTGCTGGACGCGGTGGAGACCGCCATCGCGCGCATCGTGGAGGCGTCCCGCCGGCTCTATCCCGTTTTGGTGGTGGGGGCGCCGCTGCGCCGGGAGGGGCGGCTCTACAATGCCGGCGTGGTGATCCATGACGGCGCGATCCTGGGCGCCGTGCCCAAGAGCTATCTGCCCAATTACCGCGAATTCTATGAACGCCGCCATTTCACCTCCGGCCTGGGCGTGACCGGAGGCGCAATCGAGGTGGCGGGCAGGAGCGTGCCGTTCGGCACCGACCTCCTGTTCCGGGCGGAAGGCCCGGTGCCCGTCACCTTCCATGTGGAAGTGTGCGAGGACGTGTGGGTGCCGCTGCCGCCCTCCACCCGCGCCGCGCTCAACGGCGCCGAGCTTCTGCTGAACCTGTCCGCCAGCAACATCACCATCGGCAAGGCGGATACCCGCCGTCTGCTCTGCGCCAGCCATTCCGCGCGCGCCATCGCCGCTTATGCCTATTCGGCGGCGGGGCCGGGGGAATCCACCACGGATCTTGCCTGGGACGGGCACGCGGCCGTGTTCGAATATGGCGAGACCCTTGCGGAGACCGAGCGCTTCCCGAAGGGCGCCGTAGTCGCCACCGCCGATGTGGACCTGGGGCGTCTCCGCCAGGAGCGCATGCGGGTCAATTCATTCGGCGACTGCCAGCGGGAGGAAGCGGGGCGCGGCCCCGCCTTCCGCACCGTGTCCTTCCGCCTCGACACGCCCGGCCGCACCGTGCCGCTCGGCCGCAAGCTGGAGCGCTATCCCTTCGTGCCCTCAGACCCCTCCCGCCTCCGGGAGGATTGCTACGAGGCCTACAACATCCAGGTGCAGGGCCTCGCCAAGCGCATGACCGCCTCGGGGGCGCAGACGGCCGTGATCGGTGTCTCGGGCGGGCTTGATTCCACCCAGGCCCTCATCGTCGCCGCCCGCGCCATGGATTTCATCGGCCGCGACCGCAAGAACGTCCTCGCCTATACGCTGCCGGGCTTCGCCACCTCGGACGAGACCAAGTCCAACGCCTGGGCGCTCATGCGGGCGCTCGGCGTCTCGGCCGAGGAGATCGACATCCGCCCCGCCGCCCGCCAGATGCTGGCGGACATGCGCCACCCCTTCGCCGAGGGGCAGCCGGTCTATGACGTGACCTTCGAGAATGTGCAGGCGGGGCTGCGCACCGACTATCTCTTCCGCCTCGCCAACCACCATCGCGGGTTGGTGGTGGGCACCGGCGACCTCTCCGAGCTGGGGCTCGGCTGGTGCACCTATGGCGTGGGGGACCACATGTCCCACTACAACGTCAACGCCTCCGTGCCGAAGACGCTGATCCAGCACCTCATCCGCTTCGTCGCCGCCTCTGGCGATGTGAGCGAGGAGACCGTGCGGGTGCTGCATTCCATCCTTGCCACGGAGATCTCGCCCGAACTGGTGCCGGCGAGCGAGGGCAAGCCTATCCAGTCCACGCAGGCCATCGTCGGCCCCTATGCGCTCCAGGACTTCAACCTCTTCTACCTCACGCGTTACGGCTTTCGCCCCTCCAAGATCGCCTTCCTCTCGCACCATGCCTGGAGCGATGCGGAGCGCGGCTCCTGGCCGGTGGACCTGCCGGCGGGCGACCAGCGGGCCTATTCGCTCACCGAGATCCGCCATTGGCTCGAAGTGTTCCTGAAGCGCTTCTTCACCAGCCAGTTCAAGCGCTCCACTCTGCCCAACGGCCCGAAGATCACCTCCGGCGGCTCCCTCTCGCCGCGCGGCGACTGGCGCGCGCCTTCGGACGGGGATGCCCGCCTCTGGCTGGACGAACTTTCGCGGAACGTGCCGGAGGCGTGACGCGCCGTCTGACAAACGTCGTGGAAAAGTTGCAGGTTCGTCACGCTGGCAGGAGTGGGGTTCCCGCCGGAAGGGGTGGGGATGATCGAGCTTCTCAAACGCTGCTTCGGCTTCAGCATGGCGGTTGCCCGCTTTGCCGGCGGGCGTGCCATTGTCGCGGCGCTGCTGGTGGGGGCGGGCGCCCTGCTGGAAGGCGTCGGCATCGTGCTTTTGGTGCCGCTGCTGGCGATGCTGTTCGATTCGGGCGCGGGATCAGGCCATCTTGCGGCCTGGGCCGGCGCCTTCGCGCCCGGGCTTGATCCCACCGCGCGCCTTGCCTTGCTGCTCGGCCTCTTCGTGGTGCTGATGGTGGTGCGCATGGTGGTGCTGTGGGTGCGGGATGCGCGCCTCGCGGCCCTGCATGTGGGATTTGTGGAAGCGCAGCGCACCATGGTTGCGCGCCAGCTTGCTTCCGCCCGTTGGGCGGCGCTGGCGCGGCTCGGCCATGGGCGCATCAACCACATCATGAGCAGCGATGTGCAGCGCTGCGGCGCCGGCGTACATTTCCTGCTCCAGAGCGGCACCTCGGTGGTGATGGTGCTGGTGCAGACGGTCCTCGCCTTCCTCCTCTCGCCGGCGCTGACCTTGTTCGCCGTCGGCATGATGGCGGTGGGGGCGTTCGCTTTGTCCCGTCTGCTGCGCAAGGCACACGAGGCCGGCCGGCGGGTCTCCGGCTCCAACCTCACCATCATGGAAGAGGTCGGCCGCTTCCTGTCGGGCATGAAGCTCGCCATGAGCCAGAACCTGGAGGGCAGCTTCGTTGCCGCATTCGAGCGCGAGCTGAACACCGCCGCCGAGCAGCAGAAGGCATTCATCCGGCAGCAGTCCCTGACGCGGGGCCTGTGGACACTTCTCGCCGCCGTCGTCGCCCTGGCGACGGTGCTGGCGGGCTTTGCCGCGCTGCATGTCTCGGCGCCCGTGCTGCTCACCTTGCTGGTGGTGCTGAACCGCATCGCTGGGCCGGGCGCTCAGATCCAGCTCGGCCTCCAGCAGATCGCCTATTCCCTGCCCGCCTGGGAAGCGGTGCGCGCGCTCCAGCAGGAACTGGCGCAGGCGGCCCGCGCGGTTCCGGCGTCTGCCCACAAACCGCTCCTGCGCGGCACTATCAGCCTGGAAGACGTGGTCTACACGCATGAGGCCGATGCCGGGGCGCTTGGCATCTCGCTGCGCATCGAGCCGGGCGAGATGGTCGGCATCAGCGGCGCTTCCGGCGCGGGAAAGACCACCTTGGCCGATCTTCTCTCAGGGCTGGTGGAGCCGCAGTCCGGCCACATCAGGATTGGCGACGTGCCGCTCATGGAGGATGTCGCCGCCCACTGGCGGGAGCAGGTGGCCTATGTGGCCCAGGACCCCGTGATGTTCAACGACACGGTGCGTGCGAACCTGCTCTGGGCGCGGCCCTCCGCCGGCGCGGACGCGCTTGCCGCGGCGCTCGCGGTCGCCGGGGCGGAGCCCGTGATCGCGCGCCTGCCGCAGGGTCTCGACAGCGTGGTGGGCGAGCGCGGCGCGCTCGTCTCGGGCGGGGAGCGTCAGCGCCTCGCTCTGGCGCGCGCTTTGCTGCGCCGTCCAGCCCTTCTGATCCTGGACGAGGCGACGAGCGCCATCGACGTGGCCGGCGAGCACGAAGTGTTGGAGCGCCTCCGCGCCCTTGAGCCGCGCCCGGCCATGGTGATGATTGCCCACCGTGCGGAAAGCCTTTCCTTATGCGACCGGGTGCTAGTCCTCGACCGGGGACGCGTGGTGCGGGAAGAGAGCCGCACCACGCCCATGGCGGCGGAGGCCGTGGGGTGAGGAAGGGCCTACCGGCGGAGTTCGCTCTGCTTGCCGCGTGCTGCCGCTGGCCCCCCTCAGCGGAGCGGGAAGCGGCAGTGCGCGCGGCGGCGAATGGCTCCGTCGATTGGGCGCGCTTCGAACAATTGGTGAGGCGCCATCGCGTGACGGCCCTGGCGCGCAACGGGCTGGTGAAGGCGGGCATCGCGCTGCCGCAGGCATTCGAGGCTCACCTTGCCCGCGCGACCGCCGAAGAGGGGCGCCTTGCGCTCGCCATGGCGGGGGAGACGCTGCGCCTCCATCGGCTGTTCGATGCGGCCGGCCTGCCCATCCTCATGATCAAGGGCGTGACGCTCGCCTGCCTTGCCTATGGCGATCTCGGCCTCAAGCAGTCGCGGGACATCGACCTCCTGACCACGCCGGAGCACGCCTCCGCCGCCCGCCGCCTTCTGGAGGAACTCAGCTACCGGCCGAGCGGGGAGGCGCAGCCCTCCACCGAGGAAGAGTTCGACCTCATCGTCGCGCTTCACATGGAGCAGGAATTCTCCCATCCCGCTTCCGGCATGACGGTGGAGATTCACTGGCGACTCGCGCACAACCCGCACCTTCTCGGCAGTCTTGGCATGCCGGCGCAAAGCGTGCCTCTGGGTGGCGGCCTGCTTCGCACGCTGTCGGACGAGACGCTGTTTTCTTATCTCTGTGTCCATGGCGCGCGGCATTGCTGGAGCCGGCTGAAATGGTTGGCCGATCTCAACGCCTTCATTGCCCGGCCGGAAACGGACATCACATCCCTGCACCAGGCCGCGCGGGCGGTCGGCGCCGGCCGTGCCTCCGGCCTCGCTCTGCTTCTGTGTCACGACGTGCTGGGCGCCCTCGTGCCGGAGGCCATCCTGGCAGAGGCGCGGGTCGACCGGACGACGTGCCTCCTTGCAGCCAATGCGCTGCGCTGCCTCGCCTATGACGAGCGCGGGGGACAGATGCCCTTCGCCTTTACGGTCCGCCGCAATCTTTCAGACTTCTTCCTCGGGGAGGGCGCGGGATATGCCTTCCGGGAGGCGGGCCTGAAATGGACCTCCCACACCGACCGGCTTGCATGGCCGCTGCCGCCGGCGCTCCACTTCCTCTATCACCTCGTCCGCATTCCCCTCTGGGGCCTGCGCAACGGCCGGCGTTTGCTCGGCCGGCAGCGGCCCTAGGCGGCCAAGGGCCAGCGCCCGAGCGGAATGTGCTTGCCCTGTCCCAGCAGGCTGTGGACGAGCACGAATTCCCGCGCGGTCCATTCCACCGGCCCTACGGGGCGCATCTCCACATGGCGCGTGTCGTAGAGCAGCGTCATGTGGGGCGTGAGATAAGGCGGGACGCGGCATCCGAGCCCGTTGCGGGCCATGGCCCTGCCTAGCGCGTGCTGAAATTCCAGTAGCGGGATCAGCGGCAGATCATTGAGCAGAACCAGCGCCGACTTGCGCTTGCGCCCGTGCGCGAAGGTGCCGGCGCGGTCGAAGGTGACGGGAACTGACTCTTCCACAACCTCCTCCGCCGCCCGCCGAGCCTGCGCAACGAGGCCGTCCGGAAGGCCGGCAAAATCTCCCAGGCAGCAGAGGGAGACGTGAAGCCGGTCCCGCCCCAGCGGCTGGCTCTTCAGGCCGAATTGTTCGCACAGGCCTTTAACGATCTGCGTGGTGTCCGCTGCGGCCTGCGCATCCGGGCACACGGCAAAGAAGAGGCGGTCGGTCGGCGTCGGATCGAGCCCCGGAAAAGAAAGTTGAGCTTGGCTATGTCTTGCAACCTTCATTTGCAGAACATATAGTGAACATGCATACTCGAAAAGTCCAGCGGAGACGGGGGTAGCCATGTCCTTGATGCAGCCCGAGCACGATGCGCTGATTGCGAAGATCGCGACGTTGACGGAAGCGATGGGGGATCGGGATCGGTATATGGACCGGATCCCCGTCAGCCGGTACACCCGGTTTTTCAAGCAGCGGCATGCTTTGCTGGATCGAATTCGCTCCGACCCGGCGCGCAGGGAGCTGCTTCAGGCATTGCTCGATCGTTCCGAACCGGAGGTCCGCCTGCTCACGGCTTCGTACTGTTGCCAGCACGAGATGATGGTGGCGGAAGCCGAGCGTGCGGTGGAGAAACTGGCGCGAGGGCGGGATTATTCCGCAGAGCAGGCTGCGGCATGGCTCGAGAGCCACGCAAAGGCGGCGGTGAAGGAACGTCTTGCCGAACCCAAGCTCCAGCCGCCCAAGAAAATCCCCTATGCGCCAATGCCCGGTGGCTGCACGCACGAGACGGGGGCCGCCCTCATCAATGCGGCTTTCTCCGAGCCGCGCGCCGGCACGCTCGCGGCGCTGCTGAAGCGGGCTGTCCGGCTGTGGCCGGTTAAATTTTCCGGGGATCCGGTGGCGTCCCGCTTCGGTGGCCTGCCGGTCTTTCCCAAGGGCCAGTCCTGGCCGCGGGTGGATGATGAGCCCATGGTCTTTGTCGGCCAGATCAATTGCGCGGAGCTTCGCGCGGCGGTTGGAAAGACGCCATTCCCGGATCGCGGCATCCTGCAATTCTTCGGGGAATCGGACGGCGTCATGGGATGCGGACCGTGTTGCGACAGCGCCGTCCTCTATTTCCCGGATCCGCAAAAGCTCGGATCGGCGCCCCTTCCCGTCGAGGATTTCGAGCTGAGCCGTGAGTGCGGCTTGGCATTTTATGACACGGTCGAACTGCCCGATCCGCAAAGCGATGCTGTCGAGGCGCTGGGGCTCACCGCGGCTGAAGTGGAGGCTTATGCGGGCCTGCGCGCGCAGATTTCAAATCATGGCATGCCCGAGGATCCGTGGAGTGATGCGCGAAGCAAGCTCCTCGGCTGGCCGGATCTCATCCAGGAGCGGGATGTGGGGGTGTTTTTACCCAAGGAGGAGAAAGCTGGGGAGAAGCTGCTGTTGCAGGCCAACTCCTATCACGACGGCTCGGATTGGCAGAGCTGGGGCGATGGCGGCAACATCTACTTCGTTCTTGAGGCAGAGGCCCTCGCTCAGCGGGATTTCGATGATGTCTGCATCGATATGCAGGGCCACTGAGATGCGCTTACCGGGCGGGGGCTTCACTCCTCGCCCTTGCGCCGTCCCCGCCGGCCTTTGAAGTCGGCCCGCATCTCGGCGCGGCTATATTGGTTGTTGCCTTCCACCAGCTGGGTGAGCATGGCCATGAAGGCCGGGCGGAACTCAGGGTCCAGCGGCGCCAGCAGCCGCTCCTGGGCGCGGACCATGCTGGCATACATCTGCTCCACCAGCGTGCGGCCCTCATCGGTGAGGAAGACGTTCATGGAGCGCCGGTCGGTCTCGGACCGCTCGCGCCGCACCAGGCCACGCTCGGCGAGGCGCTCCAGCACGTCGGCCACATTGGTGCGGTCGATGCCCACCTCCACGCCCAGGGTGCGCTGGTCGCTCCCCGAATGCTGGAGCAAAGCGGTCATCAGGCCGTACTGAACCGGGGTGAGGCTGAAATCCTTGCACTCCTCCAGGAAGATCGCCGAATGGATCTGGTGCAGCCGCCGCACCAGGAAGCCGGGCCGCGCCGAAAGCGGCATGGACGGGATCATGTCGTGACGCCCGTGCTCCACCTCATGCAATTTTCCCTCGCCCCGACCCTTCACTTGCATGCGTCGTCCCAATCGTGATCCCGCGGCGATGCGCCCAGCTTGAAGCATATGGGAGCATGGGCGCCCATTAGCCGGCAATCTCCGCAATTCCAAGCCTGCCGATCCGTCACCCCCCATCGCCACCGCTGGCTCGGCGGCAGCGATGAGAGTGCAATCAGCATTCGCGCAGCATACCCCTTTATGGCTTGATGGGCATGCTCTTTTCTGCTTTCGTTGAGCCTATAGAAAACTTCCAGAAGACGGGGAATCTGTCATGCGCTCAAAGATGATCCCTGTAGCATTTGCCGCCCTAATAAGCTGTATGCTGATTAATTTGGCGTCATCCGCCGCGGATGTGATCCGCGTCCGGCTGGACTGGACGCCGTGGGGCAACCAGGCGCCTTTCCACCTCGCCGCGAAGAAGGGCCTGTTCGCCAAGCACGGACTCGACGTGGAGATCGCCGACGGCAACGGCTCGGTCGCCACGGTGCAGATCGTGGGCAATGGCGAGTTCGACGTGGGCCATGCGTCCCTCGCGCCCATGGCCATCGCCCGCGCCAAGGGCCTGCCGGTGAAGGCCATCGCCAACTTCATCCGCCAGAACGATATCGGCCTGCTGGTGCCCAAGGACAGCGGCATCACCAAGCCGGCGGACCTGAAGGGCAAGAAGCTGGCCTTCACCGCCGGCTCGCTTGAGGCCCCCTTCATCGATCGCTTCCTCGCCGCCGGCGGGTTGAAGCGCGCCGACGTGGAACTGATCGCGGTGGATGCCGCCGCGAAGGCGGGGACCTACATGACCGGGCGCGCGGACGGTGCCTTCTCCTCAGTGCCCTTCCTGCTGCCGCTGGTGGAGGCGCAGCGCCCCGCCGCCGCCATCAAGTTCGCCGATTACGGCCTGGAATTCCCCAGCTTCGGCCTGTTCGCCACCGAGAAGAGCATCGCCGAGAAGGCGGACGCGCTGCGCCGGTTCTCCTCCATCGTGGCGGGCACCTGGACCTACATCTTCAACGGGCACGAGGATGAGGGCGTCGAGGCCATCATCGCCGCGCGCCCGCAAGCGAAGCTGAACCCCGCCGTACTGCGCGCCCAGATCGAGACCCTGAAGGGCTTCGTCTCCACCCCCGCCACCAAGGACAAGCCCATGGGGGTAATGGCGGAGGAGGATTGGACAAAGTCCCTCTCCGTGCTGGCCGAGGGCGGGCTCGTCCCCGCCGGCCAGGCGGCGGGCGACTATTTCACCAATGCGCTCCTCGATCCGGCGCTCATCGCCGAGGCGGCCAATGGCGGGCGCTGAAACCGCCCTCATCGCGGCGAAGAACGTCACCAAGACGTTCGGGGGGAAGAAGGGGCTCCTCGCCCTCGACGACATTTCCCTCGATATCGGGGAGGGGGAGTTCGTCAGCCTGCTCGGCCCCTCCGGCTGCGGCAAGAGCACGTTCCTGCGCTGCCTCGCCGGGCTTGAGGCGCCGAGCGCCGGCACCCTGTCCCTGGACGGGCGCGCCATTTCCGGCCCGCCGGAGCGGCTCGGCATCGCCTTCCAGCGCGATGCGCTGCTGGATTGGTTCGACGTGCTGGAGAACGTGCTGCTGCCGGCGGATTTCGGCGGCCTGTCCAAGAAGGCGTATGTGCCCCGTGCCCGCGAGCTTCTCGCCATGGTGGGGTTGAAGGACTTCGCCGGCGCCTATCCCGCCGCCCTGTCCGGCGGCATGCGCCAGCGCGCCGCCATCTGCCGCTCGCTGCTGCTGGACCCGCGCCTGCTGCTCATGGACGAGCCCTTCGGCGCGCTCGATGCCCTCACCCGCGACCAGCTCAATGTGGACCTGCACCATCTCTGGCTGAAGCGGCGCATGACCACTGTCTTCGTCACCCACTCCATCTCGGAGGCGGTGTTCCTGTCGAGCCGCATCGTGGTCTTCTCCCCGCGCCCGGGGCGCATCGTGGAGAATGTGGTGCTGGACCTGCCGGACGAGCGCCGCCTCGCCGTGCGCGAGAGCTCGCAATTCCTCGATTATACCCGCCATTTCCGCCATCTGTTCGAAACCATGGGCCTGATCCATGATTGACGGCCTCCTCTTCCTGCGGCGCCTCCTTCTGCCGGTCCTTGGCGCCATCTCCGCGCTCATCGTGTGGGAGGCGGCGGTCCACATCCTCCATGTGAAGCCCATCCTCGTGCCGGCGCCCTCGGTGGTGTTCGCGGAGATCGCGGCCTCGCCGGGCTGGTTCGCGGAACAGACGGGCTATACCGCCTTGATCACGCTGGCGGGCTTTGCCAGCGCGTCCATCTTCGGCATCCTGTTCGCGGTGTTGATCGTGGAATGGAGCGTGCTGGACAAGCTGCTGTTCCCGCTTTTCGTGGCGCTCAACAGCGTGCCGAAGGTGGCGGTGGCGCCGCTCTTCATCATCTGGTTCGGCACCGGGTCCGAGCCGAAGATCGCCATCTCCTTCCTGGTGGCGGTGTTCGCCATCGTGGTGGATACGGCCCTCGGCCTGCGCTCGGTGCCCGCCGATACGCTGGATCTCGCCAAGGCGCTGCGCGGCTCGCGGCTGAAGGTGCTGCTGCGCATCAAGCTCTATTGCGCCTTGCCGCACATCTTCGCCGGGCTGAAGGTGACCATGTCGCTGGCTCTGGTGGGCGCCATCGTGGGGGAGTTCGTCTCCTCCCAGAGAGGGCTCGGCTACGTGATCCTCACGGCCCAGGGCATGTTCGACACCCCGCGCGTGTTCGCCGCCATCCTCATCCTGGCGGTGCTGGGCGTGGCGATGATCGCGGTGATCGACGTGCTGGAGCGCATCTGCCTGCCCTGGAAGCAGGGGAGGGCCGAGGGGCATTGAAGGCTTGATGCCTTCGGACCCCCTCTCCCGCTTGGGGGGAGGGGACGCGCAAAGCAGGAAAGACCCGGGCTAAACCGCTCCCGCCCACACTGGCGGCGGCACGCGCGCTTCAAAAGCCGCGGCGGCGCCGAGCAGCGCCATATCTCCATGCCATGGCGCCACGAGCTGCACCGCCACTGGGCCGCCATTGTCCCCAAGCCCCACCGGCAGGGCGATGGCGGGATGGCCCGTCAGGTCGAACAGCGACAGCGCCGCCGTCCATTCGGACCGCAGATCCCCCGCCTCGGCGCCATCCACCATGAGCGGCCCCGAAAGGTCGAAATCCGCCGCTACGGGCGCGGCGGAGGTGCAGGGTGTGAGGATGAAGTCGACGCCCGCAAACACTCCTTGCACCGCGCGGAAAAGCTGGGTGCGGGCCACCTGCGCGCGCTGGAGGTCGAGGCCGCTATAGCCCTTCGCCTCTTCGATCCCCGCGAGGAGGGTGGGCGAGAGCCGCGCCAATTCCGTCTCCGAGGAAGACGCGAAGCGCAGGGCCCAATTGGTCTGCTGGAGGGTTTTCCAGATGGGGTCGGGATGGGCGAAGCCATAGTCCGCCTCGCGCACGTCCGCGCCCAGTTCCTCCAGGATCGCGGACGCGCGGCGCGTTGCCGCCTCCACCTCGCGCGAGACCATGCGGTTGCCGGTGCGCATCCAGAGCAGCACCGTCTTTCCCGCCAGCGGCGCATCGGCCGCTACGGGCGTTGCCGCCGGCGGTCGCAGGCTCCA
This sequence comes from Aquabacter albus, assembly GCF_040049275.1. Classification (NCBI taxonomy): domain Bacteria; kingdom Pseudomonadati; phylum Pseudomonadota; class Alphaproteobacteria; order Hyphomicrobiales; family Xanthobacteraceae; genus Aquabacter; species Aquabacter albus. Next base: position 194,702 of record NZ_JBDZDT010000001.1, on the reverse strand, counting down.
GGGATCGTTAGGCTGCGGCCCCGCCACCACCGGCAGCACCGCCGCGATGTCGGCGACGCTTCGTCCCAGAAGTCCGAGATGGATGAAGCTGCCGAACCCGTCCGGCACCCGCTCGTGGGGAATGAGGCTCAGCGTGGGCTTGAGGCCGTAGACGCCGGTGCAGGCCGCCGGCAGGCGCGTGGAGCAGCCCGCGTCCGTGGCGAGCGCCACCCGCGTCGCGCCCACAGCAATGCTGGTGCCCGCGCCGGCGGAGGAGCCGCCGCAGGTGAGGGCCGGATTCCACGGGTTCAGCGTCATCCCCGTGAGGGGGGAAGAGCCCAGCGGGGAATGGGCGAATTCCGTGGTGGTGGTCTTGCCGATCACCACGGCGCCCGCCGCCTTCAGCCGCGCCACGGCGGCCATGTCGGTCTTGGCCAGGGCGGCCTCCGCGAACAAGGGCGAGCCCCAGCGCGTGGGTAGGCCCGCCACGTCGAGGATATCCTTCACGGAGATGGCCACGCCCGCCAAAGGCCCGCTTTCCGCTCCGGCTGCGATGTGCGCATCCGCATCGAGGGAGGCGAAGGCGTTGAAGGCCCGCTGGACGGCCTGCGCCCGCTCCAGCGTCTGCCCGATGGTGTCGGTCACCTTGCGCGCGCCGCTCCTGTGCGCGGCGGCGCGCTGCGCGACCGTCTCAGCCTGATCCTGCATGATGTCCTTCCGCCTCACACCGGGATGCACAAGGCGTTGTCGATGAGCAGGCTGTCATAGACGCAGACGCGCTTCTTCAGCCGCAGGCCCCCGGGCGTGCGCTGGAACACATCTTCGTAGCGCCCCACCTGGTGGATGGTGGCGTCCGGCCGGTCGAACAGCACCTGGAACACCACGTAATTGGCGCGGGCGACGATGAGCCCGTCCGCGTCCTCCGGCTCCACCGCCACGTTGCCCACCATGTGCCTGAGATAGCGCGGGGCGAACATGGCGGTTTTCTCCAGGGCGAACGCGCGGTCGCGGATCATGCCCTGGTTCTCGCAATAGATGAGGCCCACGGGTAGGCCGCGGTCATGGTTCTCCCGCGAGATGATGATGTAGAAGCCATCGGGCGTGAACAGCTCCGCCCAGTCGGAGAGGCGCTGCTCGTCGAGGGCGGCGCTATAAGCGGTGTTGAAGGCTTCCACCTCCGCTTTCAGAAGCATGGCGGCGATGGCCTGGTCCTGCGTGGGCACCTTCTTGTCGGGCACGGTCAGCATGGCGCGTCTCCCTCTCAGGCAATGCCCATGGCATCGCGCCAGTGGCGATACATGGCGCGGATGGCGGCCTCCGAAATGAGCGTGTCGGCGGTGCCCTCCGTGTCGGGGTCGAGCTGCACGAGATGCTCGCCGTTCGGCACGCGCACCATGCCGTCCTGCACGAACTTGATGGCCTCGTTGTCCTCAAGACCGAGGAAGCCGGCGGGCCCCATGAGGTTGCCCTGGCGCAGGCGGTGGCGGGTCATCTCCTCATCGTCGCCTTCGAAGCCGAACATGGTCCATTTCATGATGAATTCATGCGGGCCGGTGGGCACGATCTGGCGGATGCCCAGCGTGTTCATCTCCCGCTGCACGATGAGGTTCGGCCAGATGGTGGCCATGGTGACCGACCAGGGGCTGTCGAACTCGTCGATGAAGTCCATGAAGCGCGGCTCCTGGAGGGTCATGCCCTCCTTGTAGGCGCGCATCTCCTTCTTCTTGTCGTCCGAGACGGCGGCGGTGGACTTGGCCGAGGCCATCACGCCGTGGCGCCCCGAGGGGTCCGCCAGCATGAGGGACTTGTTGCCCGCCACCAGCAGGCCGAACGTCACCAGGAAGGTGTGCAGCAGGGTGGCGTGGTAGGGGTCCTTGAGGTTCTCGTGATAGAGCTTCCAATTGCCCGGCAGGCTGTGGCGATAGTGGCCGAGCAGGGTCAGCTTGCGGCCGTCGAAGGTGGCCTCGAACTCGCGCAGCACCTCTTCACCCAGATAGTCCTCAAGCGGCTCCATGTCGTGGACATAGGAGGCGAACACCACGCCGCGATGGGTGGTGACGGCGAGCTGCTTCAGGCCGTGCTCGGAATTCTTGAAGTCCTTGGGCATGCCGCCCTTGCCGTCCACGCCCCGGCGGAACGGAACGCCTGCGAGGTTCCCCTTCAGGTCGTAGGACCACTGGTGGTACGGGCAGACGAACTCCTTGGTGTTGCCCGACAGGTCCCGGCAGAACTCCGCCGCGCGGTGGACGCAGCGGTTCTCAAAGGCGTGGATGGTCCCGTCCTCCGCCCGTGCCACCACGATGGGGGTGGGGCCCACATGGGAGCGGATGAAGTCGCCCGGGTTGGGAACCTCGCATTCCAGCGCCACATAATTCCAGGTGCGGCCCTGGAAGATGCGCTCGATCTCGCGCTGGTAGATGGTCTCGTCCGTATAGACCCAGTCGGGAATGGCGGTGAGGCCTTCCTTGGGCCACACATATTTCTTGGCGAACTGGGCGGCGGGATCTGCGCTCATGTCCTCGTCCTCCGGGGTTTCTTCGTCGGTGTCGGTGAGGAGGCGGGCCTGGGCAGCCTCCAGATCGAAGGGGGCATTGCTCGCCAGTTCCGCGCGGGCGGCGCGGATGGCGGCGGGGTCCGAGAAGGCGATGACCGCGGTGAGGCGGCGGGATGCGGGATCGAGCGTGCGGTAGACGGCGCCCTTGCCGCCCTCATCGCCCGAGACCGCCACGAGGTCGTCCGCGTCCGGCGTGCCGAGCATCTGGATGTTGAGGCCGAACTGGTCGGTCCAGAACCATGGCGCCTTGTCCGCCGCGACCTCGGTGATGCCGGCGATGGAGCGGCCGGCGGCCGCGCCCTGGTCCTCGGCATTCTGCCAGCTTTCCAGGCGCCGGCGGCGGCCGTTCACCGCCACATGATGCAGCGTGCAGTCGCCCGCCGCCCAGATGCCGGGAACGGTGGTGCGCCCTTGCGCATCGACGATGATGCCTCCCTCCACCGCGCAGCCCGCCGCGACGGCAAGCTCGGTCTCCGGTTCGAGGCCCACGCCCACGAGGACGAGATCGCTCTCCAACAGCCCGTCCGATGTGGAGAGGACCAGTCCCCGCGAGGAGGCCGCGATGGCCTCCACCGCCACGCCGAGCCGCACCTCAACGCCCGCCTTCTGCGCCAGCTGGCGGAAGGCCCCACCGAGGGCGGGTGGCATGAGGCGCGCCATCAGCTCGCTCTCGCGCTCCAGCACCGTGACGGACAACCCCTGATCGACCGCGGCCGAAGCCAGCTCCATGCCGATGAAGCCGCCGCCCACCACTGCCACCCGCTTGGCGCCCTTCAGCCCTTTTGCGATGGCCTGCGCGTCTTCCAGGGTGCGCAGATAGTGCACGCCGGGAAGGTCGCCGCCGGGAACGGCGAGGCGCCGCGCCCGCCCGCCGGTGGCAAGGAGCAGGGCGTCGTAGGGAACAGTCGAGCCGTCGGCAAGGGCGACCGTCTTGGCCTGCGCGTCCACGCTCACGGCGCGGGTGGAAGGGCGATGGACGACGCCGAACGCTTCCGTATCCGGCTCCGTGAGGCGCATGCAGGAGGCAAAATCCGCCTTTCCGCTCAGAAGCTCCTTCGACAGCGGTGGGCGCTCGTAAGGAAGGTGCGGCTCGGCGCCGAGGAGGGTGATGGGGCCGTTAAATCCCGCCGACCGGGCGGCACGGATGGCGGCGGCGGATGCCTGCCCCGCACCGACCACGACCAGATGCAGACCTTCCTCCTGCGGTGCCTTCTCTTGCGGCGCGTTCTTCTCTGTTGCTTCAGGTGTGATTTTATGCGGTGTAGCCCGCATTTCGAGGTCCACATAGACCTCGCCGCCCTCCACCTTCACCGCATAGGTGCGCAGGTCCTCGGTGAGCGGCGCGCACAGGGCCTCGCCGGTGCGGATGTCGAATATGCCCTGGTGGAGCGGGCACTCGACGGTGCCGTTCTCCACCCATCCATCTTTCAGGAAAGCCAAGGCATGGGTGCAGATGCCGTGGGTGGCATAGACCTCATCGCCCATGAGAAAGAGCAGGATGGGGGTGCCGTCGATCTCGACGTCCACCACTCCGCCATCCTTCAGCGCATCGCGCGCCGCCGCATTCCGCCAAGCCATCCGAACCTCCTCGAAAGGCAAATTTTAATCAGTATACTTTCTATTTTCCCAAGGGCAAGGCATCGCGACACGCTCATGTCATGATGCCCTCGGCCCGCTAGCCGCGCTGCCCTTTCAGCCAGGACATGAGCGTGGCGAGAAGCAGCCTGAAGGCATTGAGTTCCTTCGGCCGCGTTGCCGCCGGCGTCCCGCCGAGGCGCGCCGCCAGATTGTCCGCGAACAGGGATGCGAGGTGACCCACCAGATTCTGCACCAGCGCGCCGCGTGAGAACTGGGCCAGCGGCCCGGCCACGCGATAGCGAAGGGTGACATCCACCCGGCTGGCAGAGCCGTCCTCCTTCAGAGCGAAGCCGAGCTCGCCCTTGACCTGCGATCCCGAGCCGCCGTCGCGGCCGGAGCCGGAGATGAGGCCCGTGCGCGCGGCTTCATCGAAGGAGACCTCTGCCTCGCCGCCGAAGCTCGCCTTGATGGGCCCGAACTTCACGCTCATGCGCCCGCGCGCCGTGCGCCCGTCAAACGCCTCGATCTCCGCGCCCGGCAGGCATTCGGCGAGCACGCGCACATCCTTCAGCGCCGTCCACACGGCCTCCGGCGGCGCGGTGATGGGCACGCTCTGGCTCATCTCGCTCCAGCCCTGGCCGCTGGAAACGGCAGCGCTCGCGGCTGGAGCGGCACGGGGCTTCTCCGCCACGGGCGCGGCCGGCACTGCCATGGGAGCGGCAATCGTCGCTGACGCCTCCTGACGCGTCGCCGGCGTCTTGTCCTTCGCCACCGCATGGACCGCGTTCACGATGCCCACATAGCCGGTGCAGCGGCACAGATTCCCGTTCAGCTCCTCACGGATGGTGCGCTCGTCCACGGCGCCGAGGCGGGTGACGATGTCGCGCGAGGAGATGAGCATCCCCGGCGTGCAGAAGCCGCACTGCAAGGCGTGATGGCTGGAAAAGGCCTCGCGGAGTTCGCCCATCACCGGGTCGTCGTCGAACCCCTCGATGGTGCGGATGTCTGCGCCGTCACAAACGGCCGCGAACGCGATGCAGGAACGCTGGGGAGTCCCGTCGATCATCACCGTGCAGGCGCCGCACACGCCCTGCTCGCAGCCGAGATGGGTGCCCGTGAGCGAGAGGTGCTCGCGCAAGAAGTCGGCGAGATGGGTGCGCGGCTCGACACTGGCCGAAATGGGCGTCCCGTTCACCGTGAGCGTGATGGCGTTCATACTGCGGCCTCGTCCAGCGCGCGTTCCACCGCCACCGCGTGCAAGGCGCGGAAGGCGGCATCGTGGTCCTTCAGGGCGGCGTCCAAATCTTCCTTGGCGCGGCTGAGCGCGCCGACCCGGTCGCCTGCCAGGAGTGCCTTCGCAGCGCCAACGAGCAGGATGGGCGGCGCCTCGATGGCGCCGCAGACCACCCGTGCGAAACCGCGCTCGGCATCCACCACCACGGCGCCGATGGCCTGGGCGAATTCGCCGGTCTTGCGGCAGATCTTGTGATAGCCGGTGCGCGCGCTGCCGGAGAGCACGGGAATGCGCACGGCGGTGATGATCTCGTCGTCCGCGAGGCTCGTGGTGTAGGCGGCGAGGAAGAAGTCCGGCAGTGCCGCCTCCCGCGTGCCTGCCGGCCCCCGGATCACGAGGCGCGCATCGAGCGCGGTGAGGGTCGAAACCCAGTCGGCGGCGGGATCCGCATGGGCAAGGCTTCCGCCCACGGTGCCGCGATTGCGCACCGCGCGATAAGCGATGCCGTGCGCGACGCGGGGCATCAGGCCCGCGGTGACGTCCGGCACCACGCCGTCCTCGATCTCGGCATGAGTCCAAGCCGCGCCGATGAGGAGATGGGTATCGTTCCTCTGGAGCGTGCGCAGTTCGCCGATGCGGCGCAGGTCCACGAGGGTGCTGGGCCGCGCGAGCCGCAGGTTCAGCATGGGGCCGAGCGAGCAGCCGCCCGCCATCACCTTCGCGCCATCGCCGGCAAGCGCGTTCACGGCCTCACTGAGCGAGGCCGCGGGGGCAAGATCGAATGCTGCGGCCTTCATGCCACCGCCCTTTCCTCGACCGCACTGAGCGCCGCCATCACGCGGGCCGGGCTGGCGGGGATCTCGGTGAGCACCGCGCCGCGCGGGCGCAGCGCATCGTTGATGGCGTTCACCACCGCGCCGGCGGGCGCGATGGCGCCACCTTCCCCCACGCCCTTGATGCCGTGGGCGGAATAGGGCGAGAGCGTCTCGGTGTGCACCACGCGCACCTTGGGCAGCTCGGTGGGGCCGGGCAGCAGATAGTCGATCAGGGTGGAGGCGAGCGGCTGGCCCTGAGCATCATAGGTGCTCTCCTCGAACAGGGCCGTGCCGATGCCCTGCGCCACGCCGCCATAGGCCTGGCCCTCGACGATCATGGGGTTCACCATGCGCCCGCAATCCTCGACCACCACATAGTCCAGGATCTCGGTGGCGCCGGTGCGCGGGTCCACCGCCACCACGCAGGCATGGGTGGCATAAGAGAACACGCCGGTGTCCACCTCGGGCTTGTAGCCCTCGGTCACTTCCAGCCCGCCGGTGTTCACGCCGTCGGGCAGCAGCTCCGGCCGCAGATACCAGGCGCGGGCGACATCCTTGAAGGAGAGCGTCGCGTTGACGCCGTGGATGGCGCCGCCCTCGAAACGCACCTCATCCGGCCGGCACTGCATGAGGTGCGCGGCGATGGCCTTCACCCGCTCCGCCAGCACCGAGGAGGCCTTCGACACCGCCCCGCCCGCCATGACAATGCCGCGCGAGGCATAGGCGCCGGTGGAATAGGGGGTGGTGGCCGTATCGCCCAGCACCACGCGGATCCGGTCCACGGGCAGGGTCAGGATCTCGCTCGCCACCTGCGCCAGCGTGGTCTCCAGCCCCTGGCCGATGGTGTGGATGCCCGCCTTCACCTCCGCGCCGCCGTCCGGCGTCAGGCGGATGGTGGCCTGCTCGAAGCCGGGGATCATGGGAATACCCCAGGAGGCGAACACCTTGGTGCCGTGGGCCGATTGCTCCGTATAGGTGGAAAACCCCAGGCCGATGAGGCGCCCGTCGCTCTCCGGCGCCTGCTGGCGCGCGCGCACGGTGTCGAAGCCGATCATCTCGCGGGCGGTGGCGAGCGAAGCGGGATAGTCACCGCTGTCGTAGAACTTCTTGGTGATGTTGGCGTAGGGCATGGCGGAGGCGGGCACGAGGTTCTCCGCCCGCACCTCCACCGCCTCGCGCCCCACCGCCTTGGCGATGGCGTCGATGGTCAGCTCCATGGCGAAGCACACGCCGGGCCGCGCCACGCCGCGATAGGGGGCGAAGGGCGGCTTGTTGGTGGCGACCGAGAAGGTCTTGCAGCGATAGGCCGGGAGCACATAGGGCCCCGGCAGGTTGCCTCCCGCCTGCGCGGCCTCCAGGCAGGCGGTGAAGGGCCACACCGAATAGGCGCCCACATCCACGCTCACTTCCGCGTCGAGGCCCAGCAGCCGGCCGCGTTCGTCCGCATAGGCGGTGATGATGTATTCGTGCTGGCGGGCATTGGCGCCGGCGGTCAGGTGCTCGCGCCGGTCCTCGATCCAGCGGAATGGGCGCTTCTGCGTGAGCGCCAGCCAGGAGACCAATATCTCCTCCGGCTGGAGCAGGCACTTATAGCCGAAGCCGCCGCCCACGTCGGGCGGCTGCACGCGCACCTGCGCATGCTCCAGGCCGAGGCATTCGCACAGGCCCGTGCGGATGAGATGGGGCACCTGCGTCGAGGTGATGACGACGAGCTGGTTGGCCTGGAAATCCCAATAGGCGACGACGCCCTTCCCCTCCATGGGGTGCATGCATTGGCGCGCCGTCTTGAAGCGCTTCTCCACCTTCACGGGCGCGGTCGCCGCCACCTCCTCGATGTTGCCGCTGTCGAAGAAGGTTTCGAGGAAGAGATTGTCGCCCCATGGCTCGTGCAGCAGCGCCGCACCGGGCGCGCGGCCGGAGGTGCAGTCGACGATGGGGGGCAGTTCCTCATAGTCGAACACCGTGGCGTCGCAGAGGTCCTCTGCCTCGGCGCGGGTAGGGGCCACCGCCATGGCGACGATGTCGCCCACGAACCGCACCTTCTCTGTGGCGAGCGGAGGATAGGAGGAGAGCTTATAGCCGGGGATGGCCGAGCGGGTGATGATCGCGCCGACGCCGGGGGCGTCCTGCGCGGTGTACACGCGCTGCTCCTGGCCCTCGGGCTTTGTCACGGAGCGTACGCGCGCATGGGCCATGGGGCTGCGCAGGAAGGCGACGTCGCTGAGGCCCGGCATACGGATGTCGCCCACGAAGCGCCCGCGCCCCAGAAGATGGCGCGCATCCTCCTTGCGGCGGACCCGTGCGCCGATGCCATCGCCCGTCACGGCTTCACCCGACATGGCCCTTTTCCTTCTTTGTTCAACGCTTCAGGCCGGCCCCTCTCCCGCTTGCGGGGGAGGGGCTATTTACAGTCTAGATCCTCACGCCCATTTGGGCGCCGAGAAGCGGGCGCTGTCGAGCCGGTAATCGGACAGGCGCATCCAGGCGTTGGATTCGTTCAGGAAGGCCTTCCAAGGGTCGTAGATCTTCTTGAAATCGGGGCTGGACGCCGCGATCTCGTTGAAGACTTCCACGGTGGCCTTGTAGGTGGCGTCCATCACCGGCTGCGGGAAGGCCCGCAGCTCGACGCCGGAGGCCAGAAGGCGCTTCAGGGCTTGCGGGTTCTTCGCGTCATAGCTTGCGAGCATGATCAGGTTCTGCTCGGTGGCCGCCGTCTCGAAGGCGATCTTGTAGAGCGCGGGCAAGGCGTCCCACGATTCCTTGTTGGCGAGCGCGGTGATCTGGGCGCTGCCCTCCCACCAGCCGGGCGTGTAATAGTATTTCGCCACCTTGGCGAAGCCGAGCTTCTCATCGTCATAGGGGCCGATCCATTCGGCCGCGTCGATGGTCCCGCGCTCCAGCGAGGGGTAGATGTCGCCGGGCGCGATCTGCTGGGACACGACGCCGAGCTTGGCGAGGATGCGCCCGCCGAGGCCGCCGATGCGCATCTTGAGGCCGTTCAGATCCTCGACCGCCTTGATCTCCTTGCGATACCAGCCGCCCATCTGCACGCCGGTATTGCCGCAGGGAAACGAGACCACGTTGTCCTTGGCGAACAGCTCCTGGATCAGCGCCTTGCCGCCGGCTTCGTAATACCAGGCATTCTGCTGGCGGGCGTTCATGCCGTAGGCGATGCCGCCGTCGAAGGCATAGGCCGGGTTCTTGCCCGTGAAGAAGGAGGTCAGCGTGTGGGAGCACTCGATGGTCTTGTTCTTGGTGGCGTCGAGGACCTGCGTCGCGCCGACGATCTCGCCGCCGGCGAAGGGGGTCACATCGAACTTGCCGTCGGTCAATTCGGAGATGCGCTTGCACATGGCGGCGGCCGAGCCATAGATCGTGTCGAGGCTCTTCGGCCAGGACGTGGCCATGCGCCATTTGATGGACGGCGTGCCCTGCGCGAGCGCGGGCGCGGCGACCGCGGTGGCGGCGGCGCCCACGGCCATCTGGGCGAGGAAATCGCGTCTCTTCATTTCAGGTCCCCTTTCTCTGGTTGGTGCTTGCGCGCCGCCAACGGGCAGCGCGACGCGGCATCACAGCGGCACTGGACAGGTTGTTTTTCTGGTTGGGCGGGCATGGCCGGCCGGACGTTGCCGGCCGGGGGTGAAGAGGGGGCGCGGGCGATGCAGCTCATGGCTTCAGGCTCGCCCTGCGCGGGAACGGCAGGTCGCCAAAGCGGGGTCAGGCAGATCGCATCGAGCACGGGCGAGAAGCGTATCCATTCCGGTGATCCCGGTTAAAAATTGCGTTCGTTACTGTGTATTTCTCTTTTTAAGAGTAGTTTTTATTTTTCTAATCTAGAAGGCGTCAGCCTGGAATTGCGGCTGTGTCTTGATGAAGCTGTCGATTTTCATGCAGTTTTCGAAGATGGCGAGGGTGCGCGGGAAGGCGGAGAGGTCGCAATCGAAGCGGCGGGCGTTGAACACCTGCGGCACGAGGCAGATGTCCGCCATGCCCGGTGCATCGCCCAGCACGAAGCGGCCGGAGCGCCCCTTGGCGGCCAATGTCGCCTCGAAGGAGCGGAAGCCTTCCGCTACCCAATGGGCGTACCATTCATTGCTGTCCGCTTCGGAGAGCGACCAGCGGTTCCTCAAGTATTTGAGCACGCGGATATTGTTGAGCGGGTGGACGTCGCAGCCGATGATCTGGCTGGCGGAGCGCACATAAGCGCGCTCGATCATGCCCTCGGGCAGCATGGGCGGGGCCGGATAGGCCTCTTCCAGATATTCCATCACCGCCAGCGATTGGGCGAAGATTTCCCCGCCATCCACCAGCGCCGGGACGAGCCCTTGCGGGTTGAGGGCCATATAGTCCTCGGTCCGGTGCTCCATTTTCGGCAGGCTGACATAATGGGGTTCGTAATCGAGCCCCTTGAATGCCAGCGCGATGCGCAGCCGGTAGGAGGTGGACGAGCGGAAAAAGCCGTAAAGCTCCATCTGCATTCTCTGAAAAGGTCTTGTTGTTCTTTTGCGTCTTTGAAAGCGCAGGCGGCGCGGGCGCCGCCTGCGCGGAAGGCAAGGCTCAGGAGGCCGCCTTGTTGAGGATTTCCTCGGGGGTGCTGGACACCACTTCCGCATAGCGCGGCACGAACTTGCCGCCGGTGATGTGGCGGATGAAGGAGGGCTTCAGCTCCTCCGCGAGGATCTTGCGGATGCGCGCATGCTCCTCGATGTCGGACCATTCCGCGATCAGGTAGAAGCGCAGGGGATCCTGCGTATCGCGAAGAAGAACGCCGTCCTTCACCTGCGCCCACGACTTATGCATGGGGTTCCCGTCCGAGTAGTCGAAATCCTCGAACTCGCGGATGAACTCGGCTTCCGAGCCGGGAGCGATGGTGAAGTCGTAAATGTGCAGGAAGTTGCCTTTTGTGGCGAGCGGCTCTTGTGCCATCTGGGGCCTCCTTGAGGGTGGGCAGGCATTTGCACGGGCCGTTGGAAGCGACCTCGATAAATAGGGGTACACTGATTAATTTGAGTGTCAATGGCCAAGATGGGAAAACTCTAAACTGATCGATTAATGGGCGTTATGGCGGATTTATTGGCAATTTATCGCTGCGGTGCCGTTCTCGCAGACGCGATATAAAGGGGCATACTGATAAATATGTTGACCTATATCAAAGCAATTCCGGGGCTTTTGCGCGGCCTTTGCGCTGCACAACGATGAGGCAAGGCAGCAAAGCACTGCGCGCTGCAGCCGGCGCGCGAGCAGCGTCTTGCAGCAATAAAGCTCGCCGCCGTCCGCAGGCGCGCAGACGGCAGTCAACGAGTGGATTCCCAGGAAATTCTTCCATCCTCGGAGAAGGATGAAACCTCTGATGCGCGCTATGTCCCCTCGGGGACCGTGCCGCGCGCCCGCACCTGTCCGAGCGCATAGTAGGTCATCACCGTCTCGTCGCGCTGGTTCAGGACGGTCACGCGGGTCCGGATCACGCCGCGGTCCGGCTTGGATTGGGACCTGCGTGCCTCGACGATCTCACGGGCGGTGCGGAGCACATCGCCCGGCCGCACCACCTGCTTCCAGCGCAACTCATCGATGCCAATGCCGACGATGGGCGCATCGCCGTAGCCGCCGGCCTCAAGAAAAAGCCGCATGGACAAGGCCGCGATCTGCCAGCCGCTGGCAATGATTTCGCCGAATGGCCCGCTCTTCGCCGCGACCGGGTCGATATGGATGGGTTGCGGATCGTTCGCCGTGGCGTAGGCGATCATCTCAGCCTCGCCGATCGTCATCGTTCCACTGTGCCAGACGTCCCCTTCGTGAAAATCCTCGAGGTATTTCGTCATCGCTCTTCCCGCTCGCGGCCCCGCCATCTGATCCAGAACGCGTCACATGGTGATGTTCGCCTCTTTCACCACCGGGCCCCACTTCTGTAGCTCGGAAGCGATGAAGGCTTTTAGATCGGCCGGGGTGCCGCCCACGGCCTGCATGCTTAGCTTGGCGAGCACTTCCTGCCCCTTCGGGCTCTTCAGGAATGCGTTGGTGGCCGCGTTGAGCTTGTCGATGATCTCCTTGGGCGTGCCCGTGGGCGCCGCCAGGGCAAACCAGGCGGAGGCCTCGAAGCCTTTGAAGCCGGCCTCCTGCACGGTCTCCACGTCCGGCAGATCGCTCGAACGCTGGGCGGTGGTGACGGCGAGCGCGCGGATCTTGCCGTCGCGCGCCAGCGGCAGATAGGACGGCATGAAATCCATGGCGAGGTCCACCTGGTCCCCGATCAGGTCGTTCACCACCTGCGCCGTGCCGCGATAGGGGACGCTCGTCATGGTGATCCCGAGGTCCTTCTGCAGCAGCAGCGCGGTGATGTGGCCGAGCGTTCCGTTGCCTGGAACCCCAACCGTGAGCTTGCCGGGGTTCGCCTTGGCGTATGCCGCAAGATCCTTGATATCCTTCACCGGGAGCGATGCCTTCGCCGCAATGATGAGAGGCGACTTGGCGATCAGCACGATGGGCACGAAGGCCTGCTCGGGATCGAACGGAAGGCTCTTATAGATCAGCTTGTTGTTCGCGAGCGGGCCGGGCGTGCCGAACATGATCGTGTAGCCATCGGGGGTGGCCTTGGCGACGGCGGCGGCGCCGATATTGCCGCCTGCGCCGGTGCGGTTGTCGACGACGAACTGCTGGCCGAGCCGTTCGCTGAGATCCTGTGCGAGCGCACGCGCCAAAAGATCGGTCCCCCCGCCGGCGGCGAACGGCAGGATCATGGTGACCGGCCGTGTCGGCCAGGCCTGAGCGAAGGCAACCGGCGGCCCCGCCAGAAGGCCGGTGGCGGCGATGGCAAGCGCAATCCTTCGAGTGATGCGAGCTTTCATTCTGTCCTCCCTGCCGCGCGCCGGAGCTGCGCCATTTGTTTTGTGCACCCTAGCCGACCCGGCGGCCGACGGTGCGCCTTTGTGGGAGCGTTTCGTGATGCGAAACGGGCGCAATCGCCGGTCGACGCAAGCTCCGCATCGGCTAGCTTCACCGCCGGAAACGAAAGGAGGCCGCCATGAGCGACAACAAGGCGGAGACGAAGGCCGCGTCGGTGGACGCCCCGATGCGCGGAGCCGTCGATCTGCACTGCCACAGCGGCCCTTCGGTGATGGCGCGGCTGGTGGACCATATCGACGCCATCGAAGAGGCCGCAGCCGCCGGCATGCGGGCGGTTCTGTTCAAGGACCACTACTACCCGACCGCACCCATCGTCGAACTGATCCGTGAGCGCTATGCGCATCTCGGCGTGGAGCCCCTCGGCGCCATCGTGCTCAACAACGCGCTCGGCGGCTTCAATGCCTATGCGGTGGAGGTCGCGCTGAAGATGGGCAGCAAGGTGGTCTGGATGCCCACCGTCTCGGCCGCCAACCACATCCGCGAAGGGCACAACAAGAAGCTTCTGGTGGCGAAATCCGAGATGCGGCGCCCGACCGCCCTCTCCGTGGTGGACGAGCACGGCAACCTGCGCGAGGAGGTGAAGCCGATCCTCGACCTCGTCGCCCAGTACGACGCTGTTTTGTCCTGCGGGCACCTGCATATCAGCGAGGTGTGGCCGCTGTTCGAGGAAGCCAGGCGCCGCGGCTGCACCCGGCTGCTGGTCAACCATCCGACTTACACTGTGGGCGCGGAGCTGAAGGACTTTCCCCGCCTCATGGAGCTCGGCGTCTATATCGAGCACTCCATCTGCATGTTCATCGACTCGCGCTTCAAGACGTACACGCCCGAACAGCTCAAGAGCTATATCGACGCCGCCGGGGTCGACCGCACCTTCTTCGGCTCCGATCTCGGCCAGGAGAACAATCCGTCCCCCGTCGAAGGCTTCCGCCAGATCATCCGCCTGCTGCTCGAACTCGGCTATGGCGAGGACGACATCCGCAAGATGGTGAGCCTCAACGCCATGCGCCTTGCCGGCCTCGGCGCCAATGCCGCGCCGGCCCTCGCCAGGAGCGCATGAGATGGCTGATCCCACCCTGTTCCGCAGCCGGCTGCTCGCCGGGGAGCACTTGATCGGCACCTTCATCAAGACGCCGACCACCCACGCCACCGAGATCATCGGCGCGCTCGGCTTCGACTTCGTCGTGATCGATGAGGAGCACGCCCCGTTCGACCGCCTCGCGACCGACGCAACATTGCTCGCCGCGCGCGCCGCCGGCACGGCCGCGCTGGTGCGCGTTTCGAGTGCGGCGGGCATCCTGTCCGTCCTCGATTGCGGCGCGACAGGGGTTCTGGTGCCGCATGTGGCCACCGCCGCCTATGCCCGCGAGGTCGCAGCGGCCTGCCGCTATAAGGGGGGGCGGCGCGGATATTCCGGCTCACCCCGGCATGCCGGCTATGGCGCCGCCGGCATGTGGAAGACGGTCGAAGCTGCCGATGCCGCCACCACGGTGATCGCCCAGATCGAGGACCCGGAAGCGCTCGACGAGATCGACGTCATCGCCGCGGTGGAGGGCATCGACGCCCTGTTCATCGGCCGCGGCGACCTTTCCGTCGCGTTCGGGGCGAAATCCTCCGATGCCCCGGAGGTGCGTGGCGCGGTGGAGCGGATCGGCAGGGCGGCACGCGCCGCCCAGAAGCCCATCTGCATGTTCGTCGGCGGCCGGGAAGAGGCGTCCTGGCTGCGCGATGAGGGCGCGACCGCGTTCGTGGTCTCCTCGGACCAGGGCTTCATCCGCAAGGCAGCGGGGCAGGCCCTCGCCGAAATCCGTGCGCTCGGCGCGCCTGCCGAAAGCACCCAGGCCAAGACGGCCTGACCACGAATAACAGACGCCATGCGTCCATAGGGAGAGACCTCAATGACCGCGCACATCAGGCCGGCCAGCGCCGGCCGCGCCTATAAAGCCCCGCCGCAGCTCACGGAAGCCGACAGCCGCACCTGGATCACACGCGGCGCCAATTTCGTGGTCGCCATGTCCAAGGTCGAGCCCGGCGCCGTGCTGAGCCGCGCCGACAATCCCGACGAATACATGGTGCTGCTCGGCGATGTGGGCGCCACGATTCGGGCGGGTGGAGAGACCATCGAGGCAGCGCCGGAAACGCTCACCATCGTCCCGCCCGGGCCGAGCGAAATGGTGGCGACAGGCGCGGGCCATGTGGTGCGCGTGCTCTCGAACCGCGCCGCCGACTTGGCCGGCAAGGCAGAGAATGCCGCGACCTATGCGGACGGCGCCGCCGAGGTCGCGCCGCTCATTCCCTGGCCGGAACCGCCCGGCGGCTTCAAGCTGCGCAATTACAGGCCATTCGACTACGACAAGCCCGACACCAATATCCGGCTGTTCCGCTCGACGAACCTGATGATCAACGTGCTCACCAAGCGCACCGCGCCGCGCGACATCAGCAAGCTCAGCCCGCACGCCCACGATGATTTCGAGCAGGCCTCGCTACTGCTGGAGGGCGATTATATCCATCACCTGCGGTATCCCTGGGTGCCGGACATGTCGCAATGGCGTCCCGACGAGCACCTGGAGATCGGCAGCCCGTCGGTCACCGTCATCCCGCCCAGGGTGGTGCATACGAGCCGCAATATCGGCGACAAGCGTTCCTGGCTGATCGACATCTTCGCCCCGCCGCGGCTCGACTTCTCGCGCAAGCCGGGCCTGGTGCTGAATGCCGACGAATATCCGATGCCTGCAGACGCATGATGCGCGCCATCGAAATCGAACGCCCGGGTGGCCCCGAGGTGCTGCGGATGACCGACATGCCGCGTCCTCGGGCAAAGGCCGGGGAGGTTGTGATCCGGGTTTTCGCGGCCGGCGTGAACCGTCCGGACATCCAGCAGCGCCGCGGCCTTTATCCGCCCCCGCCGGACGCGTCCCCCCTTCCGGGCCTCGATGTGGCCGGCCTCATTGAAGAAGTGGGCGAGGGCGTCAGCAGCGTGAAGGCCGGCGACAGCGTGTGCGCGCTTGTGAATGGCGGCGGCTATGCCGAGTTCTGCAGCGTTCCGGCTGTGCAGTGCATGCCGGTTCCGAGCGGCCTCACATTCGCCGAAGCGGCTTCGCTGCCGGAGGTCTTCTTCACCGCCTGGAACAACATTATCTGGCTTGGAAGGCTGGCTCGGCGCGAAGCCATTCTGATCCAGGGCGGGACGAGCGGTGTGGGTCTCGCCGGCATCCAGATCGCCCGTCAGTTGCGCGACGCCACTGTCTTCGCGACCGCCGGCACGGCGCAGAAGAGGCAGGTCTGCCTGGAGGTGGGGGCGCATTACGCCATCGATTATCGCGGCGACTGGGAAAGCGAGGTCCGGAGCGCGACCGGCGGGGAAGGCGTCGATGTGGTGCTTGATGCGCAGGCGGGCGACTACACCCAGAAGCAACTGGACCTTCTGAAATCCGACGGACGCCTCGTCCTCATCGCAAGCCATCTCGGCGAGAGCGCCGAGGTGAATGTCCGCGCCATCGTCCGCCGCCGGCTGACGCTGACCGGCTCCACGCTGCGGCCACGGCCGGCCTCCTACAAGGGCGCCATTGCCTCCGAGCTGGTGCAGCATGTCTGGCCACTGATCGAGGCAGGCCGCATTGTCACCCGGATCCACGCTGTGTTTCCGTGGGAGCAAGTGCGCGACGCACATGAGCTGCTCGACCGGAACGCGCAGATCGGCAAGGTGGTGCTACTGGTCGATCCCCAGCGCGCGCAAAGCCTCCCGGAGCGTGTCCGATGCTGACCGTCGAGTACGCAGCCGATCTGCAACTCCATGCCGGGCACCTCATGGGCGCGTCGGACTGGTTCACCATCAAGCAGCAGCACATCGACGACTTCGCGCGGCTGTCGGGCGACGACAATTGGATCCACATAGATACCGAGCGCGCGGCACACGAAATGCCGGCCGGCCGGACCATTGCGCACGGCCTCTACGTCCTTTCGCTGATCCCCTGGCTCCAACGCCGGATTTTCGCGGTTCGCAGGCGGGGGCGCGGCTTCAATTATGGCTATGACCGCGTCCGCTTCCTGGCGCCCGTGCAAGTGGACAGCCGCATCAGGCTGACCCTGTCGCTCGTCCAGGCCACCCGGCAGGCGACGGGCACGCGCATCGAATTGGAGGCGACCATGGAGATCGAGGGCGCGGACAAGCCGGCCCTGATCGCCAGGAACATCGTTTTGATCGAGGACGAATGATGTCGGTACCTGGAGAGGAAGGAAGGCTCCTCGGGAGAATACTCGCGCACGGCCTCGATAGGCCGGGCGATGAAGCCCTGCGCTGCGGCGGTGCAAGCCTGAGTTGGCGGTCGCTTCGGGAAGCCGTGTTCGAGACCGCCGGTTCTCTCGCGCCGGTGGTTGCCGAGGGCAGCGGCCGCGTCGGGCTCCTCGGCACCGCCAGTGTCGAACTCGTGGTCGCGTACTTGGCAAGTGTCGCCGCTGGCGGGTGCGCTGTGCCGCTGCCGGCCTCGGCTCACCGTGATGCTCTCTCAGGCATGATCGCCGACAGCGAGCCGGATCTTGTCATTGCGCACCACGAGAACGAACCGCTCGTCCGCACCGTTTCCGGGGTGCCGGTGCTTGCGGTCACGCCAGGGGAGGGACTTCCCCGCAGCTTCCTGCGCGCCGCGCCGCTGGAGCATGTGCGCGCCAGCGCGCCGGAGGCGGACTTCAACATCATCTACAGTTCGGGAACCACGGGACGGGCCAAGGGCATCGTCCATTCGCACGCGATGCGCTACCGGCAGGCCGCCAGAAGCCTTTTCGGGATCGACAAGGCGAGCACCATGCTGCTCGCCACCCCACTCTATTCCAACACGACTCTGATGCCATTGCTCGCCACGCTGTTCCATGGCGGCCGCGTCATCCTGATGCCGAAGTTCGACGTCGAAGCTTATCTCGACCTCGCGGAAGCCGAGCGGGTGACGCACACCATGCTGGTCCCTGTGCAATACCAGCGGATTCTGGCATCGGACGGTTTCGGGGCGCGCGACCTTTCTCATTTCCGGATCAAGCAATGCACCGGCGCGCCGCTGCCCGTGGCGGTCAAGGAGGCGGCCGTCGAACGGTGGCCGGGGCGCTTTCTTGAGATCTATGGTCTCACGGAGGGGGGCTGCACGTGTGTCCTCGACGTGTCCGCCTTTCCGCATAAGGCCCATACCGTGGGCAAGCCGGCTCCGGGAAACGACATCCGTATCATCGACGAGAACGGTCGCTTTCTGCCGGCGGGGATGCGCGGTGAAATCATCGGGCGGTCGGCGACCATGATGTCGGGCTATTTCCGCAACGAAGCCGCCAACCGGGCTTTCTATTGGAGCGATGGGGAAGGGGCCGTCTTCCACCGCACCGGCGATATCGGCCTGTTCGACGAGGACGGTTTCCTCGTTCTGCTCGACCGCAAGAAGGACATGATCATCTCGGGCGGGTTCAACATCTATGCGACGGACCTGGAGGAAAAGCTCCTGTCGCACCCGGCCGTCGCCGACGCAGCCGTCATCGCGGTGCCCAGCGAGCGATGGGGCGAGACGCCCCTCGGGCTGGTCGTTGCCCGGGAGGATGCGCAGATCGATCCTGGCGAACTCCTGGCCTGGACCAATGCCCAGCTCGGGAAGATGCAGCGCCTGTCCGGCGTGGAATTGCGCGACGCGTTGCCGAGGTCGAATGTGGGCAAAGTCCTGAAGCAGGACCTGAGGCGGCCTTATTGGGAGGGCGGCAGATGACCGGCATCGAAATTCCCGCGCTGTCGATCCCGAAAGTGGCGCTCGTCACGGGTGCCAGCAGCGGCATCGGCAAGGCGACGGCGGCGCGCCTCGCCGCCTTGGGGTCGGCCGTCGTGGTCGGCTACAACAGCCGCCGCGCGCTGGCGGAAGAGGTGGTCGACGGGCTGCAGGGCATCGGGCATGTCGCCATGCACATCGCCATCGACAATCCGGCATCCATCTCCGAGGCGACGGCGGCCGTGGAGGCGCAGTACGGGCGGCTCGATGCGCTGGTCAATTGCGGGGGCGCCACGACCCCTGTGCCCGCCAACGATCTTGACGGGCTGACGGACGAGATCTTTGACCGAACCCTCACGGTCAATCTGCGGGGGCCGTTCGCCATGGTTCGTGCCTTCCGCCCCTTGCTGGAGCGCGGCAGCGGGGCAGCCGTCGTGAACATCTCGTCCATCGCGGCCCGCACGGGACTGGGCAGCAGCCTCGCTTATCTCGCCGCCAAGGCGGGCGTCGATGCGCTCACCATCGCGCTCGCGAAGGTTCTCGCGCCGAAGATCCGCGTCTTCTCCGTCTCGCCGGCCGGTGTGGACACGGATTTTGTCCCCGGCCGGAGCCGTGAGCAGCTCCAGAAAACCTCGGAGAGATTCCCGCTTGCCCACGTCACCACCCCTGACGATGTGGCGAGGGCGGTTATCGCCTGCATCGTCAACCTGACCAGTTCGACGGGCATTGTCGTGCCGGTGGACGAAGGCCGGCACCTTTAAGGGCAGGGACCGATGGAAAAGCTGAAATTCTACATCGACGGTGCCTGGGTGGATCCCGCCGCGCCGTCAACCCTGGGCATCGTCAACCCTGCGACCGAGGAGACCTTCGCGCAGATCAGCCTGGGCTCGTGGCAGGATGCGGACCGGGCCGCCAAGGCCGCGCGCCGCGCTTTCGCGGCATATTCCGAGGTGAGTGTCGAAGGCCGCCTGTCCTACCTAGAAAAGATCATCGCAGGCTTCAGGGCGCGCCTGCCGGAACTGGCGCAGATGATGACCCTCGAAATGGGGGCGCCCATCACGTTCGCCACAGAGCGCCAGGCGACCGTCGCGCTGTTTCATTTCGAAGAAGCGGCGCGCGTGCTTGCCCGATACAAATTCGAGGAGCGGATGGGGGACGGGATCGTCCGCCGCGAGCCGATTGGTGTCTGCGGGCTGATCACGCCATGGAACTGGCCGCTGAACCAGGTGGCCTCCAAGGTCGCGCCGGCGCTCGCAACCGGCTGCACCGTGGTCCTGAAACCCAGCGAGATCGCGCCGCTCAGCGCGATGCTGTTTGCCGAGATCGTCCACGACGCGGGCCTGCCGGCCGGTGTCTTCAATCTCGTGAATGGCGACGGGCCCACGGTGGGCGAGGCCATCGCCGCCCACCCCGAGATCGACATGGTGTCCTTCACCGGATCGACGACGGCCGGTGTCAGGGTGGCAAAGTTTGCCGCGGATACGGTGAAGCGCGTCGCGCAGGAACTGGGCGGCAAGTCCGCCAACATCATCCTCGCCGATGCCGACCTGAAAGCCGCCGTGATCGCGGGCGTTCACGCCTGCAATACAAATGCCGGCCAGAACTGCCAGTCCCCCACGCGCATGCTGATCCCGCGTGCGCAGCGGGATGCCGCGTTCGAGGCGGCGCGCGCGGCCATCGACACCATTCGCCTGGGAGACCCGCTCGATCCGGCGTCCACCATGGGGCCGCTGGTGAGCGAGGCGCAGTTCGAGAAAGTGCAGGATCTGATCCAGTCGGGCCTCGATGAGGGCGCGACCCTGTTGGCGGGCGGAACGGGGCGGCCTTCGGGCCTCAACCGTGGATATTACGTTCGCCCCACCGTCTTCGGTGACGTGACCCCGCAGATGAGGATCGCGCGCGAAGAGGTCTTCGGCCCCGTTTTGTCCATCATGAGCTATGACAGCGAGGAGGAAGCGATCGAAATCGCCAATGACACGCCGTTCGGATTGGCGGGCTTCGTGCAGTCCAGGGACTTGAACCGGGCCCGTGCCGTCGCCAACCGCATCCGGGCGGGGCGCGTCTATCTCAACGGCGCTCCGTTCGACCGCAGCCTGCCCTTTGGCGGCTACAAGCAGTCCGGCAATGGGCGCGAATTCGGGGTCTTCGGCTTTGAGGAATATCTCGAGGTGAAGGCGATCCTCGGCCACCGGGAGTAGGGGGCTATCTCTCACAGCGCGCGCATCGCCTCGATGCTCTGCTCGATATGTGCGCGCGCCTCCTTGAGCGCCGGCACCAAGGTGTCGATCAGGGTGGAGCGCCGCACGGCCGAGCGGAAATAGGTCAGGCCCAGCGTCGCCAGCACCAGCCCGTCGGCCATGATGGGCACTGCGATCGTGCCGGAATTCTTGGGCTCGACGTTCGGGTCCCGCTCGGCGAAGCCGCGGCTGCGCGTGGAGCGGACCAGCTGCTGCACCGTGCGCGTGAGATTCTCCGGGTGGTCCTCGGCATGGCCGGAGGCGCCCAGCATTTGGACCAGAAGCCGCCGCTCCTCCTTCGGGCAATAGGCCAGATAGGCGCGGCCCAGCGCGCGGGAAACGAGGCTGAGCCGCAGGTTGAGCGTGGCGTGGAACGGCGAAATCGGGCTGTCCGGAATGGTGCTGAAGCGCACGAACACCGCGTCTTCCTGCAGCACCGCCACCGCCGCCGGCCACTTCAGCTTACGCGTGAGGTCGATCGCCCAGGGCCGCGCGGCCTCGATCACCATGGGGGCGCCATGGAAGCCGCTGCTCAGCGCGGCGACCTTGGATGTCACCTGATAGCCGCCGAGCCGGCTGTCGCTGGCGGCAAAACCTTCCGCCATCAGGGTTTCCAGCAGGCGAACGATGGTCGGCTTCGGCAGGCCGGTGCGCTGGTGCAACTCGCCCACGCTGGTGACGCGCTGCCGGTTAAGCTCGGTCAGGAGAGCGAGCGCGCGCTGGACGGACTGAACCGGAGGAAAGGACGGCATGCCATTGCGTTACCGCAGGCGTGCCCTCCTGTCACGATGGACAGCGGAAGTCCTCGTCGATCACGGCGGAGCGCCGTCCAGCATTGATCTGGATCAATTCCAGGGCAGTTGCCCACAATTAAAGCAAGTTCGCTGCCTTGAAGCGCCAGTGGACGCGCTCACCACGCGCATCAGGTGCGCCTCCAGGAGTTGGCCTACTTCCGCGCTTAAGCGGGCAAGGGCTCCGCGTCGGGCTATCGGGCATTGCCTTCCGTTGGGGTGTCTAGAGCGTCGCCTTGCACGGCGGCGCTGTATGAGACCCCGCGCCTCCAGTGTCATGTGCATCCGTCTTCCCTCGCAGTGCCCGCGTGTTCTGCCGCTTCTTGGCATGCCCTCTGCATAAAGGCGGATACGAAGCATGCTTCTCTTTTTTGCCGTTTCACCCGGGAGATCGTGATGAAAACACCACTCCGCCTCGCCACGCTTGCCGCCTTCTCGCTCGCGCTTCTCGCGAGCGCCGCCTCCGCCCAGACCATCAAGATCGGCGTCAACGAGCCGCTGACGGGCCCGTTCGCCGCCTCCGGCACCTATGTGGTGAACGGGGCGAAGATCGCCGCCGACGAGATCAACGCCAAGGGCGGCGTGCTCGGCAAGAAGATCGAGTTGGTAATCGAGGACAATAAGAGCAACCCCACCGAGGCCGCCGCCGTGGCCGAGAAGCTCATCACCTCCGACAAGGTGCCGGTCATGATGGGGGCCTGGGGCTCCAGCCTCACTTTGGCGGTGATGCCGAAGCTGGTGGATTACGAGGTGCCCATGCTGGTGGAGACGTCCTCCTCCGGCAAGATCACCACGTCGGGCAACCCCTTCATCTTCCGCATCTCGCCTCCCTCCTCGCTGGAGGCGGAGCTGTTCGAGCCGAAGGTGGGAAATCTGGGCCTGAAGAAGGTGGACTTCCTGGTCATCAACAATGACTGGGGCCGCGGCACCGCCACCGATTTCAGCGCCATGCTGAAGACCAAGGGCGTGGACGTGGGCCTCGTGGAGACCATGGACCCGGCGGCGCAGGACATGAGCGCCCAGCTCGCCAAGATCAAGGCGTCCGACGCCGACACCCTCATCGTGACCTCCGCCGTGGACCAGCTGACCCTGATCTTCAAGCAGATGGCGGCGCTGGGGATGAAGAAGCGCGTCATCACCACCGGCGGCTCGCAGAATCCCGACCAGATCATCGCCCAGGCGGGCGCCGCCGCCGAAGGCACCATGCACCTCACCACCTTCCTGCCGTGGGATCCGGCCCAGACCCCGGACCCCGCCGCGACCACCTATTTCCTCGAGGAGTGGAAGAAGCGCGGCTTCTCGTTTGCGGGCGCGACCGAGAGCTTCCGGGGCTATGACGGCATCCGCACCATCGCGGCAGCCATCCAGAAGGCCGGCGTCGCCGAGCCGAAGGCGATCCAGAAGGCGCTCTGGGACACGAAGCTCACCGGCCTCAACGGCCCCATCGCCTTCGTGAAGACCGGGCCTGCGGGCAAGGAGAGCGGGCAGAGCAAGCCGCTCGTCTATCTCATCAAGATCGAGGGCGGGAAGGTCAGCCTCGTCAACATCTGAGCCGTCCATGTCCCGCCCGGCACGGCGCCGGGCGGGCTCCTTTCATGCGCCCATCCCGGAGCCATCCGTGACGCAGTTGCTGCAACATCTCGCCAACACGCTGGTGCTCGGCGGCACCTATGCGCTGTTGGGCATAGGCCTGACGCTGATCTTCGGCATCATGAACGTGGTGAACTTCACCCACGGCGCGCTCTATACCTTCGGCGCCTATGCCGCCTACATCGCCTCGGTGGCGCTTGGCCTCGATTTCTTCCTGGCGCTTCCCGTGGCCATCGTGGCCGGGCTGCTGCTGGGCGCGCTGATCGAGTTCGTGCTGCTGCGCCCGCTGCGCGGCTCGGATATCGACACCACCATGCTGGTGATGATCGGCGCCGGCATCATCCTGCAATCGGGCACGCTGTGGGTGTTCGGCGGGGTGGCGAAATCCATTCCCACGCCGTTCCCTGACGCCCCGCTGCAGATCGGTCCCGTGTCGCTCTCCTGGGTGCGGGTGTTCGTGTTCGCCGCGGCGCTGGCGCTGATCGCACTCACCTACGCCGCCATCAACGGCACCAAGCTCGGGCGCGCCATGCGGGCCGCCTTCCAGGACGCCGACACCGCCGCTTTGATGGGGGTGAATGTGGGCTTCATCTACACCGCCACCTTCGCCATCGGGTCGAGCCTTGCGGCCGCGGCGGGCGCGCTGCTGGGACCGGTCTATGTGGTATTCCCGCAGATGGGGGATCTGGCGGCGGTGAAGGCCTTCGCCATCGTCATACTGGGTGGGCTCGGCAGCATCACCGGTGCCACCATCGGCGGCTTCATCCTGGCGCTGGCGGAGGAGTTCGGCGCCGGCTACGTCTCGTCGGGCTATCGCGACGCCATGGGCTTCCTCATCATCATCGCGGTGCTGCTGGTGAAGCCCACCGGCCTGTTCGCGCGGGCGGAGCGCATCGGATGATGCGCTATCTCCCCCTCGCGCTTCTCGTGGTCCTGGCCCTGCTGCCGCTGGGCCTCAGTGACCCCTATCTGCTCAACGCGCTCATCCAGACCGGCATCTTCACCATCGGCGCCATGAGCCTCAACCTACTGCTGGGCTATACCGGCCAGCTCAGCCTCGGGCATATCGCCTTCTTCGGCATCGGCGCCTATGTGAGTGCGCTCACCGCCCTGGGCTTCGACGTGGAATTGCTGTTCGGCTTGCGGGTGGTGCACGAGCCCTGGTCGCCGCTCGCCGGCTTCGCGCTGGCGGTAGTGATCGCCGGGGCCACCGGCTATCTGGTGGGGCGCCTCTCGTTCCGGGTGCGCGGCGCCTATTTCGTCATCGTCACCATCTCGTTTGCCGAAGTGGTGCGGCTCGTGGCGCTGAACTGGGTGGAGCTCACCCAGGGCCCGCTGGCGCTCACCGGCATCCCGGGCATGCGGCTGGGATTTCCGGGCCTCGGCGAGATGATCTTCCGCACCAAGGTGCAGAATTACTATCTCGTGCTGGGCATCGCCGCCGTCAGCTTCCTGGTGGTGGCGCGCTTCACCCGGTCGCGCTTCGGCCGGGCCATGCGCGGGCTAAAGGAGAATGAGGCCCTGGCCCTCTCCGTGGGGGTGAACGCCACCCGCACGCTCACCATCGCCGCCACCGCGTCGGCCGCCATGGCGGGCGCGGCCGGCAGCCTCTATGCGCATTATTTCCGCATCGTGGACCCGGACGTGTTCCTGTTCTCCTACACGGTCACCATGGTCATCATGGTGGTGAGCGGCGGCAAGGGCACATTGGCCGGGCCGCTGGTGGGGGGATTGATCTTCGGCCTGCTCCCCGTGGCCCTGCGCCCGGTGATGGCGCCGGAGGCGCAGTGGATCGTCTATGGGGCGGTGCTGATCCTCATCCTGTTCGTGATGCCGCGCGGCATCGTGCCGAAGCTGGAGGACCTGTTCGCCGCCCGCCGCGCCCGCCCTGTCGCGGCGCAAAAGCCCATCGAGGCGGAGGGCCGGCCATGACGACGCATCCCCAGGACGAGACGCCGCCAATTCTTTGCGTGGACCACGTGGCGGTGCGCTTCGGCGGTCTCACCGCCATCGCGGACTTGCATTTCGACGTGCGCCCCGGCGAGATCCTGAGCCTCATCGGGCCGAACGGCGCGGGCAAGACCACGGCGTTCAACGTCATCACCGGCTTCCTGAGACCCACTTCGGGGCAGGTGCGCTTCAAGGACGTGCCGCTCACCGGGCTCCAGCCCCACCGCATCACGCGGCTGGGGCTGGCGCGCACCTTCCAGCGCACCAGCGTGTTCCCCAGTGACAGCGTGCTGGACAATGTGCTCATCGGCCTTCACCGGGAGGGCGGCGGCCGGCTGCTGGATGCGGTCTTCAACCTCTCGCGCGAACGGGCGGCGGAGCGCGCCGCGCGCGAAAATGCCCGCGAGATCCTCGACCTTGTCGGCCTCGCCGGCCGGGCCCACGAGATGGCGGGGGCCCTGTCCTATGGCGAGCAGCGCCTGGTGGGGGTGGCGCTGGCCCTGGCCACCCGCCCCGCCATGCTGCTGCTGGACGAGCCGGTATCGGGCATGAACGCCTCGGAGACCCAGGTGTTCGTGCAATTGCTGCGGGCCATCCGGGCGCGGGGTGTCACCATCCTTCTGGTGGAGCATGACATGCCCATGGTGATGGAGGTGTCCGACCGCATCGTGGTGCTGAACTATGGCCGCCTCATCGCGGAGGGGCCGCCGGACGCGATCCGCGCCGATCCGGCGGTCATCGAAGCCTATCTCGGCAAGGGCGCCGCCAAGGCCGCGCAGCAGGAGGCCGCCCATGCTTGAGATCCGCGATCTGGTCTGCGCCTACGGGCAGGTGGCGGCGCTGAAGGGCATCTCGCTCGAGGTGGGCGCAGGGCGCCTCGTCGCCCTCATCGGCGCCAATGGCGCGGGCAAGTCCACCACGCTGCGATCCATCTCCGGGCTTGTGAAGCCGCGATCCGGCTCAATTCGGTTCGAGGGCGAGGACGTCACCGGCGCCGACCCGCGCCGCATGCTGGCCTTGGGCATCGCCCATTGCCCGGAAGGCCGGCGGGTGTTCCCGCACATGAGCGTGGCGGAGAACCTCGCCATGGGCGCCTATCTGCGCAGCGATGCCGCCGGCGTGCGGCAGGATTATGCGCGGGTCTATGCCGACTTTCCCCGCCTCGCCGAGCGCCGCGCCCAGGCGGCGGGCACGCTGTCGGGCGGCGAGCAGCAGATGCTGGCCATCGGCCGGGCGCTGATGTCGCGGCCCAAGCTGGTGCTGTTCGACGAGCCCTCGCTGGGCCTGGCGCCCAACATCGTCGAGCAGGTGCTTTCCATCATCCGCGCTATCCGCGATGGCGGGGTGACCGTCCTGCTGGTGGAGCAGAACGCCTATGCGGCGCTGGAATTGTGCGACCACGCCTATCTCCTGGAGGCGGGGCGCATCGTCATGCAGGGGGCGGGCGACGCCTTGATCGCCGACCCGCACGTCCGCGCCGCCTATCTCGGCGGCGAGGTGGAGACCGCCCACCGCATTCGCGCCTGATCCGGCTCCGCGCTCCTGCGCGGGGCCACTTCCAGGCCAGCGAGGGCTGGAATTCCCCCTGGTCAGGCCTCATGCCGTTAGGGAAGGAAGCTTCCCTCAAGCTTTGTCCACAAGCCTGGCCCGCTGGGGTGATCGCGCAGGCCGCCGCCACAAGGCTGAAGGGCAGGAACCGTCTAAGCGCTGGTAAAAGTCGTCTGCGGCCCCATGGGCTACCGCTGCTGACCCGGTTTCAGGGTAAGCCCCGCGCAGTGCGATTGAACGCGCGGCGCGAATCGATATGAGTCCAGCCATGATTTTTTGCCCCCAGACCGCAGGCCGGTCGCCGCCATGACGGCACCCGCCAAGGTGGCCATCGACCTCGGCACCCGCGCGGGCGGAGGCACGGCCGAGCTGAATCTGGAGGAGCTTCTGGCCACGCGTCTCCTGGTGCAGGGAAATTCCGGCTCCGGAAAATCGCATTTGCTGCGCCGCCTGCTCGAGCAGAGCGCCCCTTGGGTGCAGCAGGCGGTCATCGACCCCGAGGGCGATTTCGTCACTTTGGCGGACCGCTACGGCCATGTGGTGGTGGACGCCCAGCGGGGAGAGGCGGATCTCCAGCGCATCGCGGCCCGGGTGCGCCAGCACCGGGTCTCGGTCGTGCTCAACCTGGAGGGGCTCGACGCCGAGCAGCAGATGCGCGCCGCCGCCGCTTTCCTCGGCGGCCTGTTCGATGCCGACCGGGATGTCTGGTATCCTGTCCTGGTGGTGGTGGACGAGGCGCAATTGTTCGCGCCCGCCGCCGCCGGCGAGGTGTCCGACGAGGCCCGCAAGGTGTCCCTCGGCGCCATGACCAATCTGATGTCCCGCGGCCGCAAGCGCGGCCTCGCGGGGGTCATCGCGACCCAGCGCCTCGCCAAGCTCGCGAAGAATGTGGCGGCTGAGGCGTCCAATTTCCTCATGGGCCGCACCTTCCTCGACATCGACATGGCCCGCGCCGCCGACCTCCTGGGCATGGAACGGCGTCAGGCCGAGATGTTCCGGGACCTGGAAAGCGGCAATTTCATCGCCCTCGGCCCGGCCTTGGCACGCCGCCCGCTGCCGGTGCGTATCGGTGCGGTGGAGACCTCGGCGCGCTCCACCAGCCCCAAGCTGGTGCCCCTGCCGGAGCCTTCAGCCGCCGAGGACGCCCACGATCTGATCTTCACCCCCGGCGCCGACGAGGCGCGCCAGCCTTTGGTGCCGCGCCGGCCGCCGGCGGTCGCGCCCACGGCGGACGTGCTGGCCCAGCTTGCCCGCAGCGTGCCGCCCGCGCCGCCACCCGCCGCCGAGCCGCCCCCCGGCCTCTCGCCCGAGCAGCGCCAAGCCGCCATCGATATGGCGCTGCGCGAGATCCTGAACGAGAGCGATGCCGGGTTCCGCTCCATCTCCGTGCTCTATCAGGATTTTCTGGTGCGCTGCCGGATCCGCCGGATTGGCGGCGATCCCCTCAGCCTCTCCGCCTTCCGGCGCCGGCTCGCAGTGGCCCATGCGGGCATCGACCTCGCCGAGGCGGAAGCGGAGGATTCTCCCTGGGCGGAGGTGCTGACCATGGCCGGAGGGCTCCCGGAGGACATGCAGGGCGTGTTCCTTTCCCTCGCGCGCGCCGCTTTCGACCGCCGTCCTTGCCCCTCCGATGCGGATGTCGCCCGCGCCTATGGCAGCCGCTCCCCTGGCCGGGCGCGGCGCCTCCTGGCTTATATGGAGGAGCGTCAGGTCATCGTGTGCCGCCTGGACGGCCGCGGCCGTCGCATCGTGGCCATCCCCGGCCTCGCCTGGGAGACCGAGCCCGGCGATCCCAACGCTGTTGCAAGTGCGACGGAGCCCGAAGCGACGCAGGCGGACTGAGCCGCAGGCATCCAGAGGTTCGCGCCGTTACGGCTCGCTCAGCTCACCGTCGGCCGCGCCTGGATGACCGGCGCTGCTGCTGCGAAGATGGCGTCGCGGGTTCCGTTGCGCGGGGGATAGATGCGGATGCCGTTGATGGTCTGCTTCGTGGCCTTGGCTTCGGCGCCCTTGGCCACCAGCCGGCCGCGCTCCCAGCCGGCCGTGTAGAGCGCGCCGAGCGGGCCGAGATCGAGAATTGTCACATAATCGGGTGCGGTGAAGGGCACCCGGTCTTCGAGGCGGCCCATGAGGTCGCACATCGCATTGTGCCCGGCGAGGCGCCCCATGGGGCGGGCATGCTGGCAGGACATGACGGTCACATGCCCCAGCTCGTCCGCCTGGGCGCTGGCGCAATCCCCCGCCGCATAGACACCCTCCACGCCCTCCACCTTCAGGAAGCGATCGACGGGAAGCCGCCCGAGCCGGTCGCAGGCGACGCCGAGATCCCGTGTCAGCGGGCTCGCTTTCATGCCGGTGGCGAAGATCACGGTGGCCGCCGGAATGCGCTCGCCCCCTTCGAGGACGACACCCGCGCCATCCACGGCGGCGACGGCGGAGCCGGGCCGCGTCTCGATGCCGAGCGTAGTGAGCGCGTCGAGGATCACGTCGCGCCCTTCGCCCATGGCGGCGCCGATGTTTCCGTGGTCGATCAGCACCACCCGCACCGGGGCGTCTGCCACGAGCGCGGCGCGGAGCCGGTCGGGAAGCTCGCACGCGATCTCCAGGCCGACGAGCCCGCCACCGATCACCACGGCGGTGCCCGTCGCGGGGGCCCGCGGCCGGCTCGCAAGGGCCGAGAGATGGGCGGCGAGACGTCGGGCACCGTCATAGGTGTCCACGTCGAATGTCTCCCCATCGAAGGGGATCGGCGGGCGCGTGAGCGCGCTTCCGGGCGCGAGGAGCAGGCGGTCGTAAGAAAGGTTCGGCAGATCCTTCCCCGCATCCTGCATCGTGAGCGTGCGGGCCGTGGGGTCGATGCCCGTCACCCGTCCCTCGATCCGCCGCACGCCGATGGGCCCGAGCGTCTCGTCGAGGGGCAGGCGCACCGGCGCAAGGTCGGCCTCGTAGCATCGCACGCGAATGGTGTGGAAGGGATCCGGGGAGACGAGGACGATCTCCAGTTCTTCCTCCGGCACTGCGAAGAGCGCCCGCGCCCGGGCCGCGCTCGCTGCGCCCCAGAGACCGGCGAAGCCACCTCCGACCACCACGACCCTGTGCGACATGCTGCGCCTCCCATAAAGCGAGGATAGCCTGAACCTGGACTGGTGACGACCAGGGCCCGTGCGGCCTTATTTCGGGTTCTGGAGCAAGCCGTTGGAGCCGTGCCGCATTCAGCGCATCATCTGCGTATGATCGACCTGCGCAATATAGAGACATTCTTCTGGGCGGCCGCCCTTGGGAGCCTGCGGGCGGCCTCCGAAAAGCTTGGAACCACGCAGCCGGCGGTGTCGCAGCGCATCGCCTCGCTGGAAACGGCGCTGGGCGTGCGGCTGTTCGAGCGCGATGCGCGCGGGGTGAAGCTGACCGCCAAGGGCCACGAACTGCTCGCCCATGCCGAGCGGATGATCGAGGCGCGGCGGGACATGATCCGTGCGGCGCGGGACCAGAGCACCATGGCCGGCACGCTGCGCATCGGCGTCGCCGAGACCATCGTCCAGACCTGGCTGCCCGCGCTCATCGAGCAGATCCATACGGCCTATCCGGCCCTGGTGCTGGAGATTGAGGTGGACAGCACGCACGTGCTGCAATCCCACCTCATGGGACGGCAGATCGACCTTGCCTTCCTGATGGGGCCGGTGCTGGAGGCGCGGGTGGAGAATCTGCCGCTCTGCACCTATCCCCTGGCCTGGGTGGCGAAGCCCGGCCTCGCGCTGGGGCCCGGGCCGGTCTCGCTGGACGAGGTGGCGATGCTGCCCATCATCACCTACGCCTCCAGCAGTTCGCCCTACCGCATGGTGCGCGACATGCTCATGCGCGCCGGCATCTCGACCCCGCGCATGTATGGCAGCGCCTCGCTCTCCATGGTGGTGCGGATGGTGCTGGATGGCATCGGCCCCGCCGTCATCACGCCGGTCTTCCTCGGCAAGGAACTGGAGCGCGGCGATCTGCGCCTGCTGGATGTGGTGTCCGACCCGTTGCCCGACCTCAACTTCACGGCGAGCTGGATCGATGGGCCCGACAGCTACCCCTCCCGCATCATCGCCCGCATGGCGCAGCAGGTGGCGAGGGACGAGACCGCGAGGGGCGAGCAGGAGAGGGAGGAGGTATAAATTAAATTTAGACCTCGCTTCCAAACATACAATTGGACAGCAAATGTCCTGATGCCCTGCAATGTCTCCCACACGCGCGGTGGTCGTCGGCTGCGTGCCCTTCCTGCCCCGCATCTTCTCGAAAGGTTCGGGGCCGCGTCACCTCCCTTTCAGCAGGTCGTCATGGAACTGAAGTTCGACATCGCCGCGGACGCCGCAACCTCTCCCCTCACGGTCACGCTTACCGAACTGGTGGTCGCCGGCTGGGCGGGACGGGACATGGCCGCCATCGAGCACCATATCGAGGAGCTGTTCGCCATCGGCGTGCCGCGCCCGAGTGCCGTGCCGCTCTATTATCGCGCGGCGGAGAATCTGATGACGCAGTCGGAGCGCATCCAGGTTCTCGGGGCCCAGACCTCCGGCGAGGTGGAGACCTTCGTGTTCAGCGCGGGCGGCGAAACCTATGTGAGCCTTGCCTCGGACCACACGGACCGCAAGCTGGAAACCCAGAGCGTCGCCTTGTCCAAGCAGATCTGTCCCAAGCCCATCGCCCGCACGGCCTGGCGCTTCTCCGACGTGGCGGACCATTGGGATGAGATGATCATCCGGGCCTTCATCGAGGAGGGCGGAAAGAGCGTGCTCTATCAGGAAGGCCCGCTGGCTGCCCTGCGCCCGCCCATGGAACTGGTTGCGGGCTTCACCGGCGGGGCGACGCGCCTGCCGGAAGGCGTCGGCATGATCTGCGGCACGGTGGGCGCCATCGGCGGCATCCGTCCGGCGCCCGTCTTCACCATGGAGCTGTTCGACCCGGTGAAGGGCCGCATTATCCGCCACCGTTACACGGTGGACGTGCTTCCAGAGGTGGCCTGAGCCGTGGCGGCGACCCTTTCTGAACTGCGCGCCGCCCTGGATGCGGGGCGCGCCACCTCCACCGGCCTCACTGAGGTCGCGCTGGAGCGCGCCACCGATCCGGCGGGTGAAGGCGCGCGTGTCTTCACCCGGCTTTATGGAGATAAAGCCCGCGCGGCGGCGCAGGTCTCCGACACGCTGATCAAGGCGGGTTCTCCGCGCTCGCCCGTCGAGGGCCTGCCGGTTTCCATCAAGGACCTGTTCGACGTCGCGGGCGAGACCACCCTTGCCGGTTCCGTCGCCCGCGACGGCGCCGCTCCCGCGTCGGCGCATTCGCAAGTGGTGAGGCGCCTCCTGGCGGCGGGCGCTGTGCTGGTGGGCCGCACCAACATGACCGAGTTCGCCTTTTCCGGCCTCGGCCTCAATCCCCATTATGGCACGCCGCTCAATGCGTTCGACCGGGCCACGGGACGTATTCCCGGCGGCTCGTCCTCCGGCGCGGGGGTGTCGGTGACGGACGGCATGGCCGCCGCCGCCATCGGCACGGATACTGGCGGTTCGGTGCGCATTCCCGCCGCCCTCTGTGGTCTCACGGGCTTCAAGCCGACGGCCCGGCGCGTCCCCCTCCAAGGCGTGCTGCCGCTCTCCACCAGCCTCGATTCTATCGGCCCCCTGGCACCGAGCGTCGCGTGCTGCGCGCTGCTCGATGCCGTCCTTTCGGGGGAAGGCGAAGACATCCCGCCGCCGGCGATGCTCGCGGGCCTGAGATTAGCGGCGCCCACGACTGTGGTGCTGGACGGCATGGACGCGAGCGTTGCCGCAGCTTTCCAGAAGGCGCTCGGCATCCTTTCCAGTGCCGGCGCGAAGATCACCGAGATCGCATTGCCGGAATTTGCCGCGCTTGCCACCATCAATGCCAAGGGCGGCCTTGCCGCTGCGGAGGCGTGGCACTGGCATCGTTCCCTGATCGAGCGCGAAGGTTCGCGCTACGATCCGCGCGTGCTGGTCCGCATGATGCGCGGCCGCGATATATCCGCCGCCGACTATATCGACGTGCTGGAGGCCCGCAGGGCCTGGATTTCGGCGGTGGAGGCGCGGCTCATGCCGTTCGACGCGGCGGTCCTGCCGACCGTGCCCGTCATCGCTCCGGTGCTGAAGGAACTGGAACGCGACGAAGCGGCCTATTCCGCCGCCAATGCGCTGATCCTGCGCAATCCCACCTTCATCAACTTCCTGGACGGCTGTGCGCTCTCCGTTCCCTGCCATGCGCCTGATACGGCCCCCGTGGGGCTGATGATCGCCGCCGGGGCAGGGCATGACCGCTCGCTGCTGGCCATCGGGCAGGCTGTGGAGGCCGCGCTTCAAGCGTCCCTGCGTGCCTGAAGCAATCGGTTGCGCCGCGTGGCAGTTGAGGGGACCTTCGCCAGTCTTTAGGGTGGCTGCTCGCCCCTTGCGCGGGGAGACGTGAGATCGAGACGGCGCCTGGAGCACACGGACGACATGACCCGCTGGGTGCCTGCGTGCCGCACCGATGCCTTCAAGGGCAAGCAGATCGTCGCGGCGACGGTCGAGGGCGTTCAGCTGATCATCATCCGGGATGGGGAGCGGCTGGTCGCCGCCGAGCGGGCCTGTCCGCATGAGGCGGCAGATCTCGCTGACGGGCGGTGCTCGGACGGGAAACTGCTCTGTCCCCGCCATCTGGCCTGGTTCGATCTCAATAACGGAACCGCCGCCGGCTGGTTGTTCCGGCCCCTGCGCCTGTATGATGCGCGGCAGGTGGGCGACGAGGTACAGGTCGACCTTGCCGGGCTGGTCGCTTCGTGAGGCAGCGCTGCCGTCACCGCGTGGTGCGAGGCCTCACGCCATTGTGCAGACGCCCTGGCAGCTTTGAAAAATGCCGGTGAACTTTCGCTAATCCATTGAAACATAGATAGTTCTTTCCGGCCCGCCTGAGTCCGCCCTGCCAGGGGCCGGGGCAAAGCGCCATTGCCGCACCGCGAAAAACACGCATCCTTACGTTAGGCAACATGACCCTGCTCCCTATCGGAGATGTGCGTGATTTCGACAGCGGCAGGCGCGCGACGAACGTCCCGGAGCGGGGCACTGGCATGGTGGGCGGTCGGCGCGATCGCGGCCGCCGCGCTCCTTGCGCCTGCGCGCGCTCAGGCAGCGGAGAGCGCGGCGCAGAGCAGCCCCCGCGCCACGGTCACCCTCATCAGCGATGCGGACAGCGTCGCGCCCGGCTCGACCTTCCGCATCGGCTTGCGCCAGAAGCTGGCGCCCCACTGGCACACCTATTGGAAGAATCCGGGTGATGCGGGCGCCCCGCCGGAGATCAGGCTGGCTCTGCCGGATGGTGCGCAGGCCGGCGAGATCCAATGGCCGGGGCCCGACCGCTTCTCCGTCGGCCCGGTGATGAGCTTCGGCTATGAGCGCGAGGTGGTCTTCCCCATCACGGTGACGGTGCCCGGCTCGGCCGCACCGGGGCAGACCTTCACCGTTGCCGCCGAGGCGGACTGGCTGGTCTGCGAGAAGGAGTGCATTCCCGAAGCCGGACGCTTCAGCCTCGACCTTCCGATTTCCGCCATCCCGTCTCCCGCCGGCCCGGACGTGGCGGCGGCGTTTGCCGCCTCCGATATGCGACAGCCCCGGCCGAGCCCCTGGACCGCGCGGCTGGCGGCTGAGGGTGCCGCGCTCGCCTTGACGGTCGAGGGCAAGGACATCCTGCCATCATCGGTCCGGGGCGCCTTCTTCTATCCCGCGGAATGGGGCGTCCTCACCCATGCCGCCCCCCAGCAGCTCACCGTGGATGAGGGCCGGCTCACGCTGGCCATGGAGAAGGGCCAGACATTCAGTCCCGGCGGTGCTGTGTCCGGCCTCCTCGCTGTCACCGATGGTGGCGGCGAGACGCGATGGTTCGAGATCGCTGCTCCGGCCGATGCGGCCGCCCCCAGCCCACGGCAGGCATCGGGCGTGCCCATGGGCAGCGGAGAGAGCCTGTCTCTCCTTCAGGCGGCGATGTTCGCCTTTCTCGGCGGTCTCATCCTCAACCTGATGCCATGCGTGTTCCCGGTCCTCGCCATCAAGGCAACGTCCATCGCGCGGCTTTCCAGCGGCAGCCTGCGGGACATCCGCCTGTCCGGCCTCTTCTACACGCTCGGCGTGCTGGTGGCCTTCGTGGCGCTGGCCGGCGCGCTGCTCGCGGTGCGGGCCGCCGGCAGTGCGGTGGGTTGGGGCTTCCAGTTCCAGAGCCCCATCTTCGTTGCAGCCATGAGCTGGCTCATGCTCGCCATCGGCCTCAATCTTTCCGGCGTGTATGAGATCGGCCTGTCCATGGCGGGCATGGGGCAGGGTCTCGCCGGGAAGCCGGGCCATGGCGGCAGTTTCTTCACCGGGCTGCTGGCGGTAGTGGTGGCGACGCCCTGCACGGCGCCCTTCATGGGCGCGGCCATCGGCACCGCGCTCTCTGCGCCGCCCGCCGTCTGCCTCGCTTTGTTCGCCGCCATGGGCCTTGGCCTTGCGGCGCCCTATGGGCTGCTGGCGCTCTTTCCCGGCCTTGCGCGGCTCCTGCCGCGCCCCGGTCTGTGGATGGTGCGCCTGCGGCAGGCCATGGCCTTCCTCATGTATGCCTCCGCCGCCTGGCTGGTCTGGGTGCTGGCGCGGCAGGCGGGAGATTTCGGCGTCATGATCGCGCTCTCGGGCGCGCTCCTCGTGGCGCTTGCCGCCTGGATCTACGGCATCGCCCAGCATGGAAGCGGTCGGGGTTTCATTCCGCGCGGCCTTGCCATGGCGGCCATCATTGGAACGCTGGCGCTGCTGCCGCAGCTTCGGGCCGTCGCCGCGCCGGAGGCCGGGGCAGCCTCCTCCGGGGCTGAGCCTTTCGACGATGGGCGCCTCGCCGCGCTGCGGCGGGAGGGCAAGCCGGTGTTCGTGAACATGACCGCCGCCTGGTGCATCACCTGCCTCGTGAACGAGCGCACGGCCCTGTCCACCACCGCCGTCAAAAAGGCGTTCGAGGTGAATGACGTCACCTATCTGAAGGGCGACTGGACGAACCAGGATCCGCGGATCACCGCCTTCCTGCGCAGCTTCAATCGCGACGGCCTTCCCTTCTACGCCCTTTACCCCGCAGGGGGCGGCGAGCCGGTTGTGCTCCCCCCTGTGCTCACCGAGGCCATGCTGGTGGAGGAAATCCAGCGCGCCACGAACTGAAACCGCACGTCCCGAAACAGCACATGGGAGAAGACGAATGACGAAGACCCGCTTTCCTCTCGACCTCCTCCGCCTCGACCGCAGGACGTTCCTTGCCGGCGGTGCGGCGGGCCTTGCCGCCGGATCGCTCCTGTTGGGGGCCGCCCCCGCCTTCGCGGCGCCGCAGGTCGGCCAGCCGGCGCCGGATTTCTCGGTGGTGGACAGCAACGGGAAGGTGCAGAGCCTGTCGGCGCTGAAGGGCAAGCTCGTCGTCCTGGAATGGACGAACCATGACTGTCCTTACGTGCGCAAGCATTACGGCGCGCAGAACATGCAGAAGCTGCAGAACGAGGCGAAGGCCGCCGGGGCGGTCTGGCTCACCGTCATCTCCTCCGCCCCCGGCGAGCAGGGCCATGTGGACGGCGCCAAGGCCAACAGCCTCTCCCAGGAGCGCAAGGCGACGCCCACTGCCGTGCTGCTGGACGCCGACGGCAAGATGGGCCGCGCCTATGGGGCGCAGACCACGCCGCACATGTACATCATCGGCGCGGACGGCAAGCTGCTCTATATGGGCGGCATCGATTCCATCGCCTCCACGCGGGTGGAGGACATCGAGAAGGCGAAGCCCTATTTCCGGGACGCGCTCCAGGCGGCCCTGAAGGGCGAGCAGGTCGCCACGGCCGTCACCCGGCCCTATGGGTGCAGCGTCAAATATGTCGGAAGCTGAGCGGGCATTTCGCTCTTGGCATTGACGGGCCGCCGTTTCGGCAGCCCGTCACCACCGTCTTCATGTCGGCCGCGCGCGGCCGGCGTGTCAGGGCGCCTGGAGAACGCCCGGCGTGCCGTCGGTATGGAGCGGCGCGCCCGTCACGGCCTGGAGCCCGGCGAGGTCGAGCCCGTCGACGATCTCCAGCACCACGAAATGTCCGTCCCGGATGTCCACCACCGCAAGGTCGGTGAAGACGCGGCTCACCACGCCAGCCCCGGTGAGGGCATAGGAGCACGCATCCACCAGCTTGGGCTTGCCGTCGCGGGTGGTGTGCTCGGTCAGCACGAACACCTGCTTCACGCCGCTGACGAGGTCCATGGCGCCGCCCACCGCCGGCACGGCGTCTTCGCCGGCCTGCCAGTTGGCGAGGTCGCCATTCTGCGCCACCTGGAACGCGCCGAGGATGGAGAGGTCGAGATGCCCGCCCCGGATCATGGCGAAGCTGTCCGAATGGTGGAACAGCGCCGCGCCGGGCAGCAGGGTCACCGGCTTCTTGCCGGCATTGACGAGGTCGGGGTCTTCCTCGCCGGCCGGGGGCCGCTCGCCGAAGCCGAGGAGGCCGTTCTCGGTGTGATAGGTCACGTGCCGGCCGGGGGGCACGCAGCGCGCCACCAGCTCGGGCAGGCCGATGCCGAGATTGACGTAGCTGCCGTCGGCGATGTCCTGGGCGGCGCGCCACGCCATCTGCTGGCGGGTGAGCTTCTTCACCTTCGTATCGATGCTCATGGGTAGCGCACTCCTTCGGCCACGAGGCGCTCCTCCTGCGCGGGAGCGCGCACTTCCACCAGACGGTTCACGAAGATGCCGGGGGTGACCACGGCCTCCGGATCGATCCCGCCGGGCTCCACGATCTCGCTCGCCTGGACGATGGTGGTGGCGGCTGCCATGCACATGAGCGGCGCGAAGTTCCGCGCGGTCATGTTGTAGAGGAGGTTGCCGTAGGCGTCCGCCCGGCGCGCCTTCACCAGGGCGTAATCGGCCTTCAGCCAACGCTCCATCACATAGCGCTGGCCGTCGAACTCGCGTTCTTCCTTACCCTTGGCAAGCGGCGTGCCCACCGACGTGCGGGTGAAGAAGGCCGGAATGCCGGCACCACCCGCGCGGATGCGCTCGGCGAGCGTGCCCTGGGGCACCAGCTCGAGCTGGAGGGCGCCTTCGGCATACAGCTCCTGGAAGACGCTGGAATCGGCGGAGCGCGGGAAGGAGCAGATCATCTTGCGCACGCGCCGCTCGCGAATGAGCGCCGCAAGGCCCACGGCTCCGTTGCCGGCATTGTTGTTCACGACGGTGAGCTCTCGCGCACCCTGATCGATCAGCGCATGGACGAGCTCCACGGGCGCACCCGCGCCGCCGAAGCCGCCGATCATGATCGTTGCGCCATCGGGAATATCCGCGACGGCGCCGGCCAGGTCGTAGACCGGTTTCCTCATCGTTTCCTCACCCTACCCGAGCCGCGCCGCCGGAGGCCCCGGCGGTCCAGGCTCTTCAGCCGGTTCCCAC
Organism: Aquabacter albus; assembly: GCF_040049275.1. Taxonomy (NCBI): domain Bacteria; kingdom Pseudomonadati; phylum Pseudomonadota; class Alphaproteobacteria; order Hyphomicrobiales; family Xanthobacteraceae; genus Aquabacter; species Aquabacter albus. Next base: position 156,358 of record NZ_JBDZDT010000001.1, on the reverse strand, counting down.
GCCGCCGCAGCTGAGCCGATGGCAGCATCGATCCGCAGCATCCGTTCCCGGCCAAGGGCTTTGGAGAGCCCGTGGCGAGGTCCGGGGATGCCCGGTCCGTGCCGGCATAGACGATTTCTCCCGCTTCGCCCACCTGCCCGCGCAAGGAACCGGCCTCCCGGCGCGTCCTTCAGCGGGCAGAGCCCGGGCGCCCCTTCAATCGGGCACGCCTGTGGTGCGGTTGCCCAGCTCGTCAACCAGCACCCGGACGTTCTCGCTGTAATCGATGGGCACGGCGACGAGGTGCACCCCGCCCGCCTGGAAGCACGCCTCGAGGGTGGGGACGAGATCCGCGGTGGCGCCGACGCGGTGCCCTTCGGCACCATAGGCGCGCGCATAGGTGACGAAATCGGGGTTGCCGAAGGTCATGCCGAAATCGGGGAATTGGTCCACCGCCTGCTTCCACCGGATCATGCCGTAGGCCGAATCCTCGATGATCAGGACCACCAGATCGAGGCCGAGCCGCACAGCCGTTTCAAGCTCCTGGCTGTTCATCATGAACCCGCCGTCGCCGCACACGGCCAGCACCCGGCGCTCCGGGTGGACGAGCTTTGCGGCGATCGCCGAGGGCAGGCCGGCGCCCATGGTGGCGAGGGCATTGTCCAGCAGCAGGGTGTTGGCGATGCGCGTGCGGTAGTTCCGCGCAAACCAGATCTTGTACATGCCGTTGTCGAGGCAGACGGTGCCGTCCTCGGGCATGACGTGGCGGATGTCGTGCACGAGGCGCTGCGGCGTCACCGGGAAGGCGCCATCCTCCGCCCTTTCATTAATGTGCGCCAGAATCTCGCGGCGCAGAGCGAACATGCCTTCGTCCGGCTTCAGCTTGCCGTCGAGACGGTCCGCCAGCGCCGTGACGCTGGCCCCGATATCGCCGATGAGCTCGGCATCGGGATAGAACACCTCTTCCACATTGGCGGAGACGTAGCCGATATGGATGACCTTCCGGCCGCCCAGGGCGCGCCCCATGAGAAAGGGCGGCTTTTCCACCGTGTCGTGGCCGATGGCGATGATAAGGTCCGCGCAGTCGATGGCGTCATGGACATAGTCGCGCTCCGACAGCGCGGCCGTGCCCAGATAGAGGTCCGAGCCCCCGGTGACGGCCCCCTTGCCCATCTGGGTGTTGAAGAAGGGGATGCCCATCCTGTGGACGAAATCGGACAGGGGCTCGATCAGGCGCGGCCGGTTGCCTGCGGCGCCGATCATGATCAGCGGGCATTTCGCCTCCAGCATCATGCGGGCCACGCGCTCAAGGGCGACGGGGGAGGCAACCGGGCGGTCGATGGGGTGCGGGGGCACCAGGGCGGCGTCTGCCTCTTCGGCGGCGATATCCTCCGGAAGCTCCAGATGCACCGGCCCCGGGCGCTCTTCCACGGCGATGCGGAACGCGTCGCGGACGATGGTGGGAATGGAGGAGGCCGACACGATCTGGCGCGTCATCTTCGTCAGCGGCCGCATGGCGCCCACGATGTCGACGATCTGGAAGCGCGCCTGCCGCGCGCTCTTGATGGCCTTCTGGCCGGTGATCATCAGCATGGGCATGGCGCCGAGATGCGCATAGGCCGCGCCGGTGGAGAAATTCAGCGCGCCCGGTCCCAAAGTGGACAGGCAGACGCCCGGCCGCCCCGTCAATCGGCCCTGGGTCGCCGCCATGAAGGCGGCGGCCTGTTCGTGCCGGGTGAGCACGAGCTCGATCTTCGACGTGCGAAGGGATTCGACCACATCGAGATTTTCTTCGCCGGGGATGCCGAAGATCCGGTCGACCCCTTCATTTTCCAGCGCCGCAACGAGAAGATCGGAGCCCTTTGTCATGTTTTCGTTCCTGTCTTCGCGTTTCCCGCCTCAACCATCCAGGAGGGCGGCGAATTCCGGATGACGGCTCGCATAGGCCGCCATGAAGGGACATTTGGCGATCGCCCGCCGCCCGCTGGCGTGGATCTTCTCGAACACGCCTTTCGCCAGTTTGGAGCCGATGCCCTGGCCGGACAGGGCCTGGGGGACTTCCGTATGCGTCAGGACCACCCGGCCGTCCTCGATCACGTAATAGGCGACGGCAATTTCGTCTCCCACGGGCATTTCGAAACGGCTTTCAGCGGGATTGTCGATGACTTCGCCGCCCATCTCGTTCGTCCTCCGTGCGCTGACCGTGCCGGCGGGCGAGCGCTCCTCGCCCCGTGCACGTGTCACATCTCCAGCGCCATTCTTATGGAGCGGATTGGGGGACTGCAAAAGCAATCGGGAGAAATATACGGGCCGCCAGTGCGATATCGTGCTGGGTGTTCCGCGGCAGGCTTCGCGGCGGCAATTGTTTCACGAGGGTTTGGAAGCGGCGGAGAGGTGCATTACGGATGACGCAGCGTTCCGCACGCTACATTCACGCCGATATAGCGTATGGCCCCTAGCGGCCATTCCTTTTCTCGGCTTCCACCAGCCGCTTGAAATCCGACATGCGCACGAGCTTGAACGGCCGGAAGGAGGTCAGCCAATGATCCACCTCCGCCAGAGCACCCGGCACCACGGAGAGGGCCTGTGATCTCCCGCGCTTTTCCTGAATCAAGGCTGCATCCTGCAAAACCTTGACGTGCGTGCGGATACCCTCCTCGCTTTCCCTGAGACGGGAGGCGATCTGTGGGGCCGACATGTCGTCGAGGCGCAGCAAATCGAGGATGGCGCGGCGCGTGGGGTGGGCGATGGCGTGGAAGGCGTCGGTGCTTTCGGCCTCACCATTGGTCTGCATGGGCTTTCCGCTGCATAGGAAGGGCGCGAGCCAACGCTCGATGGGTGCGGTCAGTGTTATATCCAAATGAATATAACGCAAGATGCTTTGACATGAGCCATGCCTAGGAGGGAGCCCGTGCCGGCGGCGGCCTCAGGGCGTGGGATACGGCTTTCCCGCAACGAAGCGGTGGAAGCCGATGCCCATCAGGACGATGGTCAGCGCGCCTGTGAGCACGGGAAAGATGAGGAACGACCAGGGCGCGGCCACCATCATCACCACGATGGGATCGGCGCCTGCCGGCGGATGAAGCGTTCCGGTCAGCGACATGGCGGCGATGGCGAGGCCCACGCCCAGCGCGAAGCCGAGCGGCGTGGCGCCCAGCAGATGGAGCACGCAAAGCCCCATGGCCGTGGAGATGAGGTGCCCGCCAATGACGTTGCGCGGCTGGGCGAGCGGGCTCTGCGGGAGGGCGAAGACAAGGACGCAGCTCGCGCCGAAAGGGGCGATCAGGAGAAGCGTCCCAACACCGGCTTCCGCCATGGCCAGAGCGAGGATGGTGACGAAGCCGCCGAGCCCGGCGAGCGCCGCCTGGGCCCAACGGGCCGCGGGCAGGCTGAAGCGGGGAGGGGCCTTGCGGGGCGCGACTTCGCGCGCGGCGTCGCGCGACGACATCGCGGCACTCCTTATGGTGCGGGGAGGGGTTGAAAAGGAAAATGGCGGCGCCGAAGTGGCGCCGCCATAGGGGGAAAGCCTCAGACGGCCTTCTTGAACTTTGCGGCCTCTTCGGAGCCGCCGGTGGCGTTGCCGGCGCTGTAGGAATGGGCGCCGACGCCCGCGAGCTTGCCGCCCTCGACGATGAGATACTCATCGCGGATGGGCCGCCCCTCGAAGAAGCATTCCAGGATCTCGCGCGTGCCCGCCGCATAGCGCGTCTGGGCGGAGAGCGAGGTGCCGGAGATGTGGGGGGTCATGCCGTGGTGCGGCATGGTCCGCCAGGGGTGGTCTTGCGGGGCGGGCTGCGGGAACCACACGTCGCCCGCATAGCCGGCGAGCTGGCCGCTCTCCAGCGCCCGGGCGATGGCGTCGCGGTCGCACAGTTTTCCGCGCGCAGTATTTACGAGGTAAGCGCCGCGCTTGAACAGCTTCAGCGTGTCCTCGTTGATCATGTGCTCCGTCTCGGGATGGAGCGGGCAGTTCAGCGTGACCACGTCGCAGACCTTGTACATGTCCTCGCGCGTCTCATGCCAGGTGAGGTTCAGTTCTTTCTCCACCTCGGCCGGCAGGCGATGGCGGTCGGTGTAGTGCAGGTGCATGTCGAACGGCTTCAGGCGGCGCAGCACCGCAAGGCCGATGCGGCCGGCGGCGACCGTGCCCACATGCATGCCCTCCACGTCATAGGAGCGGGCGACGCAGTCGGCGATGTTCCAGCCGCCCTTCACCACCCACTGATAGGAGGGGATGTAGTTGCGCACGAGGCCGAGGATCATCATCACCACGTGCTCGGCGACGCTGATGGAGTTGCAGTAGGTGACCTCGGCGACCGTGATGTTGCGGTCCATGGCCGCCTGCAGGTCGGTGTGGTCCGAACCGATGCCGGCGGTGATGATCGCCTTCAGCTTGGGCGCCTTGGCGATGCGCTCGGCGGTCATGTAGGCCGGCCAGAAGGGCTGGGAGATGACGATCTCGGCGTCGTGCAGCTCGCGCTCCAGCACGCTGTCCGGGCCGTCCTTGGAGGAGGTCACGACGAGGGTGTGGCCATTCGCTTCGAGATATTTGCGCAGGCCCAGCTCGCCGGAGACGCTGCCCAGCATGGTGCCCGGCTGGAAGTCGATGCCCTTGGGCGTCGGCAGCGTCTGGCCGCCGGGATACTGGTCGATCTTGGGGAGGTCGTCGCGGGCATAGGACTTCGGATAGCCGTCGACCGGATCGTCATAAAGAACGCAGACCACCTTGGCCATGGTTTCCTCCTGTTGCATTGAATCGGGCGCGCAGACCCCTTCGGCCGCTTGGGGCGGCCTTTCCGGGGAGCGATAGGCGCGGGCGATGGGCCTGAGGCCACGACCGCTGCGCGTCGGGTCCGGCTGAGAGGCGTGAGCTCAACGCCATGGGTCAGCCGATGACGGATATTCAACGGCTGAGGACGTCGCGCGTCCAATCGTTTGGACGCAAGAATTCATAGACGGAACGAATGACGCAGCGTCAGGTGAGGGCCGGCGCCCGGACGGAAATCGCTTCCCGGCGCGGCGCATGCCGCATCAGGGCCGTTGCCACGGGGGAGGCGGGGTCGCGGTCGGATATGACGAGGCCGACCGGCTGGGTGCGCACGGGATCGATGAGGGGCAGAACCTGCAGGCCCTCCATCTGGCCGAACACCTCAGCATGGCTCGACGGCACGATGCCGCCCCAGGCGCCCGAGCAGATGATGGACCAGACGCCTTCGAACGAATTCACCTCGATGCGCGGGTTGGAGACGATGCCCGCCTCGGCAAAGATCTGGTCGATGATGCGCCGGTTCTGCATGTCCCGCGTGAGGAGGCAGAGCGGGCAGTCGGCGGCCTCGGCCCAGGTGATGGTGTCGCGCCCGGAGAACCACGGCGCGCATGTGACGAAGGCATAGCTCTCGTCATAGAGCAGGGTGGTGCGCACGCGGCTCAGGGGCTCGTTGTCGAGATAGGTGACGCCGGCGTCGATCTCCAGCTCGTCCAGCCCGCGCTGGATGGCGGCCGACGGCATGGACTGGATCTGCACCCGCACCTGCGGATGGCGCGCGCAGAAGGCGTTCACCAGTGGCGGCAAGGCGGGCAAGGCGGCGGGAATGGCGCCGATGCGCAGCACGCCGGAGAGCCCGGCGCCGGAGCCGGAAAGCTCCTGCTTCAGCCCGTCATAGTCGGCGACGATGCGCTGCGCCCAGAGCAGCACGCGCTCGCCCTGTTCCGTGAGGCCGAGGAAGCGGTGGCCGCGGATCACCAGCGGTAGGCCCAGTTCCTCCTCCAGCTTGCGGATGCCGGAGGACAGCGTCGGCTGGGACACGTGGCAGGCATCCGCCGCGCGGCCGAAATGAGCCTCCCGTGCCACGGCGACCAAATAGTGAAGCTGGCGGACGAACATGCATGTCTCCTTGCGCGATACGTTATTCAGTTTCGGGAATAACGACAAGGCTCCAGGCTGTTTGATAGACTGGTTCCAAGGGACGCCGATTGTGAGGCAGCCCGATTCTTCACAGGTCTTGTCCCATGGCGTCCCTGAGTGTGCGCATCGATCTGACCCCGGACCTGCGGATCGGTCCGGGCAAAATCGAGCTTCTTGAGAAGATCGCAGCCTTCGGCTCCATCTCGGCCGCCGGGCGCGCCATGGACATGTCCTACCGCCGCGCCTGGGAGCTGGTGGAAGATCTCAACCACACCTTCGATACGCCGGTGGTGGCCGCCCAGACCGGCGGGCGGCGGGGCGGAGGGGCCGTACTCACGCCATTCGGCCTCACCCTCGTGACCCGCTACCGCGCCATCGAGAAGGCGGCGACGGAGGCCGCATCCTCCCACCTTGCCGCGCTGAAGCAGGAACTGGCAGCCAAATCCTCGGTCGCCGACAAGTCCTCCGCCGCCGAATAGCCGGTCGGGCATAGCGGGGCGGCGGGCGCCCAGCGCCATTTTCAATGCAGCATCTTGACAAAGTGGGGGTGTTTGCGGTCATCGTTATATCCGAAAAAGCATTACGAATGAGCCGAGCCCGTGAACACCTCCCCGGTCCTCCTGCGCCATTTCGCCGAACGGGCCGGCATGTTCCCGTCCGCGGACAAGGAGCCCGCCGAGGAGCTTGTGCTCAGCAACGGTTCCCGCCGCGAGCGCATCTGGGAGCTGTCCTCCAATCTTCACTGCTCCATCATTGGCACCTGCCTCTCCACAACCGAGCTGCGCCAGTTCTTCGTCAAGCTGAAGGACCCGCTGGCGAAGACCGCCTCCGACCACGAGGTGCACAGCCTTGCCGTGCGCGCCGCAGGGCGGCGGGACCTGCCGGGCAAGCTGCTCAACAAGATGCTGGAGAAGCGCCACGAGGTTTTTGTGCGGCGCTTTTCCAAGGCGGCGACGGTGGAGGAGGTGCGCGCCTTGTGGCGCACCTGCCTCGACAAGGGCGAGGTGCCCGGCGCCTATTGGGCGGTGCTCACCCATTCGGCCACCGATGCGGGATTGGTCCGTGAGGTGTTCGGGGACGTGCACATGCTCTCCCATCTGGTGGGCATGTCGAACCGGGCGGACATCGCCAAGCTGCGCGAGCTGGAGCGCGACCTCGGGGCGCGGGACGAGAAGATCGCCCGGCAGGAAAGCCGCCTCCAGCAGATGTCGCAGGAGCGGTCCGTGCTCCAGCGGGAGGCGGAGCAGCTGAAAGCCGACCTGAAGCGGGCCCTGGAACTGGCCGCCACCCCCGCCCCCGAGCCGGAGGCCGTCTCCGTCCTGCGGCAGCGGCTCGGCGACGAGCAGGCCCGCTCCGCCGCATTGGCGGACCGTCTCGCCGCCCGCGATCTGGCCCTGGCCGAAAGCGAGCGCCGGGCGGTCGAAGCGGAGCGGCAGGCCTCGGACCTGGAGCGGGAGATCGCCTCCCTGGAAGCCTCACTCTCCGGGCCGGCTTCTTCCTCGGATGCCACTGATGCGCCCGCGTCCCGGCTCGACGGCCGGCGCCTGCTCTATGTGGGCGGGCGGCCGAAGCATATCGAGCAATTGCGGGGGCTGGCGGAGCGCCTCGGCGGCCAACTCCTCAGCCATGATGGCGGCGTGGAGGAGACCACCACGCTCCTGCCGGGTCTCATCAGCCAGGCCGACATCGCGTTCTTCCCGGTGGATTGCGTGAGCCACCTCGCATCCACACAGGTGAAGCGGCTCTGCCGCGAGGCCGGAAAACCCTTCGTCCCGCTGCGGAGCGCCAGCCTCGCGAGTTTCGCGGCGGCGCTCGCCGACCTCACGACCCGGACGCCGCTCGCGGCCGAATGAGGCAGCGGCAGCGCGGATATATCCCCAAAGGGCCTCAGGCCCCCCGCGAGGTAAAGATGTCGACGCGCAGCACGGCCTTCGACAGCGACTGCGATATCGCAGCCCTCGTCTACACGCCCGATCAGCACCCCGACGAACTCATGGCCGCTTTTGCGGCGGACCTGAGGGCGCGGGGCGTGAACGCCGTGGGGGTGCTGCAAGGGCGCAATGCCCATCTCCCCGACGCCGCCGGCAGCGGCCTCGTCTTCATCCCCGGCGGGCGCACCCTTGCCATTGCCTGCTGCGGCAGCACCGAGCATCCCACCTCCGCCTCCTGGTCGAGCGCCCTCATCCATGCGGAGGCCTGGCTGCTGAAGGCCGCACGACGCAGGCCGGACCTTCTCCTCCTGAACCGCTTCGGCGCCGCCGAGCGCTCCGGCGGCGGCCTCCTCACGGTGATCTCGGAGGCGGTGGCGCGGGATGTGCCCGTCCTGCTTCCCGTGCCTCAGTCGCGCTTCACCGACTGGCTGAGATTCACCGAGGGGTTGTCCGTGAAGCTCGACTGCACGCGCGCTAGCCTTGATGCATGGTGGAACAGCGTTTCGCGTCCGCTTCAGCAGCAGCCGTACCCCGCGACATTTTGCGAACACAGCAAATAGGCGCTTCTGCCCACGCCTGATGGCTGTCACGTCCCCGTCCTCTCGTCATGGCATGTGAGGTATGCCAATGATCATGCGCAGGGTTTGGCGCAGGGCGGGGATTAAGACGTGCAGTTCATCGAAGCCTTCGATCTGCTCTCGCTTCTGGACACGCTTGTCAGCTTGGTCGTCGCCTTCATTCTCGGCACGGCGATCGGCGCGGAGCGGCAATATCGCCAGCGCAGCGCGGGGCTGAGGACGGTGGTCCTGGTGGCGGTGGGCGCCGCTGCCTTCGTCGATCTCAGCATGCGCCTCACCGGGCCGGAAGGCGCGGTGCGGGTGATTTCCTATGTGGTGTCGGGAATCGGCTTCCTCGGCGCCGGCGTCATCATGAAAGAGGGCATGAATGTCCGCGGGCTCAATACCGCGGCGACGCTGTGGTCCTCGGCGGCGGTCGGCGCGTGCGCCGGCACGGATCGCCTCGCGGAAGCAGCCGCGGTGACGCTGTTCATCCTCGCGGGCAACACGCTGCTGCGCCCCCTCGTCAACGCCATCAACCGCATCCCCATCGACGAGGGCGGTTCGGAAGCGGTCTATGAGGTGCGTGTGAGTGCGGAAAGCGAGAAGGTGCCGGCGATCCGCCAGAAGATGGTCGCCCAGCTCAAGAAGGCGAAGTATCCGGTGGCTCATGTTCACCTGACCGCGGGTTCCGACAATGTCACGGAGATCGTGGCGCGCTTGGTCAGCACCACGGCGAAGACCAAGGAACTGGATGCGGTGATGGAGGCCCTCCGGCTTGTGCCGGGCGTGCGCCACGCAAACTGGGAAGTAAACACAACCTATTGAGAGGGGCCTGAAGCCGCCAAGCCCTTGAAGCGGGAGCGGGGCGCGGCTACCGAAGGGGACGATTTCTAAGCCGGCCATTTCATTGAAGGTTTGCCATGGTTCAACTCTTTCTTCTTCTTCTCGGGGGCCGGCTGCTCCGGCGCAGATGGTGGGTCCTCGGCTTCCTCGGTCTCGTCTGGATGGCGCTCGGGGTGTTCTTCTCCGTGAATGCCTTCATCGACGAGGTCCGAATCCCGCTGACATTCTTCGCGGCACTGCTGTTGATCGACGCCGGGCTCACGCTCATCGCCGTCGTGGCGTTCAAGCGCGCGCGCATGCTGCGGTTCGGCAAGGCCCTCGTCTTCATCATCGTCGCCGTCCTTCTGATCGCGCTGCCCCGCCACAGTTCCATGGCGGTGGGACTCATCGTCGGCACCTTCATGTGTGTGGACGGCTTCTGGCGTGGCGGAAGCGCCATCGTGGTGCGGATCCCGGGCTGGCGCATGTCGCTGGCGAAGGCCATTTTCCAGTTCACGATGGGCGTATGGTCGCTCTCGCCATGGCCCACCAATTATGCCGGCGAGGTGGAATCGGACGTGGGCATGCTGCTGATCATATCGGCGCTGGGCGTATTGGGTTTCGCCCTGCGGCTGCGCCACATGCCGCCCGAGACCACCTTGTCCTCCATCGCCTCCACCGGCTGGCCGGCACTGCCCACAGCGGCGGACGTGATCGCCGGCCCGGAAGAAGCTCCAGAGGCGCTTCGTGCGCGCGAGACTGCGACCGTGCATGTCTGGACGCCCACCGGTGCGCTGCCCGCCCTCCATCACGGCATGCAGCGCTACATCGCCGCCGTGGATGAGCAGGGAAACATCTCCACCGGCCATTCCGCGCTCGAACTGCCGCCGAGCCTCTATATCAGCCACTATCCCGGGGTGGAGATCGACCGCGCGCCATCGGATTTCGCCCGCGTTCTGAGGGCCACCAAGGAAAATGACGTGCCCGGCCGGTTCCAGCCGAGCTACCAGGAAGAGAGCGCGGGCTGGTGCCCCTCTTCCTTCCAGGTGCCGATTCCCAACGTGGATGGCCGCGCGCTGCGAGCGTTCTGGGCGCTCTACCGGCAGGACCCCACCTACAACCTCACCAACCGCAACTGTTCCAGCGCGGTGGTCAAGGCCCTTGATGCGGGGCTGGAGGGCGTGTTTGAGGACGCCGCCCGCTCGCCCATTTTCGTGCTGCGACTGTTGATGAGCCCGGAACTGATGCTCGCCGGCATGCTGCGCCAGCGCGCCACCACCATGGCCTGGACGCCGGGCCTGGTGCTGGACTATGTGCGCGCCCTCTCTGGGATCCTGGCTCAGCAGCGGCCGATGGGCCAATGACGGCGGGCATACCCAAGGGGTGACGTCGGGCCGGGCAGGGCCGTTGTCTTGGATGCGCGAAGCCGGTTCTACACCAGCATTTGCGTGTCGCCGTCCACCGCGATGGCTTGCCCGGAAATGCTGGAGCCCAAAGGCGAGGCCAGGAACACCGCCACATTGGCGAGATGCTGCGGCGGGATGAGGCGCTTCAGCGAGGCCGTGGCGAGCACCTGCGCCTCGATCTCCTCCACCGGCAGGTTGCGCTCGCGCGCCTTGTTCTGGAACACCGAGCGGATGCGCGGACCGTCCACCGCGCCGGGCAGGATGGCGTTGGCGCGGATGCCGAATTCGCCCAGCTCCATGGCCAGCGACTTGATGAAGCCCACCACCGCCCATTTCGAGGCCGCATAAGGCGTGCGCAGTGGAAAGCCGAAGCGTCCCGCCGCCGAGGACAGGCCGATGATGGAGGGGTTGCCGCTGGCCTTCAGCGCGGGCACGGCGAGGCGGGTGACGTTGTAGTGGCCGGTAATGTCCACCGCCAGCGTGCGGTCCCAGTCGGCGGGGTCGATCTGGTCCACCCGGCCGGTGGGGCCAGCAATGCCGGCATTGTTCACCAGCACGTCGAGCCCGCCGAGCCGGCCGAGCGCGTCGTCCATGAAGCGCTGGACGGCGGCGCGGTCGGAGACGTCGCACACATGGCCGGAGATGTCGGGATCGTGGGTGCGGAGTGCCTCCAGCGCCGGCGCGTCCACGTCGCAGACGATCACGCGTGCGCCCTCCTTGGCAAAGGCGCGGGCGATTTCGAGGCCGATGCCGCCCGCACCCGCGGTGATGACCACCCGCAGGCCGGTAATGCCGAGATCCATGGCGTCCTCCACGTTTTTCTCCCGGTTGCGGCCCGGGCTGCCGTCGCGGTCAATCCGGGAGGATGCCGCGTGAAAGGATGAAGTCTCCGGCGCTCCAGATGTCGCTCACCAGCGCCGCGCGCGCCGCGTCCGGGTCGTGCGCCTTCAGGGCGGCGACAAGCGCCTCATGGTGCACATGGGCCTCGCCCTGGCGCACCCGGTCCGGCCCCGCCTGGAAATCGAGATTGAGCACGGGCCCGATCTGGAGCCACAGGCCCTCGATCATCTGGAGGAGGGTGGGCAGGCGCGCTGCGCGATAGAGCGCGAAATGAAGGTCCTTGTTGTAGCGCATGGCGGCGGCGCCGTCGGGCTTGCGCTTCTCGCGCTCGGCGGCGAACAGGCGCTCGAAGCGGGCCACCTCCGCGATGTCCTCTTCTGTGGCGTTCGCCGCGGCGGTGGTGGCGGCAAGGCCCTCCAGCTGGATGCGGATGAGCCGCAATTCCTCGAAGCGCACGCGGGGCATGAGCGGCACGCGCACGGCGCGGTTCGGCAGCACTTCCAGCGCGTTCTCGGCGGCAAGGCGCGAGACCGCCTCGCGCACCGGCATGGGGCTGGTGCCGATGGCAGTGGCAAGCCCGCGCAGCGTGAAGCGCTCGCCCGGGGCGGCGCGGCCGGACAGCAAGATCTCCTTCAGGTCCCGATAGACCGTGTCCGCCAGCGTGAGACGCACGATGCGCCCCATGCGGCCGGAGAGGGCATCGTCGGGTTGCTCTGAGGAAGCGGGGTTGTGTTCCATTATGCCCATCTGATATGTGTGATCACAGATAACAGATTGCCGAACCAATCGGCAACCGTTTCGACCTCGGTAAATCAAGGGGAGGGCGTCCGCCAAGGCGTTCATCTCCGTGAGGCGGAGCGGACCCCTGGGAGGAAGAACGCCATGTCGCACAAGACCCCCGACGCCACTTCCATGTCTGTTTCCCGCCGCCGCGTGCTCCAGGGCATGGGTGCGGCGGCCATCGCCGGCGGCGTGTTCGCCCCGGCCATCGTGAAGGCCCAGGCCGACACCATCGTGTTCGGCCATCTCACCCCGCTCACCGGCTTCCTCGGGCCGCTCGGCGCCTATGCGCAGATGGGCGTTCAGCTCGCGGTGGACGAGATCAATGCCGCCGGCGGCGTGAATGGCCGCAAGGTGTCGCTGATCATGGAAGACAGCGTGAACCCCGCCACCGCCTCCTCCAAGGCCGAGCGCTATATCGAGCGCGACAAGGCGGCGGTGCTGATCGGCGAGATTTCCTCCGCCTCGTGCCTGGCCATCGCTCAAGTTGCGGCGCGCAACAAGATCATGTTCGTGAACACCGGCGGCAATTCGGACGCCCTGCGCGGCAAGGACTGCAACCGCTTCATGTTCCATGTGGAGGGTGCGAACACGCAATATGTGAAGGCCGTGGGCGCCGCCATGCTGCGCGACGGGCTGATCAAGGGCAAGAAGCTGTTCTTCCTCACCGCCGACTATGCCTTCGGCCATGACCTCTCCCGCGTCGCCAAGCGCTATATCGAGGCCAATGGCGGGACCGTGATGGCCGACGAACTGGTGCCCACCGACGCCACGGACTTCTCCGCTTATATGCTGAAGATCCGCCAGGCGCGCCCCGACGTGGTGATCTCCAACCTCGCCGGCAACCAGATCACCAATTTCATCAAGCAATATGCCGAGTTCGGCCTGCAATTTCCCTATGGCGGCTTCGGCTTCGACACGGCGGTGGCGTGGGGCGCGGGCAAGGGCTCGTTCGGCGGCATCTGGCCCTGCATCTGGCACCATGACGTGGCGGCCCCATCCTCCAAGGCGTTTGTGGCCGCCTTCACCAAGAAGTTCGGCAAGCCGCCGGAGAACCAGGCGTGGGGCGACTACGTGGCCACCAAGGCGGTGGCCCGCGCCATGACAGAGACCAAGGGCACGGACACCGCAAAGCTCATCGGCTTCTTCGAGCAGGAACCCAAGCTCGATATCCTGAAGGGCCGGGAGGGCTATTTCCGCGCCTTCGACCACCAGCTCATCCAGGAGATGTACACCATCTCGGCGAAGCCGGTGGCGCAGGTGAAAGACCAGTGGGACCTGATGGTCCTCGGCCCGGCTGTCCCCGCGCAGAATGACGCGCTGGACGTGATCGCGCCGACCCCTGCGGAGAATGCCTGCTCGTTCCCGGTGTGACGATTTCCGCAAGCGCAATGCCGTCCCCTCTCCCGCTTGCGGGGGAGGGTTAGGGAGGGGGAAGGGCGCTCTCAGATCGAGCGCTCCTCCTCGCTTCGCTCGGCCCCCACCCCAGCCCTCCCCCGCAAGCGGGAGAGGGGGCGCCGCCACCCGGACAACGAGGCAGGACATGCCCCTCGAACTCGTCTTCCTCATCGAGCAATTGCTCAATGGCCTCCTGGTGGGCGTCGCCTATCTGCTCATCGCGCTCGGCCTGTCGCTGATCTTCTCCCTCGGCGGCATCGTCAATCTGGCCCATGGCGGGTTCTACGCCATCGGCGCCTATGCGGCGGTGGTGGTCGGAAACCGTTACGGCTTCCCCGCCGCATTCTTCATCTCGCCCATCGCCGTGGCGCTCATCGGCGTCGTCATCGAGCGCGTCCTGTTCGCGCGCTTCTACCGGGCCGATCCCATCCTCTCGCTGCTGCTCACCTTCGGCCTCGCCATGGTGATCGAGCAGGCGCTGCGCATGACCTTCGGCGCCACGCCCATCCCCTTCTCCATCCCCGATTTCCTGCGCGGACAGGTGTTCGTGGGCGACTTCATCTATTCGCGCTACCGCCTCGCCATCCTCGTCGTCGCCATCGTGGCGGTGCTTGGCCTGTGGCTGCTGCTCCAGCGCACAGCCTTTGGGCGGGTGGTGCGGGCGGGCGTGCAGAACCCCGACATGGTGGGCGCGCTCGGCATCTCGCTCACGCCCTATCTCGCGGCCGTGGCGGCGCTGGGCATCGGCCTTGCGGGGCTCGCGGGCGTGATGCTCGCGCCCATCACCGGCGTCCATCCCGCCATGGGCAGCGAGATCCTCACCGCCTCCTTTGTGGTGGTGGTGATCGGCGGGCTCGGCTCCTTCTGGGGCGTGGTGGCGGCGGGGCTGCTGGTGGGCGTGGTGCGGGGCATGACGGTCTATTTCATCCCGCCGGCCGCCGAGGCGTCCATGTATCTGCTGATGCTCCTCGTCTTGCTGCTGCGCCCGCGCGGCCTGTTCGGCGAGCGCATCCTGAGGTTCGAGTGAGGCTCCCATGGCGCGCACGGTCACCCTCGAACATCCCACCGCCCATCCCGCGAAAGGCGGCGCCATGCTGAAGCGCCATGCCAACCTGCTGATCGCCGCCGCCGCCCTTCTGGCGCTGCCTTATGTCCTCAACGCCATCGGCCTGACGCTCACCTCCGCCACCGATGTCGCCATCCTTGCCATGGCGTGCATGGCGCTGAACCTCCTCGTCGGCTACACCGGCCTCGTCTCCTTCGGCCATGGCGCGTGGTTCGGTCTCGGGGCCTATGCGGCGGCCCTTCTCCAGCACCGCGTCTGGCCCGATGGCGGCGTGGCGCTGGCGATCCCGGCGATGCTCCTTATCGGCCTTCTCGCGGTTCCGGTGGGCTTCGTCGTGCTGCGGCGGCGCGGGGTCTATTTCTCGCTGCTGACGCTGGCCTTCACGGCGCTTCTCTACACCGTCGCCTATCGCTGGACCGCGCTCACCGGTGGCGAGAACGGCATTGGCGGGGTGAAGCGCGGGCTCCTGTTCGGGCTCGATCTGGAGCGGGCAGGGGTGTTTTATACGCTGGTGGCGGTGGTGGTGCTCGTCGTCATCTTCCTGCTCCAGCGCTTCGTGCGCTCGCCCATGGGCTCGGTGCTGGCGGCGATCCGCGAGAACGAGCAGCGCGCCCGCTTCGTGGGCTACAACACCACCCTCTACAAGATCGCCTGCTTCACTCTTTCGGCCAGTGTCACCGCGCTCGCCGGCGCGCTCATGGTGTTCAACCATCGCTTCGCCTCGGCGGACCCCATCGCGGTGGCCTTCTCGGGCGAGCTTTTGGCCATGGTGGTGATCGGCGGCATGCGCTCTTTCCTGGGGCCGGCGCTGGGCGCGCTGTTCTATGTGCTGTTCCGCGAATTCCTCTCCATGTGGACGCCCAACTGGCTGTTCTGGTTCGGCCTCCTCTTCATGGGCTTCATCGTCTTCTCCCCCACGGGCCTCGTGGGTGTCGCCGGCCGGCTTCTCGCCCCCTTGCGCAAGCGGACCGTGGAGGACGCCGCCATGGGCGGGCGCACGGTGGCGCAGGCCCAGGCGCTGCCCAAAACCCTCACCGCGCGCGAACCGTGGTCCGGGGACGGGCCGATCCTGGAGGCGAAGGGCCTCGCCCGCGCCTTCGGCGGCATCAAGGCGGTGGAGAACGGCGCGGTGGCGGTGAGGGACCGCACGCTCCACGCCCTCATCGGCCCCAACGGGGCGGGCAAGACCACGGCCTTCAACCTCATCTCCGGTATGTTCAAGCCGGATGCGGGGGAAATCCGGCTGGCGGGCGTGCGCATCGACGGGTTGTCGCCACATCAGGTCTGCGCGAAGGGCTTGTCCCGTTCGTTCCAGATCACCAACCTTTTCCCCACGCTCTCTTTGCACGAGAATCTGCGCCTCGGCGTTCAGGCGACCCATGCCCGCCGCTTCGACCCCTGGACGGATGCTTCCTCCATCCCCGAGATCGAGGCTGAGACGCGGGAGATGATCGCCTTCCTCGGTGCCGCCGGCATGGAGAAGGCGGAGGCGGGCGCGCTCTCTTATGGCGGCCAGCGCCTGCTGGACATGGGCCTCGCTCTCACCTCGCGGCCGCGCGTGCTGCTGCTGGACGAGCCTTTGGCGGGCCTCGCCGCCGCCGAGCGCACGCGGGTGTCCAACCTCATAAAGCAAATCTCGGCCGAGGTGCCCGTGCTGCTGGTGGAGCATGACATTGACCGGGTGTTCGAGCTGGCGGATGCGGTCACCGTCATGGCGGACGGCGCGGTGCTGGTGGACGGCACGGTGGAGGATGCGCGCACCAACAAGAAGGTCCAGGAGGTCTATATCGGTTCGGGCTCGGCGGCCCTCGCCAATCGCGATCTCGCCTCCGCCGCCACCGACAAGCCCATGCTGGCGCTGGACGGGGTGGATGCCTTCTATGGCAAGAGCCGCATCCTCTCCGGCGTCGCGCTGGAGGCGCGGGAAGGGGAGATATTGGCCCTGCTCGGTCGCAACGGCGCCGGCAAGTCCACGCTGCTGAAGACCATCGTCGGCATCGTCACGCCGGCGACGGGGACGGCGGCGCTGGCGGGCGAGAACCTTGCGGGCATGACGCCGGCCGCCATCGCCCGGCGCGGGGTCGGCTATGTGCCCCAGGGCCGGGCGCTGTTCTCCGGCATGAGCGTGCGCCACAATCTGGAGCTGGGCCGGCTGAAGCGCCGCACCGGGGCGGGGAAGCATTTTTCGGAAGAAGAGGTGCTGGATCTCTTTCCGCGTCTGAAGCAGCGGCTCGACACGGCGGCGGACCTGCTCTCCGGCGGCGAGCAGCAGATGGTGGCGGTGGCCCGCGCGCTGGTGGGCGACACCCGCGTGCTGCTGCTGGACGAGCCCTTCGAGGGCCTCTCGCCCGCCGTGACAGAAGAGCTGTTCGATGCATTCGACCGGCTGCGCCATCAACTGACGCTGGTCATCGTGGACCATCATCTCGACGTGGTGCTGAACCTCGCCGACCGCGCCGTGGTGCTGGAGCGCGGGCAGGTGGTGCACGAAGGCCCGGCGCGGCCCCTGGCACGCGACCTCGACCTGCGGCGCAGCGTGTTGTGGCTGTGATGGTCGGCGCACCAAAGCTCCCTCTCCCGCTTGCGGGGGAGGGCTGGGGAGGGGGCCCGTGAAGCAAAGCCGGCGCCCGGCCCTCGCACCGTACCATTTCCCCCTCCCAACCCTCCCCTGCAAGCGGGAGAGGGCTTTCCATCGCTCGCCGCGGCGGCATGATCTGAAAGGCCATCCATGAGCAAGATCGCAATCATCGGTTCCGGCTTCATCGGCCGCGCCTGGGCCATCACCTTCGCCCGCGCGGGCTTCGATGTCGCGCTCGCAGATCAGGCACAGGGCGCACCGGAGGCGGCGCTTGCCTATATCGAGGGCGTGCTGCCGGACCTTGCGGAGAACGATCTCCTCAACGGCGCGAGCCCCGCCGCTGTCCGCGCCCGCCTCTCCGCCGCCCCCTCCTATGCCGCCGCCCTCGACGGCGCCGTGCATGCGCAGGAGAACGCCCCGGAAAGCCTCGACATCAAGCTCCCCCTCTTCGCCGAGCTGGACCGGCTGGCCGCCCCGGACACGGTGCTGGCCTCTTCCACCTCCGCCATCCTGCCCTCGCTGTTCACCGAAAAGCTGGCGGGCCGGGGACGGTGCTGCGTGTGCCATCCCATCAACCCGCCCTATCTGATCCCAGCGGTGGAGGTGGTGCCGGCGCCCTGGACCGAAACTTCCACCATGCAGCGCGCCGCCGATCTCATGCGCGCGGCGGGCCAGGCGCCCCTCGTCATGAAGAAGGAGCTGGACGGCTTCGTCATGAATCGCATGCAGGGCGCGCTGCTGGAGGAGGCGTTCCGTCTCGTGGCGGACGGCTATGCCAGCGTGGAGGATGTGGACGTGGGCATCCGCGAGGGGCTGGCGCTGCGCTGGTCCTTCATGGGGCCGTTCGAGACCATCGACCTCAACGCCCCCGGCGGCGTGAAGGACTATGCCGCGCGCTACGAGCAGATCTACCAGCGCATCTCGCCCAGCCAGTGGCGCCGGGTGGACTGGATGGGCGAGGTGATGGAGACCATCCTCACCGAGCGCCGGGCGCGGCTGCCGGAGGAGCAACTGGGCGAGCGGCAGGTGTGGCGCGACCGCAGGCTCATGGCGCTGGCGGCGCACAAGCGCAAGGTGGCCAAGGAGATCGGGAGCTGAGGGGGCTGCCGCCTCACCCTTGCAGAACTTTTATATGCCCTTACGGAATATGTGCTGCGGCTCTGCAGGCGTTGCAAGGCTGCGGGAGCAAGACATGCTCTCGCGGCGGGACAAAAGCCGAACAGAGTTCGGACTCTTCGCCTCGGAAATGCTATGGCAGGCGCCGAGTGTGGGATTTTGATCTCAGTATGGGCCTGCGGCGCCATAATTATGCGCCAATGGGAGCGGCATCACGCCGGCTTCACGCTTTATCCATACAAGGAGAGCGAAACTGATGCTCCGTTCTCCTCCGTGGGTTGGGAAGCCGCCATCGTGAAAGCGTTTGTAGCAGTGTCTGCGTTCCTGGCGGCAGGTGCCCTGGGTCTCGGCCTCGCGTGCAGTCAAATGCTTTCCTCGGCGCCTGCGCCGACGCCGGCACCCGTGCCCGCGGCCCAAGCCCATGTGCCCGTCGCCGCACCGGCGCCGACTTCTTCGGCGCCCGCCATCCTGCCGGACTTTTCCACGCGGACCATCTTCTCCGCCATCCCCGCTTTGCCAAGCCTGCCGGCTTTGCCCGCGGCCCCGGCGGCCTTGTTCCAGCCCGTGCCCGATGCACCTGCGGCCGCGCCGGGGGCCGCGCCTGTGCCCGGGCCGCGCCAGCCCATGGCCTACACGTCAGTGGAAGTGGATGGCCCCTATATCGCCCTGACCTTCGACGACGGCCCCAATCCCGAGACCACGCCGAAGCTCCTCAAAATGCTTGAGGCGCGCAATATCAAGGCGACCTTCTTCGTCCTGGGGGCCCGGGCTGCGGCGGCGCCTGACATCGTCAAGAGCATCGCTGCCGCCGGTCATGAAATCGGCAACCATTCCTGGAGCCACCCCCAGCTGCCCAAGCTGGCGGTTGCCGCCGTGGACAAGCAGATCGAGGACACGTCCGCCTTGGTCCAGAGCCTGACCGGCACCAAGCCCATCTATCTTCGCCCGCCCTACGGCGCCATAACCCAGTCGCTGCAGCAGCACATCGAAGAGAAATACGGAATGAGCCTGATCTTCTGGTCGGTGGATCCCCTCGACTGGAAGTATCGCGACGCCCAGGTTGTCCACGACCAGATCATGAAGCAGGTGCGGCCGGGCGCCATCGTCCTTGCCCACGACATCCATGCCACCACGGTGGCCGCGATGCCGCGCGTGCTCGATGAGCTGATCGCCAAGGGCTACAAGTTCCTCACCGTCTCCGAGCTGATCGCCAAGGGCAAGCCCGTTTCGCCGAAGGTGGCAGCCCTGGCGCCGGCACCAAAGAAAAAGGTGCGGCCCATTCATCCGCCTGTGACGCCGGCATCCGCCACGGCCGTTGTCGGCCGTCCGCTGCCGCCGGCCGCGGCGCCCGCTGGCCAGTTCTGATCGGGATTTCAGCTTTCCGTAACGGGATGGCTGTGCGCCCGCCGCGCACAGCCCCGGCCAACTCAGCCCTTCATCACCAGAGACGTACCCGTCATCTGTTCCGGCTTGGGCAGGCCCATCAGCGCCAGAAGGGTCGGTGCCACGTCCGCTAGTCTTCCATCCTTCAGCGCGAAGCCGGGGCGGCCCGCCAGGAAGATGGGGACGGGATTGGTGGTGTGGGCGGTGTGCGGAATGCCGGTCTCGGGATCGCGCATTAATTCGCAATTGCCGTGGTCGGCCGTCACCAGAAGCGAGCCGTCCATGGAGAGCACGGCCTCTGCCAGCCGGCCGAGGCCGGCATCCACCGTCTCCACCGCCTTGATGGCGGCGGGCAGGCTACCGGTGTGGCCTACCATGTCAGGATTGGCATAGTTCAGCACGATCAGGTCGTATTCGCCGCTCTCGATGGCGTCCACCGCCTTGTCGGTGAGCTCCGGCGCCGACATTTCCGGCTGCAGGTCATAGGTGGCGACCTTGGGGGAGGGGACGAGAATGCGGTCCTCGCCTTCATAAGGCTCCTCGCGCCCACCGCTGAAGAAATAGGTGACGTGGGGATACTTCTCCGTCTCCGCCATGCGCAGCTGGGTGCGCCCCGCCTTCTCCACGCTCTCGCCGAGGCCCATCTCCAGCGATTGGCGGGGAAACAGCGTCTTCATCACCGTGTCCAGCTCGGCGCTGTAGGAAGCCATGCCGGCGGCGGCGCAGAAGGCGATCTCGCGCTCCCGCTTGAAGCCGCGGAAGCCCGGCAGCAGCAGCGCATCGAGGATTTCCCGCGCCCGGTCGGCGCGGAAATTGGTGCACAGGATGGCATCGCCGTCCTGCATGCCGGCATAGTCGCCGATCACCGCCGGGTTCAGGAACTCGTCGGAGAAGTCGGCGGCATAGCTTGCCTTCACAGCGGCTTCGGCGCTGTCAAAGCGGTTGCCCTTGGCCTGCGTGAGCAGCGCATAGGCGCGCTCGACCCGCTCCCAGCGATTGTCCCGGTCCATGGCGTAATAGCGCCCGCAGACGGTTGCGATGGGCGCGCCCTCCGGCAGGGCCGCATGGAGCCGCGCCATGTCGTCCGCCGCCGAGCGGGGCGGGGTGTCGCGGCCATCGGTGAAGGCGTGGACCTTCACCGCGATGTTCTCCGCGCGCAGGATCTTCGCCACCGCCACCGCATGGTCCTGGTGGGCATGCACGCCGCCGGGGGACATGAGGCCCATGACGTGGCAGGTGCCTCCCGTGCGCTTCAGGGCGGCGATGAGGCCGCTCTCCTCGATGCGCGCCTTCAGCCCGCCATCCTCGATGGCAGCGTCGATGCGCGGCAAGTCCTGCATCACCACCCGGCCCGCGCCGAGATTGAGATGGCCCACCTCCGAATTGCCCATCTGCCCGCCGGGCAGGCCCACATCCTTGCCCGACGTGTGCAGGAAAGCGTGGGGGGAGGAACTCCAGAGCCGGTCGAACTTGGGCTTGTGGGCGAGGCGCACCGCATTGTCTTCACTCTCCTCGCGCCAACCCCAACCGTCCAGGATGACCAGCATGGTTGGAATGCGCGGGGACATGGGCAGGCCTCTCTTTACATGCGGCGCCTGAGGCGCGCGGGCGGGTGCGTCATGGCGCCTTCCGCATGGATGCGTCAAGGCATGGCGCTCCGCCCATATGGGGTGCCATGTCGCACATCGCATTGCTCCGGGCCTGAAAATCGGGAACAACAAGACGCCAATTGGGGGGAGCGACATGGCGGACGTGCTGGTGGTGGGAGCGGGCCCGGTGGGGCTCACATTGGCCTGCGAGCTGGCGCGCCACGGCGCCAGCGTGCGCATCATCGAGGCGCGGGAGACGCCATCGCCCTTCTGCCGCGCCATCGGCGTCACCTCCCGAACACTGGAAGTCTATGAGGACATGGGCATCGCGCAGCCCATGATCGATGCGGGCCTGTGGCTGCTCGGCACGCGCTTCATGGTGTCCGGCCAGCCCGCCCGAGACGGCATGCAGGACCTTGCGGACCTTCCCTATGCCAATCTCGGCGTGCCCCAGCCCGAGACCGAGCGCCTGCTCGCCGCCCACCTCTCCACGTTCGGCATCGCGGTGGAGCGTGGCGTGCGCCTCGTCTCCTTCACCCAGGAGGGTGAGAAGGTGCGGGCCGACCTCGAAGGGCCGTCCGGCGCCGATTTCGACCATGTGCGCTATGTGGTGGGCTGCGATGGCGCCCATTCGACGGTACGTCGCAGTCTCGGCATCGGGTTCGAGGGCGACGCTTTCCCGATGATGTTCATGCTGGGCGACGTGCGCCTGACATGGCCGGAGGGCGAGGCCCTGCCGCGCGGGCTGGCGCTGCGCGGCGTGCGCGTGACGGGAGAGGACGAGGCGCCGGACCTGTTCATCGCCATCCCGCTGCCGGAGCACGGCCGCTACCGGGTCTCCATGATGGCGCCCGACGCGGTCTCCGCACAGCCCGCCGACGCGGTGGCGCACGGCATTCAGTCCGAGCGCCCCGGCCCGGAGCTGGCGGATATCCAGGCGGTGGCGGACCGGGTCATGCCGCATCCGCCGATTGCCAGCGAACTGCGCTGGTCGTCCCAGTTCCGCATCTCCATGCGACTCGCGCAGCACTATCGCGTGGACAACGCCTTCATCGCCGGCGACGCCGCCCACATCCACCCGCCCACCGGCGGGCAGGGGATGAATACGGGCATCCAGGACGCCTACAACCTCGCCTGGAAGATGGCGCTGGTGCTCAAGGGCATCGCCGCCCCCAATCTGCTGGACAGCTACGAGGCGGAGCGCCGGCCGGTGGCCGAGGGTGTCATCGCCCAGACGGTGGAGGAGAGCATCAACCTCGGCCGGGCCAAGAAGCCCGTGGACCGGCTGGCCCACACCCAGATCCGGGTGAATTATCGCGGCAGCGCCATCGTGGACGGGGCCGCGCCCGGCGAGGACGCCCTCCAGCCCGGCGACCGTGCGCCGGATGCGGCGGGTCTGCGTCGCCGTGGCGTCGGCTTCCCGCTGCGGCTGTTCGATCTCCTGCGTGGCGCGGAGCATGTGCTGCTGTGCGGGGTCGAGGACGCCGCGGCGGTTACGGCCCTGGAGGCCGACGCCCGCGACCTGAAAGCGCTCGGCCTGCCGCTCCGGGTGGTGGCGGTGGCGCCGGCAGGCTCCGACATTCCCGACCCGGTGGGGGTGACTCTGGTGAGCGATGACGGCGGGGAATTCGCCAAGCTTTACGGGGCAGGTGCCAGCCTGGTGCGGCCGGACAAATACCTCGCCTGGCGCGGCGTGCCATACGATGTGGCCGCCTTGCGCGCTTTCCTTGCGCGCACGCTGGGCCTGAAGGGCTGAATGAGGTGCCCTCCCTGCGAGGGAGGGCACGTCCTCATTGCTAGTCCGCGTCCGCGAATATCTCGTCCCGGCCTTTCCGCAGCGAAGGCAGCACCGCGGCCACCAGCACCACCAGCGCGATCAAAAGCAGTGCCGCGCTGACCGGCCGCTCGATCACGCCCAAAAGGCTGCCACGCGACATCAGCAAGGCGCGACGCAGATTGTCCTCCATCAGCTTGCCCAGCACGAAGCCCAGCAGCAGCGGCGCCGGCTCGAACCCCAGCTTGATGAAGGTGTAGCCGGCGAGCGCGAAGCCGGCGGTCATCACCACATCCATGGGGTTGTTGTTGATGGAATAGATGCCGATGCAGGAGAAGACGAGGATAGTGGGGAACATCAGCCTGTAGGGCACCTGGAGCAGGCGCACCCACAGCCCGATCATGGGCAGGTTGATGACCAGCAGCATCAGATTGCCGATCCACATGGAGGTGATCATCCCCCAGAACAGGTCCGGGTTCTTGGTCATCACCTGCGGCCCGGGGATGATGCCCTGGATGGTCATGGCGCCCACCATCAGCGCCATCACCGCATTGGGCGGCACGCCCAGCGTGAGAAGCGGGATGAAGGAGGTCTGCGCGCCCGCATTGTTGGCGCTCTCCGGCCCCGCAACGCCCTCGATGGCGCCGCGCCCGAACCGCGACGGGTTCTTGGCGAGCCTCTTCTCAAGCGAATAGGACGCGAACGGCCCGAGCACCGCGCCGTTGCCCGGCAGGATGCCGAGGATGGCGCCGACGATGGTGCCGCGCATCACCGGCATGGCGGACTGCTTCAAATCCGCCTTGGACGGCAGCAGCCGGCCGATGGGCTTGGAGACGAGGTCGCGCTTCTCGTCCACGCCGAGGTTCCGCAGCACTTCGGCGAACCCGAAGATGCCCATGGCGAGCACGGCGAAGTCGATGCCGTCGGAAAGCGGCGCGAAGCCGAAGGTGAGGCGCTCCTGCCCAGTCTCAAGATCGGTGCCGACGGTGGAGAGGAGCAGGCCCATGAAGATCATGGCCATGGCCTTGGAGAGCGAGCCGTGCGCCAGCACCACGGCGAACACGAGGCCCATGACCATGAGGGAGAAATACTCCGCCGGCCCGAACATCAGCGCCATCTTGGTGAGTGGCAGCGCGAGCGCCGCGATCACCAGGGTTGCGACGCAGCCGGCGAAGAAGGAGCCGAGGGCGGAGATGCCCAGCGCCGTGCCGGCGCGGCCCTGCTTTGCCATTTCGTGGCCGTCCAGGGCGGTCACCACTGAAGTGGCCTCGCCGGGGATATTGACCAGGATGGCGGTGGTGGAGCCGCCATATTGCGCGCCGTAATAGATGCCCGCCAGCATGATGAGCGCCCCCGTCGGCGGCAGGCCGAAGGTGATGGGCAGCAGCATGGTGATGGTGGCGATGGGGCCGACGCCCGGCAGAACGCCGATGAGCGTGCCCACGAGGCAGCCCACGAAGCACAGAAGGATGTTCATCGGCAAAGGAACGATGCCGATGAGCGGAACGTGGATATCGACGAGATTCAGGACGGTCGAAAAGCCGAGCCCGAGATTGGCCAACATGTCCATCGGGCCCTCACAGATAAATGACGCCGGGAATGACCAGAGCGGGCATCGGCAGCTGCAGCACGTATTTGAAGAGGCCGACGCTGAGCAGCGTGACGGCGATGGCGAAGATCACAAGCTCTCCGAAGCGCGTGTCCGGCGCGGCGGCTCCGCTGATGAGCGCGAGCAGGGGACCGGCCACGAACAGGCCGCAGGAGCGCACGGTCAGCGCGAAGGCGAGCACTCCGCCCACCACGAAGATCGGTCCCCGGAGGCCGCTGCGGTCGAGCCAGGTGGAGCGCCGCACGCTGAGCACCACGAGGCCGACCATCAGCGCGAGGTAGAGCACGCAGAAGACGAAGGCGAAGGGCGCGAGGCCGAACACGTCGCCTGGCCCCATCAGGCTTCCGGCGGCGACGGCGGCGGCGACGAGCGCCGCGATCGCCAGTATGGCGCTGAAGTCCGACAGCCGGACCGACGGACCGTCCTGGACCAGCGCCGTGCCGGAAAGGAACACGCCGAACCCGGCGAGGCACACCATGAGGAAGCGCGGAAGGAGGCCGGGGCCCATGGAGAACAGCGTGCCCACCTCGAGGTCCGAGGTGGAGAGCCATCCCACCACGGCGAAGCCCATCAGGATCAAGCCCGCGACGAAGTTCTGCGGGTCCCTGATCGTGGTGTGGGCCGGCCGTGGGGAGACGTAGCGATTATCCATTCATTCCTCCGCCTGAAGCGTCGCGGGGGCCCGCATGCACGGGCCCCCGCAGGTCTCGATTGGCAATCCTATTGCTGCTGGACGGCGGCCTCGGCCTTCACCAGCGCAGCCCATTTGTCGATCTCCGAGCCCACATAGGCCTTGAACTCGTCCGAGGAGGTGCCGGTGAGCTCGTAGCCCAGGGCTTCCAGCTTCGCCTTGGTGTCCGGCTCCTTCAGGATGTCCACGAAGGCGGTGTTGAGCTTCTTGACGAGGTACGGCGCCATGCCGGCCGGGCCGAAGAAGCCCCACCAGTTCACCATTTCGTAGCCGGGCAGGCCGGACTCCGCCATGGTCGGGACCTTGGGCAGGTTGGAGGCGCGCACCTTGGAGGTCACGGCGAGCGCGTTGAGCTGCCCGGCCTCGATGGAGGCGGCAACCGTGGGCGCGGAGCAGAACATATAAGGGAGCTGGCCGCCCAGCACCTGCGGCAGGGCCGGGGCCTCGCCCGGGAACGGCACCGCCACCGGATTGATCTTGGCCATGTTGTTGAAGAACATCGCGGCCATGAAGGAGCCGTCGCCGCGCCCGCCGGTGGCGAAGCTCACCTCCTTGGGCCGCGCCTTGATGTAGGCGATCAGCTCCTGGACCGTCTTCGGCGGGAAGGACGGGTTGGTGACCAGCACCAAGGGCGACCACGCCACGAGGCTGATGGGGGTGAAATCCTTCATCGGGTCGTAGCCGATGTTCGGATAGAGGGACGGGGCCACCGCGTGGGTGGTCTGGGTCGCGATCTGGAGCGTGCGCCCGTCCGGCGCGGCCTTGGCCACATAGCGCGAGCCGATCTGGCCCGTGGCGCCCGCCTTGTTCTCGATGATGACCGGCGTGCCGAGCTTGTCGGAGAGCCGTGCGCCGATGATGCGGGCGAGCGTGTCCGTGGTGCCACCGGCCGCATAGGCGACGATGATCGAAATGGGCTGCTCGGCCCGCGCCACGGGGGCAACGAGACCCAGCATCAGGGCCGCGACGCAGGCGACCGCACTGCGGTAACTCATCATGTCCTCTCCCTAGGTATTTTCGGCGTGGACCCTCTTTTTCCGGCACGTGCCGGATGTGGTCCCTTCAGCCGAGCTTAGGTGGCAAGGGAGGCGGAGCAAATACCGATTGGGGATCGAGTATGTGCTTTTGATATCCCAACCCTGCCTAACTATTATGCTCCATGCTATTGACCCAGCGTCAGAGGCGCCTTCCGGCGTCAATCCGCGAAGGGGTCCGCCGGAGCGCCGATGGCAAGCTCCACCACCACCGTCTTGGTCTGGGTATACTCGTTCAGGACTTCCAGGCTGTTCTCGCGCCCGATCCCGCTCATCTTGTACCCGCCATAGGGCAGCATCCAGTGCACGGGCCGGAACGTGTTGACCGAGACGAGCCCGGCCTCGATGCGGTGTGCCACCCGATGGGCGCGGGTGACGTCGGACGTCCAGAGGCCGCCGACGAGGCCGTAATCCGTGTCATTGGCGAGGCTCACGGCGTGATCCTCGTCCTCGAACGGCATCACCGCCACGACCGGGCCGAACACTTCCTCGCGCGCGAGCCGTGAGGTGTTCTCCACATCCACGAAAACCGTGGGCTCGATGAAATAGCCCCGCGGCTGGCTGTCCGGCCTTTTGCCGCCTGCCAGCACGTGCCCGCCCGCCTCGCGGCCGAGCGCGATGTAGCTCTCCGTCTTGGCGAGCTGCTCGGCTGACGTCTGCGGGCCGATATGGGTCTTGGGGTCCAGCGGGTTGCCGAGGCGGATGCGGAGGGAGCGTTCCGCCATGCGTTCGGCGAACTCCCGCTGGATGGAGCGCTCAACGAACACGCGCGAACCGGCCGAGCAGGATTGGCCGGTGGAGCGGAAGGCGCTGTGCAGAGCGACGGTGAGCGCCTTGTCGATATCCGCGTCGGCGAAGACGATGTAGGGGGACTTGCCGCCGCATTCGAAGGTGCAGCGCTTCAGCGTCGCGGCGCCGGACTGCATGATCTTCTGGGCGGTACGGTGGTCGCCGGTAAACGAGATCTTGGCGACGCCCTTATGGGCGACGAGCGCCGCGCCGGCCACTTCGCCATAGCCGGGCACCACGTTCACCACGCCGCCCGGAAAGCCCGCTTCTTCGACCAACTTCCCCAGCGCGAGCAGGCTCGCAGGGGTCTGCTCTGCCGGCTTCAGGACGATGGTGTTGCCGGCGGCGAGCGCCGGGCCGAGCTTCCAGGAACAGAGCGAGATGGGCGAATTCCAAGGCAGGATCGCCCCCACCACGCCCAGCGGCTCGCGGCGCGTGTAAGCGAGCGCGTCCGGCCGGAAGGGGATCTGCGTGCCGTTGATCTTGTCGGCGGCGCCGGCGAAGAAGGTGATCCAGTCGGCGGCGCGGGCGATCTCGCCCTTGGTGTCGCGCAGCGGCTTGCCGTTGTCGCGGCTTTCCACCTCAGCGAGCTTGTCTACGTCGCGCCGCATGAGGGCGGCGAGGCGCAGCATCAGCTCGCCGCGCTGGGTGGGGGTGATCTGGCTCCACTTGCCGCGCAGGGCTGCCTGCGCGGCTTTCACCGCATCATCCACATCCGAGGCGTCCGCCTCCGCCACCTCGGCCCAGACCTCTTCGGTCGCGGGCTCGATGGACCGGATCATCCGGCCCGAGCGGGGTGCCACCCATTCACCGCCAATGAAAAGGCGGTCGAAACGGCGCAGCTCGGTGGTGGGGCGGGTCGCCTCGGATGTGACGGCCATGGTTCAGACCGCCTTCACGACCGGTCGGCGCGCCGCCTCAGAGGCGATGCGCTGGAACATGGTGTCGACCGAGGCGCTCTCCGTGGTCTGGGTCAAGGCGGCGCCGACCTCCCGGGCGCGGTCGCCGAACAGCCAGCCCGTATTGCGGGCGAACTTGTCCAGCACGTCGTCCTTCGAGAGCGCCGCCTCCGGGGAGCCCGGATGGAAGCGCACGTGGCGGCGATAGAGCTTGCCCTTGGCCTTGATCTCCAGGATGGCCGGGCAATGCTGGGGATAGTCGGAATCCGGGTCCTCGGAGGATTCCACCAGCGCCATGAGGCGGCGCACCACCGGATCGGAGAGGCGCTCGACGCGGAAGGATTCCACGTCCACATCCCCATGCACCAGCGTGGTCGCGACGCCGTAGGGCAGGCTGAAGCGGGCCTCGTGGGGGTGGCTCGGGGCCTTCTTGCGGTCCTTCGGCTCGGTGACGAGGGTGAGGCCCGGCTCGGCGAGTTGGCAGGAGATGCTCTCGATGGCATCCAGCGAGACGCCGTCCGCCTTGAAGTCCTGGAGGATCTGCTTGCCGCCCTCGATGAAGGCGTGGAGGAGCTGGCAGCAGGGATAGGGCTTGTAGGCGGTCTCCGGCGTGTACCAGCGGGTGCCGAGGCCTTCGGCCGCGATGGCGAAGTTGAGCTCGCCCTTGATGGGGGTGAGGAAGCAGGAGAAGAAGCCGAACTTGCCTTCGAACACGGTCACCGGGCCGGTGATGCCGGCGCGGGCGAGGTCGAGGGCGACGATGCCCGAATGGGCGCCCCAGCCGCCATGCAGGATCTTGGAGGTGGAGCCGGTGCGGGTCGCCTCCTGGATGCCGGCGGCAAACGTGCCGGCGATGCCGAGCGCGTCCACGATCTCGGCGGGGGTCGCCTTGATGAGCGAGCCGATGGCCGCCACCGTGCCGAACGCGCCGAGGAGGGAGGAGGTGTGGTAGCCGCGCTCCAGGAAGCGCTCGCCGGCCACGAAGCCGAGGCGGATCATCACCTCATAGCCCACGGTCACGGCGGTGATGACGTTGGACAGGGGCAAATTGTTGGCCTGGGCGACCGCAAGCACCGCCGGGGTGACGGTGGAGCCGGGGCGGGCGAGGGACGAGCCGTGCTTGTCGTCCATCTCCAGCGCCTGGGCCAGCGCGCCGTTCACCAGCGCCGCCATCTCGGGGCGCACGGTGGAGCCGACGCCGAGCACGGTGGCACCGGGGCCGGACCATTGCTTGGCGAGCTTGTTTGCGGCCTGCCCGCTCTCCTCGCGCGGATTGGCGCCGGCGATGCACACGCCAATAGAGTCCACCACGTGCCACAGCGCGGCGGCGCGGACCTCGGCGGGGATGCGGTCAAAGGTGAGCCCGGCCGCGAATTCGGCGAGTGTGGTGGAGAGCGTGTGCTCGGTGATCGGCGTTCCCATGATCCCTCATCCCTTCAGAATTGAATGACGGCGGGCGCGCATTGCCGCGCGCCCGCACGTTGAGCGTCAGGCGCGCACCTTCTGGAGCGCCGCGCCGAGCTTGGCCGCAGGGGCCGACTGGGTCTCCAGGCTGGAGACGATGCCCTCCACTTCGGCCACCGCCTCGGGGGCGAGGCGGCGTCCGGCGAGGTCGCGGAACTTCGCCTTCAGCGTCTCGTCGGAGAGCGGGTTCTTCCAGTGGCCCGAGCGGTAGGTCTGGGCGTGGGTGAACGTCTCGCCCGACTTCATGGTGACGGTGACCCGCACCGCGCGCATCTCGTGCGGGCCGAGGGCGTCGAGGTCGGGGGCGATCACCACTTCCACGCGGTTTGCGAGGTCGAGGATCTTGGGATCGCGCAGCTTCTCGTCGGCGTACTGGTCGACGAAGGCGTTGCCTTCCAGAAGCGTCACGGCGGCGGTGTAGGGCAGGTTCATCTGCGCCGTGATGGTCTCGGCCGGCACATAGGGCCAGCCGCAATGGCGGTGCACCATCTCGGTGGTCTCGACGAACACCTTGGCCACGTCGTCGCCCTTGACGCCGTGCTTCTCGCGAATGGCGCGCAGCGCGTCCACCGAGGTCTGGCTGGAGGCCAGCGACGAGTAGCGCTTGAAGCCGTTGTGGCGCATCTCGAAGTCGGTGCCGAGGCCGTTCGTGATGTAGCCGAGGTCGTACTGCGCGGCGTAGGTGGAGCAGAAGCCGCCATAGGGGGCTTCCAGCACGTTGCGCACGCCGGTCAGGCCTTCCTTCGCGGCCATGGCGGCGAGGATGCCGTTCTGCGCCGCCTTGCCGGAGTGGAAGCGCTTCGCCATGGCGCCGTACTGCGAAGCCATGAGGCCGGCGGCCTGCGAGCCGGCGAGGCCGAGCGCGCTCACGAACTGGTCCACGTTCAGCCCCAGCAGCTTGCCGATGGCGGCGGCGGAGGCGAACGTCGAGGTGAGGCCACAGGGGTGGAAGCCGCGGGTGAAGGCGTGGGGGCTCACCGAGTTGCCGATGCGGGTGCCGCACTCATAGCCCACCACGGTGGCGAGGATCAGGTCCTTGCCGTCGAACGGGCCGAACGCTTCCGCCACCGCGAGCACGGAGGGAACGACGCCGGCGCCGTAATGGGACATGGACTGGTCGTGACAATCGTCCAACTCGTAGCCCTGCGCGGCGGTGCCGTTGATGAGGGCGGCGCCGGTGGGGTCGGCACGCAGCGACATGCCGAAGGCGCTGGCGCTGCCCTTCTGGCCGAGCTTCTCCACCACGCGGGCAACGGAGAGCGTCCAGGGCTTGTTGGAGCCGAAGATGGAGCAGCCGAGGCTGTCCAGGATGCACTGCTTGGCGTTGGTGATGAGATCCGCCGGCAGGTCCTCGTAGCGCAGGCCGACGGAGAATTCGGCAAGCGCCCGGGTGGGGGAGGCGACGGTGGGGTCAACGGCAACGTTCATAGGTGAACTCCTTGGGAATAAGGCGGCCCTGGTGCCGGGGGCCGTTCGTGATCATTCGGCGGCGCTGCGGCCGTATTTGCTGACGGCGGCGCTCTCTTCAGGGCTCCGGCCGAGGGCGAACTGCGCGGCGGTGCGCCCCGAGAGGCGGCCGAACACCGCGCCGGAGGTGAGCCCCGACGCGCCGGGATAGTTGAAGTAGAAGATGCCGCCGATCATCTCGCCGGCCGCGAACAGGCCGCGGATCGGCTCATGCGAGGTGTTCACCACCTCGGCATTGGTGGTCACCTTGACCCCGCCGAAGGTGAAGGTGACGCCGCAGGTGACGGCATAGGCCTCGTAGGGGGCCGTATCGATCTTGCAGGCCCAGTTGGAGCGGGGCACCGGCAGGCCGGGCGCGCCGCGGCCGTCCTTCACATTGGGGTTGAAGGGCACGTCGTCGAGGACCGCGGCATTGAACTCGGTGACGGTCTTGAGGAACTGCTCCTTGTCCACTTCCTCGATCTTGTCGGCCAGCTCCTCCAGCGTGTTGGCGGAGAACTTGGTGACGTGGCGGGTGCGGTATTCGTCGCGCAGCAAATGGCGGGTCTTGGCGTCATAGATCTGCCAGGCCACCTGGCCGGGCTGGGCGAGCACCGCCTGGCCGTATTTGGCGTAGGTGTAGTTGCGGAAATCCGCGCCCTCGTCGATGAAGCGCTTGCCGTCCTTGTTCACGACGACCGCGAAGGGATAGGAGTGGCGCTGATACTGGGGCGTCACGGCGAGGTCGCCGAAGTCGCTGGCATAGCGCTCCCAGGCGGTGGCGTGGCAGCCGGACCAGTGGCCGTAGGGCTGGGCGCCGAGATCGAGCGCCATCTGGAGGCCGTCGCCGGTGTTGAAGCGGGTGCCGCGCACCTTGGCGAGGTCCCAGCCGGGGCCGAGATAGCGGGCGCGCCATTCGGCATTGGCCTCGAAGCCGCCGCAGGCGAGGATGACGGCGCCGCCGAGCACGGTGTGGCTCGTGCCGCCGTGCTGGACGATGACGCCGTGGACACCCTTGTCGTCATGGACGAGGTCGCGCGCCCACGCCTCATAGACGATGTCGACGCCCTTCTTCTCGGCGGCGAGATACAGCGCGTCCACGAGGCCGGGGCCGCCGGAGGCCACCACCATGGTGGCGCCGCCCCAGAACTTGAAGCGGCCGTCCACCTTGAACGCCTGCCGACCGAAATTCGGCATGAAGCGCACGCCCTGGTCGCGCATCCACAGCATGGTGGCCTTGCTGTTGCGCACGAGGATTTCGCAGAGGTCAGGGTCGGTCCGGTACTGGGTGATCCGGGCCATGTCGTCGAAGAAGTCGCCCTCGGTGTAGCTACCGAAATCGGCGCTCTCCACCTCGGCGTCGGTGAGGTCGGGGGCGAAGGCGCGGATGTCGTCGGCGCCTTCGTAGACGACGCGCATGAGGCCGTCCGTATAGGCGGAATTGCCGCCGCGCTCCTCGAGCGGCGCGCGCTCCAGCACAAGAACGCTGGCGCCCTGTTCGCGCGCTGAAAGCGCTGCGCACAGGGCCGCGTTGCCACCACCGACAACGATCACGTCATACCGCTTGCTGAAAGGCTCTGTCATGGAGCGAGACTCCTGGTGCGCAGGGCCTCTTGCGTGCCCCGTTTTGTCCATCGCCAGACACTTAGAGCGATCACCAGTATGCACGCACAGAATAAGACGTTATCCTAGCATGTGAAAAACACATGCAGGGTGGAAATGAAGCTTCAGCAGCTCCGGTACATTTTGGAAATCGTACGTCAGAACAACCACTTGTCGGCGGCAGCGGAGGCATTGCACACCTCCCAGCCCGGCGTGAGCCGCCAAGTGCAGCTTCTGGAGGCCGAGCTTGGCTTTGAGATCTTCCTGAGGACCCGAAACCGCATCATCGGCCCCACCGAGCCGGGGCGGCTCGTGCTGGAGATCGCGAAACGCGTCGTCACCGACATGGCGGCGCTGCGCTCGCTGAAGGACGACGTGAATTCCGGCGCGCACGGCACCCTCACCATCGGCACCACCCACACCCAGGCGCGCTATGTGCTGCCTCACGTGATCGAGGAGTTCGTGAAATCCCATCCGGACGTCCAGCTGGTGCTGCGCCAGGGCAATCCGGAAGACATCTGCGCCATGGTGGATGCAGGCGAGGCGGACCTTGCCATCGGCACCGACACCATGAACGTGCTGCCCAACCTCGTGAAGCTGCCCTGCTTCTCGCTGCCCCGCTCGGTGGTGGCGCTGAAGGACCACCCGATCTTGAAGATCGAGGAGCTGACGCTCGAGGAGATCGCCCGCTATCCCATCATCTCCTACGACCAGCGCTATAGCGGCCGCTGGCGGGTGATGAACGCGTTCACCAAGGCGGGGCTGGAGCCGAAGGTGATCCTGTCCGCCATCGATGCGGACGTGTGCAAGACCTATATCGAGCTCGGCCTCGGCATCGGCGTTCTCACCACCATCACCTACAATCCCAAGCGCGATCTGGAGCTGGGCCTGCGGGATGCAAGCCACCTGTTCGAGCCGAGCACCATCTTCATCAGCCTTCGCGCCAACACCTATCTGCGCGGCTACATGCTGGACTTCATCAAGGCGGTCGCGCCCCAGCTCACGCCGGCAGTGGTGCGTGGGGCGCTGCGGGAGCAGCATGGGGGGTGAGGGGGATGAGGCTTGTCCTGGACAAGTGAGCGCGCAGCGCGAATGCAGATCCGGGACCCAGCGCAAGGCTACGGCGAAGCCGGCAATCCGCGACCAGCGTGAAGGCCTCTCCGTCGTGCAGCGACGGAGAGGGGTTGAAGCGCCTTCGGCGGTGCTTTGCGCTGGGTCCCGGATCTGCGCTCCAGCTTCGCTGTCGCTTGTCCAGGACAAACCGCTCAGCGCGCGACCACGCTCTTCTGAAGCGTCATCTTCTCCAATGCGGCTTCGTCCAGGGTGAGGCCGAGGCCCGGCCCCGTGGGCACCTCCACCGCGCCGTCCTTGATGACGAGCGGGGTGTCCACCACCAGGGGATCGCGCCCCAGGGGCCCGAGGCCGAAGACGAATTCGGCCGCCCCGAACGTCTGCCGCGCGGGGATGGTGGCGCAGAAATGCGCGGCCGCCGCCGCCTCGAAGTTCGAGACCGTGGCAAGCCCGCCGCAGTTCAGCAGGATGTTGGCGCCCTTCGCCACCGCCGCGATCTTCCGCGCCGGGGTCAGGCCGCCCACCTTGTAGAGCTTGATGCAGAACACATCCACCGCCCGGTGCCGGACGAGGTCCACGGCGTCCTCCACCGTGAACAGGCTCTCATCCGCCATCATGGGCACGCCCGCCGCATTACGGCGGATCTCCGCGAGGCCGTCCAGGTCGCGGCGGCTGACGGGCTGCTCCACATAGCCCACATCGAACGGGCGCATGGCCCGCATGGCGGCGATGCTGTCGGGCACGCTCCAACCGGTATTGGGATCGACGCCGATGACGATGTCGTCGCCGAAGGCGCGGCGCATGGCCTCGAAATTCTTCACGTCCTGCTTCCAGCCGCCCTTGCCGGCGGCCTTGATGCACAGGACCTTGATGCCGTACTCGTCCACCGCGCGGCGGCCTTCGGCGATCATCACGTTGATATCGTCGGCGAGGCTCACGGACCATTCGAGCGGGATGACGCTCTGGCTGCATCCGCCGATGAGCTTGTGCACCGGAACTCCCAGCGCCTTGCCCATGGCATCGTGCAGCGCGATGTCCAGCACTGCCCGCGCCGCCGGATTGGCGGCAAGGCGCAAATCGAACATCTCGGTGATGGCCTCGATGTCGAAGATGCTCCGGCCGATGAGGTTCGGCCCTAATATCTCGGTGATGGCGGCGACCACCGAATGGGTGGTGTCCGCCACGAAATGACCGGGGCTGATGGGCCGGATCTGTGCGCAGCCCACCACGCCGTCCGCGAAGATCTTCACGAACACCGGCTTGCCCAGCAATTGCTCGGGCGGACCGGTGTCGTAGCTTCCGGAGGAGAAGATCCGCTTCAGGCGGATGGGCAGTTCGGCGACGATGACTTCGATACGTTCAATCATGACAATCAATCAGTCTCAGGCGGCCGCGTTGAGGGCGACGACCTTCTGCCATGAGCGCAGGATGAGGTCCGCGCCCTTCTCGCCGAGCGCAATGGTCGGCGCGTTGGTGTTGGAGGAGGGGACCGTCGGGAAGACCGAGGAATCCACCACCCGCAGGCCCTCGATGCCCCGCACGCGCAGCTCGGGGTCCACCACGGCATCGGCGTCGAAGCCCATCTTGCAGCTTCCCACCACGTGCCATGTGGTCTGAGCGGTGGAGCGGATGTACTCGACGATCTGCTCCGTCGTCCTCACCTCCGGGCCCGGCCGCGTCTCGCGCACGATGAGGCGCTTCAGCGTCGGGGATTCGGCGAGGCGGCGCACCGCCAGAATGCCGGCGGTGAGCACCTTCACATCCTCTTCCGCCGCCAGATAATTGGGGTCGATCTTGGGGAAGACCGACGGGTCGGCGGAAGCGGCGTGCACGTAGCCGCGCGAGCGCGGGCGCAGGGCCATGACACCCACGGTGAAGCCGGAATAGGGGTCGAGCCCGTCCTTCGGCCGGCGGGCATAGCGATCCTTGCCGGAGAAGGGCTGCAATTGCAGCTTCAGGTCCGGCTGGTTCTCCCCCGGATTGCTGCGCATCACCGTGTGGGCGGTGGCCGAGCAGATGGAGAGGAGGCCCTTGCCGAACAGGATGTAGCGGATGCCCTCCTTCAGCTTGCTGGTGGGCCGCTGAAGCACATCGTTGATGGTGATGGGCTGGGCGCATTCGAAGGTGAGGCGCACATTGGGATGGTCGGCGAGGTTCTCGCCCACGCCCGGCAGCGCATGGACCACCTGAATGCCCAGGGATTGCAGAAGGTCAGGCCGTCCGATGCCGGACAGCTCCAGGATCTTGGGCGACTGGATGGGCCCCGCGGAGACGACCACCTCGCGCCGCGCGGCCACCTTCACCACCTTGCCGTCCCGCCGGCACTCGACGCCCACGGCGCGCTTGCCTTCGATCAGCACGCGGTTCACCAGGGTGTTGGTCCACACGGTGAGGTTGGGCCGCGAGCGGGCCGGGCGCAGATAGCCCACCGAGGAGGAGCAGCGGAAGCCGCGCTTGGTGGAATATTGGAGATAGGACGCGCCTTCGTAGTGGCCGTCATTATAGTCGCTCACCAGCTCGAAGCCGGCCTCGCGGTTGGCCTCGAGATAGGCGTCGCCCAATTTGTCGAAATGCTTGAGCTGGGTGACGTTGATGGGGCCGCCCTTGCCGCGCGTTGCGGGATCGCCCTCGGCGAAATTCTCCATGCGCTTGAAGTAGGGGAGCATTCCCTCCCAATCCCAGCCGGGGATGTTCCAGGAATCGAATTCGGCGGGGTCGCCGCGGACATAGACGTTGCCGTTGATGGAGGACGAGCCGCCCAGCACCCTGCCGCGCGTCCAGAGCTGCTCGCGGCCGTTCAGATGGACCTGCTTCTCGGTCATGAAGGGCCACGTATAGCGCTCGTCCCTCAGGAGGTTCACCACCATCAGGGGCACGTGGATGTTGAGGGTGTTGTCCTTGCCGCCCGCCTCGATCAGAAGCACGCGGTGCGTGCTGTCCGCGGAGAGGCGGTTGGCGAGCACGCACCCGGCGGAGCCGGCACCCACGACGATGAAGTCAAACTCGGCATCCGGCGTGTCAGTCCTTGGCGATCCCATCTCCCACCGTCCTTGTCGGTCCCACGCCGCCGGTTTTTCTGTTCTCCCGCAACGGCTCGCGGACATAAAAACATTTTGGTGACGGCGAACATAGGGGGCTTCACCATCTTGGGATAATCACGATAGCGCCTTCAGCATTCAAATTGTGCATAGTGGGCTTGGGTGTCCAGTATATCGGGGGCGCATCGCTCAAGGCCAAATCG
Source organism: Aquabacter albus (assembly GCF_040049275.1). NCBI lineage: Bacteria > Pseudomonadati > Pseudomonadota > Alphaproteobacteria > Hyphomicrobiales > Xanthobacteraceae > Aquabacter > Aquabacter albus. Next base: position 119,385 of record NZ_JBDZDT010000001.1, on the reverse strand, counting down.
GTATTTTTTCATTATGCCCGCAGCTTCTAGCGTCGCGCCACGTCATGCGGCCACGCGCAAGCGGACAAAAGACACGGGAGAAACGGGATGAACGCGCCGGCAGATCTGAAGACCTACCAGCTCTATATCGATGGCCGCTGGGTGGCGCCGGCGGGCGGCGAGACCTTCCCGACCTACAATCCCTATAACCAGCAGCCCTGGGCGCTGATCTCCCAGGCCGGCCCCTCGGACGTGGCGGCGGCGGTCGCGGCGGCGCGGCGCACCTTCGACACCACCTGGAAGCATGTGAACGGCCTGGAACGCGGCCGCATGCTCCTGAAGCTCGCCGAATTGCTGGAGCAGAATGCCGACCGCTTCGGCAAGCTGGAGAGCACCGACAACGGCAAGGTGATCCGCGAGACACGCAGCCAGATGCCGTTCTCCGCGCGAATCTACCGCTTCTATGCGGGATTTGCGGACAAGATCTTCGGCCAGGTGATCCCGCTCGACCAGAAGGATGTGTTCGACTACGCCACCTATGAGCCGCTCGGCGTGGTGGGTCTCATCACCGCCTGGAACTCGCCCATGGCGCTGCTGGCGAACAAGCTGCCGGCGGCGCTGGCCGCCGGCAATTGCGTGGTGGTGAAGCCCTCCGAGCACGCCTCGGTCACCACGCTGGAATTCGCGAGCCTCGTGGAGCAGGCCGGCTTCCCGCCCGGCGTGTTCAATGTGGTCACGGGCGACGGGCGCACGGGCGCGGCTCTGGTGGAAGGCGGGGGTGTCGACAAGATCTCCTTCACCGGCTCGGGCCATACGGGCCGCAAGATCGCGGCGGCTGCGGGCAAGAACCTCGTGCCGGTCATCATGGAGCTGGGCGGCAAGTCGCCCAACATGGTGTTCGAGGATGCCGATCTCGACAAGGCGGTGGTGGGCGCGCTCGCCGGCATCTTCGCCGCCACCGGCCAGACCTGCATCGCCGGCTCGCGCCTTCTGGTGCAGCGGCCGGTCTATCAGGAGATGGTGGACCGCCTCGCGGCGCGGGCGAAGCTGATCAAGCTCGGCGATCCCCTCGACATGGGAACCGAGATGGGCACCGCCGCCAACGAGCCCCAGTTCAACATGATCCTCGGCTTCATCGAGGCGGCTAAGCAGGACGGCGCGTCTCTGGTGGCCGGCGGCGAGGCGGCGCGCGAGGGCAACCTTGCAAACGGCCTGTTCGTGAAGCCCACCATCTTCGCGGACGTGCGCAACACCATGCGCATCGCGCAGGAAGAGGTGTTCGGCCCGGTCCTCTCCATCATCCCGTTCGATGAGGAGGAGGAGGCCATCGCCATCGGCAACGACACGCGCTACGGCCTCGCCTCCGGCATCTGGACGCAGAATCTCAACCGTGCGCAGCGCGTGAGCCGCGCCATCAATTCCGGCATGGTGTGGGTGAACACCTATCGCGCCTCCGCCGCCCAGACGCCGTTCGGCGGCATCAAGGAAAGCGGCTTCGGGCGCGAGCGCGGCGCGGCCGGGCTCTACGAATTCCTGCGCACCAAGAATGTGATGATCGACTTTTCCAACGAGGCCCGAGACCCGTTCGCCGTGCGGGTCTGACGCGGCCTGACGTTAAGGCCCCGCCATCGCTGCTTCTCCATTGAGGGGGAGGGGGATGGCGGGCCTGTCGCGATAGGCGGCGAACTTTTCCCGCCCTGTCTGGTTCCTCTCCCTAAAGCCCAGGGAGGACACCATGACCACACCGGCGAAGAACGCACCGGCCAAGTTCGGCCCCAGCGAGAGATCAAAAGCACCACCTTCCGTGCCGCCCCATGAGGAATGGTCTCCGGGCGGAACGGCCGGCGGCGCGACGCCGCCCGTTCCCGGTGAGAATCCCCCGCCGCCCCACAAGAGGGGCATGGCGTGGCGGGAAGTAAAGAGCTGACGCATCCGGATACGGCTGGAGCGCGCATCGCGGCCCGCCCAACTGGGGCGGGCCCTGGCCGGTCAGCGATATGCGGTGACCCGCGGCGGCGCTTTACAGTGCGGCAAGCCCTGTCAGGCCGCGTCGGCTGAGGGAAGGCGCCCGTCCGGGGTGTACCTGTTCACGGCCTCGGGAAGCTCTCGTGTCAGCCGCGCAAGAAGCTCCTCGCGGGAGAGGCCGGTTTGTCTGGAGAGCGTTTCGAGCACGTCCGGGCCGATGGCCTGTTCGAGCTGAGGGGGCGGGAGGTCCTTGTTGGCCCCTGTGCCGACCCAGGATTCGGCGGCATCGCCGTAGCCGTTCGTCTGGAAGCGTTCGAGGAGCTCCGACAGGCCGCCATTCAGCACCGAGCCGGCGCTGGCGCCGCCTAGCAGGCCGCCAAGGCCGCCAAGGACCCCTCCGAGCCCACCGGATTGGGCGCTTTGCTGATTGGGATCGGCAGGTGTCGCTCCGCCCCCCAGTTTTCCGAGCATTTCCCCGATCTTGTCGCGGTTTTGATAGCCTGCAATGGCCAACAGGCCGAGCAGAGCGGTCATTGATGGATAACCACGGCTCATTGTCAGGTCTCCACGTTGGCCGCCATGAAGGGTGAGCGGCGTGTCAACCTCCCCAACTTTCCGCCATCGATGCGGCAAATTCCGGGCGGCGCGCCTCGCGGCCGGCAGTGAAGGCGGCGCGATATCGGGCGCCACCATCACTCCCGGATAAAGGCTTCGTCGGCTGCGGTCGCGCGCTTCCGGCGGGACCGGTCATTGCCCCATCCCCCGGCACCGCCGATCCGCACCGCCGCCCAGATGATGTTGCGGCGGATGATATCGACGCCGCGATTCTCCAGCGCATCCCGCAGGATCCAGTCCGCCTCGGCCCGCGTGTAGGGCGCCGTCCGCGTATTGCCGGACGGATGAGCGTACCAGATCCCCGTACCCTGCGTGGCGTAGAGGAAATCGTGAATGACGGCGCCCTTCACCCAGGGGCCGTCGGGCGGGAGCATGATCCACCCCCAGCGCGGGACGGAGGCGAGATCCGTGACGAAGCCCTTGGGCACGGTGATCGTGTCTTCCCCGTTGCTCGGGCGATAGGTGAGGGGATCATGCAGGCCCCAGAGGCTGCGCCCGTTCCGGATCGAGGGCGTGTATTTGTTGTCCAGCAGAACGAGCACGAGCTTACCCCCGAACCGGTTGACCCAGCCGGGCGGCGCATCCTTCAGCGAAGATTGAATGGCGGGTCGAGGGTCCTTTTCCGCGGGCGGCTCGGTATGTCCGGGATTCGTCATGGCCAGTCCTCGACCGGGCAGAGGAAGAAAGCACGCACCTACCGTGGCCCGGAGGCTAAAAGAAGCCGGCCGCCATTTCCGGCGGGCCTTCCAGCGCATGGGCCATGAATTCCAGCCCGCGCTCCAGCTGCGCCCGGTCGATGGGGCCGCCGAGGCCGACACGCACCGCCTCCGCCGGCGTTCCGCCCACCGTGAACGCGTCGCTGGCGACCACGCCGATGCCGGTGCCGCTGGCATGGCTGGCAAAGGCCGAGCGGGTCCAGCCATTGCCCAGCGGCAGCCAGATGTTGAAGCTCAGGGGATCAGAGAGGTAGGTGCCCGGCTCGAAGTGGCGCGCCGCCAGCTTCTGCCGGGCCGACACCTCCGCGCGGATGAAGCGCAGGATCGTGTCGGCCGTCCCGTCATCGATCCAGCGCGTCGCGACCGCGGCCGTCAGCGGCGAGGCCATCACCGAGAGAGCGCGCATCGCGCCCGTGAACGACCAGCCCGCCCGCGCATCCGGCGCGACCACGTAAGCGAGCCGCAATCCCGCGCCGATGCACTTGGCGAGGCCCGCAATGTGCCAGCAGATGTCCGGCGCGATGGCGGCGAGCGGCGGCGGGCCGTGGGTCGCGATGAAGCCATAGGCGTCGTCCTCCACGATGGGCACGCCCATGCGCCGCGCGATGGCGCAGATGGCGCTGCGCCGGCGCTCGGACGTGGTGATGGTCATGGGATTCTGGAGCGTCGGGTTGAGATAGAGGGCCTTTGGCGCATGCCGGCGCACCGCCTCTTCCAGCGCCTCGGGCAGGATGCCGTCCTGGTCCATCTCGATGCCCACGAGGTTGAGACCGAGCTGGGCGGTGATGGAGCGCACGCCGGGATAGGTGACGGCCTCGGACAGCACCGTGTCGCCGGCCTTCGCAAGCAGGGAGAAGATGCCCACCAGAGCCGGGTGCGCGCCGGGCGTGATGAAGATGCGCTCCTGCGCCGGCACCAGCGCCCGGCGGCCGAGCCAGGCGGAGGCCGCATCCTTGTCCAGGGGCGATCCGCCGAAGCCCTGGTAACGCAGGAGCGGCAGCAGATCGCGCGCCACGCTGGCATAGCCCTCCTGCATGCGGGCGATGAGGTCGGGGTCGTCGGGCTCGGGCGGCATGTTCATGGAGAAGTCCGCCGCCCGGAGGCGCTGCGGATCGGCGGAGATGCGCGCGGCGGCGGTCTTCCGCACGAAGCTGCCCCGGCCGATGGTGGACTCGATCAGCCCCCGCTTGGCCGCCTCCACATAGCCGCGCGCCACGGTGGTGAAATCGACCCCGAGGAGCGCCGCCAGCCGGCGCTGCGGCGGCAGCTGGTCGCCCGGCACGAGAATGCCGGCGGCGATGTCCGTGCCAATGGCGTTGGCGATGGCGAGATAGCGCGGGCTGTCGCTATTCTCGATCTTCGGGATCCAGTCTTTCATCGCCTGCCCCTCATGATTGACTGCATAGTGTTGCGCGAAATCTCCATCATCGAACGCCCCGCGCTACCTCTCGCTCATTGACCCCATATTGTTGCATGCCGGCCTGCGAGAAACTTGAGCATGGTGGCGCCCTTTGCGCTTCAGAAACAGGATCGGAAGTGCGGGGATTGACGGGGAAACAGGCCCCATTGAATGGAGATCTAGGCTCTTCCCCTCATAAATGACCGCAAATTTGAATGCAACAATGTTGGCACGGCGGTTGCAATCCTCTTGGTGTCCCCCGATCGGGCGACCCAGAGACCAGGAGCAAGCAATGCCGGCCGTGACCCATCCGCCCCATAAGACCGGAGATATCTTCGTCGACTACGAGCAGAAGCTGTTCGAGGACGTGAAGGCCCAGCCGGGAGAGAAGGCGCTCGTCACCTTCCACACCGTCGCCTTCGAAGGCTCCATCGGCTTCGTCAATTTGCTCCAGGCGACGCGCCTCCAGCGCAAGGGCTTCGAGACCTCCGTCCTTCTCTACGGCCCCGGCGTGACGCTCGGCGTGCAGCGCGGCTTCCCGAAGATTGGCGATGAGGCGTTCCCCGGCCACCAGAACTTCAACAACCAGATCAAGAAGTTCATGGAAGAAGGCGGCAAGGTCTATGCCTGCCGCTTCGCGCTCCAGGCCCTTTACGGCCATGGCGAGCCTTCGCTGATCGAGGGCATCACGCCCATCAGCCCGCTCGACGTGCTGGACATCGTGCTGATCCACAAGCGCGACAACGCCGTCATCCTCGACACTTGGACACTCTGATCCGGACACCGGGCTCCGGCGGGCGCAGCCCGCCGGCCCTCGAAAGGGACGAGCCAAAGAGGATCTGCGATGACACAAAGTCCGACCATCCGCGTTGCCGCGGTGCAGATCGCACCGGACCTGACATCGCGCGCGGGCACCATGGAGAAGGTCCTCGGCGCCATCACTGACGCGGCGGGAAAGGGCGTGAAGCTCCTCGTCTTCCCCGAGACCTTCGTGCCCTGGTACCCCTATTTCTCCTTCGTACTGCCGCCCGTGCTCTCGGGCCGCGAGCATGTGCGGCTCTATGAGAATGCCGTCGCCGTTCCCAGCCCCGAGACCGAGGCGGTGGCCTCTGCCGCGCGCCGCGCCGGCATGGTGGTGGTGCTCGGCGTCAACGAGCGGGACCACGGCTCGCTCTACAACACCCAGCTCGTGTTCGATGCTGACGGCACGCTGTGCCTGAAGCGGCGCAAGATCACGCCCACCTTCCATGAGCGCATGATCTGGGGGCAGGGCGACGGCTCCGGCCTCACCGTGGTGGAGACCGCCGCCGGGCGGATCGGCGCGCTCGCCTGCTGGGAGCATTACAACCCGCTCGCCCGCTACGCCCTGATGGCACAGCACGAAGAGATCCATGTGGCGCAGTTTCCCGGCTCCCTGGTGGGGCCGATCTTCGCCGAGCAGATCGAGGTGACCATCCGCCACCACGCCTTGGAGAGCGGGTGCTTCGTGGTGAACGCCACGGGCTGGCTCTCCGAGGAGCAGATCGCCTCCGTCACCCCCGACGCAGGATTGCAGAACGCGCTGCGCGGCGGCTGCATGACCGCCATCATCTCCCCCGAGGGCCGGCACGTGGTGCCGCCGCTCACCGAGGGCGAGGGCCTGCTGGTGGCGGACCTCGACCTCGGCCTCATCGTCAAGCGCAAGCGGATGATGGATTCTGTCGGCCATTACGCCCGGCCGGAACTGCTGCACCTCTCCCTCGATCCCCGTCCCGCGCGGCCGCTGCATGTCGAGACCGCGCCGCCCGCTTTTGCCGAACTCAGGAGGCTCCCCGATGGAGAACCAGACGACGCTGCCGACCGAGCTTCTGATCAACGAGCTGCAATCCTTCGGAGCGCGGCTGGTTGATCCCTCGGCGGGCGCCGAGAGCCGCCGCGGCGGTGCCGGCCCGTCCGACCACAAGGCGCTGACCATCGACGGCATGACGGTGATGGTGCCGGTGCACACCGCGCCGGCCTTCGCGAGCCCCTATCTCGTGGAGAAGCCCGATGCTTTCGGCAAAAGCCGCATCAGCCGCGACGGCCGCTCGGTGGGGGAGGTCTCCTTCCCGCTGCGGCCGCGCTTCTACGACCTGACCACGCAGGACGGCATTCCCTATTCCAAGATCGCCGTTCTCCATGGGCGGGACGTGCTGGCGACCACCGTGCTGCAGACCTGCATCCGCTATCAGAGCCGCACCAAGACCTGCCAGTTCTGCTCCATCGGCCAGTCGCTGGCCGCCGGCCGCACCATCGCCCACAAGACCCCGGCTCAGCTCGCCGAAGTGGCCAGGGCCGCCGTGGAGCTGGACGGCGTCAAGCACATGGTCATGACCACCGGCACGCCCAGGGGCGACGACCGGGGCGCGGCGATCCTTTCGGAGAGCGCCCGCGCCATCAAGGCGGCGGTGGATCTGCCCATCCAGGCCCAATGCGAGCCGCCGGAGGACGATGTTTGGTTCGAACGCATGCGGGCGGCGGGCGTCGATGCCCTCGGCATGCACCTGGAGGCGGTGACGCCCGAGGTGCGCCACCGCATCATGCCCGGCAAGGCGCAGGTCTCCATCGAGAAATATCTCGCCTCCTTCGCCGCGGCGGTGCCGGTGTTCGGGCGGGGGCAGGTCTCCACCTATATCCTCGCCGGGCTCGGCGACACGCGCGAAGCCATCCTCGACATCTGCGAGAAGCTGGTGGCGCTCGGCGTCTATCCCTTCGTGGTGCCGTTCGTGCCCATCTCCGGGACGCCGCTGGAGAGCCATCCCACCCCGCCGCCGGCCTTCATGCACGCCATCCTCGGGCCGCTGTCGAAGATGCTGGTGGAGAGCGGGCTCAAGGCCGTGGACATCAAGGCCGGCTGCGGCAAGTGCGGCGCCTGCTCTGCCCTCTCCACCTATGAGCGGATGCTGACGCGATGATGATCGAGCCCTTCTCGCCCTTCCTCGCCAGCGAATATCAGGTGAAGTTCGCCGCCTCCCGCTGGGAGCGCGAGGGCTCCCACGCTTTGCGCCGCGCCGTGTTCTGCGCCGAACAGGACCTCTTCTCCGGCGACGATCGCGACGGGGTGGACGACTACGCCATTCCCATCGTCGCCCTCTCCATGCTGGGCGTCGCCGCCGACAAGGTGGTGGGGACGGTGCGTATCCACGAGGAGGAGAAGGGGCTGTGGTGGGGCTCCCGGCTCGCCGTAGATCGCGACTATCGCCGCATCGGCGCGCTGGGGGCGACGCTCATCCGTCTCGCCGTCTCCTCCGCCAACGCCATGGGCTGCCACACCTTCCTCGCCCATGTGCAGGAGCAGAACGGCGTGCTGTTCCGCCGGCTCCACTGGCATGTGATCGGCGAGGTGGAATTGATGGGGCGGCGTCATTTCAAGATGCAGGCGGACCTTGCTTACTATCCGCCCTGCTTCTCTCCCGAGCACGGCTTCGTGGCGCTTCCCCGGAAGGCGGCCTGAGATGGACGAAGCGGCCTTCACCTCCCTCGTCGAGACCCTGCGCGCCAGCCCGGGCATCGCCGCCAAGGCCGATATCGGCGCGGTGGCCGCGCGCCTCGGGCTCGGCGGCGCGGGGGTGCCGGTGGGGGACGATTGCGCCGCCATCCCGGACGGGGAGGGGCACCTGCTGCTTGCCATCGAAGGCTTCATGAACGGCTTCGTGGCGGCGGACCCCTGGTTCGCCGGCTGGTGCGGGGTGATGGTCAACCTCTCCGACATCGCCGCCATGGGCGGGCGGCCGGTGGCCGTGGTGGATGCGGTGTGGGCGGAGGGGCAGGAGAACGGCGCTGCCATCCTCGACGGGCTGCGTGCGGCGTCGGACGCCTATGGCGTTCCCATCGTCGGCGGGCACACCAACCTCAATTCGGCCCAGGGCCAGCTCGCGGTGGCGGTTCTGGGCCGGGCGGGCAGTCGCCTTCTCACCAGTTTCGATGCGCGGCCGGGCGAACAGCTGATCGCCGCCATCGACCATCGCGGCGCCTATCGCGCGCCGTTTGACAATTGGCAGGCCGCCATCGATGCGCCGCCGCAGCGCCTGCGCGACGATCTTTCTTTGCTGCCGGAGATCGCGGAACGCGGGCTCTGTCGCGCCGCCAAGGACATCAGCCAGGGCGGGATTGTCGGCACCGCCATCATGCTGGCGGAATGCTCCGGGGTCGGGATCGCCATCGATCTCGACACCATCTCGCTGCCGCCTGGAGTGCCGCTCGCGCGCTGGCTCGCCACCTTCCCGAGCTACGGCTACCTCCTCTCCGCCCCGCCGGAGCATGTGGAGGCGATTTGTGCCTTGTTCGCCGCCCGTAACATCAGTGCGGTGGCTATCGGCAAGGTGGAAGAGGGGCACGCCGTCTCGGTCTCATTCGGCTCGCATCGCGCGATCGTGCGGGACTACCAAGCTGATCGGCTTATGGGGCTGGGCGCACCCGAGATTCCCTCTCCCGCTTGCGGGGGAGGGGTAGGGAGGGGGCACTCAAGCAGAGCGATGCTCGGAAGCTCTGAGGGGATGCACCCTTTCCCCCTCCCCAGCCCTCCCCCGCAAGCGGGAGTGGGAGCGCATTGTGCTCGCGGGAAGGGTGCGCAATGACCCGGCCGCTGCGCATCGCCATGCTCACCCACTCCACCAATCCGCGCGGCGGGGTGGTGCATGCCATGCAGCTTTGCGAGGCGCTCCTGGACCTCGGTCACGCGCCCGTGCTCCACGCACCCGATGCGCGCGGCGCGGGCTTCTTCCGGGTGCCGCGCTGCCCTGCCGTGGCCTTCCCGGTCGCGCGCGCCGTCCCCGACATGACGGCCATGGTGGAGCAGCGCATTGCCGATTATGTGCGCCATTTCGAGGATGCGGGGACGGACGGCTTCGACCTCTTCCATGCCCATGACGGCATCTCCGGCAATGCGCTGGCGACGTTGAAGGAGCGGGGACGCATCCCCGGCTTCCTCCGCACCGTGCACCATATCGACACCTTCGAGGACCCGCGCCTATCGGCCCTCCAGGCGCGCGCCATCCGCGCGGCGGATGGCTGGCTCACGGTGAGCCGCACCTGGCAGGCGCACCTTGCGGAGGCGTGGGGCATCGCGGCGGACCTCTCCGGCAACGGCGTGGACACCGTGCGTTTCCGACCCGAGGCGGACGGCCGGGAGAATTTGCTGCGCGCCCGGCTGGGGCTGGGGGCCGGCCCGCTTTTCCTCTGTGTCGGGGGCATCGAGGCGCGCAAGAACACGGTGCGCATTCTCGATGCTTTCGTCCAGCTCCGCAGCCTCCGCCCCGACGCGCAGCTCGTCATCGCGGGTGGTGCCTCGCTGCTGGACCATGATGCCTACCGTGCCGAATTTTCCGCCCGGCTCGCTGCTGCCGGCGTCGCCGCAAGCGGGGTCCATGTCACAGGGCCGCTCGGGGATGCCGATATGGCCCCGCTCTACCGGCTCGCGCATGCGCTGGTCTTCGCCTCGGTGAAGGAGGGGTTCGGCCTCTGCGTGCTGGAGGCCATGGCGAGCGGCGTGCCGGTGATCGTCTCCTCCATCGCGCCATTCACCGAATATCTCGGCCGCGGCGACGCGCTCTGGTGCGATCCGCTGCGGCCCGCATCCATCGCCGATGCCATGGCGCTCTCGCTGCGCACACCCGTCCATGAGCCGTTCTCCCGGCGCGGCGCCGCCATTGCCGCGCGGCACGACTGGGCCGGCGTCGCGCGCGCCCACCTGCCGCTCTACGAGCGCCTTGCGGAGGTGACCCATGCCTGAGATGCGCTTCCTCATCGCGTGGCCCGACGGGGCTCGGGAGACCTGCTACTCGCCCTCCTTGGTGGTCACGGAGCACCTCGCGCCGGGCGAGACCTATCCTCTGCCCGACTTCATGGCGCGCGCCCGCACCATGCTGCGCATCGCCTCCGACCGGGTGGAGGCGAAATACGGGCGGCCCTGCTCCCTCGCGCTTGGCCAGCTCGCCCGGCTGGAGCAGGCCGCATCCCGCTTCCGTGACGATCCGCAGGCCGAAGTGGCCTGCCTCGCCTTCATCCTGCCTGACCAGGGAATTCCGTCATGACCAAGCTTTCCCAATCCCATTACGGCGCCGTCGTGGTCGGCGGCGGACAGGCGGGTCTTTCCGCCAGCCACTATCTCTCCCGCCACGGCATCGACCATGTGGTGTTCGAGAAGAAGACGGCCATGCACAAATGGCGTGACGAGCGCTGGGAGGCCTTCTGCCTCGTGACCCCCAACTGGCAGTGCCAGCTTCCCGACCATCCCTATGACGGGGACGACCCCAACGGCTTCATGGTGAAGGATGAGATCCTCGGCTATCTCGACCGCTTCGCCCGCAAGGTGAACGCGCCGATCCTGGAAAACACCACGGTCACTGCGCTTGAGAGGGCGGGCGGCGTGTTCCGCGTGGAGACCACGGCTGGCACCGTCACCGCGGACGCCGTCATCCTGGCGACCAGCCTTTACGGCGAGCCCGACATTCCGCGCCCCGCCGAGCGCTTGCCACCGGATATCGTGCAGATCCACACCGCCGCCTATCGCAGCTCGGCTCAGTTGCCTGAGGGGGCGGTGGTGGTGGTCGGCTCCGGCCAGTCCGGCGCGCAGATCGCCGAGGACCTGCACCTCGCCGGCCGCAAGGTGCATCTCGTGACCGGCAACGCGCCGCGCTGCGCCCGCTTCTATCGCGGCCGCGACGTGGTGGACTGGCTGTGGGACGTGGGCCAGTACGAGATCACCGTCGCAGACGACGGCATGGGCAAGAAGAAGCACGACACCAACCATTACCTCACCGGCCGCGACGGCGGGCGGGACATCGACCTGCGCGCCTTCGCGCTGGAGGGCATGGCGCTCTACGGCCGCATGTCCGGCGTGGCGGACGGCAAGATGCTGTTCGAGGCGAACCTGACGGCCAATCTCGACGCTGCCGACCGGGTCTATAACGGCATCAACTGCCTCATCGACCGCCACATCGCCGAGAAGAACATCGCGGCGCCGCCGGCCTCCACCTATGTGCCCGTCTGGAAACCCGAAGCCGAGCCGACCGAGCTGGATCTGAAGGCCGCCGGCGTCACCTCCGTCATCTGGGCGACGGGGTTCCGGCCCAACTGGTCGTTCGTGGGCCTGCCCATCTTCGACGGCACGGGATATCCCGTCCACCGGCACGGCGTCACCGATGTGCCGGGCCTCTATGTGCTGGGTCTGCCCTGGCTGTGGACCTGGGGCTCCGGGCGTTTCCTCGGCGTCGGGCGCGATGCGGAATTCGTGGTCTCGGAGCTTGCGGCGTGGGCGGCATCGCCGCTGGCGAAGGCGGGATAGCGCCCATGAGCCTCGTCCTGCCCCTCCACCGCGTGGCCATCGATCCCGGCCGGCGCACCAGCGTCCGGCTCGGCATGCCGCACCTCACCCCCAACGGCCTTTCGGAAACATGGCTGCTGAGGGAGCTGGGGGATGTGCACTGGCAGTTCCTGGCGCAGAAGCTCGGCCGGCCGGCCGCCGAGATCGAAGATGCGCGCGGGAACCGCGTCTATGCGGCCTTCCGGCATGTGCAGGTGGAGGGCGCGCGCTTCGCCGAGGCGCGGGAGGACGAGAGCCTCGACATCCTCTCCTCCATCTGGCGGCTCTCCCGCACGCAGGTGCTCAGCCGGCACGATCTGAGCATCGGGGGGCGCCCTCTGGGCACGGTCACCATGGTGTCCGCCTTCATCCGCCGCGAGGGCGGCTCCAACCACCGCGTGTCCAGGGTGGAGGTGCCGGGACTGTCCGAACTGCCCGCATGGGGCGAGCCGCAGCCCTATTCTGGCAAGGAAAGTGCAACGGATGTGCCTGATGGGGGCTCTTTCCTCTTCACGCCCTGTCCGGGCGAGGACTTCAACGGGGCCGGCTTCCTTTATTTCTCAAGCTATGTGGGGATCACGGAGCGGGCCGCATGGACGCTGCACCCGGCGCGCGCCAGGGACGCGGTCACCCTGGAGCGCACCATTGCCTATCACGGCAATATCGACATGGGGGAAGCCGTGCGCGTGACCATGGCGGAGGCGCCGGCCGTCCCTGGGCGATGGCTGACCCATGCTGTCCTCAACCGGGAGAGCGATGGCGCCTGCCTGGCGCGGATCAAGACCCTGAAGCAGGTTGCGAGCACCGACCCAACAGCCGGCGCATCCTGATCCTCTAGAACGGGCGGATATTGTAGCCAGGGGGCTGTGTTCGCTCGAAGGCCGCGCCGATGCGCACCACGTCGTCCTCGCAATAGGACCGCCCCACGATCTGGAGCCCCACCGGCATCCCGTCCGAGGCGATGCCGGCGCACACCGTGCCGGCCGGCTGGCCGGTGAGGTTGAAGGGGTAGGTGTAGAACACCCACGAGACGAGGTTCCTGTCCGGCAGCGCGGCCGGGATGTTCAGGCCCACATCCAGCGAGGTCACGGGCAGCACGGGCGAGAGCAGGATATCGTAGTGCTCGAAAAAGCCGCGCACCTTCTCCCGCAGCGCGTAGCGCTCGAACACGCTGGAATAATAATCCTGCATCTGCTGCGAGAGCGCCGGCTCCAGCACGTCGGCGACCGCCGGGTCCAGGAGATCGCGCTGGGTCTCCATGAAGCTGCGCAGGCGGATGCCGACGCCCGCATAGAATTCGGCGGTCCAGAGGTTGCCCGGATCCGTGTCGAAGACGCTGTCCACCTCCTCCACACGGCATCCCAGGTCTTCCAGGCTGCGCGCGGCGCGGCGGGTGATCTCCACCACTTCCGGCTCCGGCCGGGCATAGCCCAGCGTCGGGCTGTAGGCGACGCGCAGGCCGGCGACGGACGCCTTCGCCGCACCCAGCACGTCAGGCACCGGGCCGGCGACCCCGAACGGGTCGCGCCGGTCATGGCCCGCGATGGCGGAGAAGAGCAGCGCCGCATCCTCCATGGAGCGGGCGATGGGCCCCACATGGGCGAGGGTCGGGGTGGCCGAGGTGGGCCAGACCGGCACGCGGCCGAAATGCCCCTTCAGGCCCGCAAGGCCGGTGAAGGAGCAGGGGATGCGGATGGAGCCGCCGCCGTCCGTGCCCAGCGCGAAGGGCGTGATGCCGGCAGCCACCGAGGCGGCCGCGCCGGCGCTCGACCCGCCCGGGGTCTTTCCAAGGTTCCAGGGGTTGCGGGTGATGCCCGTGAGCGGACTGTCGCCCACCGGCTTGCAGCCGAACTCGCTGGTGGTGGTCTTGCCGATGAGGATGGCGCCCGCCCCCTTGGCGCGTTCCACGGCCGGGGCATCCACCTGGGCCACATTCTCCGCCATGGTGCGCGAGCCGGAGGCATAGCGCACGCCCTTCACCGCCATGAGATCCTTGGCCGAGAAGGGCAGGCCGTGCAGCAGGCCGAGCGGGGCGCCTTTCATCACCGCATCCTCAGCGATGCGGGCGGCGGCCATGGCGTCCTCCGGCATGAGGAGGAAGAAGGCGTTGAGGCTCTCCTGCGTTGCCTGCGCCTTCTCCAAAGCGCGTTTCGTCAGCTCGACAGGGGAGATGTCTTTGGCGGCCACGCGGCGGCGCAGCTCCATGGCGCTCATGGTGTCGAATTCGGCGGACATGATGTTGCCCCGTAGCTGGACCGGATTCCCTCTCCCCCTTGCGGGAAAGGGGCGCGTCGCACGGCTGGAAAGACGCCGGGCAGCCTGGCAGTCCGCCGCCCGGCGTCTTTTTGCGCCTCGTCAGGACGTGAGGCGCAACCTAGCTCAATTCAGGATCGCGAACGCCCGCACCGGCGAGCCCGAGCCGCCCTTGAACTTCAGCGGTGCGCCGAAGAACTGGAACTCGCCCTTGCCGATCAGCTCCTCCAGATTCACCAGCCATTCCCAATGGCTCATCTTGAGGTCGCGGCAGAGGCGGTGCTGGGCGAAGATGTTGTCCGTGGGCTTGTCGGTGGACGGGCCTTCCACGCCATGCATCCTCGAGCCGCGGTCGTGGAGCCATTGGGTGGCTTCCACCGTGAGCAGCGGGTTCTTCCAGACGGAATCGAGGGTCGGATAATTGCGCGCGTGGAAGCCGGTGCACAGCAGCACGATGTGCCCGTCCACCTTGACGCCGGCCTTCGCCTCGGCCGCGTCCATGTCCTCGGCGGTGATATCGCCGAGGTCGGGAATATGGCGCAGGTCGAAGCAGACCGCCTTGCCCATGAACAGGTCGAGCGGCATCTCGTCGATGGGCGCTCCCTGCGCATTCACATGGCGATAGGCGTCCACATGGGTGCCCACATGGTCCAGCATGGCGATGAAATTGGTCTGGAAGGTCATGGCGTCGCCCGGCACGCCGAGATCGAACGCCTTGGAGCTTTCATGGCTCAGATGGGTGGTGATGACCGGCCGCTGAAACAGCTTGTGGGCCGGCATGTTGTCCTCGATGAGGAGGGAGAGGTCGATCACTTTCTGGGCCATGGTTCGCTCCTTGAGGGGCTTGGTTTTGAAAGGGGTTCAGGCGGCGTGCTTCTTCTTGCCGAGGAAGGCCGCCATCACGTCGGGATTGCGGGCGAGCTCCGCGCTCGGCCCTTCGTGCGCCACGCGGCCATTGGCGATGACGTAGGCGTGGTCGGCGATGGCCAGCGCATAGGAGGCGAGCTGCTCCACCAAGAGGATGGTGAGGCCGGCGCGGTTGAGCTCCGCGAGCACGCCCATGAGCTGGTTGACGATCTTCGGCGCGAGGCCGAGGGACAATTCGTCGATGATCAGCAGGTCCGGCTCGCCCATGAGCCCGCGGGCGATGGCGAGCATCTGCTGCTCCCCGCCGGACATGGAGCCCGCCTGCTGGCGGAGCCGCTCCTTCAGGCGCGGGAAGAGGGCGAGAACCTTGTCGAGCGCGGCGCGCGCCTTCTCGCCCTTCAGGCCGCCATGGGCATAGGCGCCGAGGATCAGATTGTCCTCGACGGTCTGGTCCGGAAACAGCAGCCGGCCTTCCGGCACCATGACGAGGCCGCGCGCCACCTTCCGGTGGGCGGCAAGGCGCGTGGTGTCCTCGCCCTTGAAGACCACCTCGCCACCGGAGGGCCGCACGAGGCCGGTGGCGCCACGCACCAGAGACGACTTGCCGGCGCCATTGTTGCCGATGATGGCGACCAGCTGCCCGCGCTTCACGCAAAGCGAGATGTCGCGCACCGCCACCGCCGCGCCGTAGCGCAGCTCCATCTTCCGGATGTCCAGCAGGGTTTCGCTCATGCCACCGCCTCCGCCTTTTCCGAGAGGTCGAGGGGCGTGCCGAAATAGGCTTCGATGACGCGCGGGTCGTCCTGCACCACGGCCGGGCTGTCGCTGGCGATCACCTGGCCGTAATCGAGCACGGTCACCGTGTCCGCCACCGCCATGATCAGGTCCACATGGTGCTCGATGAGCAGCACGGAGATGCCCAGCGCCGCGATGCGGCGGATCATGGCTTCGAGGTCGTCTATCTCCTGCGTGGTGAGGCCGGCGGCGGGCTCGTCCAGAAGTAGCAGGCGGGGCCGGGCCGCGAGCGCCCGGGCGATCTCCAGGCGGCGCTGGAGGCCGAAGGGCAGGAAGCGCGCCTCGTCGTTCGCGTAATCCTCCAGTCCCACGAAGGCGAGGAGGCCGATGGCCACGCGCCGCGCCTCCGCCTCCTGCCGGCGCATGCGCGGGGTGCGCAGCACGGCGTCCACGATGGAATAAGACAGGCGCTGCTGGCAGCCGACGATGACATTCTCCAGCACGCTCATGTCGCCGAACAGCTCGGTGTTCTGGAAGGTGCGGGAGAGGCCGATGCGGGCGATCTCATGGGATTTCTTGCCGGTGAGCATCACCCCGTCCAGCTCGCAATCGCCCTCCGCCGGCCGGTAGAAGCCGGAGATGGTGTTGACGAAGGTGGACTTGCCTGCGCCGTTCGGCCCGATGAGGGCATGCACCTCTCCTCCCTTCACCCGGAGCGAGGCTTTCGAGAGCGCGGTGAGGCCGCCGAAGCGCACGGTGAGGTCGCGGGCCACAAGCTCGGCATCCTGCGCCCTCGCGTTGGGCTTCAGGCTTTCCTCGGCGGGGATGGCGCCCGCCGTGTCCACGCCGCGCGCCGGCGGCCGCAGGCGCTTCAGGAACTGTCCCGCCGTGCCGAGGATGCCGCGCGGCAGAGCGAACATGACGATGAGCAGCAGCGCGCCATAGGCGAATTTCTGCCAGAGCGCGAACTGCTGGAGGAATTCCGGCAGATAGGTGAGGAGATAGGCCCCGAGCACCGGCCCGAACGTGGTCGCCGCCCCGCCCAGGATCACCATGAGCAGGAAGCGTACGCTGTCGGAGAAGGTGAAGATGTCGGGGGAGATATAAGCATTGAGGAAGGCGTAGAAGGTGCCGGCCAGCCCCGCCGTCACCGCCGCCACCACGAAGGCGAGCGTGCGCATGCCCGTGGCGTCGATGCCCAATGCGCGTGCCGCCGTCTCGCTCTGGGAGACCGCCAGCATGGCGCGGCCATAGCGCGAGGTCTTCAGATTGTGGGTGCCGAGCGTCGCCAGGAAGAGCGTCACCGCCAGTACGCCGTAGAAGGCATAGCCGGAGAGGCGCACGCCGAAGGCGTTGGGGGAGGGGATGGAGGTGATGCCCGTGGTGCCGCCGGTGAGCGACTGCCACTCGATGGCGACATTCTCCACGATGATGCCGAAGGCGATGGTGACCACGGCGAGATAGACCCCGCGCACCCGCACCGTGGGATAGGCGAGGAGCACGCCGAACAGCCCGGCGACGACGGCCGCGGCGATCGAGGCTGAGATCATGTCGAAGCCGGCCCGCGTCGCGAGGATGGCGCCGGTGTAGGAGCCGAGTGCGAACAGGCCCGCCTGGCCGAGCGAGACGAGGCCGGTGAGGCCCACCAGCGTGTTCAGGCCCACGGCGATGACGCCGTAGATCATGAACAGCATGAAGAGGCGCAGCTCGTATTCGTTGCTGGCGGTGACCGGCACCGCGGCGAGGATGGCCGCGAGCGCGAGGAAGCCGAGGAGGGTGAGGTGCCTCATACCTTGAGCACCTCCCTCTTGCCGAACAGGCCCTGCGGGAACACCAGCAGCACCAGGATCATCATGGAGAAGCCGATGATCTCGCGGGCGGCGGTGGAGATGTAGCCCTCCACGAATTTTTCCATGATGCCGAAGGCGAGGCCCGCCAGCACCACGCCCGGCGCCGAGGTGATGCCGCCGATGATGGCCACCGCGAAGCCCTTCAGCCCGATGAGCGCGCCCATGGTGGCGGACGCCTGAACCACCGGCGCCACGAGCACGCCGCCCGCCGCGCCGAACAGCGCCGCAAGGCCGAAGGAGAAGGCGACGATGCGGTTCACATCGATGCCCATGAGCGCGGCCGCGCGCTTGTCGTGGGCCACCGCCTGCATGGCGCGGCCGACGAGGGTGCGCTTCTGGAGCGCCCTCAGGCCAAGCATGGCGAGGATGGCGACCACGGGGATCAGCAGTTCCTGCGGATAGACGCCGGCGCCGAAAATGTGCACGGCCTTGGCCACGCCCGGCGAGGGGAGGGGGCGCGAGAAGCCGCCGAACTGCATGGTGGCGAGGCTCTCGATCATGATGCCCACCGCGATGGTGGTGAGCATCCAGCCGATGGAGGTGGCCCCGCCCAGGAAGGGCCGCACGGCGAAGCGTTCCAGCAGCACGCCGAACACCCCACCCGCGAGGACGGAGAGGAGGCAGGCGAGCCAGACGGGCAAGCCCGCATCGACGCCGAGCACCGCCAACACGGCGCCGATCATCAGCGTGTCGCCGTGGGCGAAATTCACCGCCTTGGCCGCGCTCCACATGATGTGGAAACCGAGCGCCACCAGGGCATAGATGCCGCCGATGGCGAGGCCCGACAGGGTGTATTGAAGGAAGGTGGTCATGTGGGTTTGCACTGCCTGAAGGTTTCACCCTCCCCCCTTGCGGGGGAGGGCAGGGAGGGGGGTGATGCCCTCTCCGCTCGCTAAGCAGATGTCGTTCCAGGCGGCCCCCTTATCACCCCTCTCCCCAACCCTCCCCCGCAAGGGGGGAGGGCGTTCAGGGCGCGCCGCGGGGGCAAGTGGCCTCAGTTGGTCTTGCCGTATTTGGTCTGCTCCATGGGGAGCAGCTTGCCGTCCACCCACACCGTCAGCTTGTAGTATTTGGGCAGGATGGCGTCCTGGCGCTCCGGATCGGCTGCGTCGAAGGCGGGCTTATATTCGGCGACGAGGCCCTCCATGTTCACGCTGTAGAGCGCGTCGTGGACCTTCTTCCAGTCGAAGGCGCCGGCCTTCTTGATGGCGTCGGCGATGATGTAGACCGCGTCATAGGCATTGGCGGTGCCGGACGGCATCTTCACGTCGGAGGGATCCTTCAGGCCGTACTTGGCCTTGATCTTCTCCCACAGCGCCTTCTTCTTTGGGTCCATGTCGCCCATGAAGGTGAAGGTTTGCACCACCTGGACGCCGTCGGCGAGGGGCCCCGCCAGCTCGCCGAGATTGCCGGCGATGCCCCAGGCGCCGATCACGGTCGGCTTGTAGCCCACCTTGTCCATGGACCTGAGGATCTGGTTGCCCTCGCGGTCCAGCGCCCAGAACAGCACCACGTCCGCCCCGGCGTCGCGGGCGCGGATGACTTGCGGGGTCATGTCCTGGTCGTTCCAGTTGAAGGTCTCGGCGGCCACCAGCTCCTTGCCGGCCTTGGCCATGGCGTCCTTCACGTCGGGCAGTGCGCCGTTGCCCCAGCCGGTATTCTCATAGAAGAACGCGATCTTTCCGGTCTTCGATGCTTTGAGCGCCTTCTCCACCAGGAAGCGGGCGACCCATTTGTCCTTGGCCGAGACGCGGAACATGTAATTGGGGTTCGCGCCGTTCTCGATCGCCTTCGTGTTGGCGGCGAGCACACCCACATAGGGAATGCCGATCTCGTTCACCGGCTGTGCCTGTGCCACCGCCACCGTGGAGTGGTAGCCGCCGAGGATGGCGACGCACTTGTCCGAGAGCGCGATGCGCCGCGTATTGTCGACGCCGCGCGGCGGGGCGCCGGCATCGTCATACTGGACGAAGCGCAGCGGCTTGCCGAGCACGCCGCCCTTGGCGTTGATCTCGTCGATGGCGATCTCGGCGCCCATCTTGATGGCCATGCCGCCGAAGGCGGCCGGGCCGGTGATGGCGGCGGAATTGCCGATGCACGGCTCCTGCTGTGCGAAGGCGGCGGTCGAAGAAAGACCGAGCGCCAGCGTCGCGGCCAATGCATGGCCACGCCAAATCTTCTCCGGAAGCATGTTGTTCTCCTGTTGATCTACAGGATGCCCGGCCGTTTACGGCCTGTGTTTCCCATCTGCGAGGTCAACGCTCCGCCAAACACATGTGAATGACAAAGACTCATTTCCGATCGCATTCATAGGTAAAGCCTATTGAAGTATGCGATAGGCAGCGCGAATTGCAATTAAACTGATTTAAGTCACTGATATTTATCGGTTTATCGTACTATGATGCCGATAGTTTGTGCAGATGGCGCATATTCCAGCAGTTTGACAAATTCCTCGTCTAGCGCAGAAACTCCTCTACGGAAGGGGCAGTTCATGGACCTGCGGCAGCTCAAATATTTCGTGCAGATCGCGGAAAGCGGGAATTTCTCGCGTGCCGCGGAAGTGTTGCGCATCGCGCAACCGTCCTTGAGCCAACAGATGAAGCATCTGGAAGAAGAATTGGGGGTGGAGTTGCTGCTGCGCCATGCGCGCGGCGTCACCACCACCGAGCTTGGCCAGCAATTCTACGAGCATGCCCGCCGCATCCTCCAGGAGGTGGACCGCGCCAAGGACGTCATCCGCTCCCAGTCCACGAACCCGTCCGGCCGCGTCTCGGTGGGCCTTCCTACCTCGGCTTGCCGGGGCCTGTCCTTCCCCTTGTTCCAGGCCATCGCCGAGCGCCAGCCCAACATCACCCTCCACCTCGTGGAGGCCATGACCAGCTATCTCGACGACTATATCCAGGCCGGCCGGCTCGACGTGGCGCTGCTCTACGACCACAAGGCGTTCGAGCACGTGGCCTGGACCGAGATGATGGTCGAGGACCTGATGCTGTGCGTCGCCCCCGAGCACCCGCTCGCCCGGGAGGCGAGCATTTCCTTCTCCGACCTGTCGCGGCTGACCGTGGTGCTGCCGGGCCGCCCCAACGTGCTGCGCACGGTGATGGAGCAATATGCCGCCCGCCATAACGGCACGCTGAACGCCATCGATTGCGACAGCCTGCCGGCCATCGTGAAGCTGGTCTGCCGTTCCGGCCACGTGGCGGTGATGCCCCATTTCGCCTTCACGGAGGAGATCGCCCACGGCCTCGTTGTGGCGGTGCCCATTGTCGATCCGACACCCTCCTGGCGGCTCTCCGTCGTGGTCTCCCAGCGCACCATGAACCTGCGCGGCAGCGAGGCGGTGGCCAAGGTGCTGGCGGACGTGATCGCCACCATGGTCCAGCAGAATGTCTGGCGCGCCCGGCTGAAGGAGAATGTGCGCGAACTCGCCTGATGCGAGGCGCGTGCCCGGTGCTCGGCAGCGCTACTTTTGACGTGTATCAAGGAAGGAATCGGCGTCTGCCCCCACGGTGCGGGCAGAAGCTTTGGTCGGCGCGCGCCCCCGAAGCAGGGGAAAGCCGATGCCGACCGCACCCGCGAAGACACGTACGCCCGAAAAGAGCATGACCGACGGCGAGATGGCGCTGCTCATCGCCTTCTTCGCGCTCGCCCTCTTCTCCATCATGGTGATCGCGAAGGCCCACACGCAGGCCTACGCTTTCCACGCCTTCCTGTTCGCCGCCGCCTCCATCGCCTCGGTGTTCGCCATCGGCAACCGCTATATGGACCGGCCGGCGGAACTGCCGCCCCAGACCATTGACGGGCGGCCCAACTACAATATGGCGCCGGTGAAGGTGGCGACGCTGCTCGCCGTGTTCTGGGGCATTGCCGGCTTCCTGGTGGGGGTGATCATCGCGCTCCAACTCGCTTTCCCCGTGCTCAATTTCGATCTGCCCTGGACCGCCTTCGGGCGCCTGCGGCCGCTGCACACCTCGGCGGTGATCTTCGCCTTCGGCGGCAATGTGCTCATCGGCACGTCCTTCTACGTGGTCCAGCGCACCTGCCGCGCCCGGCTCGCGGGTGATCTCGCGCCCTGGTTCGTGGTGCTCGGCTATAATTTCTTCATCGTCATCGCCGGCACGGGCTATCTGCTTGGTATCACCCAGGGCAAGGAATATGCCGAGCCGGAATGGTATGCCGACTTGTTCCTCACCATCGTGTGGGTGGCCTATTTCGGCGTGTTCCTGCTCACGGTGCTGAAGCGCACCGAGCCGCACATCTATGTGGCGAACTGGTTCTACCTCGCCTTCATATTGACCATCGCGGTACTGCACCTCGGCAACAATGCCACGGTGCCGGTCTCGGTCTTCTCACCCACCTCCTACATCGTCTGGTCGGGCGTGCAGGATGCCATGGTGCAGTGGTGGTACGGGCACAATGCGGTGGGCTTCTTCCTCACCGCCGGCTTCCTCGCGCTGATGTATTATTTCATCCCGAAGCGCGCCGAGCGGCCGGTCTATTCCTACAGGCTCTCCATCGTCCATTTCTGGGCGCTGATCTTCCTCTATATCTGGGCCGGCCCCCACCATCTCCACTACACGGCGCTGCCCGACTGGGCGCAGACCCTGGGAATGACCTTCTCCATCATGCTGTGGATGCCCTCGTGGGGCGGCATGATCAACGGCCTCATGACCCTGTCCGGCGCCTGGGACAAGCTGCGCACCGACCCGGTGCTGCGGATGATGGTGGTGTCGGTGGCCTTCTACGGCATGGCCACGTTCGAGGGCCCCATGATGTCGGTGAAGGCGGTGAACTCGCTCAGCCACTATACCGAATGGGGCATCGGCCACGTGCATTCCGGCGCGCTGGGCTGGGTCGCCTACATCTCCTTCGGCGCCATCTATTGCCTCGTTCCCTGGCTCTGGAACAAGCGTGAGATGTATTCGGTCAAGGCCATTAATTGGCACTTCTGGATCTCGACGCTCGGCATCGTGCTCTACATCTGCGCCATGTGGGTGGCGGGCATCCTCCAGGGCCTCATGTGGCGCGCTTATACCGCGCTCGGCTTCCTCGAATACTCGTTCATCGAGACGGTCGAGGCCATGCACCCCCTCTATGTGATCCGGGCGGTGGGCGGAATCCTCTTCCTCCTCGGCGCGCTGATCATGGCCTGGAACGTGGCGATGACCATCCGCCGCGCGGAGCCCGACACGGCCAGCGACGCCGCCCAGCTCTCGCTCGCCCCCGCCGAATGACGGAGACGAAAATGTCCGCAAAATCATCTTCGCTCTGGGCGAAGCACGCCATCTTCGAGAAGCATTCCTCGATCCTGCTGCTGGGCGTGCTGCTGGTGATCTCCATCGGCGGCCTCGTGGAGATCGTGCCGCTCTTCTACCTGAAGAGCACCATCGAGACGGTGGAGGGCATGCGCCCCTATTCCCCGCTGGAGCTGGCGGGCCGCAAGATCTACCTGCGCGAGGGCTGCTACAACTGCCACAGCCAGATGATCCGCCCGCTGCGCGACGAGGTGGAGCGCTACGGTCATTATTCCCTCGCCGCCGAGAGCATGTACGACCACCCCTTCCAATGGGGCTCCAAGCGCACGGGGCCGGACCTCGCGCGGGTCGGCGCCAAATATTCCGACCTCTGGCAGCTCGAGCACCTGAACAATCCCCGCGCCGTGGTTCCGGCCTCCATCATGCCGGCCTATCCCTGGCTCGCGGAGACGAAGCTGGATGCCAAGCACATCGCCGACGACATGAAGGTGCTCCGGCTGGAGGGCGTGCCCTACACGGACGAGATGATCGCGGCCGCGCAGGATGATCTGAAGACCCAATCCACCACCGACGCGGCGGACGGCGACGCGCTGCTCGCGCGCTATCCCAAGGCCCAGGTGCGCGACTTCGACGGCAATCCCGGCACGCTCACCGAGGCGGACGCGCTCATCGCCTACCTGCAGATGCTGGGCACGCTGGTGGATTTCAAGCTCTACGACAACAAAGCGAATGTGAGGTGAGCCATGCGCGACATCTACATGTTCCTCGCCTCCTTCGCGCAGACCTGGGGCCTGCTGCTCTTCTTCTTCGGCTTCAGCGGCGTCATCGCCTACGCCTATTGGCCCTCGAAGGCGCGCAAGAAGGCGTTCGACGCCGCCGCCCAGATTCCCCTGAAAGAGGATTGATCCCGTGAGCCCCGCGCACGAGAGCCACGACACACAGGTGAATGCCGCACAGGTGGACGCCGCCACCGGCAAGTCCACCACCGGCCACGAATGGGACGGCATCCGCGAGCTGAACAATCCCCTGCCGCGCTGGTGGCTGTGGAGCTTCTATGCCTGCATCCTCTGGTCGGTGGGCTATTGGATCCTGTTCCCGGCCTGGCCGCTCATCTTCAGCAGCACGCAGGGGGTGCTGGGCTGGAATTCGCGCAGCGCCGTGCAGCAGCAGCTTGCCGATCTCAGCACCCTGCGCGCCGCCACCTCCGCGCGCCTCGCCAACGTGACGCTGGAAGGGATCGAGCGCGATCCCGATCTCCTCGCCATCGCCCGCGCCGAGGGCCGCGTCGCCTTCGCCGACAATTGCGCGCCCTGCCATGGGGCCGGCGGCGGCGGGGCGAAGGGCTATCCCAACCTCAATGACGATGACTGGCTGTGGGGCGGCACGCTGGAGCAGATCCAGGCCACCATCACCCATGGCGCCCGCGCCGGAGACGATGCGGGCCACCAGGGCAACATGCCGCCCTTCGCCGGTATGCTGACCCCGGCGCAGATGTCGGACGCGGCGGACTATGTGCGCTCGCTGGCCGGCATCGTTCCAGCCGACACGCCGGAAGCGCAGCGGGGCGCCGCCGTCTTCAAGGCCAATTGCGCCGCCTGCCACGGCGAGAACGGCAAGGGGAACAAGGAGCTCGGCTCCAAGAACCTCACCGACGGCATCTGGCTCTATGGCGGTGACAAGGCGACCATCCTGCAGACCATCGCCAACGGCCGCGGCGGCGTGATGCCCGCCTGGGGCGGGCGCCTGCCCGCCTCCACCATCAAGGCGCTGACGGTGTTCGTCCACACGCTGGGCGGCGGCCAATAGGAGAGGCCGCCCGCGCGTGGCGGCCCGCACATCATGACCACATCCAGGACTTCGCCCATGCCCGTGGAGATCGACGCGGAAGACGACGCGCCGCTCTACGAGGCGCGGCGGCAGATCTATCCCCAGAGCGTCCATGGCCGCTTCCGCCGCATCAAATGGGCGGTGCTGATGGTGACGCTGGCGATCTATTATCTGCTGCCCTTCGTGCGATGGGGCCGCGGCCCCGACGCGCCCAGCCAGGCGGTGCTGATCGACTTCTCCGCCCGGCGCTTCTATTTCTTCTTCCTGGAGATCTGGCCCCAGGAATTCTACTACGTCGCCGGGCTGCTGATCCTGGCCTCGCTCATCCTGTTCCTGATGAACGCGGTGGCCGGCCGGGTCTGGTGCGGCTATCTCTGCCCGCAGACCGTTTGGACCGACCTCTTCCTTGCTGTCGAGCGCCTCATCGAGGGCGACCGGCGCGAGCGCATGCGCGCCGATGCCGGCCCCTGGACCCTGGAGAAGGTCACCCACAAGACGCTGAAGCATGCCATCTGGCTCATCATCGCCTGGTGGACCGGCGGCGCCTGGGTGCTCTATTTCGCCGACGCGCCCACGCTGGTGGTGGAGCTCGCGACGCTCCAGGCGCCCACGGTGGCCTATGCTTCCATCGCCATTCTCACCTTCACCACCTACGTGCTTGCCGGCCATATGCGCGAGCAGGTCTGCACCTATATGTGCCCCTGGCCGCGCATCCAGGCGGCGCTGACGGACGAATACGCCCTCAACGTCACCTATCGCTATGACCGGGGCGAGCCGCGCAATTCCATGAAGAAGGCGGCGGTGCTGCGCGAAGCGCACCAGCCCGCCGGCGACTGCATCGACTGCAACCAGTGCGTCGCCGTGTGCCCCACCGGCGTCGACATCCGCAACGGCTCGCAGCTCGCCTGCATCCAGTGCGGCCTGTGCATCGACGCCTGCAACACGGTGATGGACAAAATCGAGCGCCCGCGCGACCTCATCGCCTATGACAGCGAGGCCAATTTCAAGGCCCGCACCGAGGGCAAGCCGCCCGTGCGCCACATCGTGCGCGCCAGGACCGTGCTCTATGTGGTGCTGATCCTGGTGGCCGGCGGGCTGATGCTCACCAGCGTCGCGCGCCGGAGCCTTCAGGATCTGGCGGCGATCCACGACCGCAATCCGCTGTTCGTGCGCCTCTCCGACGGGGCCATCCGCAACGCCTATACGCTGCGCATCGCCAACAAGAAGCTGGAGGAGCGCACCTTCATGGTGTCTGTGGCGGGCGTTTCCGGTGCCGCGCTCGACATTGTCGGCGCGGACGGCATGGCGGCCTCCGTGGGGCCGGACCAGACCCGCGAGCTGCGGGTGCTCGTGACCACCCGTGCGCCGCTTCCGCAGGGCGCCTCCCTCCCCATCACCTTCACCATTCGCGATGCGGCCACCGGCGTCGAAGCCACGGCCGCCGATCATTTCATCGGGCCCTAGGAGGCGCACGCATCATGAGCCAAGGCACCCTCAGCGACCGCCCGCCCGGCGAGATCACCGGCCGCTTCGTCCTCCTCTGCATTCTCGGCTTTTTCGGTATCGTCATCGCCGTCAATGTGGTGATGGCCCGCTATGCGGTGTCCACCTTCGGCGGGGTGGAGACCGCGAGCGCCTACAAGGCTGGCCTCGCCTTCCGGGGCGAGGAGCTGGCCGCCGGGCAGCAGGCGGAGCGTCAGTGGCAGGTGGAGGCACAGGTGCGCGATTTCGGCGCCGGGGAGCGCATCATCGCCCTGACGGCGCTCGATGCCCGCGGCCGGCCCCTCATGGGCCTTGAAGCGACGGCGCGCCTCGCCCACCCGACCGATGCCCGGCGCGATGCATCGGTCGTGCTCATCGACCTCGGCGCCGGCCGCTACAGCGCGACCATCGAGGCCGCGCCGGGGCAGTGGGACCTCGTGGTTGATCTCTCTCAAGGCGGGGAGCGCCTGTTCCGCTCAAGAAACAGGGTGCAGCTCCACTGACCGGTCCACGACCGGGAGGACCATCGTGAACGCCGAGGCGGCAGACTATTCCATCTTCCTGGCCCAGGATGCGTCGGGCCACGCGCAGCTCAATCTCGTGGTGGAAGGCATCGAGCAGCCGTCCGCCATCGCGGAGATCGAGCGCGGACTCGCATCCCTGCCCGGCGTCATCCGCGCGCGGCTCAATTATACGAACCACCGCCTCACCGTCGCCTGGTCGGACACGGCCGCGCCAGGGGCGGTGGTGGAGCGGCTCTCCGCGCTGGGCTACCGTGCCCATCCCTACGCCGCAAAGGCCGAGGACGGCGAGGCGGAGCGCGCCAGATGGCTGCTGCGCTGCCTGGGTGTCGCGGGCTTCGCGGCCATGAACGTGATGCTGCTCTCGGTCTCCGTCTGGGCCGGCAATGTGAGTGACATCACCCCCGAGACCCGCGACCTCTTCCACTGGCTTTCCGCGCTCATCGCCCTGCCGGCGGCGGCCTATGCGGGCCAGCCCTTCTTCCTCAGCGCCATTCACGGGCTGCGCAACCGCGCCCTCAACATGGATGTGCCCATCTCGCTCGGCGTGCTGCTGGCGCTCGGCATGTCGGTGGTGGAGACGGCGCTCAGCCAGGAACACGCGTATTTCGACAGCGCACTGATGCTGCTCTTCTTCCTCTTGGCCGGGCGCTATCTCGACCATGCCGCGCGCCAGCGCACCCGCGCGGTCGCGGCCAATGTGGCGGCGCTCCGGGGCGAGATGGCGCACCGGCTGGATGAAGCGGCCGTGCCGGTCCAGGTGCCGGTGCAAGCCCTGGTGTGCGGCGACGTCATCCTCGTGCCCCCCGGCGAGCGCATCGGCGCCGATGGGGTCGTCGTGAACGGCGCCTCCAGCGTCAGCGAGGGGCTGGCGACCGGCGAGACCTTGCCCCGCGCCGTGACGGCCGGGTCGGCGGTCCATGCCGGCAGCCTCAATGGCGAAGGCGCCCTCACGCTCCGCGTCACCGCCGGCGGCGAGGAGACGCTGGTGGACGAGGTGCAGCGCCTGCTCGACACGGCGCTTTCCTCGCGCAGCGCCTATGTGCGGCTGGCGGACCGGGTCGCCCGCGCCTATGCGCCGGTGGTGCACCTGACGGCGCTCGCCGCGGCCGCCGGCTGGCTGCTGGCGGGCGCGAGCTTCCACGACGCCGTGATGATCGCCGTGGCCGTGCTCATCATCACGTGCCCCTGCGCGCTCGCCCTCGCGGTGCCGGCGGTGCAGGTGGTCGCCACCGGCGCCCTGTTCCGCTCCGGCCTGCTGCTGCGCTCCGCCGACATGCTGGAGCGCTTGGCGCAGGTGGACATGGTGGTATTCGACAAGACCGGCACGCTCACCTTGCCCGATCCCGTCCTGCGCCTGCCCGCCGGAACGGACGAAAGCCTCCTTCCTCTCGCTGCGCGCCTCGCTGTGTCGAGCCGCCACCCCCTCGCCGCCATCCTGGCGCGGCAGGCGGCGGGCGCACCTTTCGCCGACGTGACGGAGGCTCCCGGCGAGGGCGTGCGCACCCTCATCGACGGGGAGGAGGCTCGCCTCGGCAGCCTCTCCTTCTGCGGCCTTCAGGCACCGGCGGACCTTCCCGCCTCCGCTTCCTTCATCGCCTTCCGGCTGGGCGGGAGGGGTTTTGTGGCCGGCGTCGACCAGGCGCTGCGGAGCGATGCCGCCGAGGTGGTCTCGGCGATCAAGGCGCGCGGCCTGAAGGTCGCGATCTTCTCGGGCGACCGGCCGGAGGCGGTGCAGCCGGTCGCCGACGCACTCGGCATCGCGGACGCCCGCGCCGGACTGAAGCCCGCCGGCAAGATCGCCGCATTGGAGGCGCTGAAGGCCCAGGGGCATCGCGTCCTCATGGTGGGCGACGGCCTCAACGACGCCCCGGCTCTTGCCGCGGCCCATGTCTCGCTCTCGCCGGTGGAGGGAGCGGCCCTGGCCAAGGCGCAGGCCGATGCGGAATTCCTCGGCACGCGTCTCGCCCCGGTGCTGGATGCACTGGACGGCGCTCGGCGGGCACTTCGGCGCATTCATGAGAACCTCGCTTTGGCGCTGCTCTACAATCTCATCGCGGTGCCGCTCGCGGTCGGCGGCTTCGTCACGCCGCTGGTGGCCGCGCTCGCCATGTCCGGCTCGTCCATCCTGGTGACGCTCAATGCGCTGCGCGCGAAGGGGAGGCCCGCCCCATGAACGTGCTCATCTATCTCGTGCCCCTGGCGCTCGCCCTCGGTCTTGCCGGCCTCTTCGCCTTCCTGTGGTGCCTGCGCGCAGGGCAGTATGAAGACCTCGACGGCGCGGCGGCACGGGTGCTCTCGGACGAGGACCTGAAGCGGTGAGCGCCGCCCCGCTCCGGGCAGGCATGCTCATCTGCGCCTGCGATCCGGCGGTGGGGCCGCCGGTCAATGACAATATCCGCCCGGCCGCCGGCACCCTGGCGCTCACCGCCGGTTTCGCCTTCGCGGTGCTCGGCCAGACCATCGCTTCCGCCGCCTTGCCCTTGACCGGCGCGGCATTGGCCCCGGAGGGCGCGTTCCGCCTTCCCCTCGCGATCTGGCCTTTCTCCGCCATGATGCTGGGCGCGGCGCTCGCCTCGTTCCCCGCCGCCTTCCTGCGCGATGCCTTCGGCCGGCGGGCAGGCTTCGCCCTCGGCGCCTCGCTCGGCATCGCGGGCGGTGCGCTCCTGGCGCTGGGGCTGCTGCAGCGCCAGTTCGCGTTCGCCTGCATCGGCGGGCTCTGGCTGGGCATGGCGCAAGGCTTCTCCTTCTTCTACCGCCACGAGGCCGCGGCGGCGTCCCGGCGCCCCGGCGTGGCCGCCGCCGGCGTCCTTGCCGGTGGGCTCTTGGCGGCGCTCGCCGGGCCTCTCCTGGCGCAGGGCGCCGAGGCCCTCTTCGCGCCCTTCTTCCTCGTGGGCGCGGCGGTATTGGCCGCCAGCGCCCATACCGCCTCCCTCGCGGTCGCCGTGCGGCTTGCACCGGACCCGCTCTCGGCAGCATCGGAAGGCGCCGCTGCGCCGCTGAAAGGAGCCCTGTGGCCGACCCTCGGCGGTGCAGCGGCCTGGTTCGCCATGAGCGCCCTTATGGCCGGCGCCCCGTTGAAACTGGTGGATTGCGGCATCGGGGAGGGCGCCGTCTTCGGCTTCATTGCGCTCCACGTCTTCGCCATGTACGCGCCCGCTCTGCCCATGATCTGGCTGGGACGCACCATTTCCCCCCGCCCGTTGACTGCGGCAGGAACCCTATGCACGGCCGCCGGGCTCGCCTTGGCTTATACGGCCGCCGTGCCTGCTTTCCTGGCCGTTGCGCTTATCCTTGGCGGGGCAGGGTGGGCGCTCGCAACCCTCGGCGCCACCGCCTGGCTTCACCGCGCTGGCCCTCCAAGCCGGCTCGCCTTGGCGCTGCACGATGGTGGGCTGTTCTGCGCCGCCATTCTCGGCACGCAGATGGTGGCGGTCGTCTGAACTTCCGGGGGCGGCGCTTATTTCATTCCCAAAGCGATCGTTTCCAGCGCCTGCTCCGCCACCTCCTCCAGGGGGCGCGTCGCGTCGAGCCTTGGCCAGGAGAGCGGCCCGATATCGAAGCCGGCCTGGAGGTCCACCACCTCCGCCGTGGCGTCCGAGGCATCGTGGACCCGCCGCGCCACGCGGTCGCGCAAGGTCGCCACAGCGCCGTCAAGCCAAAGACCGTGGAAAGGAACACCTTCCTTGCCAGCCACGGCGGCTATGGCTTCCCGTTCGTCCAGACGCGCGTGGACGGCATCCACCACCACGCTGCATCTCGCACGCAAGGCAAGGCGGGCCAGCTCGCGCACCCGCTCATAGGTCCTCTGCGTTGCCGGGGCATCATAGGCCGATGGCGGCAGGCGCTCGAATTCGGTGGAGCCGAACAGCCGCTTGCGCTCGATGTCGCTGCGCACATGCACCGCCCCCGGCATGTCGCCCAGAACCGGGCAGAGCCGCGCGGCAAGCGTGCTCTTGCCGGATCCGGACAGGCCGCCGACGGCAATGAGCGCGGGGGGCGACCGCATCCCCACGAGCCGGAGCGCCAGATCCAGATAGCGCCGGCCTTCCGCGATGGCGGTCTCGGCCGCCGCGCTCGAAAGATGCGCGAGGTCAAGGGAGACCTTTGCCCGTATGGCGGCGCGCAGGGCCATGAAGAGCGGAAGCGCGCGCAGGCCCTCGATCTGAAGCTCCTCCTGTTCCGCACCCCAGAGGTAGCGGTTCAACAGCAGGTTCGCTTCCGCAAGAAAGCCCCTGTGGCCAAGGTCCATGAGCATGAAGGCGAGATCGAAAAGCACGTCGCAGGTGGCGATGGCGTCGTTGAACTCGATGGCATCGAACAGGACCGGCTCGCCCTCGAGGAGCACCACATTGCGCAGATGCAGGTCGCCATGGCAGCGACGGATTTGGCCGAGATCGCCGCGCCGAAGCAGCAGCGGCTGCAAGGCCTCCAATTCATCTTCCACCGCCGCCCTCAACGTGCCGAGTGCGGCATCGGTGAAGACGTCTGCCCCATCGTCCAGCTCGTCCAGTGTCTCGCGCGCCTGACGCTCGAACGCAGCGACCGCCGCCGTGCCGGAGTGCACGGGCGCACGGCCGTGGGAGGCGAGGATGCGGGCGGCGAGCTTAGCTATCAGCGGCGGCGGCAGTCCTTCCGCGTCCGCGAGGCGATCGAGGGTCTGCGTCTCGTCGAACCGGCGCAGGTGCACGGCCCATTCCACCACCTCGCCCTCTCCGCCGATGGCGAGACCGTTTTGGCCGCGGGTGACGGGCACGACGCCGAGATAGAGGCCGGGGGCGTTCTCCCGGTTGACCACCATCTCGTTCTCGCAGGCGCGCTGGCGCTTCTCCAGGGTCGAGAAATCGAGGAACGGGAAACGCACCGCGCGCTTCACCTTGTAGGCGTCGCGGCCCGCCAGGAATACGCAGGCGCCATGGGTGTCGATGCGCCGGACAGGCTCGCTCAGCCCGTGGGTCTCAGGGCTTGCGAGGAAGGCGAAGACATCGCTCTGGTCCTCCACGTCCGGTCTCCCATTCATGAACCGCATTGAGGACATGCGCGCCGGTCCCTGCTCGGTGGTCAGCCTTTGGGGTGCGCGTCCAGCCCTTCGGCCGAGAGCTTCAGCCACGCCTCCTCGGCATGGTCTGCGAAGCAGAAGAACGCGCACTCCTCGCGGGTCACCATGCCGTGCTCCACCAGGGCGTCGAAATTGATGATCGACCGCCAATAGGCTTCGTCGAACAGGACGATGGAGATTGGCGGCGCCTTGTTGGTAATGCGCAGGTTCAGGATCTCGAACAGCTCGTCGAGGGTGCCGAAGCCGCCCGGAAACACGATCAGCGCATTGGCCCGCATGGCGAGGTGCATCTTGCGCATGGCGAAATAGTGGAACTGGAAGGTCAGCTCCGGGGTGCTGTAGGGGTTGGGGCCCTGCTCGTGCGGCAGGCTGATGTTGAAGCCCACGGACGGCGCCCCGGCATCCGCCGCCCCGCGGTTCGCGGCCTCCATGAGGCCGGGCCCGCCGCCGGTGGCGATGACGTTGTCGCGCTCCTTCTGCGTCCGCAAGGCCCCGCCCCGCTCCGAGGCGATGCGGCCGAATTCCCGCGCCTGCGCATACCAGAAGGGCTGGCGCCCCGGCCCATCCTCCCGCACGCGGGCGGAGCCGAAGGCAACGATGGTGGAGCGCACCTGCCACGCCCGCAGCGCCTCCTCCGCCTTGGC
The DNA here is from genome assembly GCF_040049275.1 of Aquabacter albus. Lineage (NCBI taxonomy): Bacteria > Pseudomonadati > Pseudomonadota > Alphaproteobacteria > Hyphomicrobiales > Xanthobacteraceae > Aquabacter > Aquabacter albus. The sequence continues at coordinate 86,897 of NZ_JBDZDT010000001.1, read as the reverse complement.
ATATTCCAGAAGGAACCGGACGCCCCGCATGGAATCGCCGAGGATGAAATCCTGGTCGAGCGCAGGCAGCCTGTAGGACGGGAGCAGCAGCGGGTCGGGCGGGGCAGGGGAGGGCAAATCGGGCATGGGATCCGTTCGGTGGGTGCGGTGCCGGAGGTGACATGCGCCCGGCACCTGCCGGCGTCCGCGGGCGGAAGAGGGGACAGCCCCTCCCGTCGAGGTTCAAGGGCTCGCATCATGTCACCGCTTTGCGTGGACCAGAAGCTCCGTGCCGCAACGGATGGACCTGGGCGGCCTCAGCCATCCCTCTCGCTTGACCCACGCATAGCCCGTCGGTTATAGGTCGGATCAATAGCTGGAGAGTTATGCGTCCTGATGCCGAATGCCCACGACATGCTCTTCAGAACGCTCGCCGACCCAACGCGGAGGGCCATCTTCGAGCGGCTGTGCCGTGACGGGGAGCAGACGGTTGGCGCCCTGACGGCTCAAGCCGGGGTCTCGCAGCCGGCCGTCTCAAAGCATCTCGGCGTTCTGAAGCAGGCCGGGCTGGTGCGCGACCGCCACGAAGGCCGCCAGACACATTACAGCGCGCAGCTTGGCGCCCTGGCGCCGCTGATCGACTGGACAAGCCAAATGACCGGCTTCTGGCAGAGCCGGTTCGACGATCTCGAAGATCTGCTCAAGAGGATGGACCAATGACCAACAGCGCGTCCGAAACGCTCTCCGTCGTTGTCGAACGGGAGATCCCTTTTCCGCCGGAGAAGATCTGGCGCGCGCTCACCCAGCCGCACCTGATCGAAGAATGGCTCATGAAGAGCGACTTCAAGCCTGTGGTGGACCATCGTTTCAACTTTCGCGCCGACTGGGGCGCCGTGGACTGTCAGGTCCTGGAAGTCGAACCGCACAGGACGCTGTCTTACACGTGGGCGGCCTACGGTCTCGAGAGCGTGGTCACCTGGACGCTCACCCCTTCGCGCACGGGGACTCACCTGCGCATGGAGCAGGCTGGCTTCCGGCCGGATCAGCAGCAGGCCTACCAGGGCGCCAAGCACGGCTGGGCGCAGTTCTTTGCAAACCTGGAGCAGGTTCTGGGTCGGGCGGAGTGAGGTCTGCCGCTTCGGCGAACAATCATCAGGAGGTCCCACCATGAGCACCTGGGTTCGGCAGGTCCATCGCTGGCTGTCCATTGCCTTCACGGTGACCGTCATCGCCAATTTCGTCGCCCGGGGACTAGGGGAGCCTCCTCTCTGGTTGGTCTATTCGCCGCTGGTCCCGCTCTTCTTGCTCCTGTTCAGCGGGCTGTACATGTTCATGCTGCCCTATGCCGCCAGGTGGCGCAGCGGGCGACGTGCCAGCATGCGGGCGTGAACGCCATGGCAGGAGAGACCAAGAAAGCGGCGCGGGCAGCCAAACCGCGCAAGACGGCGGAGGCCGGCGATGCCGCAAAGCCGGTCCTCCTCTCGGGCGGTAACCCCCAGATCGCGAAGGGCTACGGGGACGCTCCCGTGCAGGCCTATATCGCGGCCATGCCGGGTTGGAAAAGCGATGTCGGACGACGCCTCGACAGGCTCATCGAGAGCGCCGTCCCCGGTGTCCGCAAAGCGGTCAAATGGAACTCGCCCTTCTATGGCGTTGCCGACGAGGGCCAAGGCTGGTTCCTCAGCCTCCACGTCTTCACGAAATACATAAAGGTGGCTTTCTTCCGCGGGACGTCGCTGCATCCTCTTCCTCCGGGCGTCTCCAAGCAGAAGGACGTACGCTATCTCGACATCTACGAGGACCAGCTCGACGAGGCTCAGTTCGCTGAATGGGTGAAGCAGGCCAGCCAATTGCCCGGCGAACGATTGTGAGCGGGACGGGATGAGGCGCACGGCTTGGGAGCAACCATGAAGAAGGCGACAACCATGAAGAAGAACACGACCGTCTCGCCGGAGGGAAAAGGGGAAACCTCCCCCGCTCAGTTGATCGATGCGATGATCAAGGAGTTGGGCGACTGGCGGGGCGAGATGCTCTCCAAGCTCCGCGCCTTGATCAAGCAGGCCGACCCCGAGGTGGTCGAGGAGTGGAAGTGGAGAGGCGTTCCGGTGTGGTATCGCGACGGAATGATCTGCACCGGCGAGACCTACAAGAGCGTCGTGAAGATGACCTTCGCCAAGGGGGCCGCGCTCGATGACCCGTCAGGCCTCTTCAACTCCAGCCTCGATGGCAATACGAGGCGCGCCATCGACTTCCACGAGGGCGAGGCGATTGACGAGGAGGCATTGAAGGCCCTCATTCGCGCGGCCATTGCGCTGAACACCTCCCGCGCCCGCGCTTGATCGCGCGGAAGCGTTACAAGCTTCACCTGCGGCTGGGCGATGACTGCTTTCGGCTCATAACCGGGCCAAGGGGCGATATTCTATGGCCCCTTGGCCAGTGGCATTGTCTTCCGGGCTTTTCAGCCGGTTCTCACGCCGCGGCGGCTGAGCCGATGGCGGCGTTGACCCGCGGCATCACCTGTTCCGCCATGAGCTGCATGGAGCGCTTGGCGAGCTCCGGCGACACCCAGTCCATGCCGGCATAGACGATCTCGCCGAAATCGCCGACTTGCTCGCGCAGGGCGAGAAGCTGGTCCACCACCTTGTTCACGGTGCCGTAGATCACCAGCTGGTCCATGATGAAATCGTGCGTCACCGCCTCGTCCGGCTGGTCCCGCTCTTCCTTCATCACGAACAGGCGCTTGGAGCGCATCAGCTTCTTGTGGATCTGGCCGTAATAGTGCCGGTAGGGGCTGTTGGGGTCGTGCCGGGCATAGGAGGAGGCCGTCGCCTCGTCGTCGGCGACGAAGATGGTGCGCGCCACGCGCCAGTCGGCCGGGTCCGCCTTCGCGCCCACCTGCGACTTGCCTTCCACGTAATTGTCCCAGTGCGTCTTGATCCACTTGGACAGCAGGAAGTTGGCGGACAGAGGATGGAAATCGCGCCGGCCCATGGCGATGACGCCGGGCGAATAGGGCGAGAGCACCGTGCCGACGATCTCCGGATAGGGCTTCTGGAAAGGCTTGGGCAGGTAGCCCACACCCAGCTCCAGCGCTGCGGAGCGCTTGGTGGAGACCTTGAAGCGGTTGTCCGGCAGGTCGATCTCGTAGGGCGCCTCGCGCTGCCAGATCTCCAGGATCACGTCGATGGCTTCGGCGAAGATCTTGTTGCGGTCTTCATCCAGGATGCCGAGGGCTTCCGCATCGGTGGTCAGCGCGCCGGGGCTGATGCCGAAGATGAAGCGGCCATCCGCCAGATGGTCGAGCATCGCCGCTTGCGCCGCGATGAGGGTGGGGTGCGTCTGCGACAGGTTGGAGGTGCCGGTGGCGAGCTTGATGGTCTTGGTGTCCGAGACCAGCGAGGCCAGGAACATCATGCTGTTGGTGATGGTCTCGCAGCGATCCGAGAGGTGCTCGCCGATGAAGGCGTCGTGGAAGCCGAGCTGGTCGGCGAGGATCACGGTCTCCCGGTCTTCCCGCAGCGTCTCGCGCCAGTCCCGCTCGATGGGGTGGACCGGCATGGTGAAGTAACCGAGTTTCATGACATCGCTCCGTGGTTCGGCAGGCGGCCGGAGACGGCCCGCCCCTTGGCGAAATGCGTCTCAACGCGTTTCGCCCGTTGGATTTGAAGGGACGATAGAAGCCGGAGAGCCGGTCTCAAACGTCCTAAATGTGAAATTGAACTTTTCGTTTTTGTCTGAAATCTTCGCGCATTTCGCCCCCTGGAGACGGAGGCTCAGGCGTCGGTCCTGAAGGCGCCGAACGCCCCTTTGTGGAACACCAGCGGGTGGCCGTCCGCATCCGAGCAGGTCAGCACTTCCCCGAGCACGATCTCATGGTCGCCGCCGGGATGGATGGCCGCCACGCGGCAGCAGATATGTGCGATGGCGCCGGGCAGGAGCGGCATGCCGCGGGGGCTGAATTCAACGTCGAGATCGGTGAAGCGGTCGGCGATGCCGGCGCTCACGAAGCGGTGCGACAGGTCGCGCTGGTGGGCGGCGAGGATGTTCACCGCGAACTCTCCGCGCGCGCGGATCGCCTCGCCCGTGGCGCTACCGCGCCGGGGGCAGACCAGCAGCATGCAGGGGTCCAGCGACACGGAGGTCAGCGAGTTGACGGTCATGCCGTGATAGGCGCCGTCAAGCTCGGTGGTGATGATGGCGACACCGGTGGCGAACGAGCCGATCACATTGCGGAAGCGGCGCGGATCCAGCCGATCCGATTCCATGTGCAGGGACGCGATGGACATGAGGTGTCTCCAGGACTGTCCGTTGCGGCGGACCAGGAGCGGCGGGCGGGTCGCGCCCGCCGCTCCTCGGGATCTCAGGGGTTGAAGATGCCGACCCAGTCGGCCTTGGCCTTGGTCATGCTCTCGGTGGTGAGCCGGCCCCAGTTCATCCGGATAAGCTTCAGGCTCTCGATGGGCGGCGAGTATTCGGGGATCGAGCTCTTGAAATCGGACCGGCCGGAGATCAGCGCCTCTTCCGTGGTGAGGATCTTCTGGCCGGCCTCCGAGAGGATGAAGTCGATCCAGAGCTTGGCCGCGTTGGGGTGGGGCGCCTTGGTGAGGATGAAGGTGCTCGGCGCGAGCAGAAGCACGCCTTCGTCGGGGAACAGGAACTTCAGCTTCGCGCCCTTCTGGTTCATCTGGTAGGCGCGGGTGGGCATGCCGGACAGCGTCATCACCTGCTCGCCGGTGACGAGGCCGGAGGCGAGCTGTTCGGAGCGGCGGAGCAGCACGGGCTTCTTGGCCGCAAGCTTGGTGAAGAAATCCGGCGGCAGGACCGTGCGCTCGCCCATGAAGGTGGCGAGGAAGGTGGTGGAATTGGCCGCGTCGCCCATGGAGAGCTTGCCCTCAGGCACGGCGGCGATCATGTCCTGGTAGGACTTGCCCTTGAAATCCAGGTTCTCGCTGTTCCACATGGGCACGAAGACGTACCCGCCATTGAAGGCGAAGTAGCCGTCCATGCCGAGGCCGGCATCGAAGATCTTCTGGTAGTGGGCGTATTCCGGCGATTTGTACTGGAGCAGGTCGCCTGCGCCCAGCCGCTCGAACACCCAGATGGGCGCCGAGATGGCGGCGACGTCCATGGTGACGCGGCCGGCGCCCAGCTCCTGCTCGATGCGGGTGACGAGCTCGCCGGTCTGCGACAGGGTGTAGTTCACCTTGAAGGCGGCCGGCAGCCCGTAGCGCTCCTTGAAGGCCTTGACGAGCTTGTCATTGGTACCGGGCTGGATCACCGTGTCCCAGTAGGAGAGGCTGCCCTCCTTCACCGCGCCGTCGATCAGGGCGGTCACCCGTGCCTTCTCCTCGGGCGTGGCGCCCTTGAGCACCGGCGCTTCCTGCGCCGAGGCCTGGTTCAGCGCGAAGGCGCCGAACATGAGGGCCGCGAGGGCCGTTTTACGGACGTTCATCGTTTCTCCTCCTGAGAGCGCTCGCAGCAGGGTCTATTGCCCCCCAAAAGGTCCTGCCGGCACGCCCCTACCAACAGCACCCGTCTTTCCTGAACCTGTTCTCACGCGTCGCGGGCGAGCACGATGCATTGCTCGGGCGCAAGATCGACCGCCACCGCGTCGCCCGAGCGCACGCCCGCGCTGGGCTGGATGGCGCGCAGCTCGATGCCGGCGAGATCGATGATGTATTCCTCGGAGAGGCCCTGGAACGAGGCGGCCCGGACCACGGCGGGAAACGCCTGCCGCCCGGCCATGGCCTCCCGCGCGCTGACCTTCACATGCTCCTTGCGGATGCAGATGAGCGCCTTGCCGCCGGCCTTCAGGGGCCGGTCGTGGCCGAGCTTGCCCCAGATGGCGGTGCCGCCCGGCAGGGCCACCCGCGCCCAGCCCGCGGCGTCCTGCGGCGCGCCATGGGGGGCGGCCTGCGCCGTCTCGAGCACTTCGCCCTCCTGCACGTTCAGGCCGAGGAACTGCGCGACGAACGGGGTCTGCGGCCGGTCGAACACCTCGCGCGGCGCGCCTTCCGTGTCGATGTGGCCCTTGTTCAGGATGATGATCCGGTCCGCCAGGCCAAAGGCCTCGGACTGGTCGTGGGTGACGTAGATCGCCGTGAAGCCGAGGCGGTCCTGGAGCATGGACAGCTCCATGCGCATCTGCTCGCGGAGCTGCGCGTCGAGGTTGGAGAGCGCCTCGTCGAACAGCACAAGGCGCGGCTCGTGCACCAGGGCCCGGGCAAGCGCCACGCGCTGCTGCTGGCCGCCGGAGAGCTGGGTCGCGGGGCGGTCGTACCAGGCGCCGAGGCCCACCACGTCCAGCATCACGCGCACCCGCTTCTCCTGGTCCGCCCTGGACATGCGGCGCACCTTGAGCGGGAAGCCGACATTCTCGGCCACCGTCATGTGCGGCCACACCGCATAGGACTGGAACACGATGCCGAGCTGGCGCGCCTCGGGCATCAGGTTGATCTTCTTGGCGCTGTCGAACACCACCTTGCCGGCGATCTCGATATAGCCCTCGTCCGCCGTCTCCAGGCCGGCGAGGCAGCGCAGCATGGTGGTCTTGCCGCAGCCGCTGGGGCCGAGGAGCGCGAGGGTGTGGCCCTCCTCCACCGACAGCGAGATGGAGTTGAGGACGGTGTTGGAGCCGAAGGTCTTCTTCAGGCCCCGGACGGTGACGAAGTGAGACAGGTCGCTTTTCACGGCGTCCTCCAAATCAGTCCTGCACCAGCGAGGCGCGGGTCAAGCGGAACAGGGCGAAGGCGGAAAGCAGCAGAACGAGCTGGATCACCGCGAGCGCCGCCACGAAGCCGAAATTGCGGTCGCCGAGGGCGACCAGCGCCACCGAGATGGTCTCCGTGCCCTGCGCATAGAGCAGGATGGTGGAGCCCAGCTCGCGCACGAAGATCACGAACAGCATGAGCCATGCGGCGATGAGCGCGGGTTTGAGAAGCGGCAGCAGCACGTGGCGCATGGTCTGCCACCACGACGCCCCGCTCGCCCGCGCGCTCTGCTCCAGCTCGGGATTGATGGCGACGAACATGGCCGTGACCGTGCGGATCGCCAGCGGGAAGAAGTGCGCCACATAGGCGATGAGGATGACCCAGATGGTGCTGTAGAGCGGCGTGCGCACGGAGAGGATGAGGAAGCCGAGGCCGAGGATGATGCCCGGGATGCCGATGGGCAGCGACAGCACGGCCTCCATGAAGCCCCGCGCCTTGGAAGTGCTGCGGTTGAGATAATAGCTCTGCAGCACGCTGAGCCCGACGCCGATGCTCGCGCCGACCACCGCCAGGAACAGGCTGTTGACGATGGCCGTGCGGGTCAGGTCGTAATTGAGCAGGACGTAGGTGAAGTTCTCGATGGTCGCGTAGCCCGAGCGGAACTTGCCGGTCCAGATGCTCTGCAGCGACACCATGAGCAGCGCGATGATGGGCAGCACCACGCCGAGGCCGATATAGAGCACCTCCACCGTCAGCGCGACGATGCGGCCGCCCAGCGAGAGCTTCATGACGCGTGGGCGATAGCCCTTGCCGCTCACGGTCTCGAAGCGGCGGGAGGCGAGATAGTGCCGCTGCCACAAGGTGAGCGTCACCGTGAGGCACAGCACCAGCATGCCGAACGCGGCGGCGCGGCCGAAATCGGCGGGGTATTGCAGCGAGGAATAGATTTCGGTGGGAATGGTGCGGATGCCGTGGGTGGCCGCCAGGGCGAACGGCACGTCGAATAGGCCGGCGCTGGTGACGAACACGATCATCGCCGCCGACAGCAGCGCGGGCATCAGCAAGGGCAGGGTGATGTGCCGGACCGTGTAGCCGAACGAGGCGCCATGGACGCGTGCGGCATCCTCCAGCGCGCTGTCCATGCGCCGCAGCGGCGAGATCACGAACAGATAGACATAGGGCGTATAGAAGATGGCCAGCACCCAGATGACGCCCGCGAGCCCATAGATGTTGAGGAACGGCAGCTTCAGGCCGAGATAGTCCTGCGCCATCTTGTGGATGATGCCGCTGCCGGGCGCCGCGAGGTAGCGCCACGCCTCGGCGCCCACATAGGGCGACAGGAAGAAGGGGATGAGGTTGCCCACCTCGAACCAGGACCGGCCCGGCACGTCGGTGCGCGAGACAATCCAGGCCAGGGTGACCCCGAGCACGCAACTCACGATCGTCGCGCCCGCGCCGCAGAGGAGCGTATTGCGCGCCGCGTCGAGAAAGCGGGCATCGCCAAGCAGGGCCGTGAAGTTCTGCAGCGTGACGACGACCGAGCCGTCCGGCTGCCAATAGAGCAGGCTGCGGATGAGGGTGGCGAGGAACGGCCCAAGCACCAGCAGGATGCCGGCCGCGACGCCGAGCACTGGCAGCCCCTTCTCCCAGAAGCGGGAATGGGACGGGGGAGCGCCCGGAGCCGCCTGGCTCTGGCTCCCCTGAGCGCCGGCCTTCGCCAAGGTATCGCTGCCCGTGCTCATCGGCTCAGCCCTTGACCGGCCACGGGGCGTAGCCGTCTTCCGGGATCGGCACCTCGAAGGCGTTCAGCTGGAGCGCGAGAAGCGTGTAGTAGCCGACCAACCCGGTGAGATCGACGAGCCCCTCCTCGCCGAGCAGGGCCTGTGCCCGCGAAAACACCGGGTCCGATGCGCGCCCGGTCTTCAGGAGGCTGGTGACGTAGTCATAGGTGATTTCGTCGGCCTCTTCGGTGAAGGCCGGCCGCTCGCCCTTGGCGACGGCATCCAGCACCACCTCGGGGATCCCCTGCTTCAGGGCCAGCGAGGCGTGCGCGTACCATTCATAGGCCGCGTGCCAGTGCTCGGAGACGAGGACGATGGAGAATTCCCGCAGGCGCTCGGGCACCTTGCACTGGAACCGCACATAGACGCCGAGCTGCTCCACCCGCTTGGCGAGGTCCGGCGAGTGCAGCAGCACGCGGAACGGCCCGCGCACACCGCCGCGCGCGCCGGCATTGATGGAATTGTAGACCTCGGCCTGAGCGGGGCTAAGATCTTCCCGCGCGAGCAGGGCGATACGGCTCATCTGGGCACCTTCTGGATTGGCGCGAATGGCGAAAAGGCGATGCGGCGTGTCAGGCGTGGGCTGGCTGGGCAGGCGCGCCTGCCGCGATGGGATCGATAAAGCCGAGGAGGGCCTCGGCGAACAGGCGCGGCTGCTCCATCACCGAGATATGGCCCGCATCCGGCAGCTCGACATAAAGCGAAGCGGGAGCCTTCTCCTGCATGGGACGCACAACGGAAGGCGGCGCGCCCTGGTCCTCGGCCCCGGTGAGGAAGAGGAGGGGCACGGTGACGGCGGGCAGGTGCTTCTCATGGTCGAGCTCGGACAGCGCCGCCGCCGAGCCGCAATAGCCGTCCACGGAGGTGCGCCGGATGATGCCGGCCATCTTCTCCATGGCATCGGGCCGGCGCGCCTGGAAGCCGGGGGTGAACCAGCGCGAGATGCTGGGCTCGACCATGGTCTCCATGCCGCCCTCCCGCGCCTTGCGGCTGCGGTCCGTCCAGGCGTCGCGATACTGCGCGGGCGCTGAGCCGCGGGCGTTGCATACGGCGATGGAGGTCATGCGCTCCGGCGCGCGCAGCGCGAGCTCCAGGCCCACCATGCCGCCCATGGAGAGGCCGGCGAAATGGGCCCGGTCGATTTCGAGCGCATCGAGGATGCCCGTCACGTCGTCGGCGAGCTGGGACAGCGAATAGGCGCCTTGCGTCGCCTCGGACGCGCCGTGGCCGCGGGAATCGTAGCGCAGCACGCGGTAGCGTGTGGCGAGGAGCGGCACGAGGTCGTCCCAGATGCCGATATCGGTGGCGATGCCATGGCTGAGCATGATGACGGGCGCATCCGCGCGCCCTTCCAGGCTGAGGTTGAACGTGCAGCCGTTGCTCTCAACTTTCACGGGCCTCTCCTTACCTGCCTTGCAGCACCGCAAGTGCTTCCGGCGGAGAGCAGCGATAGCCCTTAGCCGGATGGGGTTTACCCCTCGTTGCAATCCAGCTTAGCGGGCCTATTCCGATATGAAATGTCGGAGTTGGAAATTGATTCTTTCCGAAAGTTCCGAGAATCGGAGACAAATCGGATATAAATAGGCGCCAACTACCGGATGAATTTTCGCAAGTGCGAAGAAGGCCGGTTCGGGAAACGTCCTCTTCGGGAAACCGCCGATGAACAAGTTCCTTGCCCTCAGCGTGTTCACCCGTGTCGCGGAGAATGGCGGATTCACTGCGGCTGCCCGCAAGCTCGGCATGTCGGTGTCGGCGGTCACCAAGACCATCACGCGCCTGGAGGACGAGCTCGGCACCCAGCTCTTCAACCGCACCACGCGGCAGCTCAGCACCACCGATTATGGACAGGAATTCTATGAGCGGGCGGTCCAGATCCTCTCCGATCTGGAGGATGCGGAACTCGCCCTCCAGCGCGGCAACGTGGCGACCCGCGGGCGCATCCGCGCACTGGTGCCGCTCTCCTTCGGGCGGGTGACGCTGGTGCCCGAGCTGCCGTCATTCCTAAAGAAATATCCGGATATCTCCATCGACCTCAGTTTCGGCGACAGCAACAAGCCCATCGACCTCGTGGCGGAGGGCTATGACATCGCCGTGCGCACCGGCAACATCAGCGATTCCCGGCTCATCACCCGCATGCTGATCCGCAGCCCGCAGGTCACGGTGGCCTCGCCCGCTTATCTGAAGGCGCACGGCATCCCCAAGACGCCGGAGGACCTGCTCGACCACAATTGCATTACCGGCAACCGCAGCGGCCCGGAATGGCGCTTCGCCGACGCCAAGGGGCGCGAGACCATCATCCATGTGAAGGGCAATGCGAACCTCAACAGCGGCGATGCGCTGAGGGAGGCGGCGGTGGCGGGGCTCGGCATCATCCGCGGCACCTGGTGGCTGGTGCGCAAGGACCTGGAGCAGGGCCACGTGCAGTCCATCCTCACCGATTATGCGGTGGAGGGCGCCCCCATCTCCGTGCTCTATCCCGCCAATCGCCATTTGCCGGCGAAGGTGCGGGTCTTCCTCGACTTCCTCGTCTCCATCACCAAGATGGGCTGAAGGCTAGGCTGGTGGCATGCGCGCCACGAGCGCCAGGGCAAGAAGCGGCGTGATGGCGATGGCGAAGCAGGGCAGGTCATAGCGGCCCGTCACGGCGAGGAGGGTCGCGAACACGGACGGCCCCGCCACGAAGCCGAGGAACACGAAGACCGATCCGCCCGACGTCGCCTCGCTCACCAGATGCCGGGGCGCACGCCGCGCGATCTCGGCGAGCTGGATGCCGTTCCACCCTGACACCGTAAGGCCGGCCAGCAGCGCGATACCCAGCAGCGCGGCCAGAGGCCAGTCCGGCCGGGCGAGCCCGAGCGCCAGGGTGACGGCGCCGGCGAAGGCCGCACACAGGCGCGTGACGATGAGGCCCGAGCCCACCCTGTCCGCCAGCCAGCCGACGCCGATGCGCCCCATGGCGCCCGCGACCTGCATGACCGCAAAGACCATGCCGGCCGCCATGGGCGACAGATGGACGGCGCCCACCAGATAGGTCACGAGGAAGGCGTTCCACCCGCCCTGGTTCATGGCGAGGAACCCGCCCGCAAAGGCAAGGCGCTGGAGGCCCGGCCCGGCGCGCAAAGCGGCAAAAGGCTGGCGGATATTGGCAGGCGAGAGGAAGAGCCTAAGCCGCAACTGGTCCGGGTCACGCCTGGCATCGACCCGCTTGCGCACCGTCTGCGCCAGAAGGACGGTGGCGAGGAGGATCGCGCCCACCGCCAGCAGCGCGGCGCGCCAGCCCACGGTGGACGCGAGCGCCGGCAGGATCAGCCCCGCCGCGGCCCCGCCGAGCGGCACGCCCGCCTGCTTCAGGGAGAAGATGAGGGAGCGGTGACGCGCGGGGGAATAGCGCATCAGCACGTCGCTCCCGGCCGGCGTCGACGGGCCGTAGGCGAGCCCGATCATCACGCTCGCCACGAACGGGGCGGCGGCGAATGGAGCGGGCAGCAGCGCCACCCCTGCCATGCCCAGAACGAGGCCGATCTGCACGGCCCGGATGGAGCCGGCGCCGCGCACCAAAGGGCTGCCGCACATGAGGAAGACGATGGCCCCCGCCGTGCCGAGGGCGACGAGATATCCCACCATGGTGTCCGGCCAGCCGAGCTCGACCCGCAGGATGGGCGCCAGAGTGGGGAGCATCTGGTTCAGGAAGGACGAGGTGGTCTGGAGCAGCATCATCGCCGCCAGCGCCGCAATCCACCCCTCCTGCGCCGGCGGGGCGCCTAGGTCTGTTCGGGCCTCACCAGACAGTGGTGCCTCCGTCGAGCACCAGCGTGTGGCCGGTCATCGCGGCCGCGCCGTCGCCCGCCAGATAGAGCACGGCGGCGGCGACCTCCTCGGGGGTCGGGAAGCGTCCCATGGGGATGCGGTCCAGCATCCGCCGGCGCGCATCCGGATCGTGCAGCAGGGCCTCGCGGGAGGGCGTCATGACCGTGCCGGGCGCAATGGCATTCACCCGGATGCCGAGGCGCGCCCATTCGATGGCGAGCATCTTGGTGAGATGGATGACGCCGGCCTTGGAGATGCCATAGGCCGCGCGGTCCGCCAGGGCGACGATGCCGTGGGCGGAGGCGATGTTCACGATGGCCCCGCCCCGTCCCTCGGCGATGAGCGCCGCGCCGAAGCGCTGGGACATGAAAAACACGCCCTTCAGATTGACGTCGAGCACCGTGTCCCACTCGTCCCAGGTCAGGTCCACCACGGGGCGGTGCAAGGCGACGCCGGCATTGTTCACCAGCAGGTCCGGCGGGCCGAACGCCGCGACGGCCGCATCGCAGCATGCCTTGATGCTCTCTTCCTGCCGCAGGTCCAGCGGCAACACGAGGCTTCCGGGCGCATGGCGCTCGCATTCCTCCAGCGCGCCGGCAAGGCCGGCTTCATCGATGTCCGCAAGCCCGATGCGATAGCCCGCCTGCGCCAAGCCGAGCGCGATGGCGCGCCCAAGGCCCGCGCCGGCACCCGTGACAATGGCCGTGCGCCCCATTCCTCTTGCTTCCATCCCGTTCATGGCCGCTCCACGCCGGCACTGCCGGTCGTCGGATCCTTGTTGCTTAACAGGCTAGCGGCACGGCTTCATCCCTGAAAAAGGTGAGAGAGAAAATCATCCTTTCCCGAATGTCCTAAATGCCGTGCGGGGATGATGGGGAAGCACGTGGGGGCTTAAAAGCTTACGAGAGTGCAGCCGGCATCGACACCTCTGGCCGCGTCATCACAGCTCGACATGCCCACGGAACATCGGCACACAGCTTCCCCCGACGCTCGCATGCACATTCGAACCCACCCGCCATCCCCGAGCAACGAGTTGGCTCGCTCGCGCCATCTCCACGCCCTGTGTGATCTGGAAGGTCTGGTCGCTGCCTTCCCCCAGGGAGACAAGCAGGGCGGCGAGAGCAGCATTGGCGCTGCCGGTCGCCGGATCCTCCCATGTTCCCGCCAATGGAGCGAACATCCGGGCGCGGATTTGATCGTTCGACCGACTATACAGGTGGATCGAAAGCCGGCCGGACTGGTGGCGAAGCAGGGATTGCGCGCTCCTGAATGCGTCAAGCCGCGGGGTCGCCCGGGCGACGGCATCCGGCGAAACCTCCACCAATGCGAAATCGACGCCGACGCTGGCGATGACCGGCGCGTGGGTTGACAGCCTAATGTCCGCCGCGCTCAGTCCGATGCATTCCGCGATGGCGTCAGGCGCCAATTCCTCGATGACATCAAGGGCTTTGGGAGCATTGATCGTGGCGCCGGTGGCCGCCCCGGCCTGGTCCCGCATCAGTTCCACCCCGACGAGACCCGCCGTCTCCTCGAACCGGAGCGCATCGTCCCTCGTCAGCCCGAGCATGGCCAGCGCGCAGGCCGTGCCCACGTTCGGGTGGCCGGCGAACGGCATCTCGGCGGACCTGTTGAAGATGCGGACGCGGCGGTGATTTTCGGGCGAGGCGGGCGGCAGGACGAATGTCGTTTCGCTCAGGTTCATCTCCGCCGCGAGGCTTTGCATTTCCGCGTCGCTCAATCCCTCGGCATCGTAGAAGACAGCCAGGGGATTTCCTCCGAACCGCTGAACAGTGAACACATCAACGGTCATGAACTCGAATCTGCGCGACATGTGGACGAACCTCCCGCCTGAACCGCAGCATACTATGAAGACGCGCGGAGCATCGACACGGCTCGGGATGGCGCGAAGCGGAGCCTGAAGCGCGCTGCGGGGCCACGCGCGCGCAAGCCAGGGGAGGGGACTGCGCGTTCATGGCGGCGCTGTGCTAGCGTTGCGCCATGAACAATCTCGAAAACGAAGCGTGAGCGGTCCCGTGCGATCAGGCTGCCGCACAATTATCCCCGGGGTGCTGCTTGCGGTGCTCGCGTTTCAATGGCCCGCCCGCGCGGCGGACGCCGCCTTCACGCAATTCATCGCCTCGCTCTGGCCGGAGGCGCAGGCGGCCGGCGTGTCGCGGGAGACGTTCGAGCGCGAAACGCGTGGCCTTGAGCCGGACTACAAGTTGCCCGATCTGGCCCTGCCGGGACGGCCTGCAACCGGCGCGCGGGCGCAGGCGGAGTTCGTGCAGGTGCCGGCCGACTATGTGAAGGAATCCACCATCGCGCGGCTGGCCGTCGAGGGGCAGCGGCTCATGCAGAAGCATCGGGCCGCGCTCGATCGGATCGAGGCCCAGTTCGGTGTGCCGGCGACGGTGGTGCTGGCGATCTGGGGCCGCGAGACCGATTTCGGCCGCTACACGAGTTCCTACGACACGCTGCGCGTGGTGGCCACGCAGGCTTATGTGGGCCGCCGCAAGGACCAGTACCGCGACGAATTCATTCTCGCGCTGAAGATCCTGGATGAGGGAACGGTCACGCGGAAGGAATTCCGCTCGTCCTGGGCCGGCGCCACCGGCCTGACGCAGTTCTTGCCGTCGGATTATTACAGCCACGGCGTCGATCTGGACGGCAATGGCCACGCCGATATCTGGCATTCGGTGCCGGATGCGCTGGCGTCCGCCGCCAAGCAACTCGCCGACAAGGGGTGGCAGCCGGGACTGCGCTGGGCCTACGAGGTCCGCGCGCCCGCGAATGTCGACTGCACCATGGGCGTGCCCGAAGTTCAGAGGCCGATCGGCGAGTGGCTGCGCGCAGGCTTTACGCCGGTGCGCGGACAGAGGCTCTCGGCCGCCGAGCAGGGGCAGCCGGCATCTCTGCTGCAGCCCGAGGGCATCTATGGCCCGTCATTCCTCACCACGAAGAACTACTTCGTGATCAAGGAATATAATTTCTCCGATCTCTACGTGCTGTTCGTCGGTCATCTGTCCGACCGCATGATGGACCCGCAGCCCTTTGCGACGCCGTGGTCGGCTTCGGCGCAATTGCGCACCACATCGGTGGAGGCGATGCAGAAGCATCTGACGCGCATCGGCCTCTACAAGGACAAGATCGACGGCAAGGCCGGCATGCTGACCCGCGCGGCACTCGGCGCCTACCAGAAATCGGCCGGGCTGAAAGTGGATTGCTGGCCGAGCGAGACGGTGCTCCAGTCCATGGGGGCGGCGAGATAGCGGCCCGGTACGATCTGAAGGGTCGTGTCACCGAGGGCGATGCAGCCGATACCGCTGATCCGGGGGCCAGCGTCCTTCCGCCCCCGCCGCGCGGCGGCAGGGGCTCACGCTCCTCTTACGCCGGCGCCCCCAGCAGCTTTTCCAGGATGATGCCTTCCAGCTGGGCCAGCTCCGGCGAGCCGCGGCGGCGGGGGCGCTCCAGGGGCACCAGCACGTCGAGGGCGATGCGGCCCTCCTCGATCAGCACCACCCGGTCCGCCAGCGCCACGGCTTCCGAGACGTCGTGGGTCACGAGCACGGCGGTGAAGCCCTGGTGGCGCCAGATGCGCTCCAGGAGCTGCTGCATCTCGATGCGGGTGAGGGCATCGAGCGCGCCCAGCGGCTCGTCCAGCGCGAGGATGCGCGGTCGGCTCGCCAGCGCACGGGCGAGCGCCACCCGCTGGCGCTGGCCACCGGAGAGCACGGCAGGCCATTCGCCTGCGCGGTCCGCAAGGCCGACTTCGCCGAGGAGTGACAAGGCCTTCGCCCGCTTCCGCACCTTGTCCTTGATATGGGAGAGGCCCACTTCCACGTTGGCGACCACCCGCGCCCAGGGCAGCAGGCGCGGCTCCTGGAACATGATGCGGGTGACGCGCGCCTGCGTGTCGCCCTCGCCCAGAGCAAGGGTGCCGCTGGTGGGCTTGTCCAGTCCCGTCAGCAGTCGCAGCAATGTGCTCTTGCCGCAGCCGCTCTTGCCGATGATGGCCACGAACTGGCCGGCTGGGACATGCAGGTCGATATCGTGCAGCACCACCTTCGGCCCGAAGGCTTTGCGTACCTTGCGGAGCGTGAAGGAGAGGCCGTCTTCGGTGGAGCCGGTCTCCGCCGGTTGCGGCAGGCGCGATACGCTCCCTTTCCCGATCGAGGGGGAAGGAGGCGCGTCCTGAAGCGCCAGCTCTCCGGTATCGAAGGCCGCGCCATGTCCCGCTCCTTTGCCCTCCCCCGCCAGCGGGCGGGGGAAGTGCGGGGCGCCCGCGGAGAGGCCGGCGTCGATATCCACGTCGGTGCGTCGCAAAGCGATGTTCACGGCAGCAATCTCCTCAGTGCGGCTGGAAGGCGGGGTGCCATTGGAGGAACAGGCGCTCCAGCGTGCGCGCGGCGCTGTCCGCCAGCTTGCCGAGGAGCGCGTAGATGAGGATCGACAGCACCACCACGTCGATCAGCAGGAACTCGCGCGCCTGCATGGCCATGTAGCCGAGGCCGGAGGAGGCCGAGATGGTTTCCGCCACGATCAGCGTCAGCCACATGATGCCGAGCGCATAGCGCAGCCCCACGAAGATGGAGGGCAGGGCGCCCGGCAGGATCACCCGCACGAACAGCTCCAGGTGCGACATGCCGTAGATGCGGCCCATCTCGATGAGCTGCGGGTCCACCGTGCGGATGCCATGCAGGGTGTTGATATAGATGGGGAAGAACACGCCCAGCGCCACGAGGAACAGCTTCGCTTCCTCGTCGATGCCGAACCACAGGATGACCAGCGGGATCAGCGCCAGATGCGGGATGTTGCGCACCATCTGGAGCGTGGTGTCCGACACCTCGCGGGACACGGTGGAGAGGCCGTTGGCAAGGCCCAGGGCGAAGCCGATGGAGCCGCCGATGGCGAACCCCGTCAGCGCCCGCCAAGAGGAGACGCCGATATGCTTGAAGATGTCGCCGGAGAGGGTGAGCTTCCACAGGGCGGCCACCACGTCGGACGGCGCGGGCAGGATGTTGGCGGGGATTTCGCCGAACTTGGAGGCGGCCTCCCAGACGACGATGAGGAGGACCGGCAAGATCCAGCCCGTCCCCTTGCCTGCGAAGCGTTTGAGCGCGCCGGTCATGACGCCACCTTCAGTTTCGAGCCGCCATGGGCGCCCACGGTGAACTCGTTGGCGACATGGCGGCTGAAGGTGGCTTCCTGTTCAAGCCCGAGTGCGGGGAACAGGAGCTCGGCGACGCGATAGGCTTCCTCCAGATGGGGGTAGCCGGAGCCGATCACCGTATCGATGCCCAGGTCCTGATATTCCTTAAGCCGCTCGGCCACCTGCTCCGGCGTGCCGACGAGGGCGGTGCCGGCACCGGAGCGTACGAGGCCGACGCCGGCCCACAGGTTCGGCGCCACCAGCAGCTTGTCGCGTCGCCCGCCATGGAGCGCCGCCATGCGGCGCTGGCCGACGGAATCCATCTCGCTCTGGAAGCGCTTCTGGGCGCGGTCGATTTGCTCGTCGGAGATGCGGCTGATGAGCTTGTCGGCGGCGGCCCAGGCTTCCTCCTCCGTCTCGCGGACGATGAAGTGGAGGCGGATGCCGAAGCGGATGGCCCGGCCCCGCGCGGCGGCGCGCTTGCGCACGGCGGCGATCTTCTCCTTCACGCCCGCGAGCGGCTCGCCCCAGGTGAGGTAGAGGTCCGTCTGGTCCACGGCGAGGTCCTGCCCCGCCTCGGAGGAGCCGCCGAAATAGAGCGGCGGGTAGGGGGCCTGCACGGGGGCAAAGTCGAGCCGCCCGCCCTGGATGCGGTAATACTTGCCGTCGAAATCCACGGTCTCGCCCGAGAGCAGGCGGCGCCAGATGGTGAGGAACTCGCCGGTCTGGGCATAGCGCTCGTCATGGGGCACGAACACGCCGTCGCCGGCCAGCTCGGTGGGGTTGCCCCCCACCACCACATTGAGCAGGAGCCGCCCGTTGCTGAGCCGGTCCAGGGCCGCCGTCTGGCGCGCGGCGAGGGCGGGCGTGATGACGCCCGGGCGCAGCGCCACCAGGAACTTCAGGCGCTCGGTGACGGTGGCAAGGCCGGTGGCGGTGATCCAGCTGTCCTCGCAACTCTGGCCGGTGGGGAGCAGAACACCCTTGAAGCCGAGCCGGTCCACGGCCTGGGCCACCTGCTTGAAATAGCCGAACTCCGGCGGACGCTGGCGGGTCTCGGAGCCGAGATAGGAGCCGTCGCCGTGGGTCGGGATGAACCAGAAGAAATTGAGGGGATCGCGGGCCATCGGGGCCTCCTGTTCGCTTGGGTCAGGCTCAGCTCTGGGGGCGCACCCACACCGCATCCTTCACCACGATGGCGCGGGGGATGAGGCCGAGCTTGAAGAAACGGTCGGCAGTCTGCTGCTGGCCGGCGATGATGGCGTCGGTGATGGGGTAGATGCCGAACACCTGGCGGTCGGCGGCGCGGGTCTGGGCGGCGATGTCGACGCCGGTCACCTCCGCCAGCACCTTGGCCACTTCCGGCCGGTTCGCATCCGCCCAGGCGGCGCTCTGCTTCAGCGCGTCCACGGCCTTCAGGACGATGGAGGGGTGGGCCGTGGCGAAGGTCTTGTTGGCGAGGAAGTAGGTGTTGACGTTCAGTTCGTCCTTCGTGGTCGTCAGCACGCGCGGCTTGCCGCGCAGCTCGGCGATGGCGAAGAACGGGTCCCAGATGGACCAGGCGTCGATCTTGCCCGAGGCGAAGGCGGCGGCCGCGTCCGCCGGGCTGAGATAGACCGGGGTGATGTCGGAGAAGGATACGCCGGCCCGCTCAAGGGCGGCCACCAGCAGATTGTGCGCGCTGGAGCCCTTGGTGACGCCGACCTTCTTGCCCTTCAGCTCGGCCACCGACTTGATGGGGGAATCCGCTGGGACAAGGATGCCTTCGCCCGCGCCATTGGAGGGCAGGGCGGCCACATAGACGAGGTTGGCGCCCGCCGCCTGGGCGAAGATGGGCGGGGCATCGCCCGTCCAGCCCACGTCCACGGCGCCGGCATTCAGCGCCTCAAGCAAAGGCGGGCCGGCGGTGAACTCCACCCATTTGACGGCGATGCCCTGGGGCTCCAGTTGCTTTTCGATGAGCTTCTGCTGGCGCGTGATGACGGGCAGGCCGGCCTTCTGGAAGCCGATCCTGAATTCCTTCGGCGCGGGCTCCTCGGCCTTGGCGGGAGCAAAGCCGAAGGCGACGACGGCCAGCGCCAGCGCGCCGGCAAGATGGGAGAGGCGGATCATGTCTTTTGTCTTTCGATGGGGGGCTGCGGTCAGGAGCGCTGGGCGGACCAGACGATATCGCTGACGGTGATCTTCTTCGGGATCAGGCCCAGCTCGAAGAAGGTGTCGGCGATCTCCTGCTGCTGCTTCACCGCGGTCTCGGTGATGGGGTTGAACTCGATGGGGTAGCGGTCGGTGGCGATCTTCTGCGCCTCGTACTCGACGCCCGTGACCTCGGCGGTCAGCGCCGCCAGCTTGTCGCGGTTCTGCGCGGCCCAGGCCGTCACCTGCCGCAATTCGTCCAGCACCGCTTGGAGCACGGCCGGGGACTTCGTCGCCGTGGTCTTGTTGGCGAGGTAGAAGCTATGGCTCGCCAGCCCGTCATTGGTGGTGACGAGGGCGCGGGCGTCGTGCCGCTTCTGGGCGATGGCGTAATAGGGATCCCAGATGGTCCAGGCGTCCACGCGGCCCGAGGCGAAGGCGGCCGCCGCGTCGGCGGGCGCGAGATAGATGGGCTCGATATCCTTGTAGGTGAGGCCCACCCGTTTCAGCGCCTGGACGGTGAAGTTGTGGGAGCTCGACCCCTTCGCGAAGGCGACCTTCTTGCCCTTCAGGTCGGCCACGCTCTTGGCGGGCGAGTCCTTCGGCACCAGCAGCGCATTCTGGGTGGCTGGCGCGCTCGCCACATAGACGAGGTTCGCGCCTGCTGCCTGGGCGAAGATGGGCGGGGCATCGCCCACGGTGCCGATGTCCACCGAGCCGGAACCCAGCGCCTCCAGGAGCGGCGGGCCGAACTGGAATTCGACCCAGCGGACATTCTCGACGCCCAGCGCCTTCAGGCGCTTCTCCAGCACCTGCTGCTGGCGGGCGGAGACGAGGATGCCGCTCGATTTCTGGTAGCCGACGCGGAACTCCTTCGGCACCTCCTGCGCGAAGGCACTGCGCTGGGAGACGGCGAGGGCGGCGGCACCGAGGGAGCCGGCGAGGAACTGGCGTTTGGTGATCATGGGATTGCTCCGGAAGTCGTTTGCGTCAGGCGACGTTGACGATGGACGGGCGCGGCGCGGTGCGGACCACCGCCCGGTCGAACTCGATGGCGGCCTGCGCGACGCGGGCGCGCACGCCGGAATCCGTGAGGATGCCGTCCTGGAAATCGTGGTCGCTGGCATAGATGGCGGTGGGGGCGGTCTGCGCGGAGAAGAAGCCGAACAGGGGCCGCAGCTGGTGCTCCACCACGAGCGCGTGGCGGTGGCCGCCGCCGGTGGCGGTGATGACCACGGGCTTGCCGGCCAGCGCCAGCGGATCGACGAAGTCGATCAGGTGCTTGAACAGGCCTGCATAGGAGCCCTTATAGACGGGGGAGCCGACGATGAGGCCGTCCGCCTCCTCGATGGCGGCGATGATGGCCCGCGCCTCGCGCGGCAGCGCCGCGAGGCTGAAGGCGCCGACACCAGGGCCGGCATCCACGAGGTCGTGGACCTCAAACGCGATGGACCGGCGGCTGGAGAATTCCGCCGCCACCGCCTCCACGAGGCTCCGGGTGCGCGAGGGGCGGCGGGTGCTTCCGCTGAAGCCGACGATGCGGGGGCTCATGAGCGGGCTCCCCTGGAATGAGCGAGGGTAATGACAGGCATGGCTCGGCCTTCGCCGGCCACAGCCGGCGCCCAGTTGAAGAGGAACGATTGGGGTGAGGCGAGGGGCGAGCGGCGGCCGGGATCAAGCCCTTCGGCGGCCGCTCCACCTACACAAAACACTGCACACGCCTGCGGACGACATAGGTGCCTCGTTCAGTTCGCGCAGGGCGAAATGCGGGAGCGGCAAGGGCGCCCCACCGTGGTTGTGACAAGCATGATCGGGGTTGTGGCGCGTGGTGTCAATATATTTTCTATCAAATCTATAGAGTTAAGTTATTTGGAAAATTGCGACGTGAATTAAGCGCTTGGCGGGGCTGGATTTTTAAGTGCTATCAAGGGTTCTCGGCTCAAACTGGAGCGCGACACGGCTTGTCCCAGGGGCACGGGAATGCTATCTGGGGCGCCGTTGTTGCGAAGAGAAGGAGGGTGTCGATGACAGATTTCTACACGCCTCCCCCGGCTATCCCGGACGGTCGCTAGGCCCTCTGGCCCCCGCAGCG
Source organism: Aquabacter albus (assembly GCF_040049275.1). Lineage (NCBI taxonomy): Bacteria > Pseudomonadati > Pseudomonadota > Alphaproteobacteria > Hyphomicrobiales > Xanthobacteraceae > Aquabacter > Aquabacter albus. The sequence goes on along the minus strand of NZ_JBDZDT010000001.1, from coordinate 65,246 downwards.
GGGCCCGCCCGACACCTCCATACTGAGCCGAAATTTTTACCTGTCTTCGCAGGGAGAGGCGCGTCCGAACCGCGCCGTTATCACCAATGTCCATGCATCGTTCCAGCGGAGCGGAAACGCTTCGCACCGTCCTGTCTTTCACGTTCCGTCACTGGGCCCGTCACAAGAAGCTGACGGCCGCGGTCGCGCTCGGCATGTGCCTTGCGACGCTGACCGAGATCTTCGTCCCGCTCTTTGCCGGCAACCTCATCGATGCGCTGACCCAGGGGCCCTCCATGGCCGGGGTGGCGGTCGAGGCGTTCGTCGCCATGGGCGCGCTCGGCATCGCCCTGATCGTGCTTCGGCACTTCGCATGGTGGGGCATCGTGCCCCTCACGCTGCACATCATGAGCGATGTGGCGCAGGATGCATTCAGCCGCGTCCAGCGCTTCTCCACGGACTGGCATGCGAACAGCTTCGCGGGCTCCACCGTGCGCAAGATCACGCGCGGCATGTGGGCGTTCGACGCGCTGAACGACGTGCTCCTCCTCTCGCTCCTGCCCTCGCTGGTGGTGCTGGTGGGAACCGTGGTGCTGCTCGCTTTGCACTGGCCCGTCATGGGCCTTGTGATGGGCGTCGGCGCGCTGGCCTACGGCACCTTGACCGTCTTGCTCGCGACCCAGGTCCTGGCCCCCGCCTCGCGCCTGTCCAATGCGTGGGACACGCGCATGGGCGGCGTGCTCTCGGATGCGCTGGGCGCGAACGCAGTGGTCAAAGCCTTCGGCGCCGAGACGCGGGAAGATGCGCGCCTCACCCGGCTGGTGAGCAAATGGCGCCGCCGCACGTGGCGCACCTGGATGTTCCACACCTGGAGCGGCACGGGGCAGCTCGCCCTGCTCTGGGTGATCCGCACGCTCGTCACCGGCACGGCCCTCTGGCTGTGGTGGGACGGGCGGGCGACGCCCGGCGACGTCACCTATGTGCTCACCACCTATTTCGTCCTGCACGGCTATCTGCGCGACATCGGCCAGCACGTGCATCACCTCCAGCAGGCGGTGAACGAGATGGAGGAGATGGTGCGGCTCTACGATGCCCCGCTCGGCGTCGAGGACGCGCCCGGCGCGCGGGCGCTCGACATCCATGCGGGCGAGGTGCGGTTCGAGCACGTCACGTTCCATTATGGGGACCACGCGACGCCGCTCTACCGGGACCTCGACGTGCGCATCGCCCCCGGCGAGCGGGTGGGTCTCGTGGGCCATTCCGGCTCGGGCAAGACCACGTTCGTGAAGCTGATCCAGCGGCTCTACGACGTCACCGGCGGGCGCGTGCTCATCGACGGGCAGGATGTGCGACAGGCCTCGCAAGCCTCGCTCCGCTCGCAGGTGGCCATCGTCCAGCAAGAGCCCATCCTGTTCCACCGCAGCCTTGCGGAGAACATCGCCTATGCCCGGCCCGGCGCCAGCATGGCGCAGATCGAGCAGGCGGCGCGCCTCGCCAACGCCCACGATTTCATCGTGCGGCTGCCCAAGGGCTACCAGACGCTGGTGGGCGAGCGGGGCGTGAAGCTCTCCGGCGGCGAGCGCCAAAGAGTGGCGCTCGCCCGCGCCTTCCTGGCGGACGCGCCGATCCTGATCCTGGACGAGGCCACCTCCAGCCTCGATTCGGAATCGGAGGCGCTGATCCAGCAGGCCATGGGCCGGCTGATGGTGGACCGCACCGCCATCGTCATCGCCCATCGCCTCTCCACCGTGCGCGCGCTCGACCGCATCCTCGTGTTCGAGCGCGGGCGGATCGTGGAGGAGGGCAGCCACGATGCGCTGATGCAGCGGGCGGACGGCCATTACCGCCGGCTGTTCGACCACCAGTCGGGCGCGCTGGTCCCGGAATTCATCGAGGACTGAGCGCGTCCGCGCACCGCACGCTGATGAGGTCGATCTCCATCGGCGTGCGGGCGGCCATCCCGGCCGCGCCGGCGGTGGAGCGCTAAGGCTCAGGATGCCGGCGGCTTGAAGCGGCCCTGGAAATATTGCTCGCACCATGCCTTCGTGCCGAGCCTTCGGGTCGTCATCCTCAACTCGCGATTGGCGAGGAAGACCGCCTTTGCGTCGCCCGGATCTCTTATGAAGTCAAACTCCGGCTCGACCTGCTTCACATAAGCGAGCGCCGCCTGGAGCTCCCCCTTCAGCTTGCAGAGGTCCTGGGCTTCCACGGCCGCCGCGACGATCCAGGCAAGCCGCTCCTCGTCCGCGGGCAATTCGGTCTTCAGCGGGATCACGAAAAGGGCCAGCGAAACCATGATGACCTGAGACAAAGCCATGCCCGCAAATCCCCCCGTATGGAGTGCGGAAGGTAGCAAGCCATAAGTTGACCATGTCTGAAAGGGAAAGCGCCCCGGCCCTAGACGGATTGCCGCGTGCATCCATGCGCGGTCACCTCGCGCCGCGGCAGTGCGGGACCGCATGACGAACATCGGGTCCAGTGGCCAGTATTCTGCACCATCATACCGTCATATTCAAATTATCTGAACCTATACCTTTACAGGGAGGCTTCCCGGTTGGAGAACCGGCATCGGGCATGGGAAAGATCGATTGCATCGTTGCAAAAAACACCTTCCAGCTTAATAAGAATCATGACTGCCATCCGGTTCTGATACCGGATCTGGCGGGGGGAAATTGCTTATGATCGATTTTGCCGTGCCCGAAATCGGTGCCCCTGGGTTGAATCCCGGCTCACAGACCATCCCCCAGGGACCGGGCGCATGGCGTGAGGGCACGAGCCTCTCCACAAGATCTGGAAATGGCCGGCTACGCGGATTCGCAGATCGGCTGCTTTCGGCCACCTTCCTGGCCGGCGCTGTCGTGCTGGCTCTAGGAAGCGCGGCGCACGCGCAGAACGTCTGGCTTGGCAATAATGGGACAAGCACCGACTGGTCCGCGGCCGGAAATTTTTCTCAAGCGCTGGTGCCAAATCAGGATCTGCAGTTCTCAGGCAGCAATAACCTCTCTAATTTCAAGGACGCCAGTGCTCCTATTACGTTTAATTCGGTCACCTTCACCGCGGGAGCAGGCGCTTTTGTATTCAATGGGGTGGTATTGACGCTTCGAGGTGGCGGAATAACAAATCAATCGTCAAATCTCCAGACGATCAATTTAATTCAGGTTGTTCTTTACAACACACAAACTTGGGATGCCCAGGCGGGTGACCTTCTCATCACCTCTCCGGTTCTCTTTAATCTGGCATTATCCGGGTCCGTTTCGCTCACGGTGACCGGCGCCCACAACACCACGATCAACGGCGTTATCGGCCAACTCAGCGGCGGCCCGGGAGAGGTTGGAAGCCTCATCAAGACCGGCACCGGCACGCTGACCCTGACGGGCAACAATAGCTATACGGGCGGCACATTCCTGAATGGCGGAGACGTCTCCATCACCGCCAACGCAAATCTCGGCAGCGGAGCGCTGAGCTTCGATGGCGGCACCCTGCGGACGAGCACCAATGCCTTCAGCATGGGCCGGTCCATGACCCTTCTCGCCGGAGGCGGGACCATTGAAACCAATGCCGATCTTGAGTTGAACGGTGTCATCGACGGCGCGGGAGCACTTACCAAGACAGGCCCATCGAGGCTTTCCCTGTTCGGGGCCAACACCTATGCGGGCGGTACCATCATCAATGGTGGCCTCGTCTACGCCCAGGCTGACAGCGGCTTCGGCGACCCGGCAGGTGGCATCACGATGAATGGGGGCGGAATCTACCCGCTGGGTGGATACGCGAGTTCCTCCAACAGCCGTCCCATTACCCTTGGCACGGGCGGCGGCACCTTCTTCATAGATGGCAATTTCACGAATGCCGGCGACATTACGGGCGCCGGCGGCCTGACGAAGAGCAACACCGGCACCCTGCATCTCACGGGCAGTAACGACTATACCGGCCCGACCCTGATATCGGCGGGCACGCTCTCGGTGGGAACCAGCGCCAGCCTTCCGCAACTGACGGCGGTCACCGTCGAGACAGGCGCGCAACTCCAGATCGAGGATGGCGTCCCTGCCGAAATCGGATCGTTGGCAGGCGCCGGCAATGTGATCTTCGGCGCCAATGCCTCGCTATTGGTCGGTGCAGCCAATGCCGAAACCGTCTTTTCCGGCCAGATGAGCGGCGATGGATCCCTGAACGTCGAGGGGGCCGGAAAGCTGACCCTGACGGGCGCAAGCGACATCCAAGGCAATCTCGAAATCTGCGGATGTGCCGGCAGCATGGTCTTCGAGATCAACGGCGGATCTCTGGACGTCGGAGACCCCTTGGTCGGTTCAAGCTTCGTCGTCCTGGATGGCGGGCAGCTGCGCGTGGTCAACGGCGGCACGCTGCGCATGGTGGACGGGAACGGGGGATCGCTGCTGGTCGGAGGCACGATGGAGATCTCCGGTGCAGGTTCGAGCGTCACCGTCGAAGGGCTCACGGCGGTCGGCGGTTTCGAGACCTCCTCCCTCACAATCGGCGCCGGCGGCGTGATGACCAGTGTCGCAGGCGCCATCATCGCCGGGATGTTCGACCCGGCGGCTGTGACCGTGACCGGGCCAGGGGCCATATGGAATGTCGGCAACGGCCTCTTCGTCGGCGGGGCGCCACTAGGGCCTAGTGGGCCAGCATCTCTGGTCATCGCTGCCGGCGGCGTCGTCAACGCCACCGGAGGAGGGCCGGTCCTTATCGGCAGCGACGTCACCATTGGGCCTTCCGAAATGCTGGTGACCGGCGCCAGCTCGGTCCTCAATGCCGACGGCGGGCTGACGGTGGGCTATCCCGGTAGCTGCGGCTGCGGCGGCGATAATGCGGGCAGCCTGACCATCACTTCCGGGGGGCTTGTCAACGCCGCTGCCGGACTTGAGATCGGCGCCCTGGGCACACTCAATATCGGCGATGGCGGGGCTGCCGGCTCCATCAACACGCCGACCATTATCAATGACGGCGCAATCGTCGCCAATTTCACCGGCGCGGTGACGCTGACGCCGGTGATTTCCGGCCTCGGCACGCTCACCAAATCGGGCGGCGGCGTGCTGACGCTGACCGGGGTGAACACCTATACCGGCGCGACCCTGGTGAATGGCGGCACGCTGCTGGTGGAGGGCGCGCTGGCGACAGCGTCGCTGAGCGTCGGCGCGGGCGCGACCCTCGGCGGCAGCGGCAGCATTGCGGGGGCGGTGACCGTGGCGAACGGGGGCACGCTGGCGCCTGGCAGCAGCCCCGGCACGCTCACCGTGGGCGCGCTCGCGCTCAATCCCGCCTCCCAGCTCAACTTCGAGTTGGGGACCCCCGGCATCGTCGGGAGCGGCGTGAACGACCTCGTGATCGTCAATGGCGCCCTCACGCTGGACGGCATCCTCAACGTCGCCGCTCAGCCCGGCTTTGGCCCGGGCACTTACACTCTGTTCGATTATGGCAACCTGGCCGGCGGTGACGGTCTCCTCCTCGGCCTTGCGCCGGGCGGGTACACCCTGCTGGTGGACACGGCGACGCCGAACCAGGTGACCCTGTCCGTCACCTATAACGGGCTGCAATTCTGGAACGGACCGCAGACCACGCCGAACGGCACGGTCAATGGTGGCTCCGGCACCTGGGCCGCGGGCACGTCCAACTGGACCAATCCGGACGGCAGCGCCAGTTCCACATGGGCGGACCTGACCGCGGTCTTCGCCGGCCCCGCCGGAGGGACGGTGACCCTCGCCTCCGACATGAACGTGGCCGGGCTCCAGTTCACCACGGGCGGCTATACGCTCACCGGGCAGGGGGCGCTCGTGGTCTCCGCGCCGCAAACCGATTTGCGGATCGATCCGAACCTCACCGCCACCATCGCAGCGGGCATCACCGGCGCGGGTGGTCTGATGAAGACCGGCGGAGGCACCATCGTGCTCGCCGGCAACAACACCTATACCGGCGGCACCACCATCAATGCCGGCGTGCTCCAGGTCTCGGCGGACGCGAACCTCGGCGCGGCGGCGGGCGGGCTGACCTTCAATGGCGGCGTTCTCTCCACCATCGCCAGCTTCGCCACGAGCCGCACGGTGACCCTCAACGGCACCGGCACCATCGACGTGGCCGGGGCCACCACATTGACGGCGGGTGGCTCCATCACCGGCGGCGGCGCCCTGGTGAAGGCGGGGGCGGGCGCCCTGGTCCTGTCAGGGGTGAACACCTATACCGGCCAGACCCTCATTTCGGCCGGCACGCTGGCGCTTTCGGGCAGCGGCAGCATCGGCTCTTCCAGCGGGGTCGTGGCCAACGGCACGTTCGACATCTCCGCCACTACGGCCGGCGCGTCCATCCAGACACTGAGCGGCACGGGCAATGTGGCCCTGGGGGCGCGGACGCTCACGCTGTTCAATGCCTCCGGCACCTTCTCGGGCATCATTTCGGGCAGCGGCGGCCTCACCGTCGCCGCCGGAACGCAGGTGCTGGCCGGCGCCAATACCTATACCGGCCCCACCACCATATCGGGCGGCACGCTGGCGCTCTCGGGCGGCGGCAGCATCGCGTCCAGCGCGGTGGTGGCCAACGGCCTGTTTGACATCTCCGCCACCACGGCCGGCGCGTCCATCCAGAGCCTCAGCGGCACCGGCGGCGTGGTGCTGGGGGCGCAGACGCTCACCTTGAGCAACGCTTCCGGCACCTTCTCCGGCGTCATCTCCGGCAGCGGCGGGCTCGCCGTGACCGGCGGCGTGCAGACCCTCGCCGGGGCCAACACGTATGCCGGGGGCACCACGGTGTCGGCGGGGACGCTGGTGCTCGGCTCTTCGACGGCGGCCGGCACCGGGGCCATCTCGCTCGCCAACGGCGCGACGCTCGGTTTCACCGCCGGCACCAACGTTGCCAATGCCCTCGTGCTGGGGGGCACCGTCACCTTCGACCTCGCATCGGGGGCCGCCACGGCGTCAGGGGCGCTCTCCGGCACCGGGGCGATCTCCTATACTGGCGGGGGTCTCATGACCCTCACCGGAGACAGCTCCGGCTTCGCGGGCACCACATCCGTCGCGGGCACGCTCTCGGTGAACGGCACCCTCGGCGGCACGGTGAATGTCCTGTCCGGCGGCAAGCTCGAGGGCACCGGCACGGTGGGCTCCACCAGCGTGGCGGCGGGCGGCACCATCGCGCCGGGCAATTCCATCGGCACATTGACCGTGGCGGGCAACCTCACCTTTGCGTCCGGCTCCACCTATGCGGTGGAGATCAATCCCGCCGGCCAGTCGGACCGCCTGACCGTCACCGGCACGGCGACGCTGGGCGGGGCCACGGTCTCGGTGTCCCGGGCGGCGGGCACCTATGCGCCCGGCACGCAATACACCATCCTCACCGCCGCCGGCGGGGTCGCGGGCACATTCGGTGCGCTGACCCAGGACCTGCCTTTCCTCAACCTTGCGCTGAGCTACGACGCCACCGACGTCTATCTGAACATCGTCCGCAATGCCGTGCCCTTCGCCGCCCTGGCGGTGACGCCCAATGCGGCCTCCGTGGCGAATGCGGCCGAGGCGCTCGGCCAGGGCAATCCGGTCTATAACGCGCTGGCGGGACAGACCAATGTCGTCTCCGCCAATGCGGCCTTCAACGCGCTGTCCGGTGAGGTCTATCCCTCGGCCCTGTCGGTGTTCCAGAATGAGAGCCTGATCCTGCGCCGGGCGGTGCTCGACCGCGCGCGGGTGCCGGTGGCGACACCTGCGAACGCGCCGCTCTCTTATGCCGCCAAGGCCACGGCCGGCCCGTTCAGCGCCGGCAGCGACGTGGTGGCGGTGCCCGGCACCCCCAACGCCTTCTGGGCGCAGGGCTTCGGCGCCTGGGGGCAGATCGACGGCAACGGCAATGCCGCCACCATCTCGGGCAACACCTCCGGCGTGTTCGTGGGCTATGACCGCACCTTCTCCCCAGGCATGGGCGACTGGCGGCTCGGCTTTGCTGCCGGGTATTCCTCCTCCAGCTACCAGGTGGACGCCCGCAATTCCTCCTTCTCCAGCGACAATGCCCATGTGGCGCTCTATGGCGGCGGTACGGTCGGTGCGCTCGGTGTGAGGTTCGGCGGCGCCTACAGCTGGGCGGACATGAGCGCCAGCCGCACCGTCGTCTTCCCCGGCCTCTTCAACCAGCTCACCGCCGACACCACCGCCCGCACGGGCCAGGTGTTCGGCGAAGTGGGCTATGGGCTCTCTTTCGCGGGTGTGGGACTGGAACCGTTCGCCGGGCTGGCCTACGTGAACGTGGATCTCGACGACTTCTCGGAGATTGGCGGTCCGTCCGCGCTGACCTCCTCTGGGTCGAGCGAGGGGGTGACCTATTCCACCCTGGGCGCGCGAGTAAGTGTCCCTCTGGCGCTGGGCACCATCGCCACCAGCTTCAAGGGCACGCTGGCCTGGCAGCACGCCTTCGGCGACACGGCACCCGAAGCGCTGTTCGCCTTCGGCCCGGGCGCCCAGCCCTTCGCCATCTCCGGCGCCCCCATCGCCGCCGACGCGGCGCTCATCGAGGCCGGCCTCGACATGGCCTTCACCGCCAACACCACGCTGTCCGTCTTCTATGCCGGCCAGCTCGCCGAGAGCGACACCAGCAACATGGTCAAGGGCAGCTTCACGCTGAGGTTCTGAGGCGGGGCAGATCTGGAACGTCCGCTTGGAGCGTGGCCCTGTCGTTCGGGGATAGTGGCCACGGTCCGTATGCGGATGAGCCCGCGCTACGCGCCGGATCTGAGCGATCAGCCAAGCCGCACTTCAGCTGAAAGCCCGCCTTCCGGCCTGTTCCGAAGGGTGAGCGAGCCGCCGATGGCCGAGGCGAGCTGATGGGCGATGGCGAGGCCCAGGCCGGTTCCGCCCGTGTCACGATTGCGGGACTGTTCGAGCCGGTAGAAGGGTTGCAGGACGGCGTCGAGCTGGTCTGCGGGAATGCCCGGCCCCTTGTCCAGAACGGCGATGCAGACCCGCCCGCCATGGATCCTTTCAACATTGACCTCGGCCTCTCCAGCAAATTTGAGAGCGTTGTCGACCAGGTTCGTCAGAATGCGGCGCAGCGCGTGCGGGCGCGTCGTCACGACGGCGTCGGTGAGCTTTGCGCAGGCCACCGGCTTTCCCGTGTCCTGATAGTCGAAGACGATGCTCTCGACGAAGGAGCCGATGTCGATGCGGGTTGGCTTCTCTGCATCGCCATGGGCGCTCCGGGCATAAGCGACCCCCTCGCGCACGAGCGTCTCGATCTGCGAGAGGTCGTTGATCAATTTTTCCTTCTCCGGACCCTCATCCGCCATTTCGGCGCGCAGCTTCATCCGGGTGATGGGGGTCTGAAGGTCGTGGGAGATCGCGGCAAGGATCTGGACGCGTTCTTCCAGATAATGGGCGATGCGATCCCGCATGGCGTTGAAGGCGGTTGCGGCATAAGCCACCTCCGTGGGGCCGCCCTCCTCAAGCCGGCCCACCTTCCTGCTGGGGTCGAGCGCCTCGGCCGCATTGGCGAAACGCAGCAGCGGCCGGATCGCGAGGCGCACCGCGAGCCAGGCGCAGAAAAGCAGGAGAAGGAGCTGGGCCACGAGCACATATGGAAGCCAGCTGGCGAGCGGCATGAGCTGCGGCGTCACGTCGATGGTCAGGGGTGAGCCGTCGCTCAGCGTGATGTGCGCCTGGAGATGCTCGCGGTCCCCACCGGGGACGCTTTGGACAGTGACCGGAAAGCGGCTCCCGGCCGCTGCATTGATGGTCTGCGCGATCTCGTCGGCGCGCGGGCTCAGCTCTGGCACGCCGGGCAGTCCCGGCCCCAGCTGATAGCGATAGGTCTGCCTGTCCAACATGGGAAGCCACCGGGGCCGTTCCTCGGCCGGAAGCCGGTCGAGAAGAGCAACTGACGTGGCGACGTCATTCTCCAGTGTGGTGAGCATGGTCGCCTTGGTGCTCATGGTGCGCTCAAGGAACAAGACGCCGAAGGACAAGATGTGCGCGGCAGCGAGCCCGGCGAACAGAATGAGGAAGAGCCGCCAGCGCAATGTGCGAGGCAGGTGCAGCAGCCCGCGAAGGCGGCCGACGACATTCATTGGCGGGCCGTCGTGATCTCGACCGGCATCGCAAGCACATAGCCCTCGCTGCGCACGGTCTTGATGTAAGCGGGCTCGCGCGCATCATCGCGCAGGCGCTGCCGCACGCGGCTGACGAGCAGGTCGATGGAGCGCTCGAACAGCTCGGCCTCGCGGCCCTGGGTCAGGTTCAGGAGCTGGTCGCGCGAGAGCACGCGCTGGGGATGGTCGAGAAAGACGCGCAGCAGGCGATATTCGGCGCCACTGAGGGCAACGGCGGTTCCATCCTTGTCCAGCAGGTGCCGGGCGGTGGTGTCGAGCTGCCATTCGCCGAACGTCAGCAACTGACCGGCCTCGGTGACCTGCAGGTTCGGCGGCAGCATGCGGGTGCGGCGGAGGATGGCCTTGATGCGCGCCAGCAGTTCGCGCGCCGCGAACGGCTTCGCCAGATAGTCGTCCGCTCCCATTTCGAGGCCGACAATGCGGTCCGTCTCGTCGGTGCGGGCGGTCAGCATGAGGATGGGGGTTGCCTTGTGCTTCCCGGCGCGCAGCTCGCGGCACAGAACAAGACCATCATCACCCGGCATCATCACGTCGAGCACGATAAGGTCGACGCGGTCCGCATCGAGAAACGAGCGCATCTGCCGCCCGTCGGCGGCCACCGTGACGCGCAGCCCGTTCTTCTTGAGATAGCCGGAGATGAGATCCCGGATCTCCCGGTCATCATCGACGATGAGGATGTGGTCAATGTGATCCATGAAGAGCTTTTCTTGATCGCTTGGGGACCCTTGTAGCCATTTGGACCGCGCCGATGTGCGGAGATTTGTACCGGCATGTATCCGGCTGCTTCACGGGTACACAGCCTGACAACATTCCCGCCTCGGGCAATCCCTTCCTCGCGCGCTCGATGTTAGGCAGCCCTGCGCGTCCGGTTGCGCAAGATTATCTCATGAAAGGATCTGCCCATGCTCCGCCGCTCGCTTTCGGCTGCCGTCATCGGCTTTGCAATATCGCTGGCCGGCGCCGCCTCGCCTGCATTTTCAGCCGGTATCAAGAATATCGTGATCGTTCACGGCGCCTTCGCCGACGGCTCGGGCTGGCGCAAAGTGTCGGATCTCTTGACCACTAAGGGCTACAACGTCTCGGTGGTGCAGCAGCCCCTGACCTCGCTCCAGGAGGATGTCGCCGCCACCCGGCGCGTGCTGGCGCTACAGGACGGCCCGACCGTGCTGGTGGGGCATAGCTATGGCGGCATGGTCGTGACCGAGGCCGGCAATGACGGGAAGGTCGCGGCACTGGTCTATGTCGCCGCTTTCCAGCCGGAGAAGGGCGAAAGCCTCGTCAAGCTGGCGGAAAGCAAGCCTGTGCCCAACGCGGATCCCGGCGCGATCAAGGCGACGCAGGACGGTTATCTTTATCTCGATCCGAAGGCATTTCCGGCGGCCTTCGCCGCGGACCTGCCGAAAGCGGATGCTGAATTCCTCTCCCGCTCGCAGGTCTTCGCGGCGAAAGCGGCGTTCACCGCCGAGGCCGGCGAGCCGGCTTGGAAGGTGAAGCCGAGCTGGGCGCTCATCGCGACGCAGGACAGGTCCATCAACCCCGATCTTGAGCGCGACATGGCCAGGCGGGCGGCGAGCCGGGTCCACGAGGTGGCGGCCAGCCACGCGGTTTATGCCTCGCAGCCCGATGCAGTGGCCGCAACCATCATCGAGGCTGCCGAGGCCGCTGTGCGCTAGACAGGCTGCGACGGGTGGCGGTTCCTTCCAAGGACCGCCGCCCGCCGCCGGCACAAGGGTGCCGCGTCTACACTGGGTTACATTTCGGTCGGAACGGAAAACATCCAGGATACGTCGAGACGTCAAATGAGCTGAACGCCCCACACGACCGGCGCGCCACCGCGCCGATCGCGTTTGAGAGGATCAGCCATGACCCTGTTCGCCGTCTCCTATCTTGCGGGTGTGCTGACCATCGTCAGCCCCTGCATCCTCCCCATCCTGCCCTTCATCTTCTCGCGGTCAGACAAGCCCTTTGTTCGCGGCACCCTGCCGATGCTGGTCGGCATGGTCGTGACCTTCGCGCTCGTCGCGACCCTCGCCGCTGTGGGAGGGAGCTGGGTGGTCGAAGCCAATGAGATTGGACGCGCCGCCGCGCTTGCCTTGCTGGCCGTATTCGGTTTGACGCTCATCTCGCCCGCGGCCGCCGCGATCGTGACCAGGCCAGTGGTTGACCTCGGCAACCGACTGTCCCGCGCCGCGGATGCGGACGGGCCGAGCATCGGCGGCTCGCTTCTGCTCGGTGTGGCGACGGGATTCCTCTGGGCACCCTGTGCGGGCCCAATCCTCGGGCTCGTGCTCACCGGCGCCGCACTTCAGGGTGCGAATTCCTCGACCACGCTGATCCTGGCTGCCTACGCTGCCGGCGCCGCGACCTCGTTGGCCGCGGCGGTGCTGGCCGGCGGCCGCGTGTTCGCGGCGATGAAGCGGGCTCTCGGCGTCGGCGAGCGCCTTCGCCAACTCCTCGGCATTGCGGTGCTCGCCAGCGTCGGCGCCATCGCGCTGGGCCTCGATACGGGCGCTTTGGCCCGGCTGTCCTATGCCGGCACGGCCGCGATCGAGCAGTCGCTCCTGGATCGCTTCAATGGCGTTCCCTCTCCCGAAACAACCCGGGTCGCAAGCAACGAGGCGGTGCCTTCGTTCCCCGCCGGGCGCCAGCCTTATCGCAGCAATCTGCCGGTGGAAGGGGCGTTTCCGTCCCTCAACGGGGCCGTGACATGGCTCAACTCGGCGCCTTTGAGCGTCGAGGCGCTGCGCGGCAAGGTGGTCCTCGTGGATTTCTGGACCTATTCCTGCATCAACTGCATCCGGACGCTCCCCTATATCCGCGCCTGGGCCGAGAAGTACAAGGATCAGGGCCTTGTGGTGATCGGCGTTCACTCGCCCGAATTCGCCTTCGAGAAGAAGATCGAGAATGTCCAGCGCGCGATCGGCAAGTTCGAGATTTCCTATCCTGTGGCCATCGACAACGACTTCAGGATCTGGCGCGCGTTCCGGAACAGCTATTGGCCGGCTCTCTACTTCGTCGACGCCCAGGGCCGGATCCGGCATCACCAATTCGGTGAGGGCGGCTATGAGCGCTCGGAGCGGGTCATCCAGGACCTCCTCGCCGAGGCGGCCGGGCGCGAAGGTGCCCAGAGTAGCCCGGTCTCTCCCGCGGCGTCAGGGGCTGAGGCGTCCCCAGACCTCGCGCATCTGCGTTCCGGCGAGACGTATCTCGGCCATAGTCAGGCGACGGGTTTCGTCTCTCCGGACGGCGTCGGCGGGGATATTCCGAGGACCTACAAAGCGGGAGCGCCCCGGCTCAACCAATGGGGGCTCTCCGGCAATTGGACGGTTGGTGCCGAGCGGGTCATGCTCAACGAGGCCGGCGGCGCCATCGTCTATCGATTCAGTGCGCGGGACCTGCACCTCATCCTCGGTCCCGGCCGGGATGGAAAGCCGGTGCGCTTCCAGGTGACCATCGACGGGAAGACCCCGGGGGCGGATCACGGAGCGGATATAGATGCCGAGGGTTATGGCACGGTCCTGGAAACCCGCCTCTACCAGCTTGTCCGCCAGGCGGGCGACGTGCGCGAACGGACGTTCGAGATCCGCTTCCTGGACCTCGGTGTCGAGGCCTATGCATTCACATTCGGCTAGGTGGCAATGACATTGAGGCTGCGCCACGCCTGCCGGCACCGCTGAAACTGAAGAGGAGCCAAGGCCCGGCAATGCCGGGCCTTGGCTTTCTGTTCATGCCACGGTGAGGGTGACCTCGATATTGCCGCGCGTCGCCTTGGAGTAGGGGCATGTCTGGTGCGCCTCTTCCACCAGCCTGAGGGCGAGCTCCCGGTCGATGCCCGGCAGCCGCACAGCGAGGCGCGCCTGCAGGAAGAAGGCGCCGTCCGTGGTTCCAAGATCCACCTCGGCATCGACTGCAACATCCTGAGGAAGGGCAACCCGGTGCTTGGCGGCGGCCTTGCCGAGAGCGCCGATGAAGCAGGCGGACCACCCGGCGGCGAACAACTGCTCCGGGTTGGTGCCGGCACCGCTGGAGCCCGGCGTCGACAGCTTCACGTCGAGCCGGCCGTCGGAACTGCGGGAAGACCCTTCGCGCCCTCCGATGGTGTGCGTGTGGGCGGTGTACAGAACCTTTTCGATCTTCGTCATGGAATGCTCCGCTGGTTCACGCCGCCTCTGGCGGCGTCGACCCGCGAATTCCCACCCCAACGTATCGGGTGTGTTTTCAAGTTGGCTCAAAACGTAACGAAACGTTTCTCAGAGCCCGCCAGCGACATTGGGTGACCGGGATGATCTCGGTCCGCCCCGTATCGCGCCATGCGGCCGAAGACATCATCGGCACTCTGTATCGCACTGTATCGCGCCGGGCGGGTTCTACACGGGCTTTCAATTCCGGCCTGATCCCACACACCGGAGATACAGGCCGGGCGTCATCTACAGCCGCACATCAGCAGACGGGACGAGACCGATGTCGGACCAGATCAATCAGCAGCGGCGCAGCATTCTCGGCATGGCGGCTCTCGGCTTTGCCGCTGCACCCTTTACCGCAATCTCCATGGCCTCGGCCCAGCCGGGCACGGAAGCGCCCGGCCGCCTGCAAGGCGCCGCGCGCGGATCGCACACCGCCTTCGCCTCGTTGAAGCAGATCGATGCGGGGGTTCTGAATGTCGCGTATGCGGAGGACGGTCCGGCGGACGGGCCGCCGGTTCTTCTGCTGCATGGCTGGCCCTACGACATCCACACCTATGTGGACGTCGCGCCGCTGCTCGCCGCGGCGGGCTACCGGGTGATCGTGCCGTATCTGCGCGGCTATGGCGCGACGCGCTTCCTGTCCGCCGGCACCCCCCGGAACGGCCAGCAGGCGGTGGTCGCAGTGGATGCCATCGCCTTGATGGATGCCCTCAAGATCGACAAGGCGATCCTTGGCGGCTGCGATTGGGGCGCCCGCACCGTCAACATCATGGCTGCGCTCTGGCCGGAGCGCTGCAAGGCCATGGTGTCGGTGAGCGGCTATCTCATCGGCAGCCAGGAATTGAACCGGACGCCGCTGCCGCCGAAGGCAGAGCTGCAATGGTGGTACCAGTATTATTTCGCGACCGAGCGCGGCCAGGCCGGCTACCAGAAGTACACGCGGGATTTCGCACGGCTCATCTGGGAGCTGGCTTCGCCGAAATGGGCCTTCGACGATGCGACCTTCGACCGTTCCGCCCGCGCTTTCGAGAACCCCGACCACGTCGCCATCAGCATCCATAACTATCGCTGGCGGCTGGGCCTGGTCTCCGGCGAAGCGCAGTATGACGACCTCGAAAGGAAGCTCGCCGCCTTCCCCAGCATCGCAGTGCCGACGATTACGATGGAAGGGGACGCGAACGGCGCGCCACACCCGGATCCGAGTGTTTACGCCAAAAAGTTCACCGGCAAATACGAGCACCGGCTGATCACCGGCGGCACGGGTCACAACTTGCCACAAGAGGCGCCCGATGCATTCGCTCAGGCCGTCCTTGCTGTCGATAAGTTTTGATGGTGGGTGATAGGGAGCACGCCGGATGGCGGCTCCCTATTGCGATAGGATGATCTTCATATTCTGAAAATCGAAGGTCACGACATAGCGCTTGAAGAAATCGTGGCCGACCATGCCCGCTAGGTGGAAGCCGAAAAGGTTCTCCCAGGGAAACGGCCCATCGTAGAGCCCGGGCACGTTCTCTTGCCTGGCGTCTCCGAAGGAAAGATGGCTGACGACATACGGCACGATCTCCAGCGTCCCGCCGCCGCCGGAGCCGGACTGGGCCTTGTCACGTTCCAGCTTGATGCCGGCTTGCTTGATCACCGATTCCGCCAGCTTGACCCCCGCCCCGGCGAGCCCGGTGTCAACGAACAGAAGCGTGGGCGGGAGCGAATTCACGCGGCCCCAGCCCACCATGAAATGGTCGCTCGCAATCCAGAAGGGAACCGAAACGCTCTTGCCCAGGGACGCCGTGAACTGCTCGAGGTTCGTCGCGTTTTTCCGGCGCAGCACCAGCTCGCCGCGCGGATAATCGAGGGTTGTGAGGAAATGGTAGAAGAGGGTGGTCCCGATGATGCCGTCGATCCGCTTCGCCCCAAGGCCTTCCGAAAGCTGGCGCAGGGGTAGGATCGCGGCGGGCAGATTGCGGACCGTCCAGTCGCCGAGCTTCAGCGCGTCGATCCGCCCATGCTCGACCTCAGCATGCTGGCCGCCGGAAAATGTGCCTTGCACGGCCCCGAACCGCGGAACGCCCAGCTCCCGGGCGAACTCCGTGTCGAGCGCAACCTCCGAGCCCCCGGTGTCGATGAAGAACGTGACCTCCTCGCCGCCGTTCACGCGGACGCTGACCAGTGGCAGCGGATCCATCCTCAGGAACTTCAGGCGCGTGCTTTGTCCATCGCCCAGCACCTCATAGGGCGTTTGGCCCCGGAAGCTCTTGAGCTTCGCGACATTTAGCGTCGGATACTGGTTGAGAACCAGTTGATTGGTGCTCACGTCGACGCCGTCGAGGGAAGCCGCCGCCTTCTCGAAATCGTCACGGCGATAATAGGTCTCGGCGAGCATGACCTTGGGGTCACTGTCGCCGGGCCGCAATGCAATGGCTCGCTCAAGCCAGGTTTTGGCGTCGTCCAGATGGTTAGAAAGCAGCGCGATCCGGCCCAGCTGGAGGATTGCCGAATAATCGTCGGGGGCACCGGCCACGATGCGGGCATATTGCTCGCCTGCCTTGGAGAACTCCCCCTTCTGGAAGAGCTGATCGGCGGCGGCGATTGCCGATGGCGTCTGTTCCGCCGCCTGCGCCAGACACGTGGAGGATGCGAACGCCATCCAGAGTGAGAGAGTGATTCCAGCAAATCTCATTGTTCGACATCCAGGCGGGAGGTGGAGCGACAGGGGGAACATATCAACTAAGCCGTCGCTGGAGAACGCATCTCGCTGCAAAGGCGGCAGGGCGTTATTTGGCCCATTTCCGCGTGGGGCAAAGTCGGTGCAGTGTGGAGGCTATCGGCAGTGTCGGCTGGGACCATGCACCGACGACACCCGCAAGGCACCAAGAAACGAAGCGTGGACGGGACGAAACGCGCATGTCGACAGCAATTGCCATTCTCGGCGGCGTCGGGCTGTTCCTGCTCGGCATGACCGTCATGACCGACGGCCTGAAGGCGCTGGCGGGGTCCGCTTTGCGCACCGTCCTCGGCAAGGCGGCGGCCACCCCGCTCTCGGGCGCCTTCTGGGGCGCGATCGTCACGCTGCTCGTGCAGTCGTCGAGCGCGGTGACGATGACGACCATCGGCCTCGTCAGCGCCGGTCTTCTCACCTTTCCGCAGGGCCTCGGCCTCGTGTTCGGCGCCAATGTCGGCACCACGGGCACGGGCTGGCTCGTGGCGCTGATCGGCGTGCGCGTCTCGCTTTCCACTTACGCGCTGCCGTTGATCTTCATCGGCGCGCTGGCCAAGCTGTTGGGGGGAGGACGGATCGCGGCGGCGGGCAGCGCGCTCGCGGGCTTCGCGCTGGTGCTCTATGGGCTGACCACCCTCCAGCAGGGCATGGGCGGCCTTGCAGAGAGCCTGCATCCCTCCGACCTGCCGGCGGTGCTCGGCACGCCGGGGGTCGGCTGGGCCTCCGGGTCGGTCGGCCTCATGATCCTGATCGTCGTCGGCCTCGCGATGACCGCCGTCATGCAGTCCTCGACGGCCTCCATCGCCGTGACCATTTCGGCTTTCTATGCCGGGGCGGTGAACCTGGAGCAGGGCGCGGCCCTGATCATCGGCCAGAATATCGGCACGGCGACAAGCTCCGCATTGGCGGCCCTCGGCGCCAGCGCGACGGCCAAGCGCCTTGCGCTCGCTTATGTGCTGTTCAAGGTCATCGCGGCGCTCATCGCCATCCTCGCCTTTCCGTTCACGGCGGCGCTGATGAAAGCCCTCTCCGCGTCGGTCGACGGAATGACGCTCCTTGCCGCCTACCACACGGCCTATAACGTCGTGGGTGTCGCGGTGCTCCTGCCCGCGACGCAATGGTTCACCCGCATCGTGGAGCGGCTCCTGCCATCCGGCCAGACGGCGCTACAGCGCGCGCTGGATCCGAGCGCGCTCGCCAACCCGGTGATCGCGGTCGAGACCGCCCGGCGTGTGGTGGCGGATGTTCTCACGAAAACCGCCGCTTCGGTTTCCGCTGCGCTTTCGGGCGGGGCCAGCCCGGTGGCGCAAGAAACGGCGGCCGCCACGCTCGAGGAGGTGCGGGATTTCATGTCCGAACTGAAGGAGCCGCCCGAGACCGAGGCCGAACGGCGGCGCATGACGAGCACGCTGCATGCGCTCGATCACACCTCGCGCCTCGTGGAGGTTCTGGCGGACGGCGGGCTTCCAGGGCAGCCGGCCGTCGCTTCCCATGACCTTCGCGCCGCCGAGCTGTGCACACGGGCCATGCGCGCGGCCGGGGCGGTGGGTGGCTCCATCACATCGGAATCAGCCCTCAGCATGCAGGCCGCACCCATCGGCTGGAGCATTTCGCCCAAGGTCGCCGCGGCGCTCGCGGAAGGGGAGGGCGCAGCGCGGGAACTCGATGCCCTGCAGCGGGATCATCGCGCCGCGACCCTCGCCTCCGTCGCACCGGGAGAGCTGAACGCTGCGGATGCCTTCGCGCGGATCGAAGCTGCCCGGCGGCTCGATCGGATCGCGCATCATGCGTGGCGTTCGGCGGCGCATCTCCTCGGCCGCGGCGGGCATGGCGATCCGGGCTCGGAACGGGGAATGCAGCGCTGACCGCGCTGCATTCCTGCTATCAGACGAACTCGATGCGGCTGGCGAAGGTCTTGCCCTTGCCCTGGATCACGCCGATGTCGGAATCCGCGAAGTCCGCATAGAACAGGTAGGACGCCTCAAGCGTGTTGGACCGGAGCCCGGAGGCGTGGGTGTGGGTCAGCACCAGGTGCGCCACCTCCAGCGGCAGGCCGTGGGCGAACACCTTGTGGGTGGCGTAGCCGGCGTGCTGGATCTTCGCGCCGAGCTCGCTCTTTTTGCCCGGAAGCGCCGGCCCGCCGGTGGGCTTTCCGGAGGGGTCCGGCTCGGTCTCAACCACCTTGCTGACATCGTGGAGAAGGCAGGACACGAGGAGATATTCGCGATTGTAATCCTGCCCGTGCAGGCGCTTGCCGATTTCCGCCAGTTCGAGCGCCATCTGGGTGACGCCGCGGATGTGATCCACGAGGCGGCGGCCCTTCTCATAGTCGAGGTTCTTCGGCACGTCCTCGAACCTGTCCCAGGCGCATTCGTCGGCGATCTCAAGCCAGATATCCACGACGCCCTTGCGCAGCTTCGGATCCTGAACTTGCTCGATCTCGGGGAACAGCCGGACCAGCCCGGCCTCATCGATCTTCACTGCCATCATGGCCTCCCTGATGATAATCCCGGCACTGTCGAGGTGTTGCAGCCTGCATGTCGTGCCGGTGTGACGTGTCGGAGGCCCGCACCCTTGAGGATGCGGGCCATGCCTTCAGACGGTCTCGACCTCGAGCGGGAACAGGGCCTCGGGGTCGGCGGTGCGCATGAGGTGGTAGACGTTGAAGCGGTAGGCCGGGCCGATGGAGACTTCCGGCGGCGTGAACGGGAAGGCGAGGTTGCCGCCGGTGGAGAGCCGGCCGGGATAGCCGAGATGCAGCAGATACTGCTTCGTGGTGCGCACCACCTCTGCCGCCCGCTCGCGGGTGGGGGCGATGCACTCGCCCATGATGAAGGCTTCCTTCGGCAGCGGCTCGTTGGGCGGAACATAGCCGCGCACGCCGTCCACCCCATAGACCCGGAAGGTGAGCTGGTAGTCCTCCGGCGTGTCCTCGCAGACGAGGTCGCGGACGATGGTGGTGATGTCCTCGATATTCTCCTTGCGCCGGGCGATGAAGCGCGGGTCCGCCGTGCCGGCCAGCAGCACCGCCCGCTCGCCGATATGGCGCGAGCCCTCGATCTTGATGGTGAAATCCGTGGTGGGCTTCCACACCGCGCCGGAAACGCGGGTGCGCCGGTCGTCGATGGCCTCGTAGTGCGCGCCGCTCAGATCGAGCATGCCTTCCGGCTCGTAGACCTTGTAGGGGTCACCCTGCTCGTAGAGGCTGTGGGCGGCCACCGAGACGGGCGTCGCCTTGCGCTGGGGCGCCATGCTCTCCAGCTCGAAGCCCGTATGGTCGAGGGTGGCGAGGATGGAATCGCGCCCGCCGGGCACGCAGCAGAGCGAGGCGCACTCGATGATCTTCGCCATGTGCATGGCCGGCCCGGTGGGGAAGCCCGCCATGGTGGGCAGCGCGGTGAAGATGGCGGTGTCGCAGGCCCGGCCGGCAATCAGGATGTCGATGTCGGCGGACAGCGCGCGCTGGAACGAGCCAAGGCCCATCTGGCCGACAATGTTGCTCGCCGCATCGATCTCTTCGTCCGTGAGATCGGCCATGCCCTCGATGGAGGTCACGCCGCCGGCGGCCAGGGCCGCCTTCAGCGCGGCTTTGGGGATGTCCGCGCGCAGCACGCCGAGGCGGAACTTCAGGCCCTCCGCGCGGGCGATCTCGCGCACCATCTGCAAGGTCTGGTCGAGATGCGCGCCCGCTCCCGCCGAGCCGGCGGAGCCGATGACCAGCGGGATGTCCAGGCGCCGGGCGGCGAGGATCACCTTGCGCAGGTCACGCCGGGTGGAGTTGGGGGCGGTCGCGAGCTGGCCGCTGCCGAGATAATAGGGGCCGATATCGATGGAGCCCATGTCGCAGCCGATCATGTGCGGCTTGCGCTCCAGGCCGGCATTGAAGGCGGGAGTGGGCACGCCATAGCCGAGCTGGCCGGAGGCGCCGAGCACCCGGACCACCGCATTGTCGCGGGACAGCTCATCGAGGACGCGGGCCGAGGCGCTCATATTTCAATCTCCAGAAGGGGGGCATGCTGCTGCGCGCCGTAGACGTCGCGGTCGCCGGGATCGCCGGCCGTGATGCGGCGGGGAATGGAGATCTTGATGGCCCGGCCGATGGGATAGTTGATGATCTCCACCGCCTGGGGGGCGATGCCGTAGAGCTCCGAGATGAGAGCGGCATTGATGGCCGCGCTCTGGGCGACCTTCTGGTAGTCCTCATCGTTCCGGAACATGAGGTCGAGGGTCAGCGTGCGCGGCCCCGCATTCTTGCTCCGGATAACCTGGGCGATGTCCTGAAGTTGCATGATATGCTTTCCTTGTCCGCGCCTCCCGCCAGCCGCGGAGAGGCGCGGTATGGCGGCCTCAGTGGTTTTCGACCGTCTCTTCTTCGATGGCGTAGTATTCCTCGAGGCGGATGGTGTCCTCGATGTCCTTGCGGACCTTCACGAACTCGCCCTCCGTCATGCCGGTGTATGTGCCCGTGGAGCGCAGCTCGGCAAGGGCACGCTTGATGGCAGCAAAGGCGGGGCCGATGACCACCTGCGCCTCGATGCAGCCCACATAGCCCATCTGCTCCAGATCCTGCCGCGTGAAGATGGGGCGGCCGTCGCGGTTGCCGCGGCTCATCACATAAACCAGCGGCAGCTTGCATTCGCGCGGCGCGCGCTCCGCCTCGTCGCGATTGCGGGGGAAGAGAAGGCCGAGGTCGGCGTTCGTGGCATCCGCCGCGCGGTTCAGGCGGTCCGCCGCCTCCGCGAGGCCGAATTCCCGGCAGACGTCGGTGCGGGCGATGATGACGAAGTCCGGGTCCAGCTCGTCGCGGGCGCGGCAGGCATATTTGATCTTGGTGACGAACTCGTCCGTCGGAATGCCGTGCACCTGGTATTTGTGATAGTGCGCGCGCTTTGGATACAGCTGGTCCTCGATATGGATGCCGGCGATGCCGGCATTGATGAACTCCTTCACCGTCCGCATGGTGTGAAGGGGTTCGCCGAAGCCCGCGCCCGCGTCAGCCAGCACCGGGATGTCGATGCTGCGGGCCACGCGCTCGGCCACCTCCACCTGTTCCGTCACCGACAGCAGCGGCTCCGTGATGGCGAGCGAGCCTCCGGTGACATAGCCGCCCACATAGGCCGCCTCGAACCCCGCCAGCTCCGTGAGCCGGGCACCGAGAGGATCATAGACCGAGGGCATGTGCAGGAAGGTCTTCGCCTTCAGGAGCTCCCTGAGGCGGGTGGTGCTCTTCATCATGGCGTCCCATCCCGATTGAAATTTTTGGCAGCCGTAAGGATCGGCCGCATCGAAAAACTGTTGGCATTTTGGGTGGACAAAAATCCACATGTCAACCATGATTTGGCTATGGATCGTCGGTCGAGCCCGGCCCGGCGATCTCGTCATCTGCCTTCAAGGCTTTGGCAAAAATAAAGAATCCGGGTTGGGAGGACATGTGATGAAAGAGGCGCTGGCCGCGCTGGATCGGCTGCTGTCCTGGCTCGAGTCCGTGCTCATCGTGGTCTTCACGATGTCCGCATTGGTTCTCGGGGTGACACAGGTGATCCTGCGCTACGGCTTCAATATGGGCATCACCTGGGCCGAGACGGTGTTCGTGATGCTCACCGCCGCCGGCATGATGATCGCCGGCAGCCGCGCGGTGCGGAACGACAACCACGTGCGCGTGGAAATCGTCTACGACCTCTTCCCGGCTGCGTGGCGCCGCGGGCTCGACGTGACCGGCATCCTCATTTCCCTCGCCTTGTGCGCCTATTACGCCGTCTGCGGCTGGTTCTACGTCGTCTTCCTGAGGATGATCGAGGCCACCAACCCAGCCACCGGGCTTTCGGACTGGATCTTCTACCTGCTGGTGCCGATCACCTTCGGCATGTTCTCCCTGCGCTACGTCATCCGTCTCGTGCTCGCCCTTTCCGGCGCGCCGCTCCCCGCACCCCATCATCAGGCCGTCGCCGAAGCGGAGCTTCAGCCATGAGCGCCGCAGTCCTCGTCATCAGCTTTTTCGGGTTTCTCATCATCGGCGTGCCGGTGGCGGTGTCGCTGGGCGCCGCCGCCGTCGGAACCGCGCTGATCTTCAACCCGATCCCGCCGGAGATCATCGGCCAGAAGGTGCTCGACAATGTCGATCACTTCACCCTCATGGCCGTGCCGTTCTTCTTCTTCGCCGCCTCGCTCATGGAGACCGGCGGCCTGGTGCGGCGCCTCGTGAACCTCGCCAACGCGTTCGTCGGGCACTGGACCGGCGGCCTCGGCATGACGGCGGTGCTGAGCTGCATGCTGTTCGCCGCCATCTCGGGCTCCAGTCCCGCGACCGTCGCGGCGGTGGGCAAGGTGATGTACCCCTCGCTGGTGAAGGAGGGCTATTCGCCCCGCTACGCCATCGGCGCGCTCGCCACCTCCGGCTCGCTGGGCATCCTCATTCCCCCGTCGATCCCGATGATCCTTTACGGGTTCGTCACCGAGACCTCCATCAGCCGCCTGTTCATCGCCGGCGTGGTGCCGGGCCTCGTCTACGGCTTCGGCCTGATGGCCATGGCGCGGTTCCTGGCGGGACGGCAGAAGATTGCCCCGCGCCCACGATCGACCTGGGCCGAGAAGTCCCAGGCCCTCGCCTCGGCGGGGCCGGCGCTGCTGCTGCCCCTCTTCATCTTCGTGGGCATCTACGGCTTCCCCGGCTTCGACCTGTTCGGCGTCTCCTATGAGGGCGGCGGCATCTTCACGCCCACCGAGGCCGCGGTGATGGGCGCCGCACTGGCGATGGTCATCGGCATCCTGATCTATCGGGAGATGACGCCGGTTTCCGCCATCAAGACCATCCTCGCCACCGCGCCCACGGTGGGCATGGTGTTCTTCATCACCACCTGCGCCCTTCTGTTCGCCTTCGTGGTGACGCAGATCGGCATTCCCCAGCTTGTCGCCCGCACGCTGGTGGAGTGGAACATGCAGCCGTGGATGTTCCTGCTGCTGGTGAACATCCTGCTCATCATCGTCGGCTTCTTCCTGGAGGGCACGCCGACCATCCTGATGCTCATCCCCATCCTGTTCCCGGCGGCAAAGCAGCTCGGCATCGACCCGGTGCATTTCTGCATCGTGGTGGTGGTGAACATCGAGCTGGGGCTGATCCACCCGCCAGTGGGCTTCAACCTGTTCGTGGGCAGCTCCATCTCCGGCCTGCCCGTGTGGGAGGTGTTCAAGGCGGTGCTGCCCTGGATGTGCGTGACCATCGCCACGCTCCTCCTCGTCACCTATGTGCCGGCCCTCTCGCTGTGGCTGCCGAACCTCTTGTTCAACTGAGCGTCCAAGAACCATAACCAAGGAGGAAAGCCATGACGCCTTCCAGGACACGCCGCGGATATCTCGCGGCGTCTCTCGGCCTCGCCGCGATGCTGGCCTTCGCCGCCCCCGCTGCCGCGCAGACGCGCATCATCCTCTCCAACGACAACAGCGGCCTCGGCCTGAAGGGCAAGACCTTCGAGGTGCTGAAGAAGGAGCTGGAGACGCGCCTTGGCAGCAAGGTGCAGGTGGAGCTCCACCATTCGGGCACCTTGTTCAACCAGAAGACCCAGCTCCAGGGCGTGCAGCTGGGCAGCGCGAACCTGATCGCGCCGGGCCAGGGCGTGTTCGCCTCGCTCGCGCCGAACGTGAACGTGCTGTCCATTCCCTTCCTGCTCTCCACCCCCGCCGCCATCGATGGCGCGCTCAAGGACCCGAAGGTGAGCGGCACGTTCGAGCCGGAGCTGGAGCGCAAGAACGTCAAGATCGTCGCGGTCTGGATGAACGGGCCGCGCGACATCTCCACCCGCTCGCCCAAGCCGGTCCTTCTGCCCACGGACATGAAAGGCCTGAAGATCCGCGTGCAGCCGGCCCCGGTGGACATCAAGACCATGCAGGTGCTGGGCGCCAACGTCGTCACCATCGACTGGACGGAAGTGTCCACCGCCATGCAGCAGGGCGTCATCGACGCGGTCGAGCCGACCCCGAACGCGCTCGTCGGCGCCGGCCTGCCGGACCTCATCGGGGAGACCTCGAAGGTGGGCTACCGCTTCGACTTCTATCTCGTCGCCACCGGCAAGAAATGGTGGGACAGCCTGCCGGCCGATGTGCGCGCCGGTTTCCAGGAGGCTCTGAAGGTCGCAACCGCCTGGAACTGGGAGAACACCGACAAGGAGAATGCCGAGGCCTATCAACAGCTCGAGAAGGCAGGCAAAAAGGTCTACAGCCTGACCCCGGAGCAGCGGGCCCAATGGGTCGCCGCCGTCCAGCCGGTGTGGAAGGAATTCGGCGACAACGTTGTCGGGCCCGAAGTGATGGCCCGGCTGAAGGAAATCGACGCCAAGGCGCAATGAGGGGAGCGAACGGGTGGCCGCGTCTTCCGGGTGCGGCCACCGGCAGGATTTGAAAACCCGGACCTGAAGGTTAGCCTTGGGAGATGCACTGTCCCTTTTTTCACGGGCTCCGATGACGGCCACGCCTCTCGCCACCCAGCTCGCCCGGCAGATTGCGGATTACATCCGCATCAACGGGCTGCAAATGGGCGACCGACTTCCGGAACGGAAGCTCGCCGAGCAGTTCCGCGTCTCGCGCTCCCCCATCAAGACGGCGTTGGGCATCCTGGAGCGTGACGCGCTGATCCGGCACGAGCCCGACAAGGGCTTCCTGGTGGCGGCGCTCCCTGTCCTCTCAGCCGACGCGCCAGTGAAAGCGGATCCGCCCGATCCCGAAGAGCGCCTCTATCTGCAGATCGCCGAGGACCATCTCGCCGGGCTTCTGACGGACCGCGTCTCCGAGAACGCCATGATGCGCCGCTATGGCATCAAGCGCGGCCAGGTCATCCGCATCCTGCGGCGCGCCGCGGAGGAGGGATGGGCCGAGCGCCTGCCGGGACACGGCTGGGCCTTCCTGCCGGTGCTCGCCTCGGCGCGGGCCTTCGAGGAGGCCTACCGCTTCCGCATCATCATCGAGCCTGCGGGCATCCTCCAGGATACCTTCCGTCTCGACCGGCCCGCGCTCGAACTGGCCCGGCAACAGCAGCGGGCCATCGTGGACGGGGTCGGCTATCATCTCTCGGCGGCGGAGCTGTTCAATTCCGGCAGCCGCTTCCACGAAATCATCATGCAATGCTCCGGCAATGCTTTCCTCATCGACTCCCTCACGCGCCTCAACAGGTTGCGGCGCCTGATCGAGTATCGCAGCATCGATGATCGCGCGGGCTGGCTGAAGCGTGCTACCGAGCATATCGCGCTGGTGGACCTCTTGCTGGAGGGCGACCGGCAAACCGCCGCGGATCTCATGCGCCGGCACCTCGAAGGCGGCATCCGCGCGAAGCGGTTTGAAACGCCCGAGCCGTGAGCCGCAGATCATATCGGCTCATTGTGAGCTTGGATTAGAGTTCGGCACGATATGGGGCGTGCCCGTAAACGGTCCTTGGCGACGTTCTGCAACCCGTGACAGAACCGCAAGATCGGTCGAGCGCGTCATGCCTGCGGGCGCTTAGCTGGTGCTGCCACGGAAGACAGAACGATGAAGGCGGCGCTTCAAAACTACCACGCCCGGATGCAGCGGGTGCTGGATCACATAGACCGGCATCTGGACGACAATCTGGACCTGGACACGCTGAGCAGCATCGCAGCCTACTCGAAATATCATTTCCACCGGCAGTTCACAGCGACCTTCGGGCTGTCCGTGTATCGCTATATCCAGCTCGCCCGGATGAAGCGCGCTTCATACCGGCTGGCCTACCGGGATGCCCAAAGCGTCACGGATATGGCGATGGATGCCGGTTACGATGCACCGGACGCCTTCGCCCGCGCCTTTCGGCAGCGGTTCGGGCAATCGCCTTCCTCGTTCCGGAAGTCTCCCGGCTGGGAGCCGTGGCTTGCCGCCTTCGGGCCTCTCGACAATGCGAGGAGCAAGCGCATGCAGAAGACCTTTACCCACGACGACGTGACGATTCGCGATGTGCCCCGAACGCCGGTGGCGATCATGGAGCACCGGGGCGATCCGGCGACGCTGGGTGCCACCATCCAGCGGTTCATCGCGTGGCGCAAGGCCGCTGGCCTGCACCCCAAGACAAGCCCGACCTTCAATGTCTGGCGTTCCGAGCGGCGTCCTGCCTCGCCTGCCGATTATAGCGTGGACCTTTGTGTCGGGACCGACCAACCGATCGCGGCGAACGGCGATGAAATCAAGGCCGGCGAGATCCCCAGCGGACGCTGCGCGGTGCTGCGCGTCGTTGGCAACACCGACAATCTGGAGCCCGCCGCGCTCTACCTTTATCGCGAGTGGCTTCCGGCCAGCGGTGAGGAAGCGCGCGACTTCCCGATCTATTGCCAGCGGCTCAGCTTCTTTCCCGAGGTGCCGGAGCATGAGACGGTCGCGGAGCTGTTTTTGCCGCTGAAATAGCGCCCCGAATGGATGTCCCCGCCAGGCGGCGGGGACATCTGCATCAGAACTTCAGCGAGAACTGCGCCGTGAAGGCGTTCTGGGAAGCCGTGGCGGCGAGTTGGCCGGTATAGTTCACCGACAGTGCCGCGACGTTCGAGAGGGCATAAGACAGCCCGCCGCCCACCAGCAATGCATCTTCGGCGATGGGAACGCCGGAGACCTGGAACGGCGTCGCCCCGCCCGCGAACAGCATGGCCGCCGTGGGTGTCGTGTCGCCGAAGGCGTGCTGCCAGCCGAGCGTCACGCTCGGCGTCAGCGCCCGGCCCATCACGTCGAAGGAGGTGGCCGCCCGCACCCCGAGCGTGCTGTAGAGCGTCTCCATGGATCCCGTGGAGACCTGCAGCGCCGCCGGTCCGAAGGTCTCTCCGAAGGAGGCGCCGGCGATGTTCACATAAGCGAGCCCTGCGAACGGCTCGAAGGCATAGGCTCCGAGCGCCACGTCATAGCCCACCTCGCCGAACACCTGCGTCGTGCCCGTGGTGTAGCCCCCGCTGACGGCTTGCGAGAAGCCGGGGAATGCCACCGTGCGGTCCACCGACACGTCGTGCCACGTGTAGGCAAGCCCGCCGCGCAGCGCGACGGCGCCGAACTGCGCGCCGACGTAAGCGCCAAGGTCGTAATTGTCCATGGAGCCGGTGGAGGCGCGGGCGTTCACGTCGAACTGCGACTGGCTGTAGCCGCCGAACACGCCCGCCCGGGCATTGGGGGCGAGTGCTACGTCGGCGCCGATGAGGAAGCCACCCAGCGTGTTGGAGATGGTGGCCGCATTGGCGTTGCCGAAGGTGCTGCCCCAGCCGCCATAGCCTTGTGCCCACAAGGTGGGCGTGAGCCCTTCTCCGAGCTGTGCCGTCATCGGCGCCGCGGCCTTGGTGGCATAGGCAAGCGGCTGGATGCCCGGCGCGCTCACGGATGCGCGCAGCCGCGCTCCCACCGCCTCGCGCACATAGACCGACTGCTGCTGGATCACGCTGTCGACCGAAGGATAGACCTCGCCCGAAAGCTGGTTGAGCCCGGTGGGAACCGCACTGGCCGGAAGCTCGAGGACGGCGTCGAACACTCCGTTGCCGAACCCTAGCCCCTGCGCCGCCACGGCGGTGGCCGCCTGGTTTGGCGTCTGGGCAAAGGAAACGAAGCTGACATTGTTGTAGGCCAGCGTCAGGTACACGTCCCGGGCGTCATAGCTCAGGGAGGGCGTGAGGAAGGCGTAGTCGCTGGTCACCGACCCGAACGTGCCTGTCACCGAACCGGTGGTGGTGAGGATGGCATAGGTGGTGTTGGGGGCGTAGACGCCCGGCTGGGCGACCACCTGCACAACCGCGCCGTTGGCGATGGTCACCGCCCCGGTGGCGGTGATGAGGTCGTGCTGGCCGTCCGGCGTCACGTCCACGCGGTATATGGAGCCGGCATTGAAGGCGACGGTGCCGTTCACCGAGATGGTGCCGGGCGAGTTGCCGGGGGCGGCGGTGCCGCCATTGTTCACGATCAGTCCGCCGATGGTGCCATTGCCGCCGATCACGCCGCCATTGCCCACCGTGAAGGTCGAGCCGGTGGTGGAGCCCTGCTGGAGCGTCACGGTGGCATCCGCCACTGTGATCGGGCCGGAATAGGCGCCGGGCGTTGAGAACAGCACGGTGCCGCCGCCGATGAAGGCCACCGTGCCGGAGCCGGAGATGGTGCCGGGGAAGGTGTAGGTGTCGGAGCGGTTGAACACCAAAGCAGTGTTGTTGACCACGTCGCCGACGATGGACCCGGTGGTGCCGCCATTGCCGATCTGCAGCGTGCCGGCGTTGATGGCGGTGCCGCCGGTATAGGTGTTGGTACCGGTGAGGATCAGCAGGCCCGCGCCATCTTTGAGGAGCCCGCCCGCGCCCGAGATGGTGCCCGACAAGGTGAGCGCGGTTGCGCCCGCCACGTTGAACGTGCCGTTTCCGGGGATGTCGCAGCTGGTTGATGTGATGAATGTCGGGTTGAGCGTGACGTTCCGAGCGCTGGTGAAGCTTGCCGTGGTCGAAAGCGTGCCGCCATTGAACGTCAGCCCTCCGGACGCCGCGCCCAGATTGGCATCCGAGGACACCTGCAGTGTCCCGGCGTTGATGACCGTGCCCCCCTGATAGGTGTTCGTCCCCGAGAGGATGATGGTGCCCGCACCCACCTTGGTGAGGGCGCCCGCGCCGACGAGGGGAGCCGAGACGGTGGCGGTGGTGTCCGCCCCTTCCGCCCACAGCCGCCCGCCGGCGCCGAGGTTCAGCGCGCCGTTGGCCCCCGCCTGCACCACATAGCCCGAGGTGAGGAATTCCAGGGTGCCGAATGCCTGCGTCCCCTCCACACTCACCGTGCCGGCGGTGCCGGAGAAGATCCCGGTTCCCCCTGAGAACGGGGCCGTGGCACCCGCGGTGTCGAGCCATGGATTGCTGGCGGTCCAGCTTCCGCTGCCGCCCCGGGTGCTCCCGTCGGCGCTCCAATATTGCAGGGTGCCCCCGCCGCCGCCCCCGCCGCCACCCGTCACCTGCACGTCCACGAAGTTCGTGCCCACATCGAGGGTGCCGCTCAGGCTGGTGTCCGCCGCCTGGAACTGGCCCAGGGCGAGCCCATTGTTCGTCAAATCGGCTCCGCTCTGGAACACCCGGTAGACGCCCGCTCCGGAGCTGACATTGACGTTGAGCGTACCGGCCACGGTCAGCGCGCCCGTGATGGTGAAGACGCTGCTGGCGGTGGTGGCCGTCGAAAGAAGCACGTTGGTGATGGCGCCGTCGTTCAGCACCAGCGAATCCATGGTGAGCCTGTGGCCCTCCTGTCCGCCGGTCATCCGGCCGCCGGCTTCCACCGTGACCGCTCCCGTCACCGTCCCGTTCCCGCCCACGAGCAGCCCGCCCGAGGCGACGGACACGGGCCCACCCAGGATGGCGCTGCTCCCGGCCGTCGCGTCACCGACCCAGATCGCGCCCTGCTGAATCGTCGTGGTGCCTGTAAAGCCGCTGCTGTCGCCGGCAAGGATCAGGACACCAACCGCCAGCTTGACCAAGCTGCCGCTGCCCGAGAGCCCGCCCGCGTAGGTGAGATCTTGGCTTTGCGAGACGCTCAGCGTCTGAGGCCCGAGCGCGATCACGCCCGCCGCCGTGGCGCCGGACAGGTTATTGATCGAGGTACCGGAGGTGGTGCCGGAAATGTCCAGCGTGCCGTTCACGGTCACTGCACTGGCGCTCGCGATGCTGCCGCTGCCGGAAAGTGCCAGCGTGCCGGCATTGACGGTTACGCTCCCAAAGTAGGGGTTGGCGCTTGTAAGCGTCAGCTTGCCGACACCCGATTTGGAGATGGAGCCCGCGCCGCTAACGACATTCGTCAGGGAGATATCGGTGCCCTGATTAAAATCGAGCGATGCGGTGTTCGAGACCACGATGCCGCCGCCAAGGGTCGCGCCGCCCTGGACGATCAGGCTGTTCGAGCCGCCAGTGAAACCGAGGGCCTCCGCCTGCAAGCCGCTCGTAGTGGTGCCGCCGCTCACCGTGCCGGTGGAACCGATAGTGATTGCGAGGTTCTGCCCCTCGATGCCCCGGCCGCCCGCGCCCACCCGACCATTGGAGGATGAGCCGGTTCCGCCGGCCCCGCCATTGCCGCCGCTCACGCTGCCGCTGATGGTGAGGGTGACAGTTGCTGTATTACTTTCGACGGCCATGCCACGGGCGCCATTGCCACCGGCGCCGCCGGCGGTGCCGTTGCCACCGTTGCCGCCGTTGCCGCCCTTGACGGTCGTGGCGATGGTGAGGTCAGAGGCCTGTAAGGTCTGCAATAGCAGGCCGGTACCGCCGTTGCCACCGTTGCCGGCGCCGACGGCCCCACCGCCGCCGCCGCCACTCCCACCTGTTATGTTCGCTGAAAGGGTCGCGCCGGTGAGGGCCCCTGTCGAGACCACCGCGCCGGCGCCGCCACCGCCGCCGCCCCCGAAACCACCGCCGCCACCGCCGCCACTGCCTTGGTATATCGTGGCGGCGCTGAAGGTAGACGCAGTGCCATAAAAACCGGCGAAGCCGCCGCCGCCGCCGGCGCCGGAGCCACCGCCGCCGCCGCCACCGCCACCCGTACCACCGCTACCACCACCGCCGGCGCCGGTGGCCCCGCCCGTACCGCCGCTGCCGCCACCGCTGCCGCCGCCACTGCCGCCGTTGCCGCCGCTGCTGGCGCCGCCGCCGCCACCACCGCTGCCGAGGGTCGTGCCGCCGCCGCCGCCGTTGCCATTGCCGGTGCCGGAGCTGCCGCTGGCGATGCCCACACCGGCACCGTTGCCGCCGGTGATGCCGCCGCCGGTGCCGCCAGCCCCCCCGGCACTACTGGTGCCGCCATCCGCGCTGCCTGAGCCGTTGCCGCTGACGCCGCCGGCACCCCCGCCGGAAGGCGTTGCGTTGCCGCCATTGCCGGTGCCAGTGCCGCCGACGCCAGCGCCGCCGCCGCCGTTTCCAGAATTGGAAAATCCACCCGTCTTTGTGCCATAGGCACCGCCGTCACCGTCGGCCGCCAAGGCGGGTAAAGCCGTGTGTGCGCATAAAAATGCGATCGCAACGGAGCCGAGCAGCAGGGCCTTCAGGCCGCGCCGCGCGTGGGGCGCGCCGAAGGAAAGACGGTTTTGCTGCAAAGAATCAAACGCCAACATAAAATCCCCCGACACCTTGATCCCGAAGCACTTCGGCGCAACGAGCTGAATCCTTGCCGAGATCGAGACCGCGAAGGGATCGTGAATCTCGGCCCTATTTTCCAACCACCGTCAGGTCGTCCCGTCTGCCGCCGACCAGCGGCCGCGCGT
This sequence comes from Aquabacter albus, assembly GCF_040049275.1. NCBI lineage: Bacteria > Pseudomonadati > Pseudomonadota > Alphaproteobacteria > Hyphomicrobiales > Xanthobacteraceae > Aquabacter > Aquabacter albus. The sequence goes on along the minus strand of NZ_JBDZDT010000001.1, from coordinate 33,048 downwards.
TTGCGAAGGCAATTCCGGGAGGGCCACGATCGCGCTTGTCATTGGTTTTTCCGAGCGGCGCACGTCTTCGGCGCTGACGCGTGGCGGCGGCATGCCCGGTTCTATGATTTCAAGGCAGGTTCGCTGGTCAGCGCGTGTCACGGCCCAATCCCGATTGCGTTGAGCGCCGCGCGGCGCTTCCTTCATCTGATCCTCTTCCGGCCGGCCACGAGGCAGGCTGGAAGAGGCGTGACAGGTGCAACGCTAAGGGATGAGGTCTGCGGGCGTGATCGGAATTGCGCAGCGGCTATCGCGGGTGCGAAGTCTTGGGCAAAAACGGATCAAACGTTGCCAAAAGGTTACACCCGCTTGGGCAAGGCGGCGGGCGTTCCAACTTAGCTCTGAAAGTTTCAACGGGTCTGAGGCCGCGGCGAATTCATCGATTCAGCCCTGCCGTCGCCAATTGCGGGCGGGCGCCGGAGAGGGAACTTCCATTCCAGCACCCTCGCATCTTTCGCTGCCGGGAGAATTCGTCCACTTATCGGAAATGCTGATAAGCCTAGTGAGCACAACCGAGTATAGAGCTGCAGCCTTGTGAGACATTCCCATTTTATTCGCCCTGAATGAGGGCACAGACGCATTCGACTTAACATTCTCATGAAATCGCAGTGCATCCGGGGGGATAGTTCATGCGCGCTAAAGTCATATTGCCGCCATTAGCATTTGCGCCTGCCGCCGCTTGGGAGGAGACGAATGCAGACATCATGTCTGAGCGCTTTTCCGCTGCAGGGACCGCGCGCATGGAATATCGCCCCCAGCACCCGAAGGAGCCGTTCCGCAGCCTGTCCTCCATGATGAAGGTCGGCAGCCTTTGGCTTGCGGCCAACAGCTGCTCTGCAGTGGAATATCGCGCGTCCAACCTCAACGCGTGCATCCTGCTTCTGCCCTTCGTCGGAAAGGGTGAAAGCTGGCAGGACAAGCGTCAGGTCGGCTGGAGCGCCGACAGGATCGGCGCATTCCTTCCCTGCATTGATACGGTTGGCTACTCCACCTGCCGGTCGGTGGCCGGAATCAATATCGTCGAAGAGGCCCTTCAGCCCTTGGCTCGGCACATGCTCGGCATCGAGACCCAAGGGCCGGTGCTTGATCTGGCCACGCCCCGCTCCTTGCAGCTCGCCGTGGGCCGGACGCGGTTCGATATGATTCTCCGCCGCCTATTCGCCGCGGTCGAACACTGCATTCCTGAGCCTGAAATCCTCGATCGCAGCGGCCTCGACGATGCCATCAGCCGCACTATCGTCATGCTGCTCAAGCCCGAAGCCTTCGTATCGCAGCCTTCGAAGCGGACGACCCGGCGCCCGCGCCTGGACGACACATGCGATTACATCCTCGCCAATCTCGACACAAAAATCACCCTGACGATGCTTGAAGCCGCCAGCGGCCTGTCTCCAAGAGCGCTGCAATATGCCTTCCGGGAGCGGTTTGAGTGTTCCCCAATGCAGTGGGTGAGCGAGAGGCGCTTGGACGCCGTTCGGTCCCAGCTTTTGTCAGCCCCGCCGGGCACAAGCATCCATCAGATCGCCAGTCGGTATTTCGGCCATCTCGGAGATTTCTCCCAGAAGTATAAGGAGCGCTTTGGGGAGACACCTTCTGAAACACTGGCTGCGAAGCGAAAGGCTTAAGTTGGCGTGGAGGCGCGCTCACACCACCAAGCTTTGCGGTGAGTTCCACACCGTCAGGGCCGCCCTAACCTGACAGTGGATCGGTTCGATCATCCCCGACAGGCAGGACGGCTGTCATGTCCCAGGCTGATGGAGCATGAAGCTCCACTTCAAATCGGCCGAATACCACGCGCCCGTGCGGCGGGATCGGACCCGGCTCCGGCAGGCGCGTGAAGAGATGGAGGGCGACCGGGCTGTTGTGAGCAATCGGCAGCCGCGCAACCAATCGCGAGGGGACAAGCGGCTCGCTCAGTTCCGTCCATTCCGTTGCTGCAAGAACATTCCGGCCGGCTTCCGCGTCGTCCGGACCGATCTCGCACGGCGTGACAACCAGCCGGGCACCGAGGCGTCGCGTCTGGCAGCGTTTGTCGTCGATCACGACATCGCACGAAACCTCGATCAGGCCGGGCGCAGACGGCAATCTGATGACCGCCGCGGATGAAGCCGTCTTGAGAGGGCGCAGGAGGACCTTTCCTGCCTCCATATATCCGAACACCGGGTAAGCTGCGGACTGCTCCCTGGTCAGACGCACCTTGGCAACGACCCGGTCAGGGACGGGGACGATCGCCCCGGCCTCATGCAGAGATGTGCCATCGTCTCCGGATGCGAAATAACGAACGCCCGGCAATCCGCCCCACAGCTTGATCGCAAGCATGTTGGCCGCGGCGTCGCGATCATCCGGCTGAGCCGGGCCTTGAGGGTCAAACCGATATTCATGCAAGAGACCCGTTGGCGCGCTCGAAAGGCGAGGGGCCGCTTCACCGTCGCTGGCCCAGACCTTGAGCATTAGGGAACGGGACGTCTGTGACGCGGCGTTGGGGAGCCGCAGAGGCAGCCAGCCGCGGCGGAGGAGATCAAAGGGAACGCGCCACTGCGCCAAGACCCTCCCCATATCGGCGGCCTCGACCTGCGCATGCAGTGTACCGGCGCCCTCCCCAGGATCGGCGACATGCAGATCGACCCCGAGCCATCCCCGCGCGGAGGTGGGCAGCCGCTGCGTCAGGCATTGCTCCATCGAACGGGGGACTTCGACATCATCATTGGGAAGAGGGCTGTTGAAGATCAGGTGCGGCCGCCCGATGCGGAGCGTGGCGATCAGGTCCTCTATTTCCGGCGGGATGCGCACATGATGGGTCCAGCTCTCCCGCAATGCCGCGAGATCACGCATCAAGAGCTGGTTGCTGTGCTGCATTCTGCGCGTTTCACTTAAAGAGCGCGCGAGGAGGGCTGCATCGAGACCAGCCCTGCTTCCTACGATGATGGGGACAGGCGTCTGCGCGCCGCCTGTCCTTGTCCACCAGGTTTGCAATCCGCGCAAAAGCCGTTCCTTGACGGGATCGGGAGCCCACAGCGCCCATACATTCGTCGGTGGCACCTCCAGGGTGCGAAGGGCTGACGGCAACGGATTTGCGCCGCGTCCGCATTCGGTCAGGACATACTGGTCGGATTTAACCAGCTCGCAGCCGTACCAGCGAATGGCCTCAGATGGCTTTGCGGCCACATCCGGCGCCTCAGAAGCGCCCAATGCTATGACCTTGGGATCGGCGGAGTAGAGCGTCGAAAACAAATTCTTGGTCGTTTGAATGATCATCAGACGGCCTGCTTCATCTTCGGAGCCGATGCGCCTGCAAAAAGCGGCCTGAGCTCGCAGTCTTCAAAATCGAGATCAGTGTTCTGGTCGGGCCAATGGCGCATCTTTGCCTGGGGCATGCCGAAGGCGCGGGACAGAGGCAGGATTCCGGCGTCTTTGACGACAATATGCGTGTAGGCCTGCTCGAAGGCCGCACATGCGTTCACCACCTGGCTCGCGGCCTGATCCTGCTCGCAGAAACCCAGCAGCGCCCAGGTCTCCACTTTCAGGCGACGCAGCGCGCCCATCAATGTGTGCGACGCTCCGCCGTCCACCGACACGGCGCGGTGATAGCCGGCCAAGGTGGAGACGGCATCAAGCGTGTCCCTCGGCTGGAAACAGGGCATCCGCGTCCCCTCATAGGATCGTGTCTGGGCACGGGACAGCAGCGTCGGCAGGGGCAGGGCAATGATCTGCGAAAAGCATTTGGCGTGGTCCGGGGGCAGCGCGAGATCCGTCTCGAATGTCACGAGATGAACGTCCCATCCCTCTTCGTTGAGGGTCAGCGCCAGCCTTGCCGCGGTCGCCACGCTCTCGGGCGCCGGCGATGCAAGCACCAAGGCGGCACAGGGGCTTGCATCGGACGACGGGCAGGCGAACACCGACATCAGATCGAAGAGTTCCGGATAGGCATCGCGCGGCAGCGCCGCCTGAAGCCGGTACTTGCCCGGCACCACTGCCTGCCAACTGGCTGGGTTGTCTCCCTCTTCGGTGGCGGCCATATCCCGGCACAGGCGCGCAAAATCCGCATCGATCGGATTGAGCTCCGCCTGCATTCCCCTCACGGCGAGATCGAGCTCGATGGCATGTTGAGGCTTGCCATGCTGCCTGGGCAAAGCCGTCAGTTCGAGCCCTTGAAGCGATGCATGCTCGGCAACGAAGGATGCCTCCACCGCCAGAATATGAATCTCTTGGGATGACAGCCGGAATTTGTCCGCCTGCTCCTGGACGATCGTGCCGTCGGTCCAGGCGAGAAGGCGATCATCGCGCAATGCATTGCGAATTGAACAGGCGACGAAGGTCGATCGGGCGAGCCCGCACTCCAGCGTCCACAAAACGCCCGCCAGCAAGGACTGCATGGCGAGCGTTTCGAAGACCGAACTGCTCATGATGATGAGCTGGCCGGGGCAGTCACCGTAGGACGGGCGCAGCTGCGCCCGCAGCAGGCGGCGGATATATTCCTCGCGCGTCAGGGTCTCGACATGACTGATCTCGGTGAAACACCGAACCATCCCCGTGTCCGGGTGATAAACCGCATAACGTGACCGCGCCTCGGTTTCGAGCGCCACGACGTTGCGAACATTGAACAAACGGGGATGGCGGTTGCGGATATAGCGGAGGATGGGGACGAAATCCCGCTGGGCCGCAACCAGCATGCTCTCACCGCGGCGGCGATAGGCAAAGCCCGCGTCGGCGACGTGGACACCGCGAAAGCCCCGCTCCAGGCCGTGCAGCCAGAACTCCCAATCCTCGACACCCTGGCGCATCTCGGTGTCGAACCGGATCGAGGCGTCGAGCATGCGCCGCGAAACCATGCTCCCGGCTTCGCAGAAATTGTGGAACAGGTGCTCCAGCGGCGAATAGGGCCCCGAAGTATCGGCGAACTCGGCGAACCCGAATTTATCGACGTCCGGATAGGCCCAGCCGACAGTTGCGTCTGCATTGCGTAACGCCGTCAGAAGCCGCTGCACCAGATGGGGGCCAATGCGGTTGTCGCAATCGAGGAAGTAGACGGCTTCAAGATCCGGGAAAGCGATCAGTGCAAACTCGATTCCGGTATTGCGGGCGGCGCTCAAGCCGCCGTTGCGCTTGTGCAGATAGAAGATCCGCTCGGGATGGATCGTCGCAAATGTCTGGCAGACCTCGTCCGTCTCGGGATGAGGGCATCCGTCATTGACGACGACGATGGCGTAGTCGAAGTCGGTGACCTGGGCCAATGCCGTATGGAGCGTCTCGGCGGTCAGCCAAGGCTGGCCATAGGCGGGCACGAGGATGACCGCTCGCACGTCCCTCTCCGCCATGGTGCTCACGCCGGGCTCCGGCCCCGTGCATGATCGGAAAGTGGGGCGCGCCTTTTCGCGGCCATCCACTGGGCCGTGGTGTGCAGGCCATCGAGCCAGGTGCGCCGGGGGCGCCAGGGCGTTTCCCGGGTGATCAGCGAGATGTCGAGGATGTTGATGGGTACGTCCGCCGTCCGGCCGGCGTGATAGTTCCTCGACAATTTGGCGGTGCCGGTGATGGCCTCGATATCGTTCGCCACCTGGTTGATGCTGAGCCCCGTCCCCGATCCGACATTCATGACGCGGTGCGGGCCGCCATAGGTCGCGGCCCAGAGAAAGGCCGAGACGACGTCGTCGATATGAACGAAGTCGCGCACCACCTCGCCGGTGCCCCAGATTTTGAGCGGCTTGCCGGCAAGCGCGTGATCCAGCATCGCCGCAACCACGCCTTGGCGCTTCAGGATGGATTGCAGCGGGCCGTATGCGTTGGCGATGCGCAAGGCGATATATTCGAGCCCGTAGAGGTGGTGGTACAGGCCGAGATACTTTTCGATCGCAAGCTTGCCGACGCCATAGGCCGATATGGGATGGGTGGGCGCGGTTTCCGAGATCGGATATGTGTCGGCCGGCCCATAGACGGTGCCGCCGGACGAGGCGAAAACGATCCTCCGGACGGCGGCGGCATTGCAGATATCCAGGAAGCGCAACGTGCCGAGGACGTTCGTCTCGAGATCGAAGGCCGGGATCTGACCGGGACTTCCCGGAACGGAACTGGACAGGAGATGGAAGACGATCTCCTGCCCCCGCACCGCCTCGGTGGTCGCTTCAGGGTCCTCGAAACGCCCGCTGTTCCAATGCACCCGCCCGTCCAGCTCCAGCGGATCGGCCGGCGCGCGCCCGAAGGCCCGGACCACCGCGCCTTGGCGGGCCAGGGCATTGGCCAGGTGGACTCCGAGAAAACCGCCGCCTCCCATGATCAGGCATCGGATGCCATCGAGCCTTGGAGCATCGGCGGTGGCGATCGGCATGTCTCCTCCCCGTTTCGTAACGCGAAGGATATAGTGGTGATGAAATTCCTTAAAGTAAATACGACTCTTATATAGTTTAGATTTCGGTATTTAATTGAATGAAATTTGAAATGATATATTTGGTCGAGGATATGTAATTTACGCCAATAGACAGAATGCTCGCTTGAGTTGAATGGCGCGCTATGGGGTGAATGGGGCATGAATACGGCGCGACCACCTGCCAGGCGATGGCTTTGGCCTTCTGATGATGAGCGTCCCTGACCGCCGGTCCCCTCCTGGCGATACATCAAACTCTGCAAATAGCGCCAACGGCTCGGATCTGGTCGAGCTGGCAATGTCCGGTTTCGGGCAAACACCCAATGCTTGCTCTTGGCGCTAAAATGACCAGCGGCGCGTGGTGATGCGCCGGCGCGAATAGAGGATTTCGCGGATTATCTCGTCTGCCCGGACAACAAGCAAAATCACCCTAAGATCGCAGCGTTCCGGGATTGGATATTGCACGCCGGGCAACGCGCCATTTCGTGAGATCGTCCGCTCCCGGCCCTGCCTCGACCGATATATGCGCGGGATCGATCGGCTTGCCGGTTTGGGCATCGACAAGTGCCAGTTGGACGCGATGCCCGGAGCGGGCATCGAAAAAACGGAGTGGCGGACCATCGAGGTCGTTGAGGTTCCATTTGTCGCCAACCTGCACCATTGCCAGCAACACGAGCCCGATATCCCGGCCCTTCTCCGTAAGCACATACTCGTACCGATCAGGGCGGGACTGATACCGGCGTCGTTCAATCAATCCGTTCTGTTCCAGCGCCTTGAGCCGGTCGGACAGCGTGGCATTGGTCACGCTGGTCGAGCGCTGCAGATCGTCGTAGCGCGTGAGCCCGAGATAGAGGTCACGCACGATCAGCGCCCCCCATCGGTCGCCGAGTGCGCCCATGACGCTCGCCATCGAGCACGTCATTCCTTCAAAGCCCTTGGACCGCATGTACTCCGCCCGCGCCACTACGCCTGAGCGCCCGTAACACCAGTCCGGGCCCTCTCCAAGGGCCACGATCTTGTGAGGGGCTCAACCTTTATAACTCTTATGATAAGAGTTATAAGATCGATGAGCAACCCGCGTGGATTGGGTTGCCGTCCCCATCGGTCCAAGGAAAACGTCATGAAGTCTCAACGTGCTCGCACGGCAATCCGCGTGCTGGTCGGCGTCCTGCTTTCCGGAACTGTGCTTTCAGGCCCAGGATTTGCTCAATCGAACTCACCGCCACCGGCCGCCGCCAGCGAGTCGACTTCACCCTGGGACCGACAGGCGAATGCGGCGGCCGTGCAGGCCGATGCCTCGTTCGAGAACTACAAGTTCCGCAGTGAGGAAACGCTGCCGCGCGTGAAGATCCACTATGCCACCCTCGGCACGCCGCACCGCAATGCCCAGGGCGAGATCGACAATGCCGTCCTCGTTCTGCATTGGACCGGCGCGGACAGCCGCGTCCTCCTGAACCCGACCTATACGAAGGCACTTTTTGATCCCGGCCGCCCGCTCGATGCGAGCCGCTACTACCTGATCTTCGCGGACAGCGTGGGCCATGGGCAGTCGAGCAAGCCGAGCGACGGCCTGAAGGCAAAGTTCCCCAATTACGGCTACGGCGACATCGTCGACCTGCAGCACAAGCTCATCACCGAGACGCTGGGCATCAAGCATCTGCATGCCATCCTCGGCATGTCCATGGGCGGCATGAATGCCTGGCAGTGGGCCGAGGCCTATCCCGACATGATGGACGGCGTGATGCCGGTGGTCTCACTGCCGATCAAGGTCTCGGGCCGTAACCTCTTGTGGCGGCGCCTGGTGGTTGACGCGATCCGCTCCGATCCAGAGTGGAAGAACGGAGACTACACCCAGCCGCCGCGCGGCTGGCTCCAGAGCTATGGCGTGCTGCGGATGATGATCGACAGCGTTTCACACTTGCAGGAGACCATTCCCGACAATGCGGCCGCGGACAGGTTCCTCGACGCCACCCGCAAGCAGGTCGCGCAGACCGACACGAACGATGTCCTCTATTCGATCAAGTCGTCCTTCGACTACGATCCCGGGCCCGGGCTGTCTTCAATCAAGGCGAAGCTCTTTGCGCTCAATTTTTCCGACGACGCTTTCAATCCCGACGAGCTTCACATCCTCCAGAACGCCATGCCGAAGCTCAAGCAGGGCCGGTACGTCGTCCAGGCGGGAACGGCGACATCGCCCGGCCACCTGACCATGACGCGCCCGGACCTTTGGGCGCAGCATGTGGGCGAGTTCATGCGCTGGCTCGGTGATACGCCCCCCACGGCGCGCAAGTAGACACCAGAGACTATCGGGCGATGCTTGAAGCGCTAGTTGTGCTGGTTCAGCGGCATTTCCCAGCTCTCTGCGAGCCTACCCAAGCCAACAGGTCTCTGGGAAATGTGCAGAGTGGCGCCCCCCGGGCATAGCCACCTCGGTTGCGCGTGATCCGCTCGCAGGCGCCGCCATGCAGTCCCGCTCATACCCCTTGCTGCAGATACTCGGCTTCGATCTGCAACTGGCGCCGGGGCGCGGCCATGCCGACTTCCGGCGCCTTTCGCGATAACCGTATTCACAATGAGAAGGGCGGAGGTGAGAGGGCCTATCGCTTTCCTCAGAACCTGAGGGTGAAGTTCCCCTTGAGCATGTTGTTGGTGTCGGTCTCGGTGAGCTGTCCGGCATAGAACAGCGACAGCGAGATGTTGGCGGTGAACGCCATGTCGAGCCCGGCCTCCACCAGGGCAGCGTCGGTGGCGATCGGCACCCCCGAAACCATGAACGGCTGGGCTCCCGGCCTGAACGCGAACAGCGCCTCGGGCGTGGTGTCGTCGAACGCATGCTGCCAGGCCAGCGTTCCCTTCAACGCGGTCGGAATCGCGCCGAGTGCGAACGGCACCGAGATCCGCGCGCCGAGGGTGGAGTACGTCACGCCCTGGCTGGTCCCCGGCGAGGTGAGCGCCGAGGGACCGCCCCATTCGGCGAAGTCGTCGAGATCAACGTTCACGTAGGCGAGGCCGGCGAACGGCTCGAGGTCCACCTGGGCAAAGGAGAGCCCGTAGCCCACCTCGCCGAACACTTGACCAGTGCGGGCCGAGGTGTCGGCGGAGAGGGCATTATAGAAGCCGGGGAACACCACGCTGCGGCTGGCGCTGATGTCGGCCCAGCTGTAAGCCGCACCGAGCCGCAGCCCCAGCGGGCCGAACGTGCCCCCGCCATAGACCGCCACATGGCCGTTGTCGGAGGAGAACGAGGAGCGGGCATCCACCTGGTAGCTGGAGGAGGAGTATCCCGCCGCAAAGCCGAGGCGCCAGTCGCCCGTGGTGCCGGCGAAGGTGCGCTCATAGCCGACGAAGACGCCGGCTGTGTTGCCCGAGATGGTGGCGGCATTGCCGTTGCCGTCGATCTGGCCCCAGGCGCCAAACGCCTGCGCCCAGAAGGCATTCGGCGTGCCCGGCACCTCCAGAACGTCGGTGCCGGCCGCGAGTGGCTCGGCAGGCGCCTTGGCGGCGTAGGGCAGCGGAGCCCTGCCCGGAGCCTGCACCGGCACCCTTGCCCGATCGAGCACGGCTCGGCGCAGGATCAGACTCTCGTTCTGGAACACCGACATGGCCGAGGGATAGACCTCGCCGTCGAAGGCGTTGAACGCCTGCTGGGCGCCGGCGACGCCGGTCTGAGAGACCACGGCGTTGTAGAGCGCGTTACTAGGGCCGAGGGCCTCCACCGCCCCGGCGGTCGAAATCTGGTTCGGCGTCACCGCCACGTTGGGGAATGAGACCTGATTGCGTGCCACGTTCAGATAGACGTCGCCGGGATCGTAGGAGAGGGCGAGGTCGATGAATGGCATGTCCTGGCTGAACGCGCCGAAGGTGCCGACCACGCCGCCCTGGGCGGTGAGGATGGTGTACCGGGTACCCGGCAGGTAGCTGCCCGGCGCCTTGGTCACAGAGACGGTGGCCCCCTTCAGGGTCGCCGCGCCGGTCACGTTGATCAGGTCCGACTGTCCGGCGGGATTGATCTCCACCGTATAGATGGAGCCGGTCGAGAAGGTGAGGGGGCCGTTCACGGTGAGGGTGCCGATGGAGTTGCCTGGCGCAATGGTGCCCCCCGCCACCACCGTGGTCGGGCCAACTGTGCCATTGCCCTTCAGCGTGCCGCCCGAGAGCACATTCATGCTGCCGCCGAGCGTGCCATTCACGGAGAGGATGCCGCCTACGCTGGTGGTGCCTGCGAAGACAGAGCTGTCGCCAGTCAGGCTGATCAGGCCCGCGCCGGAATAGGTCACGGCGCCGGTGCCACTCAATGATCCGGAAGCCGTCGCGCTGCCCGAGGCGAGGTCGAAGGTGACGTTGCCGCCAGGCATCAGCGCGTTGGCGATGCTGATGCCATCCGTGAACCCGAGCGTGGTGCCGCCGGACAGGAGAATGCGCCCGGTGCCCGCGGCCGTCGAGCTGCCGAGCACCAGCGTGCCAGCTGCCACCGTGGTCCCGCCGGTGTAGCTGTTAGCGCCGGTAAGGACTAACGTGCCGGGGCCCATTTGCTCCACGGAGCCGGTGCCGGCAATGAGGCCACCAAAGGTCACAGTGTCGGAGCGGTTGAAGGCCAGGGCGCCGGTGACGACCACATCGCCCTGGATCGACCCCGTGGTTCCGCCACTGCCGATCTGCAGCATGCCGCCGGAGACGAGAGTGCCGCCGGCATAGCTGTTCGCCCCAGTGAGGATCAGCGTGCCGGGACCTGCCTGCACAAGTGCGCCTGCGCCTGAGATCACGCCGCCCGCTGTCAGGGTGGTGCCGCCAGCCACATCGAAGGTGCCGGTGCCGTTGAGCGTCACATTGCGGTTGGTGGTGAAGCTCGCCGCGGTGGCAAGCGTGCCACCGGTGAAGGTCAGCCCACCCGAGGCGACGCCGAGATTGGTGTCAGACGACACCCGCAGGGTGCCGGCCTGCAGCACTGTGCCGCCCTGGTAGCTGTTGGTGCCAGAGAGGATGACAGTGCCGGCGCCGATCTTGGTCAGCGCCCCGGCGCCGACGATGGGCGCGGAGATCGTGGCTGTGGTGGCGTCACCCTCCGCCCAGAGCCGGCCTCCGGCGCCAAGGTCGAGCGCGCCCGCCGTCCCTGCCTGGATCTCATAGCCCGAGGTGAGGAACTCCAGCGTGCCGAAGCCCCGCGTCCCGTCCACCGCCACGATGCCCGCCGGCCGGTCGAACACGCCCGTCTGGCTCGCCCAGGCCGAGGCGCCGCCCCCGGCGTTCAGCCAGAGGTTCGCGGACGTCCAGGTGCCGCCGCCGCCGCGCGTGGTGCCATTCGCGCTCCAGTATTGCAGGCTGGTGTTCAGCACCGTCACCTGGACGTCCACCGCCGATGCGCTCACATCAAGGGCGTTCACGAAGCCGCCGATCTGGGGGGTACCGAGGACCAGTCCGTTGTCGGTGACGCCGCCGCTGGCAAACACCCGATACACGCCGACCCCGTAGCCCGGCAGGTCCGTGATGTTCAGCGTGCCGTTGACCGTGGCCGTGCCGGTGGTGGTGAAGATGCCGCTGGAAATGGTGGGCGTCATGAGGCCCACATTGATGATCGCGCCGGCATCGAGGGTGAGCGAGCCTATGGTGAGCCCGCCGGCGGCGGCGTCCGGGGTGACATGGCTGAGGATGCCGCCCGACGCCACCGTCACTGCGCCACCGATGGTGCCGCCGAAGCCCTCCAGTGTCGCCCCCGAGGCGACGCTGACATTGCCCCCCAGCTTGCCCGCCGTCGTGCCGAGTGTGTCTGTGACTTTGAGGCTGCCGGCATTGACCTGCGTGGAGCCGCTGAAGCCGCTGCTGTCGCCGGAGAGATGCAGAACCTCGCTTCCCTGCTTCAAGAGCATGCCGCTGCCGGTGATGCTGCCGGCAAAGCCCGCCCCACTGTTTTGCATCACGGTGAGGGTCTGGCCGCCCAGCGCGACGACACCACTCGCGGAGGTGCCGGATAGATTGGTAACGGTCGCCCCAGACGTGGTGCCGGAAATGTCCAGCGTCCCGTCCACCATCACTTCGGAAGACGAGGCGATGCTGCCCGCGCCCGACAGAGCCAGCGTGCCGGCGGAGATGGTGGTTGCGCCCGTGAAGGCGCTGGCGCCGGTCAGCGTCTGCGTGCCCGTTCCTTGTTTGACGATGCCGCCCGTCGTCCCGCCGATCGTGCCTGCAAACAGCGAGGTCGATGTGCCGCCGAACGTCAGAGTATTCGTGCCGAGCGTCACATCGGAGCCGGCAACGCCAACCAAGTCACCGATGGTTTGGTTTCCCGAGGCAGCGCTGATGTCAAAATTGGCTCCAGCACCGGCGAGTGTCACGGCCCCGCCCGGGGCAAGCGCACCACCTGCACCAAGAGCCAGCCTGCCGGCATTGATTGTGGTGCCGCCCACGAATGTGTTCGTTCCGGTCAGGGTCAGGACTCCTGTGCCGGACTTGGTCATTTCACCGGAGCCGATGATATTGATCGAGAACGTGTAGTTGGCGTCCGACTGATTGAAATTGATGGTGCCGTTATTGGTCAGACTGGACACACCTGTGATTGCGCCCGCGCTGGTACCCCCTGCCACGGCATTTCCGAGATTGAAGGTGCTGCCGGAATTGATCGTGAAGGTCGCGCCGCTCCCGAATGTCAGGGCGCCGCTGAGATTCAACGTGCCGGAACCTCCCGTTCCGCCGGCCGTACTTGCGCCGGCCTGACCTTTCGCGCCGCCGATGATGAGGCCGCCGCCATTGCCAATGACGATGGACGAGGCAGTATCTACCGAAACCTCGCCGACACCGCCGTTGCCGCCGGTGGCAGCGCCGCCGGAGTCGCCGCCGCCGGCGCTGCCGCCAATCAGAAGAGTCTCCGAAACCGTAAGTGTGCTGCCATTGTTAATTGTCAGAGTGCCAGTTCCTCCTCCTCCGCCGCTGCCGAAGCCGCCCGCGCCGCCACCCGCGCCGCCGACCAAGATCGACCTGTTCACGGTCAACGTGGCGGCGTCCAAGGTAAGACTGCCACTGGAGCCTGCCAGCCCACCCGTGTTGTAGCCACCGCCACCGCCACCGCCGCCAATGCCCACGAAATCATAGGTCCGGTTCGAGATAATTGCGCCGGTGCCAACGCTGACCGCACCGGTGCCCGGCGTCTTGCCGGAAATGTCGGTACCGGAGAGATCGGCCACCCGGCCACCACCACCGCCGCCGCTATCCCCACCACCACCGCCGCCATAAAGACTGCCACCACCGCCGTTATGCCCGGCGCCATTCAATCCTGATCCTGTGCCGGCACCGGCGATGCCGCCAAGATCGAAACGAGTGCCCGTGCCCCCGGCGCCGCCAATCGCGCCGCCGCCGCCCGAGTAGGCAAAGCTACCACCCCCGCCCACGCCACCGCTGCCTCCCGATGCAAACGCGGAAAATTGCCCGCCGGAGCCACCGAGCGCACCGCTTCCACCGTTTCCTCCTTGGGCATTGGCGCCACCGCCGCCACCGCCGCCACCGCCGACGCCCCCACCACCACCGCTCACCTGCCCGCCGGAGCCACCGCCACCGCCACCAATGCCGCCGCCCCCTCCGCCCCCGCCTGTAGCGAAAACTTCAGCCCCGCCGTTTCCGCCAGCTCCGATGAGCAGGTTGTCCGCCTGAACGGTCCCAGCGGCGAGGACCAGGGCGAGGATGGAAACCCCAGCCAGCGCTCCTCGACGCTGCGCATCAGCTCGCGTCACAACCGGCCGCATGATTTCCCCTTCGCATGACTTCCAACCACGCCCTGCGGCCTCACGCCCACGGCATTCGCCGCGTTGTCGTCACCTTGGGTGCCCGGATCGGTGTGTTGAAATCGCTAGGGAAGTTATGCAAGGCAAGGCCTTTGCGAGAAAGAATTATTTCCTATGATTTTTGCAGGGAATTATGCGTTTTGCCGGCGCGGGGCGTCGATGTTCAGGCGCTTCTGGCCGCGCGGCGCTGGGTATCGCCCGGGGTCTCGCCAAACTGACGGCGATACGCGACGGAGAAGTTGGTGACATGGTTATAGCCGGCCTCTTCGGCCGCGCGAGGGATGTTGAAACCTTTGTCCTCGATGAGACGACGACCCAGGTTCAGCCGTTCGCTCCGCTGGAAGGCGGCGAAGGACTGTCCCGCTATCGCGGTGAAGACCTGCAGCAGGCGGTGACGCGTCAGCCCTGCCGATGCGGCCGCCTCGTCCGCCGACAGAGCCCGCTGCGGCCGGGCGCGGATGGCGGCGATCACGTCTTCGACGGCGAAGCGTTCCCCGGGTGTCATCTGCAGTTTGGCGGCCGCGTCTGCGGCATGGCAGGCATCCAGGGCTTCGGCCATGATCTGGGCGCAGATGCCGCCGAGCGCAATGCGCGCGGCCGGGCCGTCGCGCAGGCCGGTGAATACGAGCGACTTCAGTCGCCGTAGTCGATTGCTGATGGAAAAGAGCCTGACGCAGGCGCCGCTGGTCGGGCTTTCGCTAAAGCAGGCGAGGCTCTCTGGCAGGCTGCCGCCGTACCACTGGGCAAGCCGATCCGGGTGGATCGCAACCCCGACATGCCGAACAACCTGCCCTCCTGGGAGAAGGAAGCGGGTGCCGTTTTGCGCGACGCGCAACAGCAAGGCCTTGCCCTGGCCGACCTCGTGAGTGGCACCGTCCGGCGTCAGCAGGAAGGAGCGCCCAATAAGATGCATGAAACTGCCGACAAGAGGCCGGTTCTCGGTGTCATGGTCGGCCTGCATGACGCAGGTTTCCTCGACTTCGAACTCAGCCCGATAAAAGGCAAGGCCGATCTCCAGATCGACCTTCTCCAGGCGCCCACGTCCCCAGGGCAGATCCAATGTGCGGCCGTCGAACTTCCAAAGGCCGGTCCGAAACTCCCCTGCATTGGCAGGTGTCGGCGCAACTTTCACGTCTCGGCTCTCCTTTGGTCAGGCGCGATATCATTCACGCCGGACGGCGCACCGCAAGCGGGCTGTGCATGGCGGCTGTCAGTGGGTGCATGTGGCGCGCCGCAAGACCTCGCGGCACACGTCGCCTTGCTGGACGATCTCGCGGGCGCGGGGATATTTCTGACGGTCACAGAGCTCGCAAACCATCGCGGCATCCCCGCACCGACCTCGACTATTGGTCGATCGATAATCAGTCGATCCGCATCCGCCGGCACATCAGGCCCGTCTCAAAGCTCGAGAGATTTCCCGCGTCGACGAGGAGCGTGGAGAAGCCTCAAGCATGGGCTCCGACCTGGGCTGGCCGCAGCAGCACCTGATCGCTGAGATAGACAGATTCGCTATCGGTGATCTCGAACCCCGCCTCCGCCGCCAGAGGCGTGAGACCTTTCTGCCCACGCAGCATCAGCTTGACACCGGTCTCCGCAACAGTGCTGCGGCGGATGGCATCGTCCCGCGTCACCGAGCCGGTGACCAGCCGCGCACCGTTCCGGAGCACCTTCAGATTAGCGATCACATCGGCATCGTTGCCGTATTCGAACAGTGCGCCTTTTGTCGATGCGGCGAAGATCTCATTCTTGGCGTTCAAATCGTCCACGAGCCGCTGCAACGGGGCCGTGTGGCTCCAGTCATAGGTAACGTGGCGCATGGTGATACTCAGCCCGTGCAATGGGGCGCCCTCAGCCTGCAGCGCAGCCAGTGCATTCATGCCGAAATCGGGCCCGGCTTTCGAGCCGTCCAGCACATGGATGGCGATCGGCCGCTGTGCCAGTTCGGGATGGTCGCGGCGCAGGAAGAGCACCGCATTGATGCTATCCAAAGCCGGGCCACCGCCGATGTTCACAAGGCTCAGCGGCGCCGAGCTCGCGATGAGGTCGCCCAGCAGCCCTTGCACTAGGAATTGCGCGGTCTGCTGCATGCGTAGCCGCAGCAGCGGGACGTGCGGCGAAGAGGCCATGCGGCGGTCCATGGGCGTGTCGAAGGGCAGCACGAGGAAATCCGGGCCGAGCTTCATCACATAGGTGCTGATGCCATCAAGGAAGCCGCCCTCGGGCTGGAGAATGGCCTTCAGGAGCAGCGATTTCCTTGCCGCGGAGCGCAGCACCATGCGCATGACGAAGCCTGGCACGTACCATGGGCGGCGCTGGGCCGCGGCAAAGGCTTCGTATAGTTTGGCGGCCGCCGCCGGGTCCTCCGCTACAAAGAAACGAGGATCGGTGAGATTGATCACCGGCAGGTCGAAGCTAGCCTCCGTGCCCGCATAGTAGATACCCTCGATGTGGGGAGCGGCTATTGGCACGCGTGACCTCCAAGGAACGAAATCCCAGGCTCATCCTCCCGGGAATTCCGCATCTATCAACGTCCTATTGCGGCCCTAGTTGGGCTGTTTCCATGCAGGGGGGACCATGCTGCGTGAGGCTTGTCCGTCTTACCGCCGAAAGCCGCACCCTCAGCACAGCTAGTGGCGCGGGGATCTTCTGGAAGGCGTGAACAATCGCGCGGCTTAACTGCATGAGCGTCTCGCTGGGACGGGAAGAAGACCCTGTCTAACCGTTAAGAGCTACTGCCGAGTGGTTCTGCCAGTCCGATGAGAAGTCCTTCGGGACCGCGGATGTAGCAGAGCCGGTACGAGTCCCCGTATTGAACCACTTCGCCGGCGAGCTGCGCACCGTGCTTGCGGAGTCTGGTGAGTGTTTCTTCGATGTCGCTCACCGTGAACATGGCGCGCAAGTAGCCAAAGGCGTTCACCGGGGCGTTCCGGTGATCGGCGACGACAGACGGGGTGAGAAAACGCGAGAGTTCGAGGCGGCTGTGGCCGTCAGGAGTGACCATCATGGCGATCTCGACGCGCTGATTTCCTAATCCAGTGACACGTCCGGCCCATTCTCCTTCAATCATGGCTCGCCCCTCAAGCGTCAGGCCAAGGTCGGTGAAAAAAGAGACGGCATCATCAAGAAATTCCACCACGATGCCGACATTGTCCATTCGTAGCAATTTGCTTTTAGTCATGATTTCCGTCGTCTCTTTAGGAGGTGGGCGGTCGCGGAGACCTTGCTCTCGCCGGAAGGCGGCGACGCGCCGGTGGCGGGGGATCGACGTGGCGGCTACAGGCCCGAACGGGTGAATGTCACATGCGTGACGCCGCTGGGGGCGTACGTGGTCTCGACCTTGTAGCCCTTCTCAAGACCTTCCAGCCCATCCCAGAGGCGCACGCCCCGTCCGAGCAGGATCGGGACCACCACGATGTGCATATGGTCGACGAGCCCGGCGGCAAGGAAGTCGCGGACCATGCTGGGCCCCCCACCGATGCGCACGTCCTGGCCCCTTGCAGCCTCGCGGGCGGTCGCGAGTGCCTTGGCGGGCGAAGCGTCGATGAAGTGGAATGTCGTGCCGCCCTCCATCTCGATCGACGCACGCGGGTGATGGGTGAGAACGAAGACCGGTGTGTGGAACGGCGGGTTGGGACCCCACCAGCCCTTCCACTCCGGATCCTCATGCCATCCCGGGTAGCCAAACTTCCCCGCACCCATGATCTCGGCGCCGATCCCTGGAAGGAACAGCCGCAGGAAGGCGTCATCGATGCCTCCTGTGCCGCCGGGCTGGCCAAGCATCCTGCGACCCCATTGGGTCTCAAACATCCATTCGTGCAGCCGCTCGCCGGCGTGGCCGAACGGTGCGTCGAGGCTCTGACCTTCGCCGGTGGCGAAACCGTCGAGCGAGACGGAGACGTGTTGGACACGGGCGAGTGACATTAAAGGTGCTCCTTCTCTGCTGAGGGTCGAACCTGGTCGGGAGGCCCGATCGACGGTTCTGGAGCCGTCGGGCAGCCATCCGGCCGCTTCGTTAATGACGAACACGCCTGCGGGAATGCGACATCGCACGGAAATAAAAATGGGAGAGCACCGGTCCGACCTTGTCACCGGCCGATACAGCCGCGGGTATCCGAGGTGAGATGCGCGACCTGAGGCTGCCGATAAGGATCGCTTCAGAAGGCTGGTTCCGGACGCCGACCGGCAGAGCGGCCATGTCCGCAAGCGCCTTCTTACGGCCACTCAAAGCGCCCGCTTTCAGGCCGATCCAATATTGGGTCGAGGCGCGTCTCTGCCCGCCGGTGGAACCGGAACTCGCCGTTCGCGGAGACGCTGCTGTGCTGTGGCTAACCTGTATCTGGGGACAAACAAACTGAGATCAAGAGTTGCTGGCCGCCTCTTTGTGCGCAGATTACAGGCCCTCAGCAAACGAGGGGCCGCGTTCTCGAACCCGGTTCCGCAGATGCAGGGTGACGGGTTATGGCTGCTCCCCACGGTCTGAACGCAGGCGATCGCTCCCAAGATGAGCGTGCCGTGATTATCTCGGGCGGGGGGCCGACAGGGTTGATGCTCGCGGGCGAATTGGCGCTGGCGGGCGTCGACGTCGCCATCGTCGAGCGGCGCCACAACCAGGATCTC
The DNA here is from genome assembly GCF_040049275.1 of Aquabacter albus. Classification (NCBI taxonomy): domain Bacteria; kingdom Pseudomonadati; phylum Pseudomonadota; class Alphaproteobacteria; order Hyphomicrobiales; family Xanthobacteraceae; genus Aquabacter; species Aquabacter albus. Next base: position 14,268 of record NZ_JBDZDT010000001.1, on the reverse strand, counting down.
GCCGGCTCGCGCGCGGGCGGCCTCCACGCGCGCACTCTCGAGGTCTTCGATCAACGCGGCATTGCGGATCGATTTCTCGCTGAGGGGCAGAAGGTGCAGGTCATCGGGTTTGCCGGGGTCCAGTTTGATCTCAGCGGCTTTCCGACCCGCCATCCCTACAGTCTCGGGCTGCGGCAAAACCATATCGAGCGGATTCTCGCCGGCTGGGTGGATGGACTCAAGGTGCCGATATATCGCGGCATCGAAGTGAAAGGCTTCGCGCAGGACGACACCGGCGTGGATGTCGAGCTGAGCAATGGCCGCTCGCTGCGGGCGCAATATCTCGTCGGATGCGACGGCGGACGCAGCCTGATCCGCAAGGCCGCCGGCATCGCATTCCCTGGATCAGAACCCACCACCAGCAACCTGATCGCCGAAGCCGAGCTCGCGGAGACGCCGCCGGAATGGGGCATCCGCCGTGACGCCCTTGGCACCCATGCCCTCGGCCGGGTGGAATACGAGATCCGAAACGGCAAGATCGTCTATGCGGATCGCGGGCCGGTCGGCATTCTCGTGACCGAGCAGCACGTTGGACAGGCCGGCGAGCCCACCCTTGGTGATCTCAGCGCGGCGCTCATCACCGTCTACGGGACCGATTACGGGATCCATTCTCCCACCTGGATTTCCCGGTTCACCGATGCTGCGCGGCAGGCGGCCTCCTACCGCAAAGGACGTGTGCTGATCGCGGGCGATGCCGCGCACGTGCATCCACCCGACGGCGGCCAGGGTCTCCAGACCGCCGTGCAGGATGCGGTCAACCTGGGATGGAAGCTGGCGCAGGTGGTGAAGGGGGTGTCGCAGGACAGTCTCCTCGACACCTACCATGCCGAGCGCCACCCGATCGGCGCCCGTGTGTTGCGCCACACGATGGCGTCCATCGTCCTTCGCCGTGAAGACGAACGGACGAAGGCGCTGCGCGACACGATGGCAGAACTCCTCGGCATGGAAGAGCCGCGCCGGCGGTTCGCCGCGATGATGTCCGGCCTGGATATTCATTACGACCTTGGAGAGGGGCATCCGCTGCGCGGCCGTCGCATGCCCGATCTTGATCTGGTCACCGAGAACGGCCCGCTGCGGGTCTTCACCCTGCTCAACGCTGCCCGGCCGGTGCTGCTCAATTTCGGTGAGCCCGGCAGCTTCGACATCACGCCGTGGGCGGATCGGGTGCAACGGGTCGACGCCAGATGCGAAGGCGTGTGGGAGCTTCCGGCGCTTGGCGCCGTCACCGCACCTGCGGCCGTACTGATCCGGCCCGATGGACACGTGGTCTGGGCGGGAGAACGCGACCGCTCCGGGCTTGAAGAGGCGCTGGGCAGTTGGTTCGGCGCGCGCCAGCTTGAAGCCCCCGAAGTCTGCTAAATCGTGCAAAAGATCGGATAATGAAAGTAATTTTTATGAATTACATTCCATTTTGAAGCAAAATTCGCATCATATATTTGTTATGCAATCTGGTGGCCGAAGGTAATACCGGAGCGTCAAAGTCGGCCATCGGGTCGCTAGACTGGCTCTGAGGGATGGAAAACAGGAGGCATTCATGGCCGCCATCACCGGAACCAGCAGCGACGACATCCTGAACGGCACCCCCGAAGACGATCAGATCATGGGCCTCGAAGGCAATGACAGGCTCTTCGGCGAGGATGGCAACGACCGCTTGTCGGGAGGGCTTGGCGACGATCATATCGAGGGCGGCGCCGGCGACGACATGCTGTCGCCGAGCTTCTTCGGCAGCCCTGACAGCGAAGCGGGTTTCGACCTGCTCGATGGTGGCCCCGGGAGCGACAGCATCAGCTATTTCTTCACCCGCGTGGGCGTGAACGTGAACCTTCTCACCGGCATCGGCTCCGGTGGGGCGGAAGGTGACCGCTATATCAGCGTGGAAAATGTAGAGGCCACCGCTCAGCACGACGTGATCATCGGCAATGACGCAGACAATGTCATCGATGGCCGCTTTGGCGACGACCATATCGAGGCCGGCGGCGGCGACGACACCATCCATGTCTACGATCAGGCCGACATCGATGGCGGCGCGGGCGTGGACCACCTGGAGATGAATGTCAGCGGCACGCTCGACTGGACCATGGACACCACCACCGAGGGTGCTCATTTCCAGAATATCGAGCAGTTCACCCTCTACGGCGCGGACACCGACGACGTGTTCCGCACCGGCGATTATTCCGACCTGCTTTACGGCAATTTCGGCGACGACATCCTCTCGGGCGGGGGCGGGGACGACGAGATTCATGGCGGCAACGGCAACGACGTGATCGAAGGCGGCATGGGCGCCGACATCCTGTACGGCAACGAGTTCGCCTGGACCTATGACGACACGGCGGTCTACGCCCATTCCGCCGCCGGCGTGACGGTCGATCTCGTGTCTGGCCGTGGCTTTGGCGGGGATGCGGAAGGCGACACGCTGTTCTTCTTCCACAACGTGGTCGGCTCGGCCCACGGCGATACGCTCATCGGCACCACGCTTGATGACAGGCTCGACGGCGGGGCGGGCGATGACCACCTCATTTCCGGCGGCAATTCGGGCCGGGATTCCGACTTCCAGAATGGCGGGGACCTGTTGCGGGGCGGTGCCGGCGCCGACATCCTGGAAGCTTCGGCCGGGTCCGAGAATGAGCCGACGCGTGCCACGTATGACACGTCATCCGCCGGCGTCACCGTGAATCTGGCCAACGGCCGGGGGACGGGTGGGGACGCCCAGGGCGACACGCTCATCCGCATCAAGGATGTGGAGGGCTCAGCCCATGATGACACGCTCCTTGGCAGCTCAAGCCGCGACTTCCTGAATGGTGCGGCGGGTGCCGACCACGTGGAAGGGGGAGGGGGCCACGATTCCCTGCATGGTGGGGCCGGCGGTGATGTCATCGCGGGCGGAGAAGGCAATGACTGGCTGGTGGGCGGCGAGGGCTCGGACACGTTCATCTATGACATGGAAGCCGGCAGCCGCGACCGCATCGTGGATTTCCAGGCCGGCGACGGCGGCGACATCATCGGGCTCACCAAGGCGGCGCAGGATTGGGCCGGCATCCATTCCTTCGGCGATCTCGTGGCCCACGCCGACGACACGCCGGACGGCCTTTACATCGATCTCGGCGATGGCCGCCCCTGGACCTATGGCATCCTGATGGAGAACACCCACGTCGCCGATCTCTCGGCGGACAATCTGCATCTCATGTGACACCTGATGCGCGCCGCGGCGATGCTGCTGCGCGCATCCACCCCCCTGTGATTGATGTCGAACTGCATCAGTAGACGGCACGCATGAAGCGCCCCACCGATGTATGTGAGCTGGGATGGTTGGCCGTCGCGATGGCGCGGGGCGGGCTCAGGCGGTTTCGGCCTCGGAGCTCCCCATCATGGCGGGGTCCATCCAGTTGATTCCCCATAAGTGGCCGTCGGGATCTTCAAAGCTACGGCCGTACATCATTTCATACTCGTCGACCTTGCTGGGGTCGGCTTTGCCGCCAGCGGAGACCGCGGCCTCGACCTTGCCGTCCACCTCCGCGCGGCTCGCCGCAGTGAGGCAGAGCAGCACTTGGATCACCTCACGCGCGTCCGCGATCGGCCGGGGGCAGAATTCGGCGAACTTTGCGTGGGTCATCAGCATCAGGTGGATGGCATCGGAGAAAACCATGCAGGTGGCGGTCTCATCGCTGAAGTGAAGGTGCCGGGTGGCGCCTACGGCCTCGTAGAAGGCGACGGATCGGGCGAGGTCGGTAACGGGCAGGTTCACGAAGATCATCTGTGGCATGGCATTCCTCCGCGGTACGCTCACCTAGGACGCGCCAGCCCGCACTGACCCGACAGGCGGGCGAAAAAATCTCGCCCGCGGTCCCGAGGCCTGCTCGGGGTCATCTCCAGCCGGCCCTCAACAGCCGTCGCGCCAGGAGCGGACCTTCGTTCACTCAGCATGGGCAGATTTTGCTCGCTGCTAAAGCCAATTGGAATGACTATCCAAGCAGCGATGCAGAACTAGAAGCCTCTTAAAGAGCCTCGCCCGACTCCCGGCAGCGGTTGCAGGAATAGCCAGCTGAAATTCGCCTATGCCAGCGCCCAAATGCCTAAGGCGCGGAAAAGAAAACATCTTAACAGGAAAACTGCTTAATCTCCTGCGGTCACAGCTTATTTATTGGTAAGCTCAGCATCCGCCACAAAGACATATCCAATGCCTCGCGCGGTGTGAATTGGAAGGTTGGCCTGGCATTCAAGGGCAATCCTTCGCCTTAAACGGTAAATGACGGTGTCAACGCTACGCCCCGTGCCCTGCTGGTCGGATGCGTTGAGCAGGATACGCAATTGATCTCTCGAAACAGGGGTCCCCGGGCGCTCCATAAGGCTTGTCAGGATCGAAAATTCAGCTTTCGACACCTGAATGGATTGGGCCGTGGGAGTGATCAGTGTCCAGGATTTGGCATTGAACGTCCACGTTTCGGCAACGGGAGCAAGACTGGACATCAGGCGCTTGTGCAAGTTGCGGATGAGGAGCTCAAGCTCTTCGGGCTCCACCGGCTTCACGAGATAATGGTCGGCGCCGATGGACAGGCCGAGCAGCCGATCCTCCTTGGGCGAGCGGGCTGTCATAAGGACGATGCCGATATTGCTCGCCGCCCTGAGCCGCGCTGCCACGGTGAAGCCGCTCTCGCCCGGCAGATTGACATCCAGCACGACGATGTCGGCCGGGTCCTTCTTCAGCTCCGGCCAGAGATCGTTGGCGCAGCCAATCCCTCGGGCGTTCATCCCCACTTCCCGGAGAAATCGGCACAACGTGTCGCGCAGGTCGGCCTCGTCCTCCACCAGGACGACGCGGATCTTGTCGGGAGCGTTCGTCATCTGATCTTTGGTCATGCGGGCGTTTCAGGCAGATGCCGTCTCTTGAGCCGGAAGCGTGAGTGTGAACAGGCTGCCTTTTCCCAGTACGCTCGCGACCTCGATCCGGCCACCATGCAAGATCGCGATCCGTTGCGCCACATGGAGGCCGAGACCGAGCCCCGGCCGGGCGAGGGATTGTTGGCCGCGGAAGTATCTGTCAAAGATCAGGGCCTGCTCATCTTCGATGATCCCGAGCCCGCGATCTTCTACGGTTATAAGTATGGAATGAGCCGCCTCGTCTGCCCTCACCACGACATCAACAGGTAGGTCATCTTCTGAGTATTTAAGCGCATTGCCGATCAAATTATCCACGATAATGCCGACAAGGGTAGGGTCAATGTCCGCATGGATGCCGGGTTCGATATCCGTCCGCACGGTTCGGCTTCGCGTAACGGCCCGTTCGGCTGCCCTTTGCTCGATCAGCTCCGAAATATTGGTCCTGATCCGTTTGACTTGCAGCGACGCGTCATCGAGCCGCTCGTCGGCGAGACAGGCATCGATGAAGCTCACGAGGCGCTCGACGGCGCGGGCCATCTTCTCAAGCTCGGCATGGATCGGCGCGGCAATCCCCCTTGCATAGAGGCCGATCATGGAGATGGACGCGCGGATGATGCCGAGCGGGGAGCGGAATTCATGGCTGACCATGGCGAGCAGGTGGCGCTGCTCCCGCAGCATGGTCTGCAGCGCCTGCTCCGCGGCGCGACGCGACCCCACCTCCTCCTCCAGGGCACGCGTGCGCTGCCGCACCGCGGCCTCGAGCGCGACGCCTTCGCTGTGCATGCGCACCAGCAATTCGTCCTGCAATCGCAGTTTTGCCTGCTCTGCCGTGCGCATCCGCGTGGCCAGCCCGAGCAGAATGCTGGTGGCATGCACGCAGGCCACGGCCTGATAGCCCCATTCGGTGAAGGGGGTGACCGGCAGCAGTCCGAGGAAGCGTCCCTGGGCGATGAGCATGGTGAGGCTGTAAACCGAGAAGCCCACGAAGAAGATGGTGCCGGCGGGCTCGTTCGCGCGCATGAAGCGGAAGGCCACGACGGGGGTGAGGAAGGTGAGCAGCAGGACGAACCCGGAGAGGGCCGGGGCGATATTGCCATAGAAGCCGGCCACGCTTGCGATGATCGCGCAGATGCCGAGCCCGATGGTCACGACACAGACCAGATGCAGGCGGGGAAATCTTTTCCATGTGGAGAAAACCTCCACCACCACACAGGTTGCCAGCGTGACGCTGCCGAAGGCGGCGACGCCTATGATCCGCCGCGCGAATTCGGGGCTGATCGAGGGCTTCAGCAGGGAGAGATATCCGTCATTGATGAGGAAGAGGACGGACGTCACCAACATGTAGAAGCCATAGACGATAAGGCTTCGTTCCCGCAGCGTCACGCCGAAGGTGAAGCCGGCCACGGCCGTGAAGAGCAGAAATCCGCAGATGAGCGAATAGAGAAGCGAGAGGCGCAGAAGGTAATCATAGAGCGGCGCCGTGCGCCAGATTTCGGGGCTGAGGCTGATGGATCGCGCCCCCGCAAGGCGCACATAGATGGTCTGCTCCCGCGGCTCGGAAAAATCGAGCGGGAACAGATAAGCCTGCATCCGGGCCCGTTGCGCCTGAACCACGGTCAGGGCGCCGCCCTCTTCGTGGATATAGCCGGGAGCCCCGTCCGGTGCGGGCAGATAGACATCGAGCCGGTCCACCAGAGGCGCCACCAGGGCAAGCCACCACTGGCCGTATGCTAGGGGCGCGGCCGGTACGATGCTGAACCGGATCCAATAGGCGCCGCTCCGGATGAAGCCGCCATTGAAGCCGCCCGCTAAGGGAGAAAAGCGGGCATCCATCCGCCCCGAGGCGAGATCGTCGATGGAAAGCGAGCCATCCTCGTCTCGCAAAACCTCCATATGTCCATCGGCGCTTTGATGGTCGCTCGCACCTGTGATGATTAAAGGAGCCGCAGCACAGGCTGACGCGGTGGCGAGGACATATAGCGACGCCAAAACAAACAAGAACGCACATGCTGCGCCGCGCATCGCCAAGTAAGCCCCCGCTTCCTCGGCATTACATAGCCCGAGATGTGCAGGTTTTACGACAAGAATTCGGCTTCCCCATCGATTTCAGGCAATTGTCAAAATACGTGACAATTCGATTCAAAACTCTACGACATAATTCTGGATTTATAGTGCCTCTTCCCCTTAGACATATCGACGGGTCGGATTGCGCCCGTGGCTATCGGTCGGGGTTCTTCACTGCCGTCCGTGCCAAGTCTGCGGAGCGTTGTGGGGGCAAGCTTCGATGTTCATTAGATCCGTTTTCTCGGGCGGCGGCTCCGCGCGCGGCGCGTGCCATGCCGCCATCTGGAAAAGGCCTTCGCACAGGATGATGCGGGCCTTCTGACGCTATCCCGAATGGATCGATCGCACCGGGCTTTTGCCAGGTGCTGACCTTTGAACCCGCACGTCCTCGCACGTCGCCGGAGCGTCAGCCATGTCCAATTTCCAAACTCTATCGAATTCCCGGATCCTCGGCTTTTCCCGTCGCGTCGCTCTGCTGGGCGGCATCAACGCCGGCGCCCTTCTCATTGGCCTGTCCTCCATCAGCCAACCCGCCAGCGCCGATCCCCTCAGCCAGGTGCTTATCTCAACGGATGGCTCGCCCGGCCACGCGGGGTGGACCGACAGTTTCGCTTCCGGTCCCGGTAATCCAGGCATTTCCCGGACGATTACGCTGTCCACCTCCTATACCGCCGGGGCCACGGGCCCCGCAGTGGAGATCGGCTCCGTCGGCGGCAATGGCGGGAAAGGAGACAATTGCTGCTTCGCCACTCTGATAGCTGGCGGAAATGGTGGCAGCGGCGGCAACCTTACCCTGCTCCAGACCGGCAGTCTCACGGGCACGGGCGATCAACCCGACGCATCGAGCGCGGACAATCCCCTCAAGGCTCGCGTGGGGCTTCTGAAAGTCTACTCCTATGGCGGCAATGGCGGCCCCGGGGGCCTTGGCGGCGGAGGCGGCGCCGGCGGGACGGTCTCGGTGACCCTTGGCACTTCGCTGATAGCAGCCGGCAGCAATTTCGCCGGCATCCTGGCCCAGTCACTAGGGGGCGATGCAGGCAAGGACGGTGTCAACCAGGACCAGATCTTCTCCAATGCGGGCGGCGCCGGCGGGACGGTCTCGGTGACGTTGAATACGGGCAGCACCGTCTCGACCGCAGGGAACAGCTCTCCCGGCGTGATCGCTCAATCCATCGGCGGCGTGGGCACCATGAGCGGCACCACCAAGGGCTCTGGAGACTATGTGTCGCAAGGCGGCGCCGGCGGGGCCGTGAGCTTCACGAGCGACGGGTCGATCAAGACCTCGGGCGCGTCCTCCCTTGGGGTCATTCTCCAAAGCGTGGGAGGGGGCGGCGGTAACGAGCCAATGTCGGGCGGCAATCCCGGTGGGGCCGGCGGCATGGCGGGGGCCATTGGCGCAAGTCATACGGGGACGATCTCCACGACAGGCGATTATTCCATCGGCCTTTTCGCGCAGTCCGTCGGCGGCACCGGCGGAACGGGGGGCGCCGGGATCTTCGGCGGCGGTGACGGTGGCGCGGCGGGTGCCGGCGGCACCATCACCTTGGTGAATACAGGCACAATCCGTACGGAAGGACAGGCGTCCTACGCGCTTTTTGCCCAGAGCATCGGCGGGGGAAACGCGGACGATTCCTATCGGTCAGGGCCGATACCGATTTCGCCCGCCCCCGGGACCGGCAGCGGCGGTGGGGCCGGCGGCAACGGGCTGCTCTTTTTCAGCTCGGGTGGCGCGGGCGGAACAGGCGGTAACGGCGGCTCCGTCTCCATGACCAATGGGGGTGCGCTCTCAACCACGGGCGACGAGGCCTATGGCATGCTGGCCCAGAGCGTGGGCGGCGGTGGCGGCGTGGGCGGAGATGCCTTCTCCATAGGCCTCTTTACCAACTCCAGTGGCCCCGTCATCGGTGCCGCACTGGGGGGCTCGGGCACCGACTCGGGCACCGGCGGCGGCGGCGGGAATGGCGGAACTGTGACCATCAAGGGGTCATCGTCCAGCGCGTCGGGGATCTCGCCTTCCATCACCACCTCGGGAGATGCTGCAAGCGCGATCCTTGCCCAGAGCATTGGCGGTTCGGGCGGCACCGGCGGTACGGCCAGGGCCTATACGGTCGGTGTTGTTGCAGCCTACGCAAGTTCCATAGGCGGCCAGGGTGGCGCCGGCGGGAATGGCGGCTCGGTCACCATCGACAACACGTCCGTCATTACGACGTCCGGCATTGAATCATATGGCATCCAGGCTTTGAGCGTCGGCGGCGGCGGCGGCTCCGGCGGCGCAGCGTTCGCCTATGCCATGGCAGTATCTCCCCCGGATGCGCCCGGAGCGTCCCTCAGCTATGCGGTTGGCGGATCAGGAGGGGCTGGCGGAATAGCGGGTCCCGTCACAGTCGTTAACGATGCCATCATTGTCACCACCGGCATGGCATCCTCCGGCATTCAGGCGATCAGCGTTGGCGGCGGCGGCGGCACCGGCAGCATGGCCTCGGCCATCAGCAACACCTTGAGCTACCAGCCCAGCATGAACATCAGCATTGCCATTGGCGGCGATGGCAGCGGCGGAGGCGCGGGCAGCACCGTCAATATCACAAACAATTCTTCCATCGAGACATCCGGCCACTTTGCCCAGGGCATCGTTGCCCTCAGCATCGGCGGGGGCGGTGGTGCTGCCGGAAGCGCCAGCACCACCACCTCCACCGGCACGAGCTGGGATGATCAGATGGACGATTTCACGTCCAACTTGCCAACCGGCGATTCCATTGGGATCACCCTTACGGTGGGAGGAAACGCAGGCGGCGGCGGTTCGGGCGGCGCCGTAACCGTGGACAACACCAAGACCTTGCTGACGCACGGAATGAACGCTGCGGGCATATTGGCTCAGAGCATTGGCGGCGGCGGCGGTGTGGGGGGCGGGTATCTCACGAACAACTCAGCCACCGCAGCCTTTAGCCTAAGCATTGGCGGCACCGGTGGCGTTGGCGGGAGTGGCGGTACGGTATCCGTCACCAACCGTGCGAACGCCGGTATCGCGACGGATCGCTCGGGTTCATTCGGCATTATCGCGCAGAGCGTCGGTGGCGGCGGCGGCCTGGGCGGCTCCTTCACCGGAAGCGTGAAGGCCCCCGTCTCATATGGCGATGATCCGTTGAACTTTATATTTGCATTGACCGGGGAGCTGCTCAAATCAGACAAAGTGGCGTCAAGCTTGTTCGGTGATCCAAAAAAGAAGGAGGCAGAGGCAACTTTCTTAGACAAGAATAGCACGCAGCAAGAGAAGCTTGCTGCCGCCAAAGATATACTCGGATTTATCAAAACTTTGACGTCAGATGGATCATTTTTTGAGAATTTGGCCGATGCAAGTCTGGATATATTGTGGGATCAGCTCGGCGACCAAATCAAGGATCAATTGAAGGAAGCGGGCTTCGAGAGCCAGAAACTGCCCAATGTGGCGCTCGCTTTTGGCGTGGGCGGCAGCGGAGGCGGCGGCGGTTCGGGCGGGCCGGTCGGCATCCAGAATGACGGCACCATCACCACGCGCGGAGATAATGCCTACGGCATCTTCGCCCAATCCGTGGGCGGCGGCGGCGGCATCGGCGGCAGCGGCATGGCTCTCGGCAACAATAACATCAACGTCGATTTCACTGTCGGCGGCACCGGCGGGGCGGGCGGAAACGGCGGCACGGTGATTGCTCGCAATACTGGCGATATCCTCACCGAGGGCGGAGGTTCCTACGGTCTGTTCGCGCAAAGTGTGGGCGGCGGCGGCGGCCTCGGAGGCTCTGCCTCCAGCGCCAACACCATTTCCATGTCTGCCACGGTCGCCCTGGGCGGCAGGGGCGGCGTCAGCTCCGACGGTGGCAGCGTCACCGTCAACAATTCCGGAACCATTCGGACACAGGGCTACCAGTCGCACGCCTTGGTGGCGCAGAGCGTTGGCGGCGGTGGTGGCGCTGCCTTTATGAGCCTCACCGATGTCTTCGATCCCTATGCGCTCGCAACCTCTGCCCTGGAGGGGCAGGCGATGCAGGATGCGCTCACCATTCTTGCGGCCCTCGGCATCACCAAGAGCGGCAATGCCCAGGACACCCCTTCCACCATCCTGCCGTCGCCCTCAGCCAATCTGCGGATCGGCGGCTCCGGCGTCGCGGGCGGGAGCGGTGGCGGTGTGACCGTCAACCACAGCGGAACGATCGCGACCCTTGGGGACGCCGCATTCGGCATCTTTGCTCAGAGCATCGGCGGTGGCGGCGGCTTTGCCGGCGACACGGGCGGCTCAGGACTTCTGTCGATCGCCGCGAATATTGGCGGCGCGGGCGGCGTGGCCGGCAATGGCGGCACTGTCGCCGTGAATTTCGGCCCCAATGGCCGCATCACCACCTCAGGCAATGGTGCGACGGCGGTATTTCTCCAGTCCATTGGCGGCGGCGGGGGCTATGGCGGCGCGGGCGGCTTCAGCGCCCCTTACGACATCCACGGCGGCTTCGTGTCGGATGGCGGATCGAACGGCAATGGCGGGGCCATTACCGTGGGGATGACCGGCTCCGATGCCCTCCTGAACATCAAGACGCATGGCGCTCAGGCCCATGGCATTTTCGCCCAGAGCCTCGGTGGCGGCGGCGGATCCATCTACGATATGAATGGAGCGCTTCTCCCGCTCCAGTCTGCGCAGTCCGGACGCCAGAATGCCCTGGGCACGGGTGGAGCGGTGACCATCAATACGGCGGGCGCCATCGAAGCGCTGGGCGCGAACTCCTACGGCATCTTCGTCCAGAGCGGTGTTCAGAAGGCGGACGGAACCCTTGATCCCACGCGCACCGGCGGGGTGGTTTCTATCTCCCATTCGGGCACCCTCACGGGCGGCTCGGGCAGCGGCGCGGCGATCCGCATCGATGGCGGCGCTCCGCTCAGCGCCGGCGGCAACACCATAAGCTTCGCCAGCGGTTCCACCGTCTCCGCCTTGTCCGGCCAAGCCATTCTCTCCTCCTTCGGGACGGATCTGGTCCAAAATGCAGGCAAGGTCATCGGCGACGTGAATCTTGCGGTTGGGAGTTCCACCGAGTTCAACCAGTTCAGCAACCTGGCGGGCGGCATCTACCGCACGGCCGGAACGGGCACCGTCAATCTCGGTGCCAATGGCGCATTCGCAAATAACGGAACTTTCGACATTGGCGGGGTCGGCACCTTCGCCACGGCCAACCTCACGGGCCTGTTCCAGCAGGGGGCGGGGGGAACTTTTCTGGTGGACGTAACGAGCACGCCCACGTCCGGCAAACCCACGAATGACGTGCTGAACGTCACCGGCGGCGCCCGGCTCGGCGGCGTTCTTCAGGCGAACGTGGAGGGCGGCCTTCTGCCGGGCAGCAGCTTCGTGGTCCTGAATGCCAGCGGGCCCATCACCGGCGGCTTCTCCGTCACCAACGCCGCTGCGGGCAGCCCATTCGCCTGGACGGCTGTGAATGGCGGCACAACGGTGGTGATCGTCCCGAATGCCAATTTCGTGACCCCGACCGGTATGGTCGCCTCTGCCTCCGAGCTGAGCCACATGAGTTATCTCCAGGGGATCTGGAACAACGGGGGCAGGGATACTGATAATGCCACCTTGTTCGGCAATTATGCCCGGTCGGCTTCGCCCCAAAGCTATATGAGCGCCGTCGACAGCTTCGTGCCGGAGGAATCCAGCAGCGTGGGCGCCAACCAAACCAGTAATACTCTTGTTTCCATGACCGCGGCGATGAGCTGCCCGATGTTCGTCGGCACGGGCACGCTTCTGGAGGAGACAAACTGCGCCTGGGCCCGCATCATCGGCAATTGGGTGGACCGCACCACGTCAAACGTGGCGGACGGCTACAATGGGAGCAGCGTCACCTATCGCGTGGGCGTGCAGCGTGAAGTCGTCTCCGACTGGTTTGTCGGGGCGACCGCGGGCTTCACCCAATCCTGGCTCACCGACAGCAACGGCTTCTCCAGCACCGAAGGCAACAGCGCGGACGCGGCCATCGCGCTGAAGCACCAGATCGGCCCGTGGCTGTTCGCAGCCTCCGGGCACCTGGGCTTCGGCAGCTACGACACGGACCGGACCTTGACCGTCGGTCCCGCCGTGTGGACCGCGAGCGGCACCTCCAGCGTTCTGACGGCAGCCGCCCGGCTCCGCGCGAGCTACGAGTTCGCCTTCCCCACCTGGTATGTGCGGCCCTTTGCCGATGTGAACTTCCTGTACACCTACATGCCCAGCAGCACGGAGCAGGGGGTGGGCGGGCCGGGCCTGCAGATGTCTTCGGTCGACCAGTTCAATATCGCGCTCAGCCCGAACCTCGAGATCGGCGCGCGGTTGGATCTCGATCCCCAGACATGGCTGCGGCCCTATGCCAGCGTCGGCATGACCTATTTCACCACGGACAGCATGGCGATGAATGTCCAGCTCACCTCGCTCTCGGCCCCGCCGGAAAACTTCGTCACGCAAATCGTTCTGCCGCAGACACTCCTGAACCTCGGTGCCGGCCTCCAGCTCGTCTCCGCGAAGGGCTATGAATTGCGGGCCGAATACAAGGCGGATATCGGCAACGATTATCTCGCACAGGAATTGAGCGCGCGCTTCGCCGTTCCGTTCTAGCGATACGCCACGGGGAGGCGCGCCGGACACCCGACGCGCCCGCTCTAGGCTCAATATGGTGGTTCGGAAATCAGGTCACAGCATTGACATCCAGGCGCGTGAACTGGATGACGCATTGCTCCGCCTCCAAGCGGGCAGTGGACATTACCGCTCCTGGCGGATGTCGTTGAAAAAGTCGTCGCTGGAGGGGCCGTACATTGGCGCTGGTGTCGGGCGTGCGCCTCGCCCTCAAGCCGTCGCCACTCTCGGGGCATTCGGCAGGAGCTTGGCAAGCTTCCTGAGGTTCTGAGCAGCGGCAGCCAGGTGGAACTCGTCTCGGGCGCCGTTTGGACCTCGCAGGCGCAGCCGGTCCAATCTCAAGATGCGCTTCAGGTGGGCGAACAGCATCTCCACCTTCTTCCGCTGTCGGCGCGAGGTGAGGTATGTCTCTGTGGCCGCGATGTCCCGCGCCATGTCACGGGCGCCTTCATGGATCGATCGCAGGATCTTGCGTGCCGGCGTGTTCGGGCAGCATTGCGGCTTCAGGGAACAGGCATCGCAATCGAACTTGCTGGCGTGATAGCGCATCAAGCCGTTCTCATCGACAAGCGGTCGCTCGGTTCGATAGACCTTCTGGCGAAGCCTCAACTGCCTCCCGGATGGGCAGGTGTATAGATCGCGGGCGTGGTCGTAGGTGAAGTCTGACC